>NZ_JBIRQJ010000002.1:373433-940341 GCF_044333135.1 Streptomyces sp. NPDC021093 | reverse complement strand
GCTCGGCATCGCCCGGATGCACAACCTCGCCCTCGACGGGTAGGTAAACGACCCTGCCCCAACAACTCAAAGATCAGTTACGGGACAGCTCTTAGACTGCGGGCGGGAGTGGCAAATCAGGAGTCGTACATCCCGGCGTAGGGGTCCGGTTCCCCTGTCCAGGGATCCAGGCCTTGCCTCATCAGGCGCAGTTGCTCAGCCGTCGTGAGGAACTTTACTGAGGCCTTGCCCCACAGGGACTCCTCCCCCAGGGGGCATTCTTCGAGAGTCGCCTGCAGGATACCCAAGAGGAATACCGTCACCCCGCAGTCGTAACGACGCCACTGCGCGTCATCTGCGTGGTAAACCAGGACCGGCCAATTCTCTGAATCTGCCTCGGAGGCGTCCCAGCAGAGGATATCCGCGCTTGAGTCAATCCCCCACGCGATCAACTCAGGCGATGCCCCGAGTAGCTCGTCAGATTTCCGGCTAGTTGCCCAGGTTAGCTGTGCCGTGGCCGTCTCTGGGGCCATCCCACCACTTTCCTGCTCCAAGATGGAGTCCTTGGGTTCTGGGCTCAGGATGGCCAGATAGTCTTCGATCGAACCTGGGCCGTAAATCTCCATGAAGCGAATGTAGTCACTCGGGAAAGCCTTTCCCCAGGACTCACTCATACCGACCCATTGCCCGCCACCATTGATGTCAGGAGCACCAGGTGGTGGCATTAACTGTTGAAGGGCTTCCATTTCCTTCATTCGCGAACACTCCTTGCTCTTGTTCTTCTACTCGGCTCCACCTGTGGGGATCTGACGCCCAGTTCTCGGATCGTTGAACATCCCAAGATTTCGGTTCTTGAGGGAATTCGAAACGAAAACGTTGATCCTGATATCCGGAGTTCCGTCGGGCTTCGTTCCGTTGGCCACCATGGCGAAGCCGGTTGGAACTGTTCTCCTGCCGCTGTAACGCGGTGTCACACGGTACTCGACCTCTTCGCCGCCTCCGACCGCGTCTCTGATCTGGTTCTCATAGGTGGTCATGTTGCCCGCCCCCTGCCGAGATCCATCCTGTGGTGCATTGGCGCTACGTGAGCAGGTGGCAAGGTTCCTCAGGTCAGTACCCGAGCCACCCAACTGCTTCCCCAGAAGGTGGCAGTTGTTGATGTTCTGCTTGATCGGGAACGCGCGCAAGTGGGCGGCGGTCCTTGTCGCCCACTTGTATCCGGGCGGGCGGACCTTCTCGGTCGTGGACGTTCCCCCCTGTATCGAGGAAGCGGTGAGGCAGGCGTTCATTGCTGTCGCACGGTTACCGTTCTTGGCGTCCCTATCGCCGAGGTCGACCCAACCGCAAGGTCTCTTGCGGTTGGTATCAGTCCCACGGGGCGTCCGGGGAGACTGCGCTGGCTCCTCATCTGCAGATGTTTCGTCGTCTGTTCCGTCGGCCACATCTTGAGCGACGGCCCCTGCTCCAGCGGCTGCGACCGTCGCCACCGTGGCAGCAACGAGCAATTTGCCCAGCGATACACCGGCAGGGATTGCGAGCATGAAGATGAAGTGTCCGTCGACTTCGACGTTGCCGACAGGATTGCCGGCTGCGAAGGCGTAGCGGTTGCCAGCCATGGGATCACTGCCGAGCCTCATGTCGGAAAGCGCCCCGGTGTACATGTCCCGGCTCGTGAACCGGTTCAGCCCCGGGCTGTAGTCCCGAAAGCCCATGTCGTACGTCCCCGAGGCCGCGTCCCACCGCTTGGAGTTGAAGCGGTAGGGGTTGTACGCGTCCTTCGTCGGGTTCGTCGTCGACGGCTTGTCGATGCCGGTGAACTCGGTTGTGTCGTCGGATCCGTACGCCGTGTACCCGTACGTCGCCTTCGCGTTGCCGTCGTTGCCCGTCAGCGTCTCGACGTCCGTGTGGCTGTTGTAGCCGTAGTACGACTCGTCCGTCTTGCCGTCTGCCGCGTGCTTGACCTGGGAGAGGCGTTCGCCCCACGGGCTGTACTGGTACGACGCCGTGAGCTTGGTCGCGACCTCCTCGGTGAGGACCTCGCTGGACATGCCCAGGTAGTTGTACTCGGTCTTCGTCCCGCCCTCGGTCTTCGAGGTCGTCCGGTCCAGCGGGTCGAAGGCGTACGTGGTCGACTTCAGAGTCCCGGCGGCGTCGGCCTTGTCGTGCTTCACGACGTGGTCGAAGTCGTCGTACGTGTTCTTCTCGATGACCTTGCTGCCGGCCTTGACCGAGTCCTGGCGGCCGAACGGGTCGTAGACGTAATCGGCGACAGCCTTGTCGACCGTCGCCGTCAGCAGACGGTTGCGGTCGTAGCCGAAGGTGGTCGTCTTGCCCTTGACCGTCTGCGAGATGACGTTGGCGTTGTCGTCGTGGACGTACGACTCGACGTCCGTGCCTCCGCCGACCTTCGCCTTCGTCGACTTCGCGAGCCGGATACCTGGCGCAGGCCCTGTACGCCCGCTCGATCACTCACCTGCGATGGCCGAGGCGCTCGCTGGCTTGATGACTTTGCGGGCAATGCGGACGCCTGTGCCAGGAGCCGCGGGGCAGAACTAGACAGGGCAATGGTCGAGGGGTACGCAAGCACACGAAGCTCCTGGTGGACGGTTGCTCTTCGTTGACAACTCGTCCACCAGGAGCTTCGCCATGCCCCAAGCTTGGCCAATGCTCAGCGCACCAGGCCACGTTGAGAAGGGCTCACCGCAAATAAGGTGAACGATGCCCTACTCCGACTGACAGATTCGACGAACTGCAGTCAGCCGCGACAGAATCCTTTCCGCCATTCCATGGTCGTAACTGGCAGCTATCTCAGACGGAGTTCTGCCGCCAGGATCAGGTAGATCAGGGTCTGCCCCGTACGCCAGCAGGATTGCAGTCGCGGCCGAATTAGCGGGAGACCCTGTTTGGAGGGCCGAGTCTCCCTCAATGTCGATCGCGTGATTGAGGAGGGTCAATCCACAGCTCACCTCATTGGGATCGACTCCAGAGTCGAGCAGCCTAGTGAGCTCTTCGTAATTACTGACCTCCACTGCCTCATGCGCCGGCGTCCATATTCCGTCAGACATAGTCTCATCCCATTCTCGTAAATACTGCTGCCCCGCAACGCTTTGCGTTGCGGGGCAGCAGTATTTCATCCCGAAGTGTAGTTCAATTTAATTTTCGGGAATTCTTGCATGAACTGACCTATCACCGAGCTGCATGAAACGCAAGCCTGCTGAGAGGAGTGTAGCACCACGGTACCCGTGGCGTTCGTGCCCCCGTGTTTGGCCAACTGATTTCCTATGTAGGTGAGCATCATGTACTCAGTGTCGTGTTGTCGACTATTTCGGCCCGTTGCAGTTGCAGTGTAGCGTTGTGGGTTTTGCGGGGTTCCCACTTGCGGAACGAATGATTTTCCTCGATCCGCCTTTCCGCTAATAGCCATGAGGTTGATCGGGGCATTTCCACCGATTTCTGCCACTCCCGCTAGGGCTGAGCGCCCCTTACCGGCTTGGTTTGTCGCGTAGAGCATTCTCACGACGTCCTTGAGGTCGGCCCTCATCTGTCGTAGGGCCATATTTCTGGCAAGACCCTTGGCGACGGAGGAACCTGGACCAATGTCCACCGTTCCAGTCGTGGGAGCGCACATTCCAGTGCTCGGTTCCTCTATGCACGCGGGATCGAAAAGTGAATCCCAGGAGGCTTGAGGTTCTCCCTTCAACAGGAGTACGAGAGGGCTGCTATTTGCGTCCCATGCTTCCTGAACAAGATCAACGGGGGATTTGACGTCTGCCTTGTACTCGATGCATACAGCCATGAGCATGCGGCAAGGAGGAGCGGGGCTGCCAGCAGCCTTATCGGCACCAGGAGCCTTACCGCCACCGCTTTCCCCTGTTCCAGCCTTCATGAAGGAGGGAGTCGAGCCGCAGGTCACCTGGATACCTGTTGCACATGGCGCGTGGCCGTCAAGCTCGGCAAAGCTTGCCGGGTTACCTCCGGCGAAGGCGTAACGGTTCCCAGTCATGGGGTCAGTGCCGAGCCCCATGTCCGCAAGTGCCCCGTTGTACATGTCCCGGCTGGTGAACCGGTTCAGCCCTGGGCTGTAGTCCCTGAAGCCCATGTCGTACGTCCCCGAAGCCGAGTCCCACCGCTTGGAGTTGAAGCGATACGGGTTGTACGCGTCCTTCGTCGGGTTGGTCGCCGAGGGCTTGTCGATGCCGGTGAAGTCCGACGTATCGTCGGATCCGTACGCCGTGTAGCCGTACGTCGCCTTCGCGTTGCCGTCGTTGCCCGTCAGCGTCTCGACGTCCGTGTGGCTGTTGTAGCCGTAGTACGACTCGTCGGTCTTGCCGTCGGCCGCGTGCTTGACCTGGGAGAGGCGTTCGCCCCACGGGCTGTACTGGTACGACGCCGTGAGCTTGGTCGCGACTTCCTCGGTGAGGACCTCGCTGGACATGCCCAGGTAGTTGTACTCGGTCTTCGTCCCGCCCTCGGTCTTCGAGGTCGTCCGGTCCAGCGGGTCGAAGGCATACGTGGTCGACTTCAGAGTCCCGGCGGCGTCGGCCTTGTCGTGCTTCACGACATGGTCGAAGCCGTCGTACGTGTTCTTCTCGATGACCTTGCTGCCGGCCTTGACCGAGTCCTGGCGGCCGAACGGGTCGTAGACGTAATCGGCGACAGCCTTGTCGACCGTCGCCGTCAGCAGACGGTTGCGGTCGTAGCCGAAGGTGGTCGTCTTGCCCTTGACCGTCTGGGAGATGACGTTGGCGTTGTCGTCGTGGATGTACGACTCGACGTCCGTGCCTCCGCTGGCCTTCGCCTTCGTCGACTTCGCGAGCCGGTCTGCCGGGTCGTAGGTGTAGTCGGTCGTCGACGCCAGATAGTCCGTCGGCTTGTCGGCGTTGACCTTCTTCGCGATGTCCTGCGCCTTGTTCCCGTTGGCGTCGTACGCGTACGCGTGGTCGGAGATCAGGGTCCCGTCGGGCTTCTTCTCCGTCTGGGTCTTGAGAGCACCGTCGAGGTAGTAGGTGTAGCCGACGACGTTCTTGTTGCCCTTGATCTCCTGCTTCTTCTGACCGCGGTCGGTGTAGTCGTACGTCGAGACCTTCGCCGCGGCGTCATCGGCCGACTTGCCGACCGTGACCGTCTTGACCAGCTCGCGCAGGTCGTATGTGTACTTGGAGTACTGGTCGGGGTGGGTCTGGGTCTCCGGCTGGCCGTTCGCGTCGTAGGTGTATGCGGTCTTCTTCTTCTCCTGGCCGGCCAGGGCCTCCGTCACCGTCTCGACCTGGTTCTGGCCGTTGTAGGTGACCGTGTACGCGTCGATCCGGCGGCCCGACGATGTGTCATCGACCGAGGTCATGTTGCCGTTGACGTCGTAGGCGTACGCGAACTTCTTCTGCTCGGCGTCCGCTTCGGCGGAGTTGTCGCGGACCAGTTTCACGCTGTCCGCGGCCACCGTGCCCGCACCGGATTCCGCCAGCTTGAGCTGAGCTTCCGTGCCCTCCTTGAAGTCGTAGTCGCCGATCTTGACCCAGCCGTCGGCGTTCGCCCGCTGGTCGACCTTGACCGCCGAGGAGCCCTTGGCGTGGGAAAGGGAGTACGTCGCGGACGGGGAAGCCCCGGCCACCTTCGGGTACTTGACGTACGCCGCGTACCGGCCGTCCTTCGGGATGTTCAGCTTCCACTGGAAGGAGTCCGTGCCCGCACCAGGCGCGTGCACGTAGTCGCGGCTCAGCGTCCGCTTCCACTCCGCACCGCCCGAGGCGGCCACGTTCTGCTTGTCGGTGCTGTTGACGAGGACGACCGACTGGCCGACCGGGATGCCTCCGTCCTGGAGGGTCTTGAGCTTGCCGTCCGGGTAGTGGTCCCACGTCATCGTGCGCTTCGAGGAGCCGCCCGCCGAGGTGAGCGTGCGCTTCGTCTGCTGGCCCAGCTTGTCGTAGTCGTACTCCGTGAGGATGTCCCACGGGTCCTTGGACGACTTCACCCAGCCGTTGTCGAAGTAGTCGTACGTGGTGTCGTTGCGGGTCGTCTCGCCCGAGCTCGGCGGCATGGAGACCGTGGCGACCCGGCCGACCGCGTCGTACTTCGTCTCCGTCCAGACCTTCTTGTTGTAGCGCGGGTCCTTCGGGTCGTACGGCTGGTACTGCCACTTCGGGCGGTTCAGCCCGTCGTACTTCGTCTCGGACGTGAAGTCGTCAGCCTGATCGGTGGCCACGCCGCGCGGCGAGAACACCTTGATCTGGTTGCCGACCTGGTCGTAGCCGAACTTCGTCACGCGTACGACCTTGTCCGCGTGCGGCGCCTCGACCGACGAGAGCTTGCCGCGGTCGTCGAAGTGGCGGACGACCTTGTTGCCCTCGGCGTCCGTCGCGTTGACCGGCAGCGAGTCCTTGTCGTACTCCTGGCGGCTGGTCTTGCCCGCCGCGTCCGTGGTCGCGATGACCCGGTGGTTGAAGTCGTAGTCGGTCTTGGAGGTGAAGTCGTCGGCCGCGGTCTTGTTCTTCTTCGGGTCGATGACCTTGACCGGGTTGCCGACGCCGTCGTAGACGTAACTGACCTTGTGACCGGCCGCGTTGGTCACGTCCGTGAGCTGGTAGATCTCGTCGTACGTGTTGGTGGTGACGTAATCCTTGGCGTCAGCGGCCGTCGCCGTGCCCTTGGGCTCGGTCACGGTCCTCAGGTTGCCGACCTTGTCGTACGTGTAAGTCGACTCGCGCTTGCCCGACGTGGCCGTGTCCTGCGGGGCCGTCGCCGAGATGATCTGGTCAGCCTTGTCGTACACCCCGGTTGAGACGGCGCCGTTGATCGCCTTGGAGACCTCGACGTTGTCGTTCTCGTCGTAGTCCGGGGCGAACGTCGTCAGGACGACGCCCGGCTCCTTCGGGATCGTCGCGACCAGCGGACGCCCGTACGTGTCGTACGTCTGCGTGGTCTTCTTGCCCAGCGCATCAGTGACCGACGTGACCTGACCGCGCTCGTCGTACGCGGTGAGCGTGGAGTGGCCCTCCGCGTCCGTGGTCTTGCGCGGGTAGCCGACCGGGTCGAAGTCCGACGTGGTCGTCGGGTTGCCGTTGGCGTCGGTCGCCTTGGTGAGCTGGCCGAAGCCGTCGTAGTCGTACGTGGTGGTGTAGTCGCCCGTCTCGACGGACTTGACGCCCATCGGGTCGGTGACCTGCGTCAGGTTGCCGTATTTGTCATACGTGAACTGCCAGCTGCGGTTCTCCGCCGACGTCTTCTTCCACAGGTCGGCCGCGTAGCCATCGGCCCGGGTCTGGTACTCGTAGCGGACCGAGTGGGCCGGGAACTTCCCCGGGCCCGCGCATTCCTCCGCGCTCGGCACGCCCGTCTTGTTGTCCTCGGCGCTGCGCTGCCAGATCGGGAAGCCCGTCTTCTGGTCGTAGCAGTAGGCCGTCTTCGCGCCGTTGTTCTCCTCGATGAGGGTGACGTTGTGGTCGTCGTCCCAACTCATCCTGGTGGTCTGGGACTTGGCGTTCGTCACCGTGGTCGCACGGTCGAGGCCGTCCGTGACGTACGTCGAGGTGTGGTTCTCGGCGTCGGTGACCTTGGTGGTGCGGCCGCTGCCCGTCGGGGTGTACGCGAAGGTCGTCTCCGCTGAGAGACGGTCGGTGAGCTTCTTGGTCGACCAGCGGTACTCCGGGTCACGGTCGTAGGCGACCGAGGTGGTGTTGTTCCGCGGGTCGGTGACCTTGGTCAGCTTGACGTTCTTGTTGCCCTGCGCCGTGTCGTAGCCGAACTTGAAGACCTTCGCCTGCTTCGTACCGTCGCCGTCCGTGAGGCGGCCGAGCGTGCCCTGGCGGGTGTAGTGGAAGGTGATCTTCCGGCCCGAGACGTCGGTCATCGACTTCACGTGGTCGTAGATCTTCGGGTCCCACAGGACGTAGCCCGGGACCTTCTCGCCCGCCGCGTCGATGTACTCGTACGTCTTGTCGCCCGGCAGCCAGTAGTCCAGCTTCAGCGAGGTCCGGCCGGCCGGGTCCTTGATCTCCTTGAGGAACTTGACCCAGCGGTTGCCGGAGTCGCGCACCTCGTAGACGTAGGTCTGGACGTTGTTGTTCTTGTCGATGACCTGGCGGAGGTATCCGTCGCAGTCGATCTGGAAGCGGGTCCCGTCCGGGCGCGTCATCGTCCACGCGTCCGGGATCTCATCCATGCCGTCGGTGCAGGTCACGCCCTTCTTCGGGGTGAGGAGGTAGTGGTACCCGGCCGAGGAGCGCCAGGTGCCGTCGCCCTGCTTGCGGAAGATGTGCTGGGTGCCGTCGCCGTCGGTGATGTAGACCTCGCCCGGCGCGCTGTCCGGGTGGAAGTCGAGCATCGTGCCCAGGCGCATCGGCCCGGAGGCTTGTGCGGACCAGCCGTGGCCCAGCTGGGTGTCCGAGGTGTCCTGCGCGTTGTAGGACAGGCGCAGGAAGGTGTTGAGGCCGCGGCCGGGGTTGTTGAAGGCGTTGTACGACCACACGCCGTTGCCAGAGCCCAGGTTGGACATGAAGGTGGAGCCCGCGCCGGTGTTCTTGCCGGTGTAGGAGTGGTACTTCTCCATGCCCAGGCGGTCGGCGGTCGGGTCCTCGACCGCGACCGGCTGTTCCAGGCCGCCGATGCTGTCGGTCTTCGACAGCCAGGTGCTGGTCTTGGCGTTGAAGACGTCCCAGATCAGGACGTGGCCTTCGCGTCGGTTTCCCTCCACCAGGGGGGACTTGACCGTCGCCTTGACGATCGCCTCCTCGCCCGGGAGCAGCGCCGGGACGTCGGTACGGAGGTTGAGGGTGGGGGTGTCCGTCAGCTCGGAGCCGTCGGGCAGCGCCCAGCGGTAGGAGAGCTTCCGCTCACCGGCGGGCCAGGCCGTGTCGCTGGTGTTGGTGAGGGTGACGTCGACCGGGTAGGTGTTGTCCTCGGTCATCCGGGTGGGGGTGTGCGGGGCGTAGTACGTGTTCCAGGGCGTGGAATCGACGTAGATCACGCGGAGTTGGGGCCGCAGGCGCTCCTCGGCCGCTTCGCCGGAGAGGAACATGGTGCGTTCCTGCGGGGCGGTCGCGGCCTCGTTGTTGAGCTTGATCAGCGCGCCCTTGTTCTCGGCGGGCTTCTCGATCCACTTCTGGGTCAGCGAGGTGGCGTCCCAGGTGTGGCGGCCTACCTCGCTGGTGATCCCGCCGACACTGTCGGAGACCGCCGGGCCGATGTCACCGCCGGGCTTGGCCCACGGAGTGGTGGCGTCGGCCTTGTTCCAGGTGGCGCCGCCCTCGTTGAAGTCGCGGCTCAGCGGGGCGAGTTCGTACGTCGCGCCCTTCGTGCCGGTCGTGGTCTGCGCGCCCCAGAACTGGACCTGGGACTGGAGGACCGTCGCGGTGTCAGGAATCGGGTCGGGGATCGAGTCGGTCGGGAACTTGAACGCGCTGCGGGTCGTTCCCTCGGTGTCGGAGTTGTTGCCGACGCTCAGCCAGGCCTGGTCCGCACCGTCGGCGGGCAGCTTGTCCAGGTTGGTGTCGGGCTTCTTCGACGACAGGGTGGTGTCGGCCGCTGCGGGCAGAATCCGCAGGGTCCTCCCGGCCTTCGGCACGCCGACGTCCCGCACCGGTGAGCCGAGGACCTTGCCGCCCTTGGTCTTGACCGAGATCTGGTAGTAGTGCGTGCGCGCGATCTCGTTCGCACTGGCCGCCGGGGTGGGGGCGGCCGAGACGTCCTGGTACGACGTCGCGGTCTTGGTGACAGGTGCGATCAGGGTGTCCGGGCCCGCCGTGAAGCCGGGCTTGTCGGAGCGGTGCACCTGGTACTCGACCAGGTCGTTCGCCGCGTCGCCTGAGGTGTTGGTGTACGCGGCCCAGGACAGCTCGGGGCCACTGCCGTGCACCACGGTGGGCTCGCTCAGCTCCGTGCCGATCGCACCGTAGCTGACGGTCAGGCGCGGGTAGTTGGCGGTCTCGCCGTCGTAGTTGCCGTCGGCGGACTCGTAGCGCGGGCCGCCGAGCGGACCGGTGGCCGACTCGTCGACCGCCTTCACCACGAAGCCGTGGTTGGCGGCCGTGCCGTCGATCCACTTCTGCACGGTGTCCTTCACCGGGAAGCGGTGCCACTGGCTGTGCTGGCCCTTGGTCTTCACGACCTGCGCGTCCGCGACCAGGCGGACGGAACCGGCGAGCGTGCGCTCGTCCTCGTCGCCACTGCCGGAGAGGGTCACCTTGCCCGCGGTGCCACGTGCGAAGTCCACCGGCTCACCCAGCGGCGACCAGTTCCCGGCCTTGGCCTCGCTCTGGTCGAGAGTGTGCTTGGTGGCGCCCTTGCTGCCGGTGACCGTGTACGGGGCCTCGGTCGCCGCATCGTCCAAGTCGACCTTGGGAACGCGGACATCCACGCGGTACTTGCCGGACTCCGGCACCTCGGGCTGCCAGGCGTACGACTCGCCCTTGGCCGCGTTCCGGTTGTACGCGAAGTCGCCGCCCGGGGCCTGCTCCTTCGGCCACTCGCCGACCGCGGCCGTACTGCCCGCCGTGCCCGGGTCTGCCTGTACCGACGTCCCCGACACCTCGCCCACCAGGGCGTTCGTGTTCTTCCAGGTCGCCGTCGACTCGTCCCACGCACCGGTCGCCCGGTGCGCGGCCAGCGGCACGTCGTACGCGTTGCTGGCGTGCACCTGGTCGAAGTACAGGCCAAGCCGCGCCGAATCGATCTTCGTCCCGGCCGGGATCTGGTCCAGCGGGAACTTCAGGAGGGAGCGGGCCACGCCCGCACCGGTCCGGCCGACCGACATCTTCCAGGACGCCCCGAAGTTCTCCTCCGGGGTGTCGGACAGGACCATGGTGTCCTGCGACTGGCCCGGGAGAGGCGCCACCGTGAGCGTCGGGTCGACCGTCACCGGATACTGGCGCGCCGGGTCCGCGAGCCACGCGGCGTCCGGGGTGACCGTCAGCCGCCAGCCCTTGCCGTCCCGCACCAGCTTCTGGGTGACCTTGTTGCTGCTGACCTGCCCGTAGGCGGAGGACTCCGACTTCTTGGAGTCCGTCATGAACGGGGCGGGGACGACGAGCACGGGGTGCTTGGACGTCTCTCCGTAGAACGCGATCGAGCCGTCCTTGCGGGACTGCGGAGTCAGCCCGTCCGTGCTCAGCCGGAAGGTGAAGGAGAGCGGCCCGCCCGGCTTCCGCGCCAGGACGATGTTCTCCTTCACCTGCCCCGCACCGACCTGGTACACCAGGTCGGCACCGGACTTGGGGTCCTTGTACGTGACCGTGTCGCCGTCGGCCCTGGGGGTGAGTGCCTTGTCGGCGTCCCCGTCGAGCCCCATGGTGACCGACCGGCCGCCCCCGACCTCGTACCGCAGCAGCTCGCCGGCCCTGCTGCCGAAGTGGCTGGTGGCGGTGTTCGTGGTGTTGGTGAGCCTCTGTCCGCTCTTGCGGACGGCCGTGTCGATCGGCTTCCAGGCCGATCCCTGCCGGTAGGAGGTCGGGAACGCGGACAGCTCCGCCTCCACCCGCCCGTCCGACATCTGCCAGAAGCGCGCGCTGGACGTGCGCTCGCCCGTCAACTCCTTGACGCGCTTCGCCTTCGGAGCGTCCTTCCCCTCCGCGAGCCGTTCCCGGCTGGGTATCTCCAGCTTCCCGCCCGCGGGCGGCGCCTTCGCGTCCCCGTCCTTGCCGTCGTCGCCCCCGCCGAACCACCCGGAAACCGTGTCGACGAGACCCTTGCCGTCTCCGTCGTCACCGGCCCCGGCGTCCGATTCCGCTTCCGTACCCGGGGCGGGTGCCGCAAAGGCGATCTGCGGAAGCGCAGTCCCCATGACGGCCGAGACGACGAGGGCGGCGATGAATCTTCGGTGCCGAATCCTCACTTGCTCAACTTCCTTCCCCCTTCCCGCAGTTCACCGGACGTACCGTTCGGATGAATGCGGGCAGGGCTGAGCACTGCCACGGGAATCTCCCGGTCAGTGGATGAGAAGTGAGAGTTCTACGCACGCGGACGACACAAGGTCAACCACCCGTGAATGTCCGTCAGTTACCTCAACATCGGGGTATCACACGCCATCCGGCTTCTTCTCTGGCATAGCCGCCATTTCCCACTGCTGGCGCCCCCGCCGTACCTCCTGTAGAACCGTCCGGCCACACCCCGCGACCGAAGGCCGACGATGACCACTGCGACCGAATCCCCGAGCTCTGATTCCCCGACCCCCGATTCCCCGGCCTCCGACGCGGTCGGCGAGGCTTCCTCCGCAGAGCCGCGTCCCCGCCTCCTCGCGGTCGGCGCCGCCCTCCTCCTGGCCGCCGCAGCCGGGTACGGCATCTACGCCCTGACCGGCCCGAGCGCGCCCACCAAGCCCCCGGTCCCCACCGCAGCGGTGACCTACGAGATCACCGGCACCGGCACCGCCGACATCACCTACCTCGCCACCAGCGAACAGGGCACCGCCACCACCGAGAAGGCCGCGACCCTCCCCTGGAAGAAGACCGTCCAGGTGCCGCTGGGGAAGTCCCCCGTGGTGAAGGTCCAACTGCCTCAGCAGGGCGGCACCGCCACCTGCGCCCTCGCCATCCGCGACCAGCACCAGCAGCGGGCCACCGCCTCCGGCGCGTACGGCCGTACTACGTGCACGGCGCCGCTGCCTGCCGAGGGCCGCTAGGGCCTCTCTGCCCGGACAGGCCCCAACGGCCCGATCCTCAGAGCCGTACCAGCAGCCCCTCCAGCCGCCACGTCCCCGGGTCCATCGCCCGACGCGACTCCCCCTCCCCCGCCGGCGCCAAGTCCGGGAAGCGGCGCAGCAGTCCGGCCAGCGCCACCTCCGTCTGGATGCGGGCCACCGATGCGCCCAGGCAGAAGTGCGGGCCGTGGCCGAAGCTCAGGTGCGGGGTCGCGGGGGCCGTGCGTCGCACGTCCAGTCGTTCCGGGTCCTGGAACGCCCGGGGGTCACGGTTCGCAGCGGCGACCAGCGCCGTGACCGCGTCTCCCTTCGCCACGCGCACGCCGTGCAGTTCGACTTCTTCCGCCGCGTACCTCGGGATGGACAGCAGCGTCGGGCCCGTCCAGCGGGTCAGCTCCTCCACCGCTCCCGGCATCAGTGACGGTTCCGCGCGCAGTGCGGCGAGCTGCTCGGGGTGAGCGAGCAGGGCGTCGATCGCGTTCGCCACGAGGGGGGTGGGCGACTGGCCCGCGAGGACGACGTGCCAGATCAGGGTCACCATCTCGACGTCGCTCAGCCGGTCCCCGTCCTCGTCCTGCGCATGGATCAGGTCGCCGAGCAGGTCCGCGGCCCCGGTGGGAGCGACGTCCTGGCCCACGACCTTCGGCTCGCGCCGCCTCCGTTCCACCGCCTCCTTCGCTCCCCGTACGATCCCCGGAATCGCCGCCGCGAACTCCGCTCCCGCTCCGGCCGACACCGTCGCCCCGTACTTCCGCCACTGCGGCCGGTCCTCCTCCGGAATGCCGACCCATTCGCAGATCACTTCCATCGGGAGGTGCTGGGCGAAGTGTGTGAGGAGGTCGACCGTGCCGTCCTCCGGTGAGGCGTGTCCGGCCAGTTCGTCCAGGAGGCGGTCGACGATCGCTTCGATGCGCGGGCGGAAGGCGGCGGCCCGGCGCGCGCTGAACGCCGGGGCGACCAGCCTGCGCAGCCTCAGGTGCTCGGGGCCGCTCATCTCCGCCATGGTCCGCATGTACGGGACGCAGTCGTCCGGCACTTCGGGGCGCAGGAAGCTGTCGGTTCGGATCTCGAAGCGCGGGTCGCTCAGCAGGGCACGGGCCTCCGCGTGCCGGGTCACCGCCCACATGCCGCCGAAACCGGGGGCCGTCAGCCGGGCCACCGGCCCCTGTTCGCGGGCGCGGCCGTAGACGGCGAACGGGTCGCGCATCACTTCCGGGTCGGAGAGCTGGATGTCCGGCTGTCGTCCCTCGTCCTTCGTATCGGGCACAGGAGTGCCCTCCCTCCCTGTCGATTCTCGAATGCCGTGGACACATGATGCCATCATCTGGATGCCCTGGGTATCTTGAATGCCGGAATCACCCCACGACAGGAGCGACATGGGCCGGTTGACCAGGGCCGAAGTGCAGGAACTCAATCGCAGGAAGGTCCTTGAGGCGGCTTGCGAGGAGTTCGGCGAGCGGGGGTTCCGCGATGCGAAGATCGACCGGATCGCCGAGCGGGCGGGACTCACTCGCGGGGCCGTCTACTCCAACTTCCCCGGCAAGCGGGCCCTGTACTTCGCGGTTCTGGCCGATCTGGCGGCCCGTGCACCCGCTTCCCCGCCCCCGGCGTCCGTCGACACCGTCGGTGAGGCACTCGGTGCGCTCGCCCGAGCCCGGGTGGCCCGTTTTCCGCTCTCCGGCGACGACGACCAGCACGACAACCCGGCGCGGGACCTGCCGTCGGTGGTCCTCGCGGACGCGCAGACCCGGCAGCCGTACGCCCAGCTGCTGAAGCTGGACGCGATCGTGCTCGGGCTTGCGCTGGAGGGCATGGCGCGCGGGCGCGGCGCGGAGCGGCTGGTGCCGGTCGCCGAGGCCGTGCTCACGCTGCTGCACGGGGCGGATCAACTGGCCGCCGCCGCACCGGGGTTCGCCGATCCGTTCCAGGTCGTCGCGGCCTGCGAACAGCTCGCCGCGCTCGCCCCCGGCGGCGACTGGGCGCCGCCGCACCTCCCTTACGTACCGAAGGCGCGGCCCGTGGACGAGGCGTGGTCACCGCCGCCCTCGACGGACGCCCTGCGCGGCGGGGCCGTCGGGCTCGCGGACGACGGGGTGGTGGCGGTCCTCGGGCTGCACCGGCTGGAGGCCGTCGAGGAGGCGGTACGGGCGGCGGCGCCCGGTAGCACCGTCACTGCCGTGCTCGTGACGGGCGAGCCGGGTGAGCTGGGGCCGCTGGCCCGGCTGACGGTGGCGGAGCTGGGGGCCGGGCTGCGGCAGGCGTTCCCGGAGCGGGCGTGGCCCCAAGTGCGTCTCGTGCACGATGAGTTGGGGGTGCTGGCCGCTGCGGCCGGTGTGTCGGCGGTGAGTGACGCGACCGAGACCGCCGTGCGTGTCCAGGGCGGGCGGGTCGTCGCTCGGGCCGAGGGGCGTGGGGCTTGTTATGCGGCGGCGACGGCTGCACCGGGCGGGCGGCATTGAGCGCTGAGCGCTCCGCAGGTGGTGCGGTGTGTCAGCTGCGGGTTCATCGTGGCTGGTCGCGCAGTTCCCCGCGCCCCTTTGGGACGCGGCCGAACCGCGCCGGGTCCGGCAAGGGCGATGCCGGTTCCCGCCACACCCGTACGAACCCCGCCGCCGCCAGCCAGAACGACGTCGGCAGGAACACCAGGTCGCCCACGATCGTGATCGCCGAGAACATCGGCAGTGCCATGAAGACGCCGATCCCCACGTGCGTGCTCAGCATCACCACGAGGATCACGTACTTCAGCCGCCGGTTGAACACCAGCGCCGCGAAGAGGACCTGCGAGAAGACCGTCACGTACGCCATGACCGCCGTGAACGTCCCGTGGCTCGCGATCCACGCCGACATTTCGGGGAACGTCGAGAAGTCGTCGCTCATCATCGAGTAGTAGAGCGCGGACCCGTCCCGCCACGACGTCCCGCGGATCTTGTACATCGCCGCGGACGTGTAGATGACCATGACCTGGAGGGCGATGACGCCCATGCCCGCGTTGTGCAGCACGGTCACCGCGCGCCGGCGCAGCTCTTCCGTCTCCTCGCCCCACGGCACGGGCCTCGTGGTCCCGCCCCGCCGTGCCCTGCGCCGCGCGTCCAGCGACCAGTGCCGGCCGGACGCGCAGAAGACCAGGTAGTTGGCGAACAGGAGGCTCAGCAGGGCCCAGCCGCTGTTGGCCATCGATCCGCGGATGTAGAAGGCGACCACGACGAAGACGAAGAGCGGGGCCATCGCCCGGGTCCGCCAGCCGACCGCGTAGAGGGCGCTGACCAGGAGCGCGAGCGCGTACCAGGCGTAGAAGACGACCGAGCTGTCCGTGGCGAGCAGTCCGTACCACCAGCCGAACGCGCCGTCCCAGCCACGCGCCCGCATCGTCTCCGCGAACAGCTCCGGGGTGAGCGGCGATCCCGGGCCCCAGAGCCGGTTCGCGTGCGGGAGTTCACGCAGCAGGTGCAGTACGTAGAGACCGGCGAGGCCGATGCGCATGGCGGCGGCGCTGTACGGGGCGAGGGGGCGCAGCGTGAGATCGCGGAGGGCGCCGATGACGCGGGCCCCCAGCACGCCAGCGCGCTCGCGGCCGAGTCCGAGTGCCTGGCGGGCCGTCATCGGGTCACCTTCCAGAAGCCGACCTCTTCGTAGCGGGCCGGGTGGACGGCGTCCGGGGCTTCGGGGGACGGAATGCGGGTGGAGCGGGTGCGGAGTTCGATCGCGTCGCCGGAGGGTCTGCCCATGTCGTCCAGGCGGGCGGTGATCACGTTCATGAGGTAGCGGGCGTTGCGGCTGCGTGCCTCGTCGGCGCCGGGGGCCTTGGCGCTGCTCTGGTACTGGGTCGTCGCGCGGCGCAGTACGAGCTGGTCCTCGATGCTGGGCAGCAGGTCGCCGCGGTAGCGGGCGTTGTCGTACGCCGTGAGGTCGATCCACGGGCCGAGCCGCCCGTCGACCCTGGTGCGGACCTCCAGGTGGACGTTGTAGCGGGAGGGGTCGGGGGCGAATATGTTCCAGTCCTGCGGGAACATCGGGCGCATCCACCAGTCGGTCTGCTTGGCGTACGTCTTGGCGAGCGGGAAGTCGCTCGCCACGTACAGCAGCAGCATCGTCGAGTGGACGACGGCGAGGAGCGCGACCAGGGCCACCGCGGTGCGGGTCAGCCTGCGCCGGAGACCGGTGAGCGGGAGACCACGCGGGGCGAGGGGGTCCGGTGGGGCTATGGCGGACTCGGCCACAGTGTTCTCCTCTTGCGCCACGGGGCACCCATGAATCACGACGGCCCCAGGGTATCGGTGCGTGTTCGAGGACCGTCGTGTGGTGAATGTGGCTCAAAGGGGGTGTATCGGCGGCCTGTTCGCGGCGCACCGTTGGCGCACGACGACCGCCTGGAACACGGTGGCAGGACTAGAGCGCCGTGGCCGGCCAGTCCAGCATCCGCGCCCCGATGACCGCCGTCTGGAGCGTGTACCGCCGCAGCGGGTCCGCCGGGTCGGCGCCGGTCAGCCGGTGGATGCGCTCCAGGCGGTACGTCAGCGCCCGCACGCTCAGGTTCAGCCGGCGGGCCGCCTCCGCCGACACGCAACCCGCGTCGAAGTACACGCGCAGGGTCTCCACCAGCGGCCCGGCCCCGCCGCGCGCCTGTGCGAGCGGGCCGAGCGCGCTGCGCACCAGGTCGACGAGGGCCTGCTGGTCCCGGCCGAGCACCGGAAAGACCAGTAGGTCGGCGGCGTACAGGACGGGCCCTTCGAGCCCCATCCGCTCGGCGAAACCGAGCGCGCCGAGGGCCTCCTCGTACGAGTGGACGACGCCGCCCGCGCCGGGGTGCGGGCGGCCGACCGCGACCAGCACCTCGTCGGTGGCGGCGTGCACCTGCTTGGCGAAGTGGTGCAGGACGTCGGAGTGCTCGCCGGGGGCGATGCACACGAGCCGTCCGTCCTTGCTGGCGACCAGGATGCGCCGGTCGACGAAGCGGGCGGTGAGCGAGTTCTCCACCGCCCGGCTCACCGGGTCGCCGTCCTCGATGGCGTCCGGGCCCTCCGCCACGGCGACCGCGTGCGCCCGTGAGAAGCGCAGTCCGAAGCGTTCGGCGCGGGCCGCGAGCCGGCCCAGGTCGCTGCGTCCGTGCAGCAGGTCGTCGATGAACTCCCGCCTGGCGCCCTCTTCCTGACGGACCGCCATGCGCTGGGCCCGTTCGTACCCCTCCGCGACGGCGTCGACGGCCTGTCCCACGGCGGCGAGCACTTCGTCGGGCGCGCCCGTGCCGGCGGACGGCCAGCTCTCCCGCGTGGCCGTCAGGTACGCGCGTACGACGGCCCGCAGTCCGAGCCCCGACTCGGCGGCGCGCTCGCCCAGGGCACGCCGGGCGTCGAGTTCGTCGCGGGTGAGGCGGCGGCTGGTGCCGGCGACCTCGTGCAGTATCCGGGCATAGCCCTCGACGTACTCCTCGTACCCGTCGGGTACGTCCGGCCCTGCCACGTCGGTCACTCCTCGCCTACTGCCTGCTGCCTGCTACACCTGCATGTCCTGCACAAGGATCGCAGACGGCGGGCCCTTCGGACTGGGCGAGGCGATGAGCAGGTAGCGGCCGTGGCGGAAGAAGAGGCTTCGAGGACCCGGCCGACCAGATCGGGGCCGGGCCCTGAGAGGGATGCCCGCCAGGTACGGTCGATGACCATGAGCACCGTACGACGCACCGCCCCGCCCCCCACCGACACTCCCGCCCGCACCTCTCCCACCCCGAACTGCCTCACCGGCGTCGGCATGATCGTCCTGGACGGGGCGGGCCGGATCCTGCTCGGACTCGGGCACAACGGCAACTGGGAGCTGCCCGGCGGCAAGGTCGACACGGGCGAGAGCTTCGAGACGGCCGGAGTCCGTGAACTCGCCGAGGAGACCGGCCTGTTGGCGCCCGCCGACTCCGTGCGGGTGGTGGCCGTGGTGCTGGACGGCGGGTACGGCCTGAACCGCATTTCGGCGGCGGCCGTCACGGAAGCCGCGGCGGGGACTCCGAGGGTCACCGAACCGGACAAGATCGTACGGTGGGACTGGTTCGCCCCCGAGGAGATCCCGGCCGCGCTCTTCGTACCGTCGGCCGCGGTTCTGCGGTCGTGGCGGCCGGAACTGGCCCTGCCGGAGACCGACTCGTACACCTACCTGACAAGCGCCTGACCCGCCCCCACCGATCCTTCCCGGCCAGCCCAACCGGCCCCGCCCGTATACGCGTTGACAGAAGTCTTCCGCGTCGGGCGGGGCCGTCTTATGCTCCTGCGACTCATGTGGCTGTTACCACTGGTAAGGGGCTGGGCAGATGGACCGTACGGTCAGCACTTCGACCTCGCACACCGCTCACACCGCTCACGCTTCTCGGCGCGCGTTCGTTGCCGGGGCGGCGGCGGTCGGCGGGGCGGCCGCACTCGGCACGCTTCCGGCCGGGGCGGCGCAGGCGGCACAGGCGGCACAGGCGGCTCCGAAGGCAGGCCAGTCCGTCGCCGTGCTCGGCGGCGGGGTCGCCGGCCTGACGGCGGCGCACGAGCTGGCGGAGCGCGGCTTCCAGGTCACCGTGTACGAAAGACGCGCGCTCGGCGGCAAGGCCCGCAGCATGGACGTGCCGGGCAGCGCGAAGGGCAGCCGGAAGCCGCTGCCTGGCGAGCACGGCTTCCGCTTCATCCCGGGGATCTACCACAACCTCCCGGACACGATGCGCCGCATCCCCTTCCCCGGCAACGCGAACGGGGTGTGGGACAACCTCGTCGCCCCGCCCGAGATGATGTTCGCGCGCTCCAACGGCCGCGAGGACCTGCGGATGCCGATCCCGTGGCCCGGCCACAAGCCCACGAACCTCGACCTCGACGACATCCGCCGCATGCTCACGGGCCTGCTGGAGACGGCCCTGAACCTCCCCCTGCACGAGATCGCGTACTTCGTGAACCGGGCGCTCGTCTTCCTGACCAGCTGCGACGAGCGGCGCGACAGCACGTGGGAGAAGACCCCGTGGTGGGAGTTCGTACGGGCCGCCCAGATGTCGAAGGAGTACCAGCGCATCCTCGCCGTCGGCATCACCCGCAACATCGTCGCGACGAAGGCGGAGGAGGCGAGCACCCGGACGGTCGGCACACTCGGCGAGGCCTTCGTCTTCAACGCGCTCGGCCAGGGCGCGGACGGCCCGCCGGACCGCATCCTCAACCTGCCGACGAACGAGGCGTGGATCGACCCCTGGGTGGCTCATCTCAGGACCCTCGGCGTGGACTTCAAGATCGGCTGGACGGTACGGGAGCTGAAGACGGCAGGCGGCCGGATCAGCGAGACGGTCATCGAGGACCCGGCGGGCGCACGGCAGTCGGTGGTGGCGGACCACTATGTGTCGGCGATGCCCGTGGAGCACGCACGGCGGACCTGGAACGCCGAAATGCGTTCCCTTGACCCGCAGTTGGCGCGCGCCGACAAGCTGGAGACGGACTGGATGACGGGCATCCAGTTCTATCTGACGGAGCGTCCGAAGATGGTCGAGGGACATGTGAACCTCATCGACTCGCCGTGGTCGCTGACGGGCATCGCCCAGGCCAAGCACTGGCCGGACCGTGACTTCCCTGCGGTGTACGGGGACGGGGTCGCGGTGGACTGCCTGTCGGTCGACATCTCGGAGTGGGACAAGCCCGGGATCCTGTACGGGAAGACGGCGAAGCAGTGCACGCGGGAGGAGGTGGCGAAGGAGGTGTGGGCGCAGCTGAAGGCGGGGCTGAACGACACGGGGAAGGTGGTGCTGAGGGACGCGGCGCTGCACTCGTGGTTCCTGGACCCGGGGGTGGACGGGCTCGGCACCCCGAACCCCACCAATGAGGACGAGCTGCTGATCCACCCGTGCGGAACGCTGCACAACCGGCCTTCGGCCAAGACCGCCATCCCCAACTTCTATCTGTCGGGGGACTTCGTCGCCGTCGACATCGACCTGGCGACGATGGAGGGCGCGAACGCTTCGGCGCGGGCGGCGGTCAACGCCCTGCTGGACAGGGCGGGTTCGGATGCGGCGCGGTGCACGGTGCGGGGGATGCACAAGATCCCGGCGGTCGAGACACTGAGGCGGCACGACCGGACGCGGTGGAGGTTGGGGCTGCGGAACGCGTTGGATCTGGGGTGAGTCAGGAGGTCGGTTCGTCGTAGCGGCGGCGCAGTGCGCGCAGCTGGTCCGCGACCTCTTCCGGCACCCCCCGGTTCACGAATTCCGGCAGGAGCCATCGGGCCAGTCGGGAGTGGCTTTCCTCGGCCCACACCGAGGGAAGCCACTGCGGCGCGTCCGTCTCCAGGGTTCCGAGCGCCTCGTCGAGGAGCCCGCGCAGCATCGCGCAATGAGCCTCGGTCTCCTCGTCGTACGGATACGAGTCCATGGTGTCCAGGCGACGGAGCACGATGCGCGCCCGGAGCACGAGGGACGCGGCGGTATCGCGATCCGTCCACAGCGCCTTCACCACACGGAACACCACGATCACCGGCAATCGATGTGCGTCGCCCAGGAGTTGGCCGGCGACGATCGCACTCAGCTTGGTCCACATCTCGGACGGCATTCCGCGGGCTTGGAAGAGCAACTGCGCGCAGCGCTCGTACCGCACCGCAAGATCCGGATCCAAGGGTTCCAGGTGGCTCGAAAGCCAGAGGTCCACCAGGTCGTGCGCCCAGGAGGTGGCCCGGCCGCCCGCCTCTCCGTAGAAGGTGGTCATGGCGATGCCGAAGCGTTCGAAGAGCGGGTCGAGCGCATGCCGTACGACGAGGTCCTGACCGGCGTCGGCGATGTCCATCCGGTGCCGGCTCTCCTCCGCGTACGCCCGCGACCAGGTGGTTGCCCCCGTCTGGTACTCGTGGTCGGGACCGTAACGGAACGCCCAGTACGGGTCGACCGCCCATTCGCCTCCCGACGGCACCGGCGCCGAGGCCGGGAGGACGGTCAGCTCCCGCCGACCGTTCCCCCAGGTGCGGTGCACCTGGAGCGCGGCGGCGAAGTCCGCCCACTCCTGCTCGGTCAGCGCGGAGCGGTACAACTGGACCCGGTGCGGCCAGATACCTGCCGGGTCGTTCGTGGCGGGGAAGAGTTCGCTCGCGGTGACCCCGCCCGTGACCAGCACTGTCAGCATCAGCAGGTTCGCCTGGTATTTCCCGTGCCGAGCCGCAGTCGCACGGGGGATGGGGCGATAGTCGGCGTACTTGTGCTCGACCCTGTAGTGGGCGTCGTCCATCACGCCGATCAGCAGGTCGCCGAGCCGCTCCCGCCGCTGCGGGGCGAGGTGGCCGATGCGGGCCTCCACGAAGCGCAGCATCTGCCGGGACGCCAGCGACGAGTAGGACAGCAGGACGTAGAGCAGGTCGTCGTCCACGGGCGTCCGGCCGAGGGACAACGCGGGCCGCTGATCGAGGAGTTGATCGAGGAGGACCACGGCGAGCCTGGCGACCAGATACTCCCCGAAAGTGGCGTGCAGGAATTCGTAGGTCGTCAGCTCGCGTTCGTTCTGAAGCGCTTGCGCCTTCTGTACGAAGAAGAACCGGCCGAGGGCGATCTCCGCCTGGTTGAGCGGGGTATGGCGCAAATCTGTCGAGGCAGCGGTGTCGGACCTGCCGAGCAGGGCGGTGAGGTCCCCTTCGAGTTCTGCGGCGGTGATCCACTGGCGACGGCGGTTGAGGACGCCGAAGGCGATGAGGGAGAGCCGTTGGAGTTCGTCCTCGGCGTGTTTGGCCACTTGGCGGGCGGTGAGAGCCTCCCCCGACTTGCCTATCTCGCGGACCGCGAAGGAGGCCAGCAGCTCTTCGTAGAGATCGGCCGCACCCAGGGGCTCGCCGTTCTCCGTCTCCCGTTGGAGCGCGTTGGCGTTGGCGTCGTGCAGGGCGAGCATCAGCAGGAGGAGGGGCTGGGAGGCCAACTCCTCGTTCCTGCATGCCACTTCGGCGGTCAGCGGGCGGAGTCCCCGGGCGTTGAAGTGCGCTGCGTTGAGCTGGTTCCAGACCGCGAGCCAGCGTCGGATCTGCGGCTCGCGGAACGGTTCGAGGCGTACCGCCACGGTCCCTTCCGGGCACCTGGCCCGGTCCGCCACGGCGGTGCGGCTGGTCACCATGGCGTAGACCGGTCGGCCCAGTTCGGCCTCGCGCTGCTGGAACTTGGCGATCCTGAGCAGGTAGTCGGTCTGGCTGACTCCGGTTGCCTGGAGCAGTTCGTCGAAGCCGTCGAAGAGGAGGACGGGGACCGCCCCTTCGGCCGACCGCACCAGTTCCGTCCAGGAGACCTGCTCGCCCGTGGCCGCTCGTACCGCATGCTCGATCTGATCCTGCACCTCCTCCTCGGCGCGCGCTTCGCGCAGCACGATCCGCACGGGCAGGAACCCGGTCGCGGCCAGTTGGGCCGCCAGGACCTTGGTCAGTACGGACTTGCCCGCACCCGGCTGGCCGAGAACGAGGAGGGGCACGGCGGCGGCCTCCGGTGACGTGAGCGTTCCGGCGAGGAATTCGGTGAGGTCGGACCGTACGGGCAGGTTCTCCCACCAGCCCTCCTGCGCGGGCCCGTTGCCGTCACTGGGTACGGCGGAGGCTCGGAAGTCCGGGTCCACGTACCCCTCTCCGAGAGTGGGCAGGGTCAAGCCACTGGGGGCCTCGCCCTCGGAGAGGATCGGCTTGGCGAGGGCGGCCCGGTGGACCCTGTCGAGGCCTGCGGCGGCGTGGCTGAACGCGGGTGCGACGACCAGCCCGCGCAGGGCGTCCTGGACACCGGCGAGGGACTGACGGATCTCGTTGCGGGTGGCCTGGTGCTCGATCTGGCCGGACCAGAATCCGAATTCCGGGACGTCCAGGGCGAGTTGTGCGTAGAGCGCCTCAAAGCGGAACCACGCCTCCGTGTGAAGGCCGGAGAGAGTCTCCTGCGCTTGGCTTCGCTGTTGTTCGCTCAGCCCGTCCCAGATGGCGAGCCCTTGTATGAACGTCAGCGTGTAGACAGTGATGTTGCCGTACCAGTTGATCAACCGGCCCCTGAGCGCCTCGTAGGGCAGCATCGGCCCCATCTGCGGAATATCCGCGTGGAGCAGCCGCTGCACGATGCTCGCGGCTTCCCGGTCGCCTCCCGCGATGGCGATCTGCTCACCGAGCGTGAGTTCCAGATCCTGTAGGTCGAAGGGGAGTTCCAACTCTCCGAGCGCCTCGAAGTACGCCGTGACGACCAGCACCGCGTGCGCCGCCGCGACCTTCTCCGAACGCTCAGCACGCTCGGCACCGCTCAGCCGGTCCCGCAGGCCGCTGGTCAGGTCCCGCCCCAGCCGCAGCAACCGCCCCTGCGCGCCGAAGATGCCCAGCACCGCATCACTGGTCCCGCCGGTGGCGGCGGACAGCACGCCGCCCAGCGCCTGGTCCGCCGCCGTCAGTGCCTCGCTGTCACCGCCCAGGATCGCCACCGCGTCCCGGTAGCTCAGAAGTCGTCGCCCACGCATGCCTCAGATGTACCACGCAGGTACGACACCCGGAGGGATGATCTACAACCTCCCCGCCTCCACGATCCTCTTCAGGAACTGCTGAGTCCGCTCCTCCCGCGGCGCCCCGAACACCTCCGCCGCCGTCCCCCGCTCCAGCACCACCCCCGCGTCCAGGAAGCACACCTGGTCGGCGACCTCGCGGGCGAACCCCATCTCGTGGGTGGCGATGACCATCGTCATGCCCTCCTCCTTCAAGTCCCTTACGACGCTCAGCACTTCCCCCACCAGCTCCGGGTCCAGCGCCGCCGTGATCTCGTCGAGCAGGAGCAGTCGCGGGCGGACCGCCAACGCCCGTACGATCGCCGCCCGTTGCTGCTGGCCGCCGCTCAGCCGGTCCGGGTACTCCGCCGCCTTTCCGCCGAGCCCCAGCCGCTCCAGCAGCTCCCTGGCCCGCTCCTCCGCCTCCTCGCGCGCGACACCGTGCACCCGCCTCGGGGCCAGCGTGATGTTGTCCAGTACCGACATGTGCGGGAAGAGGTTGTACGCCTGGAAGACGACTCCGATCCGGCGGCGCACCGCGTCCGCGTCCGCCCTCGGGTCGGTGATGTCCTCGCCGTCGAGGAAGATCGCGCCGTCGTCGATCTCTTCGAGGAGGTTCACGCAGCGCAGCAGCGTCGACTTGCCGGAGCCTGACGCGCCGATCAGGGCGGTGACCGTGTGCGGGGCGACGTCCAGGTCGACGTCCCGGAGCACGACGGTCTCCTTGCCGCGCCCGCCGTACGTCTTGCGTACGGACTCCAGCCGCAGCACCGGATCGAGGTCCGTACTCATACCGTTCCTCCCTGGGCCCGCTGCCGGTCCATCCGGGCGGTCACCCAGTCCGTGAATCTCGTCATCGGGATGGTCAGGGCCACGAAGACCAGGCCCGCCACGATGTAGGGGGTGTAGTTGAAGTCGCGGCTCGCGATGATCTGCGCCGCGTACACCGCGTCGACCGCGCCCGCGATGGAGACCAGGCCGGTGTCCTTCTGGAGCGAGACCAGGTCGTTGAGGAGCGGCGGGACGACTCGGCGCACCGCCTGCGGCAGCACCACGTACCGCAGCGTCTTGCGGTTGGAGAGGCCGAGCGACCGTGCCGCCGCCCGCTGGGAGGGGTGGACGGACTCGATGCCCGCGCGGAAGACCTCCGCCACGTACGCGGAGTACGTCAGCGTGAGGGCCGCGCCGCCCAGCAGTACCGGGTCCGTCGTCACGCCCGTCAGGCGCAGGGCGGGGACGCCGAAGACCACGATCAACAGGTTGATGATCAGGGGGAGGCCGCGGAAGAAGTCCGTGTATGCCGTGGCCAGCGCCCGGATCGGGAAGAAGGCCGGGCCGCGCAGGGTGCGGGCCACCGCCAGCAGCATCCCCAGCACCAGCACGCACACCCCGCACACCACCAGCAGCCGGAGGTTGAGCCAGAGGCCCTTCATGACCTCGGGGAACGCCTTGCGGGCGAAGTCCGGGTCGAAGAAGGTCTCCCGGGTGCGTTCCCAGCCGGGCGAGTTGACGATGACGACGTACAGGACGGCGGCCGTGATCAGGGTGCTGATCGCGGCGATCGCCGTGGCCCGGCGGGTACGTCCGCGCTTGAAGCGTTCGCGTGCGAGCCGGCGGGCCGAGGGGACGTATCCCTCCGCCTCCGCCTCCGACTCCGTCTTCTGGAGCGTCACTTGAGCACCGGTGCGTCCACCGCGTCCGCCAGCCACTGCTTCTCCAGCCTGGCGAGCGTGCCGTCCTTGCGGAGCGCGTCGACCGCACCCGTCACGCACCCGGTCAGCGCGCTGCCCTTGTCGAGTACGAGGCCGAACTTCTCCGCCTTGCCGAGGGTGTCCTGGAACTGGCCGATGACGGCGGCCTCGGGCACCTCGGCGCCCGTGATGTAGAACGCGGTCGGGAGGTCGACGACGATGGCGTCCACCTGGCCGTTCTTCAGGGCCGCCTTCGCGAAGTCGTTCTTCTGGTAGACGGCCGGCTGCTGGGACGGCTTGATGAGGTCGTTGACGACTTCCAGGCTGGTCGTGCCGACCTGGGCGCCGAGCTTGACGTCCTTGAGGTCGGCGACCGACTTGGCCTTCGCCGCCTTGGAGTTCTTGAGGGCGACCACCGTCTGCCGGACGTCGTAGTAGCCGGAGGAGAAGTCGACGGCCTTCTTGCGCTGCTCGCTGATGGAGATCTGGTTGAGGTCGAAGTCGAACTTCTTCTCGCCCGGCGCGAAGGCGTTGTTGAAGGCGACCGTCTGCCAGACCACGTCCTGCTTCTGGTAGCCGAGCTTCTCGGCGACCGCGTAGGCGACGGCGGACTCGTAGCCCTGGCCGTTCGACGGCTTGTCGTCCTTGAACCAGGGTGCGTACGCGGGCTTGTCCGTGCCCACCGTCAGCTTGCCGTCCGTCTCGGTGGCCAGCTTGCCCGGGGCGCACGAGGCACCGCCCGCGGGCGACGAGGGCGCGGCTTTCGGCTCCGGCTGCGGGGCACAACCGGCCGCGAACGCGGCGGAGACGACGACGGCGACGGTGGCAGTGAGACTGCGGGCAAGAGTGGCAGGGCGCATGGCGCGAGACTGGCAGTGAGCAGGGACTTTTGTCCACGTCGAATTGGCGTTCGTCCGCATCCTGGAATGTGTTGCGAGACAGTGAATTTTCCCGCATGCGCCCGCTTTTGAGCCATCACATGCGTAACTCGGGCCTCTTTACGGTGAGTTGGGCACAGCCGTACGCTCCCGGCCATGCGACTCATCCGACGCACCAAGAGACCTGCGCTCCTGGCCGCGGCAGGCGCGCTCCTCGCCGCCGCCCTCGCAGTTCCGCAGCAGGCCACAGCCGTGGACCGTGACCCGGTCGGCACCAAGGCCGCCGCCAACGCCACCGTCGTCCCCGTCCAGACCACAGGGCCCACCGACAAGCGCTTCAACCTCGTCGTCCTCGGCGACGGCTACACCGCCGCCGAGATACCCAAGTTCCGCGCCGACGTCGAGAAGCACATGAACGTGCTGTGGAGCATCGAGCCGTTCGCCTCCTACCGCTCGTACATCAATGTCTGGGCGGTCGAGATGCCGTCCCCCGAGTCCGGTGTCGACTGCGACCCCGGACTCTCCGACGCCCGCCGCGACACCCCGCTCGACATGGCGTTCTGGGGCGGCTGCGACGCCAACAGTGTGCAGCGGCTGCTGACCGTCGACACCGAGAAGGCGAGCGCCGCCGCCGATCTCGTCCCGGGGTCCAAGAGCGCCAACCGGCAGATCGTCGCCCTCGCCAACAGTCAGACCTACGGCGGCGCGGGCGGCGCCTGGGCCACCGCGTCCGGCGGGAACGCCCTGTCCTCCCTCATCACCCCGCACGAGATAGGCCACTCGCTCGGCAAGCTCGACGACGAGTACGACTACTACGGGCGCGGCGTCCCCGGCGGTACGTACACCGGTGGCGAGCCGGACTCCACGCACCACACCCTCCTGAGCGAGGAGGAGATGCGCACCAAGCAGCAGAAGTGGTGGCGCTGGCTCGGCGAGGACAGCCTGTCGGGCGGGCGCATCGGGCGTCACGAAGGCGGCATGTACTCGACCAAGGGGGTCTGGCGGCCCAGCAAGCACTCCATGATGAAGACCCTCGGGTACGACTTCGACCAGGTCGAGCGCGAGGTGATGACCCAGGCGATCGCGAACAAGGTCAACCTCGTCCAGGACCACACCCCCAACACCGCCCCGCTGGGCACCGACCGCACCGCCTGGGTGGACACCCTGCACCCGGTGGGCGGGGCGCTGGACGTGACCTGGAAGCTCGACGGGAGGACGGTGCCCGGCACGTTCGGCTCGCGCAGCCTGGATCTGAAGCGCCTGCACGTGGGCGCGGGTGCGCACACCCTCACGGCGACCGTCACCGACCCGACGCCGTTCGTACGGGACCCGAAGCTGCGGGCGTCGCAGGCTCTCACCCGTACCGTGACATGGACCGTCGACCGGTCCGTGCGCAGCGTCCAACAGGCCGCTGGGAAAGCCGAGTTCACCGGTCACACCGGCACGGACAAGCCGGTCGGCGCGAAGTCCGTCGTGTACGCGGACACCTCGCACCCCGCCACCGGCCGCTCCCCCAAGGTGCTGTGGACCGTGGACGGATGGCCGGTCGCCAGCAGCCTCGGCAACGACCGCGACCTCGACCTGTCCAAGCTGCGCCTGCCGGCCGGTCGTACGCACACCCTCAAGGCCCGCATCGTCACGGGCGGCTCCGGCGCCGCCCCGCTGACCTGGACCGTGGACACCGCGTCGGCCACCGGATCGTACGAACTCTCCGATCCCGTGCGCACCGTGCAGCGGCCGGGGAAGCCCGTGGAGTACGTCTACGACGGTCCGTTCACGATGAGGCTCAGCGCGAAGGACGACCAGAAGGGGACGGTCGTCTCGCAGTTCCGGGTCAACGGGGACGGCTGGTACACCTACTACGGCTGGCCGACGGACGCCGATGCGCCGTGGCGGTTCACGCCGTCGGGGACCAACGTCGACGACCTGGTGTACGGGAAGCTGGGCACGCCGCGCGTGGTGCCGTGGGACGACGCGACGCCCGAGTACAAGACGCACACCATCGAGTACCGGACGATCGACGCGGCCGGGAACGTCGGGCCCGCGAAGAAGTTCCTGGTGACGCTGACACCGCCTCAGGCGTAGCTGCGGGGGCTCGTTTTGTGCCCGGCTGACGATCTTCCATAAGATCCGGCGATGATCACAAGGAAACGACTGGCGGCCGGAGCGTGCGGCGCACTGCTCGCCGCTCTGGCCGCCGGGCTGCTACCGGGCCCGGCGGCCGCCGACGACAGGCTGGACACGACCGAGGGAGGACCGAAGGAGTCCCCCAAGGTCGAGCTGGTCCTCGACGTCAGCGGCTCGATGCGGGCCGCCGACATCGACGGGCAGTCCCGGATGGCAGCGGCCAAACAGGCCTTCAACGAGGTGCTGGACGCCACCCCCGAGGAAGTCCGCCTGGGCATACGGACGCTCGGCGCCGACTACGCGGGCAGCGACAAGCAGCGCGGCTGCAAGGACACCCGGCAGCTCTACCCCGTCGGCAAGCTCGACCGCACCGAGGCCAAGGCCGCCGTCGCCACGCTCGCCCCCACCGGGTTCACCCCGGTCGGGCCCGCGCTGCTCGGCGCGGCGCAGGACCTGGAGGGCGGCGAAGCGACCCGCCGGATCGTGCTCATCACGGACGGCGAGGACACCTGCGGGCCGCTGGACCCGTGCGTCGTGGCGCGCGAGATCGCCGCCAAGGGCACCCACCTGGTGATCGACACGCTGGGCCTGGTGCCGAACGCGAAGATCCGCCAGCAGCTCACCTGCATCGCGGAGGCGACCGGCGGCACCTACACCGCCGTGCAGCACAAGGAGCAGCTCTCCAAGCGCGTCAAACAGCTGGTGGACCGGGCGGCCGACCCGGTCGTCAACCCGGTCGCCACCAAGGGCGGTGCCACGTGCGCCGCCGCCCCGAAGCTGGGCGCCGGTCTCTACACCGACCGCGAGAAGTTCTCCGAGCACCGCTGGTACCAGGTGCAGGTCAAACCGGGTCAGGAACTGCGGGCCGCGGTGAGCATCGGCTCCGACCGTGCCGTCAACAACGACTACGGGGTGCTCGTACGGGCCTCCACGCTGAGCGGGCGCGAGATCGTACGCGGCTCGGAGGCCGGTGACGGGCGCACGGACGTGATCTCGTCCGGGCTGCGCTATCCGAAGGCCGACGTGGACACGGAGAAGGGGCAAGAGCCCCCGGCCGAGACGGTCTGTCTCCAGGTCAGCAATTCGTTCTCCGCCGCGCCTTCGGTGAAGACGGAGCCGGGCATGCCGGTCGAGCTGGCCATCGACCTGGTGGACTCGCCGAAGCAGGCGGCCGACGTGGCGTCCTTCGGGCTCGGGCACGGCTGGTGGCTGCTCGGTGTGATGGTCCTCGTCGGTCTCCTCGCGGGTCTGCTGTTCGGCTGGCTCTCCCGCTGGCGCTTCGCGGTCTGGAGGACCAACTGATGCGTACGACACGTGTGTTGACGAGCGCACTGCTCGCCGCCGCCGCTCTCTTCGGGACGGCGGCTGGGGCGAGTGCAGACGAGTCCCCTTCGCCTTCGCCCAGTGCCGGGGAGGAGACCGCCGCGCCGACCGAGGCCGGGACCTCGTTCCGTACCGCCACGGCCGTCAGGTCGGGGCAGCTCGCCACGGCGGGCGCGTCCACCGGTGACTATCTGTACTGGGTGTTCCCGGCCGACGCCGGTCAGGACGCGACCGTACGGGCGAAGGTCGTGCTGCCCGATGCCGCGCAGCGGCACGGGGCGCAGACCTGGCAGCTCGACGTGTACGACGGGCTGCGCAGGCGGCAGGCGTGCACCTACGGCTCGTCGACCGCGACCGCGCAGAAGGACGCCGCCGAGGTGGCGCTGACCTGCCATCTGCGTACGGTCCGGGCCTGGGCGGAGCAGTCGTCGAACGACCCGCTGCCCGGCTCGTACTACGTGCGGCTGACGGTGACCGGGCTCTCGGACGACGACCTGGGGCTGCCGGTGAAGGCCGAGGTGCAGCCCGCGGTGGTCGACGCGGGCGGGGCCAGGGCGGTCGACGGTGCGCTGACGGCGCCGCTGGTGCCCGGGGCGACCACCGAGGACTCCTCGGAGAAGGACGGCAAGGGCGCTAAGACCGAGCCGAAGCAGGCTTCGGTGGCGGCCGCCCCCGAGGGCGGCTGGGCTTCCGGCAACTGGTCCAGCCGGTGGCTGTGGACCGCGGGCGGAGCCGTTCTGGCGGCGCTGGCGGGGGTCGCGGGATACGCGATGACGCGGGGGTCGGGGCGGCCCGCGAGGGTTCCGCAGAACTACTGACGGTCGGTCAAGTGGTGGGCAGGGCAAGGAGTTTCACGACTCCTTCGCCCCGCCCTTCCGTGTCCGGTCAGGTGACCTTCAGGGCCGCCTTGGCCGTGGCCTCCGAGCTCGTACCCGCGTAGATGTCGAAGTCACCGGCCTCGACGACGAACCTGCCGTCCTCCGCGTTCGTCCAGAAGCCGAGGTCGTCCGCGCCCAGCTGGAACCGTACGGTCGTCGAGGCGCCCGCGGCGAGCGTCACCCGGCGGAAGCCGCGCAGCTTGCGGACCGGCTGGACGATGCTGGCGAACCTGTCGTGGACGTACAGCTGCACGACCTCGTCGCCCGCCCGGTCCCCGGTGTTGGTGACGCTCGCCGCGACCTCGACGGTGTCGCCGCCGCGCAGGGCGCGCGCGGAGACGCTGCCGCGGCTGAGCCTGGGGGCGCCGGTCTCGAACGTGGTGTAGCTGAGGCCGTGGCCGAAGGCGAACTCCGGGCCGTACGGCAGGTCGAGGTACTTGGACGTGTACTTGTTGTTCGCGTCGTACGGGCGGCCCGTCGACTCGTGGTTGTAGTAGATCGGGATCTGGCCGGCCGAGCGCGGGAAGGTGACCGGGAGCTTGCCGCCCGGGTTGACCTTGCCGAACAGGACGTCGGCGACGGCGTTGCCCGCCTCGGTACCGCCGTGCCAGGCCTCCAGTACGGCCGGTGCGGAGGCCAGCCAGTCGCCGACGGTGAGCGGGCGGCCGTTGACGAGGACGACGACGAAGGGCTTGCCGGTCGCGGCGATCGCCGCGATGAGCTGCTCCTGGCCACCGGGGAGGCTGATGTCGGCGCGGGCGGCGGCCTCGCCGCTGAGCGCGGACGCCTCGCCGACGACCACCACGGTGACGTCGGCCGCCTTGGCCGCTGCGACGGCGGCCGGGATCTTGCCGGTGTCCTTGCCGTCGGCGTCGACTCCGAGTGCGTACGTGACCTTGGCGTCCGGCAGCGCGGCCTTCACTCCGGCCAGGACGGTGACCGCGGGGGCCTTCTTCGCGGCGAACGGGAACGCCCACGCACCGAGGAGGTCGTCGGAGTCGCCGAACGGGCCGACGACCGCGACCGACTTCGCCGAAGTGGCCAGCGGCAGCGCCTTCTTGTCGTTCTTCAGCAGCACCATCGAGCGGGCGGCGGCACTGCGGGCGGCCTTCCGGGCGGCGGCCGTCGGCTCCTGGATGACGGCGGCCTCGTCGACGTACGGGTTCTCGAAGAGGCCGAGTTCGTACTTGAGGCGCAGGATGCGGCGGACCGCGTCGTCGAGGCGCTTCTCGGAGATCTTGCCGCTGCTCAGCAGCTTCTTGCCGTGGGCGACCAGGTGGGTGCTGGTCATCTCCATGTCGACGCCGGCGTTGAGACCGAGGCGGGCCGCCTCGGAACCGTCGGCGGCGAAGCCGTGCGGGATGAGTTCCTGGACGCCGGTCCAGTCGGAGACGACGAACCCCTCGAAGTCCCACTCGTCCTTGAGGATCTCGTTGAGTGTGTGTGAATTGCCGTGTGCCGGAACGCCGTTGATGGTGTTGAAGGACGCCATGACGGTGGCGCAGCCCGCGTCGACGGCCGCCTTGAAGGGCGGCAGGTAGTGGTTGCGCAGCTGCGACTCGGAGACGACGACGGTGTTGTAGTCGCGGCCGCCCTCCGCGCCGCCGTAGCCGACGAAGTGCTTGGCACAGGCGGCGAGCCTGTCCTTGGCCTTGAGGTCGCGGCCCTTGGCGGTGCCCTGGTAGGCGACGACCTTGGCTTCGGTCAACTTCGCTGTCAGGTACGGGTCTTCACCGCTGCCCTCGGCGATGCGGCCCCAGCGGGGCTCGTGGGTGACGTCCATCATGGGGGCGAACGTCCAGTGGATGCCGTGCGAGCGGGCCTCCTTCGCGGAGACCTCGGCGTCGGCGGCGGCCACCTTCGGGTCGAAGGAGGCGGCCTGCGCGAGCGGGACGGGGAACGTCGTCCACATGCCGTGAATGATGTCGAAGCCGTAGATCAGCGGGATGCCGAGGCGGGTCTCCTCGACGGCGATCCTCTGGAGGGCGTTGTTGGACTTGCCGCCGTAGATGGACAGGACGGAGCCCAACTGCCCCTTGCGAGCCGCTTCGGTGGCGGCCTCGGTGCCGCCGCCGCCCGGTCCTGTGTCCCAGGACCAGGGCAGCTGCTGGAGCTGACCGAGCTTCTCCTCGACGGTCATCTTCCGGAGCAGGGCGGATATCTCGCGCTCGTAACGCCCCTTGCCGCCACCGGGCTTGGCCGCGGCGGCCTCCCCGGACGTGGCGGCGGGCGTCGCGACCCGGGCCGCTTCCGCGGTTCCTGCCACCGTGCCCGCTGCGACTGTTCCGCCGAACGCGGCCAGCACGCTGCGCCGTCTCACACCACTCATGCGTTCACCTTCTGAAGAAGTACTGGCTACTGAGTACCTGCGGCCCATCAAGTGTTGAGTGGAAGCTAGGTGGTTGTTACAGGTGGGTCAAGGGTTGCGGCAGTGGTGCCGTACGTGCGCGCACGGCGTGCGGCAGTGGCGCACATCTCAACTCATCAGCTGGTGCGGTCACTTGAGCCGCTGACGGGCCGCCTCTAGCCTTTCCCCTGCGCGGGGACCGCGACGGCAGAGGGAGACACCGGCATGGCCCTGGAACTGTCCGAAGACGAGATACGCGCGGCTGTCAAGCGGACACTCAAACCGGGGGTCTCCGCCGCCTCGGCACAGATCGAAGCGATCCACCGGAGCAGGTGCACGGTCCTTCGGCTGAACGAGTCTCGGCAGCAGGTCAGGTGCGACGACAACGCGCCCCCCGAGGACCTGCGTGGACTCCAGCTGTACGAGGGCGACTTGATGGCCGTGCCGATCGCCCCTCCCCTGGATGTACGGGACACCAGGACCGTACGCCTGATGAAGCGCGGCACCTTGAAGAACACCAAGTGCACCCACTGTCACGGGACGGCCCGCGCCAAGTGCCTCGACTGCGACGGAACCCGCAAGGTCGACTGCCCGCGGCGGGTCCGGTGCGCGGACTGCGGCGGAGGCATGAACGCCTGCACCGCGTGCAACAACGGAGAGCCGGGTAGCTGGCAATCGGACGACAAGACCTCCCGGCCGCCGAAGCCGACACCCCACAAACGCCCCCGGGCGAAGTGCGAGCTGTGCCGGACGCCCAACGCCGCATGTGCCCTCTGCCGAGGGCGCGGTGACACCAAGTGCGGCGACTGCAACGAAACAGGGAAGGCCGACTGCACCGGCTGCAAGGCCGGGGGGAAGGTCGACTGCCCGCACTGCGAGCGCCCCGGTCGCAAGAGCACCGGCCGCAAGGTCACCTGGACGGAGGGACACATCGTCCGGGCCGCCCCGAACCCTCCGCAGAATCCGTTGGAACTCCCGCGAACGCTTCTCCGCAGTCGCGTCCTGCGGGAGATCAGCACATTCCGGTACTGGTCCCCCACCCCTCTGGACGGCCCCGACGCACCACTGCCGCCCCTGTTGGACGAGAGCCACCGCAGCGAACTGAAGAGTTTCTGTGCGCCGTCGAAACCCGCCGCCGGGAAGACCGGACACCGGCCCCCGGTGGAGCTCCTGCACGAGATAAAGCTCGAACAACTCCCCCTGTACCGGGTGACGTTGCCGGCACTGGAGAAACGGGAGTTCTACGTCTTCGCGGGGACCGACGGCGCAAGGGCCGTCTCCCTCGCCACGCCGAAGCAGGTGCGCAAGCGCTGGGCGATGGCCCTCACGACGGTACTGCTGGTGCTGCTGGTGCTGACGCTGGTCGTGCGGTAGCCGCCCGCCGAAGCGCGGGCCGGCGGGCATCGCCTCGTACCGGCCCCGTCGATCAGGCGCCGATCACGCCTTGCGCGCCACCGCCACCCAGCCCGGGATCGGCTCGTCGCCCTCGACCGGGACGGCCTCGCCCAGTTCCGGGCGCCACTCGGCGGCCAGCGAGACGCCCGGCTCGATCAGCTCGTACGGGTCGAAGAAGCGGGAGACCTCCTCGCGCGAGCGGGGCTGGAGGGTGAGGCCGCGCGCCTTGTACATGGCGGCTGCCTTGTCCGCGCCCTCCGGGTCGAAGTCGCGGGCGACGTGCGAGAGCACCAGGTAACTGCCGCTCGCCAGCCGGTCCATGAGGCTGCTGACGATCTCGTACGCACCGTCCTCGTCGCCGACGAAGTGCAGCAGGGCGACGAGGGACAGGGCGATCGGCTCGTCGAAGTCGAGTATCTTGCCCGCGTGTTCCAGGATGGACTCGGGCTTGCGGGCGTCGGCCTGGATGTACTCGGTGGCGCCCTCGGGGGTGCTGCGCAGCAGGGCCTCGGCGTGGGCGAGGACGATGGGGTCGTTGTCGCAGTAGACGACGCGCGCCTCGGGGGCGGTGGTCTGCGCGATCTGGTGGAGGTTGGGCTCGGTGGGGATGCCGCTGCCGATGTCGAGGAACTGGCGCACGCCGTTCTCGGCGAGCCAGCGGGTGGCGCGGTGCATGAACGCGCGGTTGACCCGGGCCATTTCGCCGCCCCTGGCGTCCAGCTTGAGGAGTTCCCTGGCCATGGCCTCGTCGACCGGGTAGTTGTCCTTGCCGCCGAGGAACCAGTCGTACATCCGGGCCGGGTGCGGCTTGCTGGTGTCGATCTCGACGGATGCGGAGCTGCCGGTGGTGCGGTCCTGCCCGGTCATGGGGTCTCCAGTGGTCAAGTGGCTTGCTGAGCAGGATAGGTGAAGGACGGTCAGGTGAGGAGGAAGTCCGCCTTGCCTGCCTTCGCCCCCTGGATGAAGGCCGCGATCTCGCCCGGGGTGTAGATGAGGGCGGGACCGTCGGGGTCGGCCGACTGGCGGACCGCGACCCGGCCGTCCGCGAGCTTCATGGTCTCGACGCAGTTGCCGCCGTTGCCCCCGCTCCACGGCTTGGACCAGCCCTCGGTGGGGAGGTCGGCCGCGGGCATGCCGTTGTAGATGCGGCGGGCCCCCCGGCGCTCGACGCGCCGGTCGGTACGCCGGTCCTTACGGGAAGGGCGTGGCGTGTGGGACATGGCAGGTTCAGAGCTCCTTGCGGAAATCCGCGAGGATCTCCTTGGTGCGTGGTGCGGTGGCGGCCTGGGCCGCCATGCGGTCCATGACTTCGAGGTAGGTGGCCACCTCGGGGCGCGCGTCGAGGTAGACGGCGCCGGTCAGGTACTCGCTGTAGACCATGTCGGGGAGTTCCGGCACGGCGAAGCGGAAGAGGACGCAGGGGCCGTACGTGCCCGGGTGCGGGCCGTCGGCGAACTCCGCGATCTGAAGGGTGACATTGGGCAGCTCGGTGGCGTCCAGCAGCCGGTCCACCTGGGCGCGCATGACGTCCGTCCCGCCGGCCGGGCGGCGCAGCACCGTCTCGTCCATGATCGCCCAGAGGGTCGGGGCGTCGGGTCCGGTGAGCAGTGACTGCCGCTCCATGCGCAGCGCGACGTGCCGCTCCACGTCCTCGGGGCGGACCTGGCCGATGGCTCCGGTGCGCAGGACGGTACGCGCGTAGTCCTCGGTCTGGAGCAGCCCCGGCAAGAAGTGCGGGTCGTAGGACCTGATGAGGGAGGCGGCGCCCTCCAGGCTCACGTACATGCTGAACCAGTCGGGCAGGATCGCGTGGAACCGCTGCCACCAGCCGGGCCGGTTGGCCTCCTGGGTGAGCTCCAGGAAGGCGTCACACTCCGTGTCGGTGCTGCCGTACGCCTTCAGCAGCATCTGTACGTAGGGGATCTTGAGGGTGACCTCGGCGGTCTCCATCCGGCGGACGGTGGCCGGGGCCACGTGCAGCACCTTCGCGGCCTGGTCACGGGTCAGACCGGCGCGCTCGCGCAGGTCCTGCAGCCGCTTGCCGAGCACGACCTGACCGACGGTCGGGGCGGACCGCGGTTCACTCATGGGAGACCTCCCCGTAACGCACCGTAACCAGTGGGCAGTTGTGCTCTACGTACTGTCGCGATGCAGTGTGCCACGCGTTCGTGATCTACGAAACGACACTCTGGAATTTTCAGAGTGCCTCTTGCCAAGTGACGGGGACAGAGGGAGAGTTGATCCGTGAACTGGTTCACGCGGCTGCCGCGCACCACACCGGGGGAGGCGGTGCGCGGCAGCCGCTCCCCCATGGTGAGGATGCGGTCGTGGTACCTGGCTCCACGCTCTTTCCCCAGGTCATGGGCCCAATTCAGGGGGCCCGTGTCCGAAGGTTCGGTTTTGCCCTGCCCGCATGTCCGGAGTCGGTCGCGCACGCACGTCATCTGACGGCCGCCCGGCTCACGGTCTGGGGCCTGGGCGCGGACGTCGGGGACACCGCGGCGCTGGTCGTCTCGGAGCTGGTCACCAATGCGGTGATCCACACGGGCAGCGACCGGGTGCGCTGCGAGCTGGCCGACGGGGACGGCAGACTGAGAATTTCCGTACGGGACGAGGGGATCGGCCCGCAGGGCCCGCGGCTGCGCCGGTCAGCGGAGGCCGCGGGCGAGCACGGGCGCGGTCTGCTGCTCGTCGACGCGCTGTGCGACACCTGGGGATCCCAGGAGAACGGCCCCGACTCCGGGCGCACGGTGTGGGCGGAACTCCCCCACGCGGAGACGGCGGAGACGGGCGGCTCGTCCTTCTCGGGCGACGGCGGCACCGACCCGGGCAGCGTGCGGGAATGAGTCACCGTCTTGCCGCCCGGCTGACCAGGGTGCGCCGTGCGGGAGGCGGCGGCCCCGCCCGGCTGCCGCTGCCGCCCGGTCTCGACCACACCCCGCTCGGCTGCGACGCCGTGGGACTGCCCGCCCGGTACGGGCAGCGGCTGCTGGCCCACCTGCCCGGGGCCGGCTGTGTGTTCGCCGACGCAGACCTCTGGTGGTGGATCGTCCCTTCGGGTTCCGACCTCGGGCTGCCGTGGCCCGCACCCGCCCAGTACGCCGCGGGCGCCTACGTGGCGGCCTCCCGCCCACGGCTGATCCACACCCCCGACGGCCCCTCCCCCTACACCCCGCCCATTCCCCTCTACCTGATGGTGTGCCGACTGGCGGGGACGGCACCTGTCTGGGCGGACGAGGTGACCACGCCCGCCTGACCCACCCGTTGCATCTGTGCGGAGGCATCACCGCGCCATGGATTTCGTTCCTCCTCCCGGCCTCGGCCGCGGCAGTGTTCCACCGGGCTCCTGCCACAGGTATGCGCCCGGCCACCACGTGCACTGGGACCAGGCCCGCAAGTGCCACGACGAACCCGGCGAGCTGCACGAGGTGCTGATCTCGGCGGTCGACGTGCAGGACGACGGCTGGGTGACGCTGCACGAGGCAGGGGACCGGTTCGGCCACTCCTTCCGGGCCTGGCACCACCGCGCGGGCCAGCTGCGCGCGAAGATCCGCGGCCACCGGGGCCCCGCGCTCTGGCAGCCGAGCTGGAACCTACTGTGGTTCCCCGCCCAGGAGAGCCCCGCGAACACCCTGATGTACCTGGCCCCGGACGGGCCCAGCCACTGCTGAGCCCGCCCGGGGCAGAGCCCGTCCGATGCAGAGCCCGGCCGCTGCAGAGCCCAGCCACGGCTCGGCCCGGCCGCCGGTCAGGAGCGGACGGCCGGGACCTCCGCGATGGAGCGACCCGCCCAGGCCGGGGCGTCCTCGGTGAGGGAGACGAGCCGTTCGCGGATGCGCTCCGGGAGCGGGGCGGCCCGGCCCACCGCCTGGTCGACGTGGAGGGCGAGCAGTTCGGTGGTGGCCACCGGCTCGGCCTCGGTCGGGAGGGTGGCGGGGTGTCCGTCCGCCACGACGAACAGCTCGTGCGCGAAGCGGACCTTCTTGGCGTCGGCGCCCAGGATCCGGGTGCGGACGGCGAGCCTGGCCCCCTCCGCGACGTCGCTCAGATACCGGATGTGCGCCTCGACCGTGTAGAGGGAGCAGCCGGTGCTCTCGCGGTAGCCCGCGTGGAGTCCGGTCTCGATCATCATGGCGTCGGTGGCGTACCCGAAGACGAGGACGTAGAAGGCCTCGCTCATGTGGCCGTTGTAGTCGATCCACTCGGGCCGGACGGTGTGGTGGACGAGCGGCAGGCAGTCGACGACGCCGTCCAGCTCCGTGGTGTCGGTGGTGTCCGTGCTGTCGGTGGTGTCCGTGCTGTCGGTGGTGTCCGTGCTGTCGGTGGTGTCCGTGCTGTCCGCCTCGTTGACCCGGGTCACTTGGTCTCCCCCTCGGTGCGCTGCTGCGGGAGGCGGCCCGTGGCGCGCAGTACGTCGATGACGCCCTGGTCGCGTTCGGCGACGAGGTCGGCGATGGTGCGGCCGTCAGCGGCGTCGTCGCAGCCTGCCACCACGGCGTCGTACAGCCGCTTGTCCAGCTCGGGCGCTTCGAGGCGGGTCCACGGGGACTTCAGGGACGGGCCGAAGTGGTCGAGCATGTGGGCCATGCCGCCCTCGCCGCCCGCGAGCGCGAAGGTGAGCATCGGGCCCATGAACGCCCAGCGCAGGCCGGGGCCCTCGGTGATCGAGTCGTCGATCTCGCGGACGGTGGCCTCGCCGTTGGCGACCATGTGCAGGGCCTCGCGCCACAGGGCTTCCTGGAGGCGGTTGGCGATGAAGCCGGGGACCTCACGGTCCATGGTGATGACGGACTTGCCCGCGACCTCGTAGAACCGCGACGACCAGGCGACGGCTTCCGCCGTGGTCCGCTCGCCGCCGACGACCTCGACGAGCGGGATCAGGTACGGCGGGTTGAACGGGTGGCCGACGACGAGGCGGCCCGGGTCGGCCGCCTCGGTCTGCATGTCGGTCATCGGGTAGCCGGAGGTGGAGGAGGCGATGACGACTCCGGCGGGGGCCGCGGCATCCAGCTGCTTGAGCAGGTCGCGCTTGAGGTCGAGCTTCTCGGGTGCGCTCTCCTGGACGAACTGGGCGTCGGCGACGGCCTCTTCGAGAGTGGCGGTCACGGTGAGCCGCTCCGGCGACGCACCTTCGGCAAGTCCCAGCTGTACGAGCGCGGGCCAGGCGGCGTCGACCAGACGGCGCAGCCTCTGCTCGGCGTCGGGGGCCGGGTCCCAGGCGGTGACGTCGTAGCCACGGGCCAGGTAGTGGGCGACCCAGCCGCCGCCGATGACACCGGCGCCGACACAGGCGACGCGGCGCACGTCCTCGGGGGCGCAGGGCGGGAGCGCGGATGCGGTCATGGGGAAACCTCCGGATGTGGTGGGGGGGGAGCGCCCCTTCAGGGGCGCGGGACGCGGGTCCGGGCGCCGGTCAGGCCCTCGGCTTGAGGCCGAGCTTCGCGCGCGCCTCGTCCGGGGTGGCGACCCGCGAGCCCAGCGACTCCGTGATGGTGACGGCCCGCTCGACCAGCTGCGCGTTGGTGACCTTGTTGCCCTTGCCGAGGTAGAGGTTGTCCTCCAGGCCGACGCGGACGTGTCCGCCGAGCAGGATGGACTGGGCGGCCCACGGCATCTGCATCCGGCCGAGCGCGAAGCTGGCGAACTGGGCCTTCTCGGGCAGCATGTTGACCATGGCCTGGAGCACGCCCGGGTCGGCGGGGGCGCCCCACGGAATGCCCATGCACAGCTGGAACACGGTCGGGTCGTCGAGCAGTCCTTCGGCGAGGAGCTGCTTGGCGAACCACAGCTGGCCGGTGTCGAAGATCTCCAGCTCCGGTCGTACGCCCAGCTCCTGGATGCGCCTGGCGCCCGCGCGCAGCATGTCGGGGGTGGAGACGTAGAGGTTGCTGCCGTCGCCGAAGTTGAGGGAGCCGCAGTCGAGGGTGCAGATGTCGGGGAGCAGTTCCTCGACGTGCGGGAGGCGGTCGAGGCCGCCGACGAGGTCGGTGCCGGGCAGCGGGAAGTCCTTCAGCGGCCGGTCCGGGTCGATGACCAGGTCGCCGCCCATGCCGGCGGTGAGGTTGATGACGACGTCGGTGCCGGTCTCCTTGATCCGCTCGACGACCTCGCGGTAGAGGCGCGGGTCACGGGACGGGTCGCCGGTCTCGGGGTCGCGGACGTGGATGTGCACGACGGCGGCACCGGCCCCGGCCGCCTCGACGGCGGACCTGGCTATCTGCTCGGGCGTGACGGGGACGTGCGGGCTCTTGCGTACGGTGTCGCCCGCGCCGGTGAGGGCGCAGGTGATGATGACGTCCTGGTTGACGGACATGGGTAACTCCTTGCGGGTGTGCGGTCGTTCGGAAGTCCCGGGGGAGGGATCGGCGCCGTCCGGGGGATCCTCAGGGACGGTGCGTGAGTGTGGCGTCCACGTACGCGAGCAGCGCGGTGTGCATGTCGTCGGCGGTGGTGCCGCCCGCGACGGCCTCGCCCGGCGCGGACGCCAGGACCTGACTGGCCAGCCCGTCGATGAGCGCGGTCAGCCGGAGGGCGGCCGCCTCCGGGTCGGTGCCGGCCCTGAAGGCGCCCTGGTCGACTCCGCGTCGTACGACATCGGCGACGGTGTCCCGCCACTGCCGGTAGTAGTCGACGTGCAGACGTCCCACGGCGGTCGACCGTGCCGCTTCCGCCCACAGGTCGAGCCACACCCGCCACTGGCGGCGCTGCTGTTCGCTGTACGGGGTCTGGAGCTCGATGAGCTGGCGCAGTTCATCGGCGGCGTCGGACGCCTCCGCCGTACGGGCGGCCCGCCGCGCGGTGTCCTCGTCCATGCACCACCGGACGGCCGCTTCGAGGAGGTCGTCCCGGCCGGGGAAGTGGTAGTGGATGGCGGCGGTACTGGTGGCGCAGGCCTCGGCGATGTCCGCGACGCGCACCGCGTGGAAGCCGTGCTCGGCGATCAGCCGGACCGTCTCCCGCACGATCTGGAGCGGCCGCCCGCCGTCGGGGGCCTGCTGCGCCGCGGCGGCGCGGGTACGCCGGGCGGGTGCGAGCGGCGGTGTGCGGGAGCCGAGCAGCCACCCCGCGTCCACGCCTCCGGTGTCCGCGATCCTGGCCAGTTCCGCGGCGGTGAAGCGCCGGGTGCCGCCCAGCGAGCGGGACAGCTTCGACGGGTCCATGACGACCCGCCGGGCGAACTCCCGCTGGCTGACCCCGGCCGCCGCGATGACCTGCCGGACGCGGTCGGCGACGCTGGAGGAGGACTCGGCGACCGGCTCCGCTGCTTCTTGCTGCATGGTGGGCCACCGTACCCATGCGTTGAGGCAATCTCAACACGTGACCGCCAGCCATATGGGGATTGCCGTTCTGACTGATGCATCAGTCACTTTCGCAACGCACATCCTGCGGCATTGTTTGACGCAGCTTTCACACGGCGCTCTTGTGCCCGCCCCGCAACTCGGCAATCGTCCGGATCATGACAGAGACGCCGACGCCGACTCCCGACACCACCACTCCCCCGCCACCGGCCGCCGGCCGCCCCGCACGGCAGCTCCTCGCGGCCTCCGTGGGCAATGCCGTGGAGTGGTACGACTGGTACGCGTACACCTTCCTCGCCACGTACATCGCCGCGCAGATCTTCCCCAAGAGCTCCGGCAGTCCGCTCGTCCCGCTGCTCTCCACCTTCGCGGTCTTCGCGGTCGGCTTCTTCATGCGGCCGGTCGGCGGTCTGCTGCTCGGCGCGGTGGCCGACCGGCACGGCCGGCGGACCGCCCTGACCGTGACGATCCTGCTGATGGGCGGCAGCAGTCTGCTGGTCGGGCTGACCCCGACGTACGCATCGGTGGGCGTCCTCGCCCCGATCGTGCTGGTGCTCGCGCGCCTGCTCCAAGGTCTCTCCGTGGGCGGCGAGTTCGCCGCTTCGACGACCTTCCTCGTCGAGTCGGCGGGGCCCGGCAGGCGCGGGCTCTTCTCCAGTTTCCAGTACGTGTCCACGACGGCCGGGCAGCTGGCCGCCTCGGGCATCGCCGCGCTCCTCGTGTCGAGCCTGAGCGACGGGCAGATGGACGGCTGGGGGTGGCGGGTGCCGTTCGTGCTCGGCGCGCTGCTGAGCCTGGTCGGGTTCTGGATCAGGCGCGGCGCGCAGGAGACGCACACCCCGGTGGAGCAGGCGCAGCGCCCCGGCCTGTTCGACGCGCTGCGCAAGTACCCCCGCCAGTCGCTGCTGATCTGCGGCATCACCGCGGGCGGCACCATCTCGTACTACACCTGGACGTCCTACCTGCCCACGTACGCGGAGCTGAACGGCGGCTTCGAGAAGTCGGACGCACTGCTGGCGGGCACCATCTCGCTCGCGTTCTTCGCACTGCTGCAGCCGCTCGGCGGGCTGCTTTCGGACCGGATCGGGCGCAGGCCGCTGCTGTTGTTCTCGGGGCTCGGGTTCGCGCTGCTGATCGTGCCGCTGCTGAAGATCGTCGACGGCGGGATCACCTTCGGGACGCTGGTGCTGGTGCAGTGCGCGGGCATGATCCTGCTGACCGGGTTCACGTCGATCTCGGCGGCCGTCAACGCGGAGATCTTCCCGGCCAGGGTGCGGGCGTCCGGCATCGGCTTCCCGTACTCGCTGACCGTGGCGCTCTTCGGCGGCACAGCCCCGTACATGGGGACGCTGTTCAAGGAGATGGGCAACCCGGGGCTGTTCGCCTGGTACGTGGCGGCGCTGTGCCTGGTGTCGTCGGCGGTGTTCTTCCGGCTGCCGGAGAACGCGCACAAGGAGCTGGAGAAGTAACGCACCCTCCGGAGGCGGGACTTGAGGGGCGCTACTCGTCGCCCCTCAAGTACCCCAGCTCCCGCAGGGCCCGGTCGGCCGACGCCACCAGGGCCGCCGCACCGCAGTTGCGGGCGTGGTCGCGGCCCTTCTCCAGTTCCGAACGGGAGCCGGCGGCGATGCCCCACTCGATGCGGGCCGCCGCGTGTTCGTACGCCGAAGGGGACTTTTCGAGGCAGGCCACGGCCCGGCGCAGCAGCTCGACGGCGCGCGGGCCCTGCGCCAGGGAGGCCTGGCAGCGCAGGGCCTCGCCGATCGCCGTGTACGTACCGAACCTCTCGGCCTTCTCGCGGGCGTACACGGCGAGTTCGGCGGCCCGGTCCGGGTCGTCGGGGGCGACCGCGCGGGCCAGGTCGAGGGCCCAGGGGGCGAGGACCGTGTTGTGCCTGCCGCGGGCCTTCAACGCCTCGCCCGCCGCTTCGAGTTCGGCGATGGCCTCCTTCGTACGACCCTTGGCGAGCAGCAGCCGTCCGCGGACCGAGCGGGCGTCCGGGATGACGATCGTGGTGGGGTAGTCCGGGCCGAAGCCGAAGTCCTCGGCGGCCTGCCACGCGTGCTCGACCAGGCCGCGGGCGAGGAGCGTGTCGATGAGCATGCACACGGCGTCCCAGTGCATGGGCAGTCCGTGCCCGATGCGCTCGGCGAGCCGCACGCTCTCGCGCAGGTCCTCCTCGGCGCGCACCAGGTTGCCGCGTCTGCGCTGGAGGTATCCGGTCAGGGCATAGGCGAAGGACAGGTGGCCGCCGCTCCAGCCGGCTTCGGTGAAGGCCCGGCGGGCCTCGGTGAAGAGGCTGTCGGCCCGGTCGAGGCGGTCCGCGAACGCGTAGCTCAGCCCGAGGAGGGCGGCCGGTTCGAAGCCCCAGGTGGTGTCCGTCCAGGTCAGTCCGGCGGGGAGGCTGCCGTTGACGAGGGCCCGGTCGCCGATGTCGACGATGGTCTCCGCGTCCTCGCCGATGGCGGTCGCGTCGAAGGCGCGGAGCATCAGCAGGGCCTGCTCGGTGGTGTTGCTGCCGTCGACCCTGGCGGCGGCCTCGGCGAGGCGGCGGGAGCGGCCGGGACCGTCCGTCTCGACGGCGAGCACGCCCTCCCAGAGGAAGTGCACGGTCTGCAGGCGCATCCGGGCGGGTCCCGCCTGGGCGGCGGACGCGGCCGCGGCGACCATCCGGCCTGCCTCGGCGGTCTGGTTGTTGTGGGTGAGTGCCTGCGAGAGGAGGAACACGGCGTGCGCCTGCTCGGCGGCGTCGAGGCCCGGCTGGTCGAGGGCCGCCTTGAGGTGCTCGACGGTGGCGGCGGGGTTGCCGAGGTAGATGGCCTGGCCCAGTTCGTACCGCACCTGGGCGAGGACGGTGGGCAGCGGCGGCTCCTCCAGGGCCCGCTCCAGACAGCGCCTGGCCGCGTCGGGCGCTCCGACGGCGACGTACTCGCGGGCGGCGGCCCGCATCTGCTCGACCAGCTTGGGGTTCTCCTCCCGGGGTACGTCGAGGAGGTGCCGGGAGGCGGCGGCCGCGCCGTGTCCCGCGCTGGCGAGGACTTCGGCGGCGACGCCGTGCATGGCCTTGCGGAGGTACTTCGGGATGGCGTCGTAGACGGCGCCCGCGACCAGCGGGTGGGCGAACTCCAGGTGTTCGTCCGCGCCGGTGAGGATGCGGGCGGTGCGCAGCCGGTCGGCGGATTCGGCCGCGTCCCCGAGGGAGATGCCGGCCAGTTTCGCGGCGAGCCGCAGCGAGACGTCCGTCTCCAGGATGGCGGCGGCGAACGCGAAGTGGGCGGTGGTGGTGCCCATCTCCATCAGCCGTTCCACGAGTCCCGGGGCGCGGGCGGACATGATCAGGGCGCGCAGGGAGCCCGCCGTGTCCTCCACCGGGTCCAGGCCGGTGTCCTTGGCGCGGGCGAGCAGCTCCACCGTCTCGTACAGGTTGCCGCCGGTGACCGCCCACACCTCGCGGCAGAACGGGTCGTCGGCGTGCTGCCCGAGCTCGCTGCGGGCGAACTGGGCGGTGGCGTCGGGGGACAGCGCCCTCAGGCCTACGGCGCTGCCGGTGGCCCTGGCCGTCGTGTCGAGGTCGCGCAGCAGTTCCGCCGTCTCGCCTTCGGCCTCGTTGGTGCGGTAGGCGGCGACGAGCAGCACCGGCAGCCGGTTCCCGCGCTGGGCGTAGCGCACCAGCCAGGTCAGCGTCTCCAGGTCGCTCCACTGGGCGTCGTCGACGACCAGCACGAGCGGGCGGTGCGCCTCGGCGAGCCCGCCGACCAGCGCGTCCAGGCCGTCCCTGACGCCCTGCGGGTCGGCCTTCACCGCGCTGTTGGGCGGTGCGATGCCGAGGGCGGGACCCGCGCTGCCGTACCGCTCGCCGAGGAGGTCGCGGGCGGCGGCGTCCCCGGTGAGGGAGAGGGCGGGCTGCAGCAGGTGCCGTACGACGTGGAAGGGGACGGACGTGACGGTCTCGCCGCCGCGCGCGGACCACACGGTGCAGCCGCGCTCGCGGGCGATCCGCTGGACCTCGCCGAGCAGGGCGGTCTTGCCGATGCCGGCGACGCCGCGGTAGACGAGGACGCCGCCGCGGGAGGAGGGCGCACACAGGTCGTCGACGGCCCTTGCCGCAAAGCCCAGTTCGTCCTCGCGCTCCAGCAACGGCGGTACGGGGACCGGGTCTTCCGGCCGGGACACACCCATGCCATCCCCCTTGCAGTGTCGGAGCTCCGAGCCTAGCCCGGCGGGCCGGACACTGACCAGACTCCTCGGTAATTCACCGGTACGGGGCGGTGTTCATGGTGCGGGGGCGGGGGCGAGGGTGGGCGGTCGTGGGAGGGGCGTGCCGCAGTGGGGGCCGCCCCCTTGCCCACCCGTCCCGCCCCCGGGGGGGCGGCCCCGCTGCCCAAGAGGGCTAGGGGGCAGGCATTTAGGGGCGCGGGGAACTGCGCGACCAGCCACGACGCACCCGCACGATGCCCACCCGGCGGCCAGCCCCCACGCACCCGCACGGGTCACGGTTTGCGGGCGACCGCCGCGTACAGCGGGATCGGGGCCTCCGTGCGCGGTTCGTCCCCTGCCCCGCCCAGCTCCGGGTGCCAGTCCTCCAGGAGTACGAGGCCGGGCCCGGCCGGGACAAGGCCCGAGAAGAAGCGTGCGGTCTCGGCACGGGAGCGCGGTGCGAGGGTCACGCCCCCGGCCGCGTACATCTCGACGCCCCGCTGCACCCCGGTCGGGTCGAGCTCCGGCGTGAGCTGGGAGAGCACCAGGTAGCTGCCGGACGGGACGGCGTCGACGAGGTGCTTGACCAGCTCGTACGCACCGTCCTCGTCGGGCACGAAGTGCATCAGGGCGACCAGCGACACGGCGACCGGTCGCGAGAGGTCGAGGCTGGCGGCGGCCAGGTCGAGGATCCGGCGGGGCGAGCGGACATCGGCCTGGAGGTAGTCGACGGAGCCCTCGGGGGTGCTGTGCAGCAGGGCCGCGGAGTGGGCGAGGACGACGGGGTCGTTGTCGGCGTACACGACGCGGGCGTCCGGCGCGTACCCCTGGGCGATCTGGTGGAGGTTGGGTGCGGTGGGGATGCCGCTGCCGATGTCGAGGAACTGGCGTATGCCCGCCTCGGCCGCCAGCCAGCCGGTGGCGCGGCGCATGAAGGCGCGGTTGCCGCGGGCGACGTGCTGGGCGCTCTGGTCCAGGGACATGATCTGCCGGCCGAGCGCCTCGTCGACGGGGTAGTTGTCCTTGCCGCCGAGGAACCAGTCGTAGACGCGGGCGGGGTGCGGCTTGCTGGTGTCGATCCGCGCACCGGCGGGGACGCCGGCGGCGGTGGGCGGGAGGGCGGCGGACTCGGTGCCGGTCATGTGCGGGGCTCTCCTTGATCGGTGATCATGTGTGTCCGCCAACTCTCCTATCACGTCAGCCGGTTGTCAGCAGTACTCCCCCGTACGAAACTCCGGCCACGACCACCCAGGCGCACAGTCCAAGACCCGCGACGCGCCCGCCGGTGCGGGTCAGCGACGGGAGGTGGACCGCGCTGCCGAGGCCGAACAGGGCTGCGGCGAGGAGGAGTTCCTGCGCGTGCTGCGCCAGGTCGAGTGCGCCGGTCGGCAGCAGGCCGGTGCTGCGCAGCGCGACCATGGCGAGGAAGCCGACGACGAAGAGGGGGACGATCGGCGGGCGCTTTTGCCCGGTGTCCACCGACGTCTGCCTGCGTCGCTTGCGTACGGACAGGGCGACCGCCGCGACCAGCGGTGCGAGCAGGGCGACCCGCATCAGCTTGACGAGGACCGCCTCGCCGAGCGCGCCGGGGCCCGCGGTCTGCGCGGTGGCGACGACCTGCCCGACGTCGTGCACGCTCGCCCCGACCCACCGCCCGAACTCCGGGTCGCTGAGCCCCAACGGACCGTGCAGCAGCGGGAGTACGGCGATGGCGAGCGTGCCGCACAGGGTGACGAGGGCCACCGAGGTCGCGGTGTCGCGCTCGTCGCTGTCGGTGGCCTCGGCGACCGCGCCGATCGCGGAGGCACCGCAGATCGAGTAGCCGGTGGCGATGAGGAGGGGCTGGTCGCCCGGGAGGCCCATCTTCCGGCCGAGCCACCAGGTACCGAAGAAGGTGGCGGCGACCACCACGAGGACCATCACGACCGTCGCCCAGCCGATGCCGAGCACGTCGTCGAGGCTGAGCTTGAGGCCGAGCAGGACGATGCCGACCCGCATCAGCCGTTTCCCGGCGAAGGTCAGCCCGGGGCGCGCCGCACCCCGCACCAGCGGTCTGGCGAACGGCAGGTGCGCGACGACGATGCCGAGGACCACGGCCGCGGTCAGCATCGGCACGGCGGGCAGCAGCAGGTGCACGCACCAGGCGACCGCGACGCCGGCCGCTGCCAGCGCCAGGCCCGGCAGCTTGCGGGGCCCGGCGGGGGCGGCGGACGACGGGCGCGTGGGGCGTTGCAGCAGCGCCATCAGCGGTCGGCCGGGAGTTCGTACACGCGGCGGACGCTGGAGCCGACGCGGGATATGTCGGCGCCGTAGATGTGCAGGGATATCGCGAGGTCGGTGCCGGCGTTCCAGACCCGGTGGATGTCGCCGGGCGGGGCGAACCCGCAGACCGCGCCCTGCGGGTTGACGACGTCCTCGGTGGCGACGAGACGGGCCGCGGTGTTCTCGCCCGCGGGGACCAGCCGGTAGCGGCGCTCGCGCTCCTCACCGACGTGGACCCCGGTGGTGCACCAGGAGATGTGGTCGTGGACGGAGGTCTCCTGGCCGGGCAGCCAGACGAGGGCGACGATCGAGAAGCTGCCGTCGCGCTCGGCGTGCAGGAGGTGCTGGCGGTAGCAGGTGGGGTCGCTCTCCTGCTGCTCCTCGGTGAGGAGGTCGGCCGCGCCGAGGTACGGGGCGAGGCTTTCGCCGACGAGGTGGGCGGTGAGGTCCGGCGGCAGTCCGCGGCCGACGGCCCCGCGCACCGAGGCGACGAGGGCGTCCAGGCGGGCGGTCGTGCGCGCGGCCGAGTAGGCGGTCGAAGTCGTGGTCATACGGGCAGCGTGGCGCCGCTTGATCCATCACGTCCAACACCGATTCCTACGCCGTACCCCTGTTCCTGCTTATAAGTTCGGCATGGCGGGTGGAGCGGGTTCAGCAGCCGACCTTGTTGGCGGCGACCGTTCTGAGTTCGTCGAGCACGAGCGCGGTGGCCGGTATGCGCAGGTGTTCCCGCAGGACGTACGCGGAGACCTGGCGCTTCGAGGCGGGGGCGAGGGCCCGTCCTGTGACCTTCTCGTGGCGCAGGAAGTTGAGGACGAGGCCCGGCATCATCGCGATCCCGAGCCCTTCGGCGACCAGGCTCTGCACCACCAGGTTGTCGTCGGTGGTGAAGGCGATGTCGGGTGCGAAGCCCTGCTCCGCGCACTCGTGGAGGAAGTTGACGCGGCAGCGCAGGCAGCCGGCGATCCACCGCTCGTCGGCCAGGTCGGCGAGCTTCACGGTCCGCCGCCTGGTGAGCGGATGACGGGTCGGCAGCAGGACGAGGAGCTGGTCCTCCAGGAGCGGAACCTCCGCCACCTCCTCCGGTATGTCCTCGTGGAGGCCGGGATAGGTGAAGGCCAGCGTGATGTCGCACTCGCCGCGCACCAGCCGCTGCAGCGACTCGGGGGGCTCGTCCTCGCTCAGCTCGACCCGTACCCCGGGGTGCCCGGCGGCGAGGCGGGCCATGGCCTCGGGGATGAGGGTGGCGCTGGCGCTGGGGAACGCGCAGACCCGCACCCGCCCGCACTGCAGCCGGGTGAGCGCGGACATCTGCTGCTCGGCGGCGGACATGGTGTCGAGGATGGCGGTGGCGTGCCGGGACAGGGTCTCCCCCGCCTCGGTGAGGCGCAGACCGCGGCCCGCCCGGGTGAAGAGGGGGGTGCCGACGTCGCGTTCGAGGGCCTTCATCTGCTGGGTGATCGCGGGCTGGGTGTATCCCAGAACGCGCGCGGCGGCGGAATAGGAACCGGTCCGCACCACTTCGTGGAAGGTTTTGATGTGCCTCGAATCGAACACCGGGACAGCATAGCCGGGCGTGCGGCCGTGGATCATAAGCAGAATTTGGGCTACCGCTGCGCGGGCTGCACGGCAGCCACACCCGCCACGACCCGGAATCCGATCCGCACTCCGGGCCCGCCGCCCTGCTCCCCGACGCGGACGGCGGCCCGGCCCGCGCGCGCGGCCCGCACCTCCCACTCGCGGAAGCCGGGGTCGGACTCGTGGTCGACCGGGACCAGGGTCACCGCGGCCCCGTCCGCTACGGCTTCCGCCCAGCGCGCGGAGTCCGTGAGCCGCAGCCGGGCGACGCCGCCGACGGCGAGGGTGACGGTGCGGCCGGAGTCGTCCTGGGTGAGGGCGAGGCGGGTGGGAGGTGTGGCGGAGGGAGAGGTGGCGGTGGGGGAAGTGGCAGCGGGGGTGGAAGGTGTGGCGGCGGGGGTGCGGGGCGCGGCCGTGGAGGTCTCCGGCGACGGCGTACGTGTCACCGGCGGTCCGGAGTTCCCCTGCCCGCCTCCCCCGCCGCTCCCCGCGCAGGCGGTCGCCGCCACCCCGAGGACCAGGGTGACGGCGACCACCGCACAGCGTGCGCCGCGCGCGGAGCGGTTGCGCGGAGTCGACAGGGTCATACGAGCGGGACGTTGACGCACGTCAGGATCTTCGCCTGCTTCGTCAGGGCCTGCCAGTCCGACGCCGGGTCGAGCCGTACCTTCTCCGCATTCTGCAGGACGGTCAGGAACGGGGTGTCCGCCTTGAGGTCGCCGTCCGTGTCGACCTTCTCGCCCGGCTCGAAGGCGCCGTTCGCGAAGTTCAGCCAGGTGCCGAGGAGTTGGCGGTCCACCGCCTTCCTGGCGTCGAACAGGGTGGGTGCCAGGGTGTGCGCGGCCCGTGCCTGCGTCGCGATGTCGACGGTCTCCGAGAAGACCGCACTCGCATGCTGAACGATCTTCAGGTAGCAGTCGAGGCGCTCCTTGCCCAGGCCGGTGAGGTCTCCGGTCAGGTACTTGACGTACCAGATGTCCGCGAGGAGCGAGAGCGGCGCGTTGCCCTGGACGATCACCTTGACCTGGTCGGAGCCGGTCCCTGCGTCGTCGTCGCGGGCGCCGAGCGAGACGTCGTACAGGCACGGCTTCCTGTACTCGTGGGCCTGCGCGTCGGCGATGTCGCGCGGCTGGACGCTCGGGCTGTTCGCCGGGTCCGGGTTCGGCGGGTTCACCAGGGAGTTGGTGACGGTGTCGGGGGTGCCGTCGCCCCACTTCCAGGTGAGGGTCTCGTCGTCGCTTCCGGGGTCGGTGACCCGCCCGGCGAACGGCGGCTTGTCGTCGCCCGCGTGGACGACGATCGTCCTGCCGCCCGCGAGGTCCACCGCCTTGGACTTGTCGATGGCGACGGCGGGATCGACGTTGGCCACCTTGACCGCGGTCTGCTCGCAGGTCTGCGTGTCGTCGTCCTTGCCGCAGACCTTCACGGTGAAGGTGCCGTTGTCGCCGAAGACGGTGTCGGTGGAGAAGGTGAGGGTGGCGTCGGGCCGCCCGTTCTCCAACTGCCCTTCCAGGGGTACGGACTTGCCGTCGCCGAGGTCGACGGTCGCGGTCAGCGGGTCGAGCCAGCCGGGGTCGGTGACGGTGCCGCTGACGGTGAGCTTCCCGCCCTCGACGGCCTGGCCCTTGACGGTGAAGGACACGGACGGGGCGACGTTGGTGACGGTCACGGTCGCCGTGTCGGTGGCCGCCCCCGCCGCGTTGCCGACGCGCAGACCGACCGTGTGCGTGCCGTCCTGGCCGACGCGGTCGAAGAGCGGGCTGGGCCCGGTGGCGTCGTCGTACGCACCGTCGCCGTCGAAGTCCCAGGCGTACGTGGCGCCGCCGCCCGGCGAGGTGCTGCCGGACGCGTCGAGCCGTACGTCCGCGCCTTCCTCGGTCGTGTACGGGCCTCCGGCGTCGGCCGTCGGTCTGCAGGTGGCCGGGAGGTCGCCGGCGGGGGTCGCCTGGTTCTGGGCGGAGGACGAGGCGCTCGCGCCCATGCCGCGCTTGGCGAAGGCACCCCACAGCAGGCACTGGTTGGCGCCGTTGTTGGCGCGGTCGGCCGCCAGGATGCCGTCGCGGGCATCCAGGAAGTCCGGCTGGGTGGGGGTCAGCTTCATTCCGTCGACCATGAGCTGCTCGTGCTGCGCCTTGCCGCCCGCCGCACCGTGCGCGCCGACGAGGGCGGTGCGCACCTCCCACATGGTGGTGGCCCAGATCTCGCCGTCGCGGTGCACCTGGCAGCCGCCGCCCCCGCAGAGGTCGCCGTAGGTGAGCGGGCTCTTGTCGTACGCGTAGCGGCGCACGCCGGTCGCGGTGCCGGTGGCGTACTCGCCGTAGACCGGGTCGCTCCACATCGAGGTGGCGATGGAGTCGCCCCAGCCCTCGCCGAGCGCGCCGGTCTGGACGCCGCCGCCCATGTTGCCGCCGCCGACGAGGCGGTGCGAGAGGCCGTGGCTGTACTCGTGGGCGACGGTGTCGCCGTTCATGCCGCGGTGGGTGTTGAGCTGGCCGCAGGAGGTGCGGCCGACGAACATCCGCATGGTGGGGTTCTGGCCGTCGGCGGGGGTGCCGAAGTTGGCGTTGCAGGCGCTGCTGCCGGAGGCGTCGTAGTCGACGTAGACCTGGACGCGGTCGCTGCCCTTGCCGCCGTTGCCGAGGTTGTCCTCCTGGAAGTTGCCCGACGCCTCGTCGAAGCCGAGCCGGTAGAGGAAGTCGTGCATGTTGTTCGTGTAGTAGAAGGCCTGGGTGACGACGGCGTCGCGGTCGGTGGTGAGGTCGGTGCCGCCGCTGGTGCGGAAGGCGTCGGTGAAGGCGTAGTCGAAGTGCTGGTACGCCGGGTCGCCCGCGGCCGGGGTCTGCGGCTGGTGGCCGAGCGCGTCGTCGCCTTCGAGGTTCTGCGACACCTCGGCGTTGTTGCCGGTGGGCACACGGCCCTCGGCCCAGGAGCGGCCGAGACCGCTGAAGGGGACGACCGTCTGGCTGCCGGTGTTGGCGTTCTGCCCGGTGAAGACCCGGCCCTCGGGGCCCTCGTTGTGGCTGAGGTCGGTGCGGCTGAGTATCTTCCCGGACCCGGCGTCGACCACGGTGTCGTACAGGTGGCCGTTCTTCGCGGTCAGTTGGGTGCGCCAGGCGGGCCGTGCGGCGCCGTCGGCGAAGGGCTGGACGACGCGGGTGGCGGTGGTCGCCCCGGCCGGTTCGGCGGTGCCGACGGAAGCCGCGGCGAGGTCGAGTGCCTTCGTGCGGTCGACAGTCGCGTCTGGGGCCGCACGCAGACCGGCGACCAGGCTGCCGGTGGCGATGACGATGCGGCCCTGCTTGTCGACGGCCACCGAGAGCTGGGCTCCGTGGACGGGGACGCCCCGGTCGGTCTGGCCGAGGAAGACGTGCCGCACGCCGTTGTGCTTCGTACCGTACGACTTGACGACTTCGAGGCCCGCGAGGTCGGCGGGGGCGAGTCCGTACAACCCGGCGTTCTCGCGTACGTAGTTGAGGGCGACGGTGCGCGCGTCGGCCTTGCTCGCACCGGTGAGGGAGGGGCGGCCCCGGGGGACGACGAGGCGCGGGGTGCCGGTGCGCCCCCAGCGGACCGCGGCGTTGTCCAACTCCTTGGCGGCGGTGAGCTGTTCGGCGGACGGGCCGGTGCGCGCTCCGCCCCGTACGTCGATGTCCGGGTAGGGCTGGTCGGACTTCTGCTCGGCGGACTCCCCTGCCGCCGGGGCCTGTTGGCCCACGGCGGAGGCGGTGGGTGCGGCCAGGGCGGTGGCGGGCAGCGCGAGCAGCGCCGCTCCGACGACAAGCGCTCTGGCCCCTCGGGTTCTTCGGCTTCTTCGAATGCGTGCGGACGGCATCGCTCTCCCCCTCGGCGGGCTCACGGACCGGCGGACTCGGTCCGGAGCCCAACGTACGTGAGCGTGACAAGGGGGAGAAGGGGTACGGAGTGACGTGCGGGGGCAGGCCGGCCGAAAGTGGCGGCAGCTGCCCCCTGGGACTTCAGTGGTGCTGCGACTCCTCGCTCTGCCCGCTGTGCAGCGCCCGGTACTCCTCCGGGGTCGGCTTGGGCACGTAAGTCCCCGGCCCGTACATGGCCTTCGCCAGCCTGGCCCGCAGCCGGTCGGAGCGCTTGACGGACCGCCGGACGCCGTTCGCGTCGACCTCGGGGCCCAGCTGGAACGGGACGGGCTGCTCGTGCGCGGTGAGGGTGTGCAGCTCGGCCTGGCTGAGCGGGGTGTGGACCTCGACGAACTCACCGTGCGGCAGGCGCTTGATGGTGCCGCTCTCCCGGCCGTGCAACGCCTTCTCGCTGTCGCGGAGTTGGAGCCCCTGACAGATCCGCCGGGTGACGACGAAGGCCAGTACGGGCACGACGAAGGCGCCGATGCGCACGAACCAGGTGATGGCGTTGATGGAGAGATGGAAGTGGGTGGCCCACAGGTCGTTGCCGCCGCCGATCAGCAGCACCGCGTACAGCGACAGCCAGGCGACGCCGAGCCCGGTCCTGGTGGGGACGTTGCGCGGGCGCTGTGCGATGTGGTGCTCGCGCTTGTCCCCGGTCACCCACGCCTCGATGAACGGATAGACACCGATCGCCAGCATGATCAGCGGGAAGAGCGTGAAGGGGATGAAGACACCCAGCTGGAGCGTGTGCCCCCAGGCACTGATCTCCCAGTTGGGCATCACCCGGATCAGCCCCTCGGAGAAGCCGAGGTACCAGTCGGGCTGGGCGCCGGTGCCCACCAGGTCGGGCCGGTAGGGGCCGATCGCCCACACCGGATTGATGGAGACGAGCGCGCCCATGACCGCGAGGACGCCGAAGACCAGGAAGAAGAAGCCGCCGGCCTTGGCGATGTAGACGGGCAGGAAGGGGGCGCCGACGACGTTCCGCTCGGTCCTTCCGGGGCCCGCGAACTGGGTGTGCTTGTGGTAGAAGACCAGGATCAGATGGGCGACGACAAGCCCCAGCATGATGCCGGGCAGCAGCAGGACGTGGATGGGATAGAGCCTGGCGATGATGTCGTCGCCGGGGAACTCGCCGCCGAAGAGGAAGAAGGCGAGGTACGTCCCCACGACCGGGATCGACAGGATCGCGCCGTGCGCGAACCGGAGCCCGGTGCCGGAGAGCAGGTCGTCGGGGAGCGAGTAGCCGGTGAGCCCGGTGATCAGGCTGAGGAACAGCAGGGTCCAGCCGAACAGCCAGTTGAGCTCGCGCGGCTTGCGGAAGGCGCCGGTGAAGAAGACCCGCATCATGTGCGCGAGCATCGCGGCGACGAAGACCAGGGCGGCCCAGTGGTGGATCTGCCGGATCAGCAGACCGCCCCGCACCTCCATGCTGATGTCCACGGTGGACTCGAAGGCCCTGGTCATCCGGATGCCGTGGAGCGGTGTGTACACCCCGTCGTAGACGACTTCGGCGCTGCTGGCCTCGAAGAAGAGGGTGAGGTAGATGCCGGTGAGAATGATGATCAGGAAGCTGTAGAGACAGATCTCGCCGAACATGAACGACCAGTGGTCCGGGAAGATCTTGCGCATGTTGGCCTTGGCCAGTGGATAGAGGCCCAGCCGGCCGTCCGCCCAGTCGGCGATCTTCTCACCCTTGCCGGGTGGCCCCTTCCGGACGCTGTCGCCTTCGGTGAGTGCCCTGTCGCTGCCCTCGCTCATACGACCCCCTCATACGGACCTTTCAGAGTAGGCGCGTCGCCTTACAGATCCAACAGCCTTGACGATGCGGGGAGTTGGGATGTGACACGACGGCCGCAGCGACATCCCCCAGCCGTCCCGCCGGCCGCTGTCGGCCGGCCGCTCCCGGGCCCCCTTAGGGTGGCGGGGACAGCACAAAAGCCATGGCCAGGAGGGCAACACGTGTCGGAGAGCGGCGACGTCAAGGCAGCGGTACGGGCCCGGGTCGAGGAAGTCCGCGAGGAACTCCTCTCCCTCGCCCGCCGCATCCACGCCCACCCGGAGACCGCCTTCGAGGAGCGGCAGGCCGCCGGGTGGTGCGTCGAGGTGCTGCGCGGGCACGGGTTCACGGTGACGGCTCCCGCGTACGGCCTGGAGACCGCCTTCGAGGCGACCGTCGGGTCGGGTCCCGTGACGGTCGCACTGGCCTGCGAGTACGACTCGCTGCCCGGGATGGGGCACGCCTGCGGACACAATCTGATCGCGGCGGCGGGGGTGGGTGCGGCGCTGGCGCTGGCTCCGTACGCCGATGAACTCGGGCTGACCCTACGGGTGCTGGGCACCCCGGCCGAGGAGAGCGGGGCCGGGAAGGCGCTGCTGCTCGACGCGGGTGCGTTCGACGGGGTGGACGCGGCGATGATGATCCACCCGTGTCCGTTCGAGGTGGCGGACTTCCGGTCGTTCGCGATGGGCTCGCTCGACGTCACGTACACGGGGAAGTCCGCGCACGCGGCGATGAACCCGCAGGACGGGCGGAACGCGGCCGACGCGCTGACCGTGGCGCAGGTGGCGCTGGGGCTGCTGCGGCAGCAGTTGCCCGCGGAGTGGAAGGTGCACGGCATCGCCACCGAGGCGGGCACCGCGCTCAACGCGATCCCGGAGCGGGCCCGCGCCGCGTACGCGCTGCGGACCCCGTCGGTGGCCGAACTGCGGGAGCTGCGCGCGCGGGTGGAGGACTGCTTCCGGGCGGGCGCGCTGGCCACCGGCTGCGAGATCGACCTCGTACGGCCTTCGCCGGACTATCTGGACTTCCGCTCCGACCCGGAGCTGGTGGCGCTGTGGACCGCGAACGCGCGGGAGCTGGGGCGGCCCGAGCCCGAGGTGCGCGGTCCCTTCGCGTCGACCGACATGGGCAACGTGTCGCACGTGGTGCCGTCCATCCACCCGGTGCTCGACATCGGCAGCGGTACGAGCGGCCCTCATCAGCCGGAGTTCACGGCGGCCGCCGCCACCCCGGCCGCCGAGCGGGCGATGCTCGACGGCGCGGTGGGACTGGCGTGGACGGCGGCGGACTTCGCGCTCGGCCGGCGGGTCAGCCGACGGGCGTGAGGCCCGCGTCCTTGGCGCTCGCGGCCCTTGCGGTCGGTACGACGACGGGCGAGCCGTCGCCCGGGGCCTGGAGGATGTCGGCTTCGATGCCGTACAGCTCCTTGACCAGGGCGGCGGTGACCACTTCGCGGGCGGGCCCGTGGGCGACGACGCGGCCCTCGTTCATGGCGACGACGGTGTCGGCGTAGCGGGCGGCGCTCGCCAGGTCGTGCAGGACCATGATGACCGTCCGGCCGGCCGCAGCGACCTCCCGCACCAGGGACAGGACTTCGACGGCGTGGCCGAGGTCGAGTGCGCTGGTCGGCTCGTCGAGGAGCACGATCGGGGTCTCCTGCGCGAGGACCATCGCCAGCCAGCAGCGCTGCCGCTGCCCGCCGGAGAGCTGGTCGAGGCGCCGCTCGGCGAGGGCGGTGGTGCCGGTCGCCTCCAGCGCGGCGCGCACCGCCGCCTCGTCCTCGCGGGACCACTGGCGGAACAGGCCCTGGTGCGGGTGGCGTCCGTACCGTACGAGACCTGCGACGGTGACCGCCTCGGGGGCCTGCGGGGACTGGGCGAGCAGGGCGATGCGGTGGGCGGCCTTCCGCTGGGTGAGCTGCCAGACGTCCGCGTCCCCGGCCCGTACGGTGCCCGACTCCGGCTTGTGGAGGCGGGCGACGGCGCGCAGCAGGGTCGACTTGCCGCAGCCGTTGGGGCCGACGATCGCGACGACCTGCCCGCTGGGAACGGTGAGGTCCACGGCGTCGACGACGGGGTGTCCTGGGTAGCCGGCAGTGAGCGCCTCTACGGTCAGTTCCACGGGGTCAGGCCTTTCCGGTCTGCGAGGGGCTGGCTGACTTCTTGCCGAAGAGGACCCACAGCAGGAAGGGCCCGCCGAGGACGCTGGTGACGACTCCGACGGGGATCTCCACCGGGGCGATCACCCGGCCGAGCGCGTCCGCGCCGCCGACGAGGGCCGCGCCGACGAGCGCGGACCCGATGACGGGCACCCGGGTGGGGCCGCCGAGGCGGGAGGCGAGGACGGGGGCGGCGAGCGCGACGAAGGCGATCGGGCCGCCGATGCCGACGGCGATGCCGGACAGGGCGACCGCGAGGGCGAGCGTCACGGCCCGTACCCGGGCGACGTTGACGCCGAGGGTGGCGGCCGTGTCGTCGTCGAACCGCAGGAACTGCAGCCGGCTGCCCGCGACCAGCGCGATCGGCACGAGGACCAGCAGGAGGAGGGCGAGCGGGGTGCCGACGCTCCAGTCACGGCCGTTGAGCGAGCCGACGGTCCACAGGAAGACGCCGCCCGCGGTGTTGTCGTTCTCGCGGGACATGACGAGGTCGGTGACGGCGCCGATGACGGTGGAGACGCCGATGCCGACGACGAGGATGCGGTACCCGCTGCGGCCGGCGCCGCCCGCGCAGGCGACGACGACCATGGCGGCGACGGCCGCACCGAGCGGACCCAGCCACCAGTCGCCGATCATGCCGGTCGAAGAGCCGACGACGGAGGCGACGACGGCCGCGGTGGCGCCGTCGTTGACACCGATGATGTCGGGGGTGGCGAGCCGGTTTCCGGCCAGGGTCTGGGTGAGGCACCCTGCGACGCCGAGGGCAGCGCCGACCATCAGGCCGACGGCGATGCGCGGCAGCCGGAAGTCCTGAACGAGCATCACGGTGGCGGAGTCGCCGGTCCCGAGGAGCCCGGAGACGCTCTCGGAGAAGCTCATGCCGGTGGAGCTGGCGAAGGCCGCGAAGGAGACGATCACCGCGATCAGCACGGCGAGAGCGACCGCGACGAGGGCGCTGCGGTGCGGGAAGAGCCAGGAGAGGGTGCCGATGCGGACGGGGGTGGAGTCGGGCGGGGTGAGGGCCTGTTCGGTGCCCACCCGGTCCTCGGATTCCACCTTCTCGGAATTCTCGGACGTGAGGTCCTGGCTCATCCGTTCGCTCCCGCCGTCGACATGCGCTGCGAGCGCGCGATCCAGATCAGCAGCGGGCCGCCGATGAAGGCGAGCAGCACGCTCACCGGGGTCTCCCAGGGCCGGATGACGACCCGGGCGAGGAGGTCGGCCGCGATCATCACGCACGCCCCGACCAGTCCGGAGAGCACCAACTGGCCCGCCATCCGCGGCCCGGTGACCATGCGTGCCGCATACGGTGCGAGCAGTCCGAGGAAGGCGATCGGCCCGGCCAGCGCGACCGCCGAACCGGCGAGCAGCGTCACCGCCACCGCCACGATCAGCCGGATCCGCCCGGGGTGGTGGCCCAGCGAGCGCGCGCTGTCGTCGCCGAGCGCCAGCGCCGACAGCGGCCGTACGCACACGAAGGCGATCAGCAGGCCGACCACGATCAGCGGGATCAGCGGGTACGTGTCCTTGGTGTCGATGCCCGCGAGGGACCCGATCGTCCAGTAGCGGTACGTGTCGAAGGTCGACTGCGTGCCGAGCAGGACGTACGAGGTGGCCCCGTGGAAGGTCGCGCCGAGCGCGGACCCGGCGAGCACCAGCCGCAGCGGCGAACCGGCAGCCCGGCCCGAGGCGGCGAGCAGCAGCACCACCGCGCTCGCCGCCATGCCGCCGACCAGTGCCCAGACCAGGATTCCGTACGGCGAGGTCACTCCGAAGTACGTGAGTCCGATCACGACGCCCAGTGCCGCACCGGAGTTGACGCCGAGCAGACCGGTCTCGGCGAGCGGGTTGCGGGTGACGGCCTGGAGCAGGCAGCCGGCCGCGCCGAGCGCGATGCCGACCAGCAGTCCGGCGAGTGTGCGCGGCAGTCGGACGTCCATGACGGCGAGCCGGATCTGCGCGTCGGCGCGGGCGGCGGGGTCTCCCAGGAGGAAGTCCCAGGCGCGGGCGATCGGGTTGGACCCTGAGCCGATCAGCAGGGACAGCACGACCAGTGCCACCAGGAGCAGGACCAGGGCGGCGGCCGCCCAGAGGGTGGGGCGATGGAGCCTCGCCGAGCCCGGTATCGGGGGTTCCGATCCGGCCTCCCGGACCCGCCCCTCTTGCGCAACCAACATGAAGTTAGCCTAACCTAACCACCACGTGGAACCCTTGGCCGGGGCACCGCGAACTCCCTGTTCCGACAGGGGGCTTTCGCTATGTCCCGACTACGGGTGAGTCACCCCGTATGTCCGGATCCCATCCGGACAGCAACTTCGCCTTCACCAGCATGGAGATCACGGACATGTCCTCGAACCTCACCCCGCGCGCCCGGCTGACCGCGGTGGCGGCCCTCACCCTGGCCTCCGCTCTCACCCTTTCCGCCTGCGGTTCGGACGACTCCGGCTCCGGCTCGGGCTCGGGCAGCCAGGCGAAGAACGCCAAGGACGCGGTCGCCGTCACGGACGCCACCGGCGCCGAGGTGAAGGTCCCCGCCGCCCCGAAGAAGGTCGTCGCGCTCAGCGAGATGGACCTGGACTCGTCGATCGCCCTCGGCGTGAAGCCGGTCGGCCTGTCCGCGGGCCGCGGCCAGAAGGGCGCCCCGGGCTACCTCGCCGAGCAGGCGAAGGGCATTCCGGTCGTCGGCGCGGTCACGGGCCCGGACATCGAGAAGGTCCTGGCGGCCAAGCCGGACGTCATCCTGGCCGGCCAGCTCGCCGACAAGCAGGTCCTCAAGCAGCTCCAGGCGATAGCCCCGACGGTCGTCACCATCGACAAGAAGAAGGACTGGAAGAAGTCCCTCGAACTGACCGGCAAGGTGCTCGGCAAGTCCAACGAGGCGACCGCCTTCCTCAAGGGGTACGACGCCAAGCTCGCCGAGGTGAAGACGGCCCTCGGCAAGAACGCCGGCGGAACCGTCTCGGTGGCCCGCTACTCGGCCAAGGGCACCGCGGTCATGCAGCAGGGCGTGTTCATCTCCGACGTCCTCAAGGACCTCGGCCTCAAGCGTCCGGGCATCCAGAACGCCAAGGGCCAGGGCCACTCGACGCCGCTCAGCGACGAGGACCTGAAGCAGATCGACGCGGACTGGCTGTTCATCGGCACGCTCACCTCGGCGGGCAAGGACGCGGACCTCTTCACGCAGCTGAAGGCGAAGGCCGCGTACAAGGAGCTGGACGCGGTCAAGAAGAACCACACCACCGAGATCGACGGCTCCAAGTGGACGAGCCTCGGCGGCGCCCAGGCAGCGATGTCCGTCCTGGACGACATCAAGAAGGCCATGACCGCCTAGGCGCTCTGCTTCGTTGGGGGTGCGGGGATGAATCCGCGGGTCGTTCGTGGCTGGTCGCGCAGTTCCCCGCACCCCTAACTGCCTGCCCCTTAGCCCTTAGCCCCCTTGGGCGGCGGGGCCGCCCCCCGGGGGCAGTGGGGTCTCCCCTGCTCCTTAAGAGCTTGGCGGGGGTCCCCCCTGCTCGAACGAAGTTGAGAGCTAGGGGGCGGGCGGGCAAGGGGGCGGCCCCCGACGGACGTCGCCCCCCGTCCGCCCCACCCCCGTACCGGCCCCCGACCACCTCTCCCACCCACCTGTCGAGGTCAAAGTGACGACCCCCACCCCGGATTCCCCCACGTGGCCCGAAGAAGCCGCCGCCCGCTACCGCGCCGCCGGCTACTGGCAAGGCGAGACCTTCGCCGAGATGCTCCGCTCGCGCGCCGAGTCCCACCCCGACCGCATCGCCGTCACCGACGGCGACCGCAACTGGACGTACGCCGAACTCCACACCCGCGCCTCCCACCTGGCCGCCGGTTTCGCCGACCGCGGCATAGCCAAGGGCGACCGCGTCGTCGTCCAGCTGCCCAACGTCGCCGAGTTCTTCGAAGTGATCTTCGCGCTCTTCCGCATCGGCGCGCTCCCCGTCTTCGCCCTCCCGGCCCACCGCGAGACGGAGATCCACTACTTCTGCGAGTTCACCGAGGCCGTCGCCTACGTCGTCCCCGACCGGCACGCCGGCTTCGACCACCGCGCCCTCGCCACCAAGGTCCGCGCCGAGGTCCCCACCCTCCGCCACGTCTTCGTCGTCGGCGACCCGGGCGAGCACACCGCCCTCACCGAAGTACCGCTCCCCGACGCGGACTTGAAGGACGACGGACCGGCCCCCTCCGACCTCGCCTTCCTCCAGCTCTCCGGCGGCAGCACCGGCGTCCCCAAGCTGATCCCGCGCACCCACGACGACTACATCTACTCGCTCTGGGGCTCCAACGAGCTGTGCGGCGTCACCGAGGACTCCGTCTACCTCGTCACCCTCCCCGCGGCGCACAACTTCCCGCTGTCCTCCCCGGGTTCGCTCGGCATCCTCCACGCGGGCGGCCGCGTCGTGATGTGCCCGCAGCCCGACCCGGACACCGCGTTCCCCCTCATCGAGCGCGAGAAGGTCACGATCACCGGCGTCGTGCCGCCGCTGGCCCTCGTCTGGACGGAGGCCGGCGCCACCACCTCGTACGACCTCTCCAGCCTGGACGTGCTCCTGGTCGGCGGTGCGAAGTTCAGCGAGGCCGCGGCCCGCCGGGTCGGACCCGCGCTCGGCTGCACCCTCCAGCAGGTCTTCGGCATGGCCGAGGGGCTCGTCAACTACACGCGCCTCGACGACGATCCGGAGACGATCGTCACCACCCAGGGCCGCCCGATCTCCGTCGACGACGAGATCCGCATCGTCGACGACGCGGACGAGGACGTCCCCGACGGCGCGAACGGTCATCTGCTGACCCGCGGCCCGTACACCATCCGCGGCTACTGGCGGGCGCCCGAGCACAACGCCCGCTCGTTCACCGCCGACGGCTTCTACCGTACGGGCGACATCGTCCGCCGCACCCCGAGCGGCCACCTGGTCGTCGAGGGCCGGGCCAAGGACCAGATCAACCGCGGCGGCGAGAAGATCGCCCCGGAGGAGATCGAGAACATCATCCTCGGCCACCCCTCCGTGCACGACGTGTCCCTGGTCGCCGTCCCCGACGACTACCTCGGCGAGCGCACCCTCGCGTACGTGATCCTGCGGGCCGAGGCCGAGCCGCTGAAGTCCGTGGCGGTCAAGAAGTTCGTACGGGAGAAGGGCCTCGCGGCGTACAAGGTCCCCGACCTCGTCGAGTTCGTGACCGCGTTCCCGCAGACCGGCATCGGCAAGATCAGCAAGAAGGACCAGCGGACCATCGCCACCGCACCGCAGGCCTGACCCCGCAACTCCCCGTACGGGTACGCGCGGCCGTACCCCGCGCGTACCCGTACGCATCGCACCACCAGCACCACTGCCCGCACCACCAGCACCACCAGCACCACTGCCCGCACCACCAGCACCACTGCCCGAACCGCCAGCACCACCCGCACCACTGCCCGAACCGCCAGCACCACCCGCACCACTGCCTGCACGGCCCGCACCGCCCGAACCGCCAGCACCACCCGCACCCCCGAAAGGCCCCCGCTCATGGCTCTCCCCGCCGTCGCCCCGTATCCGATGCCCACCCCCGACGAGCTGCCCGACAACCGCGTCGCGTGGACCGTCGACCCGCAGCGGGCGGTGCTGCTCGTCCACGACCTGCAGAACCACTTCCTCACCGCGTACACCCCCGACACCTCGCCGACCAATGAACTCCTGGCGAACGTCGCCGAGTTGGCGACCTCGGCGCGCGCCGCGGGCATCCCGGTCATGTACTCCGCGCAGCCCGGCGGCCAGACCCCCGCCGAGCGCGGTCTGCAGCAGGACTTCTGGGGCCCCGGCCTGCCCGACGACGAGCACGCCAAGGCGATCGCGGGTCCGGTCGCGCCCGAGCCTGGCGACACCGTGATCACCAAGTGGAAGTACAGCGCGTACGTCCGCACCGATCTGGAGGAGCGGATGCGCGAGGCGGGCCGCGACCAGCTCGTGATCGTCGGTGTGTACGCGAACATCGGGGTACTGATGACGGCGTGCGACGCGTGGATGCGGGACGTGCAGGCGTTCGTCGTCGCGGACGCGGTGGCGGACTTCTCGCGCGAGGACCACGACCAGGCGCTGCGTTACGCGGCCGGCCGGTGCGCCGTCGTCACCACCACCGAAGCCGTCAACAACGCTGTTCTGAAGGGGATCTGACGACATGGCAGCCACCGGACCCACCACCCTGACCGTCGCACAGATACGCGCGGACGTCGCCGACGTCCTGGGCGAGGACGTCGAGGACATACCCGTCGACGAGAACCTGGTCGACTACGGCCTGGACTCGATGCGCATCATGACGCTCGTCGAGCGGTGGCGCCGCGACCACGGCATCACCACGACCTTCGTCGACCTGGCGGAGCAGCCCGCCATCGAGGCCTGGGCACCGCTCCTGGGGGCCGGTTCATGACGACTGCTCCCACCGTCCGTCCGGCACTGAAGCTGACCGCCGCCCAGTCGGGCATGTGGTTCGCACAGGCCCTGGATCCGCAGAGCCCGGCGCAGAACACCGCCGAGTGCCTGGAGATCCACGGCCCGATCGACCCCGAGGTCTTCGCCCGGACGCTCCGTCAGGTGGTGTCCGAGGCCGACTCGTTGCGCATGCGCATCGTGGAAGGCGCCGAAGGGCCGGTCCAGTCGGAGATCGAGGACCTCGAACTCCCCCTCCACGTCAGCGATCTGCGTACCGCGTCCAACCCCTTCTCGGACGCGTACGCGTGGATGCACTCCGACCTCGCCACGCCCTTCGACCTGGCGGCGGGACCGCTGTTCGCGCACGCGCTGTTCCGCGTCGCCGACGACCGGTGGCTGTGGTACCAGCGGGTGCACCACATCGTGATGGACGGCTTCGGCTACTCGCTGCTGGCCCGCCGCACCGCCGAGGTGTACACCGCGCTCGCCGCGGGCGAGACCCCGTCGGACAGCCCGTTCGCCCCGCTGGCGGACCTGGTCGAAGAGGACGCCGGATACCGCGTCTCGGAGACGTACGACAAGGACCGCAGGCACTGGGACGGCGCCTTCGCCGACCGTCCCGAGGCGCCGAACCTGGCCGGGCGCACCGCGCTGCCCTCCCGCACCTTCCACCGTCGCAGCGCGCACCTGTCGCCCCTCGCCACCGACCGGCTGCGCGAGCTGGCCTCGTCGATCAAGGCGACCTGGCCGGAGGTGCTGATCGCCGCGCAGGCGCTGTACGTGTCCCGGGCCACCCATGCGTCCGAGGTCGTGCTCGGCATGCCGATGATGGGCCGGATGGGCTCGGTGGCGCTGCGCGTGCCCGGCATGGTGATGAACGTGCTGCCGCTGCGGCTCACCGTCACCCCCGAGGCGACGTTCGCGGAGCTGACCCGGCAGGTCGTGCTCGGCATCCGGGCCGCCCGCCGCCACCAGCGCTACCGGTACGAGGACATCCGCCGGGACCTGGGGCTGCTCGGCGAGGGCCGCTCGCTGGTCGGCCCGCTCGTCAACATCATGCCGTTCGACTACGAGCTGACCTTCGCGGGCGCCCGCACCGAGGCGCACAACCTGTCGGCGGGCCCGGTCGACGACCTCACGGTCAACGTCTACGACCGCACCGACGGCTCCGGCCTGCGCATCGACTACGACGGCAACCCGGCCCTGTACGAGCCGGACGAGCTCGCCCTGCACCAGTCCCGGTTCCTGGAGCTCCTGGAGCGCGTCTCCCAGTCCGGGCCGCACACCCCGCTCGCCGCGCACACCATCGCCCGCGAGGCCGAACTCTCCCTGGTTCTGGACGAGTTCAACGCGACCGGCCGGCCGGTGCCCGCCACCACGCTGATCGGCCCGATCGAGGATCAGGCGGCCCGCACCCCGGACGCCACCGCCCTCGTCTTCGGCGACGAACGGCTGACGTACGCGGAGCTGAACGCCCGGGCGAACCGGCTGGCCCACCACCTGGCAGGGCTGGGCGTACGTCCGGGGGCCCTCGCGGCGGTCGCCGTGCCCCGCTCCCTGGACCTGGTGGTGTCGCTCCTCGCCGTGCTCAAGGCGGGCGGCGCGTACCTGCCGCTCGACCCGGACTACCCGGCGGACCGGCTCTCCTACATGCTGGCCGACGCCGAGCCCGCGTGCGTGATCGCCGACCGTGCGGACCGCACCCCGGCCGTCGGCATCCCGGTCGTCGCACTCGACCACCTGGACACGGCCCCGTACCCCACCGGGAACCCGGCCCCCGACCTCACCCCGCAGGACCCGGCCTACGTCATCTACACCTCCGGCTCGACGGGCCGCCCCAAGGGTGTCGTCGTCGGGCACGCGGCGATCGACAACCGGCTGCGCTGGATGCAGCACGAGTACGGGATCGGCCCGGGCGACCGGGTGCTGCAGAAGACGCCGTCCGGGTTCGACGTGTCCGTGTGGGAGTTCTTCTGGGCGCTGCGGGTCGGTGCGACGCTCGTCGTCGCCGAGCCCGGCGGCCACAAGGACCCTGCCTACCTGGCCCGGATCATCCGCGAACAGGCCGTCACCGCCTGCCACTTCGTGCCGTCGATGCTCCAGGTGTTCCTCACCGAGCCCGCCGCCGCGGCCTGCACGGGTCTGCGGCACGTGTTCTGCAGCGGTGAGGCGCTCCCGCGCGAGACGGTCCGCGAGTTCGGGCGGGTGCTGGGCGGCGGGGTGCCGTTGCACAACCTGTACGGGCCGACCGAGGCCGCCGTCGACGTGACGTACCACCGGTGCGACACGGAGGCCACCGGCCCGGTGCCGATCGGCAGGCCGGTGTGGAACACGCGGCTGTACGTCCTGGACGCGGCCCTCCAGCCGTGCCCGCCCGGCGTGGGCGGTGAACTCTTCCTGGCGGGCGTGCAGTTGGCCGACACCTACCTCGGCCGTCCGGCACTGACCGCGTCCCGCTTCGTCGCCGACCCGTACGGCGTCCCCGGCTCCCGCATGTACCGCACCGGCGACCTCGCCCGGTGGACGCGGGACGGCGAGATCGAGTACCTCGGCCGCACCGACCACCAGGTGAAGCTGCGCGGCCAGCGCATCGAACTCGGTGAGATCGAGGCCGAGTTGGCGCACGACCCGACGGTCGGCGCGTCGGGCGTACTGGTCCGCGAGGACCGCCCCGGCGACCAGCGGCTCGTCGGATACGTCACCCCGGCCGCCGGGACCGTACGCCCCGACCCGGAAGCCCTGCGCACCCGACTGACGCACACGCTCCCGGAGCACATGGTGCCGGGCGTGATCCTCGTCCTGGACGACTTCCCGCTCAGCCCGAACGGGAAGCTGGACCGACGCGCCCTGCCCGCACCGGAGTTCACCACGACCGCCGACGGCGGCCGGGTACCGGCCAACCACCGCGAGGAGACCCTCACCCGGCTGTTCGCGGAGATCCTGGGCGTGCCCAGGGTCGGCGTCGACGACGCGTTCTTCGACCTGGGCGGCACCTCGCTGCTCGCGGCGCGGCTGGTCGCCCGGGTGCGGGACACGCTCGGTGCGGAGCTGACCATCGGCACCCTGTTCCAGGCACAGACCCCGGCGTCCCTCGCGGCCCAACTCGACGCGGGCAACACCGAGTCGGACCACGCCCTGGACACCCTGCTGCCACTGCGCGCCACCGGCGACCGGCCCCCGCTGTTCGCGTTCCATCCGGCGGGCGGCATCAGCTGGTGCTACTCGGGGCTGCTGTCGCGGCTCGACACGCAGCAGCCGCTGTACGGCCTCCAGGCCCGCGGTCTGCACGGCGACGGCGAACAACTCCCCGCCACCATGGAGGAGATGGCCGCCGACTACATCGAGCAGATGCGCACCGTGCGCCCGCACGGCCCGTACCGGCTGATCGGCTGGTCGGTGGGCGGCGTCCTCGCGCACACGGTCGCCGTACGGCTCCAGGAGGCGGGCGAGCAGGTCGAGTTGCTGGCCCTGATGGACGCCTACCCGTCGGACCAGTGGCAGGACTCGGCGATCCCGGCCGAGGCGGACGCGCTCACCGCGCTGCTGCGGATGGCCGGGTACGACCGCACGGACGAGCTGACCCGCGAGGACGTGCTGGCCACCCTGCACCGGGAGGGCAGCGCCCTGGCCGGTCTGCCGGACCGCACCCTGTCCGCGGTGGTCGACATCGTGGTCAACAACGCCCGGCTGATGCGGGGCCACGCGCACCGGCGCTTCGACGGCGACGTGCTGTTCTTCACGGCGGCCGCGCCGCGCGCGGAGAACTGGCTGACGCCGGACGCCTGGGCGCCGTACGTCGGAGGGCTCGACAATCACGCACTGGACTGCCTGCACCCGGAGTTGACACAGCCGGGACCGCTCGACGAGGTCTGTGCCGTGCTCGCCGCCCGTCTCAAGGAGTTGGACCACTCATGACGACGTCACCCTTCGACGCCCCCGAGGCGGACGCGGCGGCCGAGCCGACCCATCTGCTCCTGCGGAACGGCCAGGGCGCGCACTCGCTGTGGCCGGTGTTCCGCGAGGTGCCCGAGGGCTGGGAGACGGTGCACGGCCCGGCTCCGTACGGCCAGTGCGTGGCGCACCTCCAGGAGCCGCCCGCGTGACGCACGACGGATGACGGATGAGGGGGCCGCCCGATGGGCGGCCCCCTCATCCGCTTCGGACGGCTACTTCAGCAACTCCACCAGCCCGTCGGCCAGTTCGGTGCGCCAGCACAGATAGTCGTGTCCGCCGTTGTACTCGCGGTACGCGGCGTCGTCGTACCCCTTCTTCTCCAGGGTGTCGCGCAGTCTGCGCGCGGCGGGCAGCGCGACCCACTCCTGCTCGCCCACCGAGAGCCAGAACCGTACGGGCAGCCGGTCGGCTGCCTCGATCCGGCCGGTCAGCCACTCGGAGCTCGCCAGGTCGGGCCCGTCCGGCCACCAGAAGGAACCGGACTGCGCGAGCACGCGGCCGAACCGCTCCGGCGCGGACACGGCGGCGTACGCGGCGGTGAGCCCGCCCAGGCTCTGCCCCGCCACGACGGTCCGTGCCGGGTCGGCGGTCAGCGACAGCCGCTCCCCCGCCCACGGCAGCAGCTCGTGCTGCAGGAAGCCGACGAAGCCGTCGTTGCAGGCGAGCTCGGTCCACCGCTGGTCGACGCCCACCGACTCGGGCAGCAGGGCGACGAGCGGCGGGATCCGGCCGTCGGCGATGAGGTTGTCGAGCAGCGCCGCGACGTCGAGCCCCGGCTGCCACATCTCGCCGTCCATCAGCACCAGGACGGGCAGGTCGTGCCCGCCGCCCGGCGGCTCGTAGACGTGCACCCGGCGCTCGTTGCCGAGCAGCTCGCTGCGGACGGTGTGCACGCCGACCGTGCCGCGCGGTACGCCGTCGCGCCGCTGCCAGTCCGCGCCGTGCGGGGCGTGCGGCAGCTCCACGTACGAGACGGGGTCGCCGCCCCAACGGCGGGTCAGCGTAAGCGGGTTGAGCGGGTCCCCCTGCTGGCTGCCGCGCAGCCACGCCCAGTACCCGGCCGTCTCCGGCTCCGGCCCGCCGCCCTCGTCCACGCAGAAGCCGTACGTGGCCCGCCAGTCGGCGCGCATCCGCACCGACCAGTGCCAGACGTCCGTGTCCGGCACCCGCTCCATCAGGTTGCGGGCCAGGTCGCGCGGGTCGACGATCTTGTTCGGCATGACCAGGACGGCCCGGGTGGTGTCGCTGCCCCGCCAGAGGAAGGTCACCACGCGGTACGCCTCGTCCCCGGCCGGATCGGGCTCGACGACCGGCCCGCCGCCGGCCTTGCGCACCGCTCCCCAGAAGTCGCCCTCCGCGACGGCCCGCTCCACCCACGCGCTGTCGGCACGCTCCACGGGGTGCGGCCTGACGATGCGGGGCGGTCGGCGGGTCGTCCCGACGGGCGGCGGGGCGGTCAGCGGCATGGGGGTCCTCCAGCGGGCACTTCGACGACGACGGCGGCAAATAAGGTTCACCTTACTTGGGGGCTCCGCCGGGCCGTGGTGCGGCCGGGGGCTGGTGACAGAATGACCGGCATGGCAGGTTCCTCAGAAGACTTCGAGCCCGAGTCGGACCGGGTCACTCGGCAGCTGCGCGACGACATCCTCGACGGTGTGCGCCGCCCCGGCAGCAAGCTCGTCGAGCGTGAGCTCGCCGCCGAGCTCGGGGTGAGCCGGCTGCCCGTCCGTGAAGCGCTCAAGGCTCTGGTGGCGGAGGGGCTGGTGACGCCCCGGCCGCGCACGTGGGCGGTGGTGCGGGAGTTCAGCCCCACGGACATCGCGGACCTGGACGAGGTGCGTTCCGCACTGGACACGCTGACGTTCCGGCTGGCCGCCCAGCGGCGCACCCGCGCGGGGCTGGACAGGCTGCGCGCCGATCTGGACGCGGAGCTGGCGGCCGCCGGGCGCGGCGACGCGGTGCAGGCACGGCGTGCCGCGGCCGACTTCCACGAGACGGTGACGTCACTGGCCGCGAACGACCTGCTGAGCGAGCTGGAGGGCACGCTGCGCAGCCGGATGCGCTGGCTGCTCGTCCGGCATGACGACCTCCTGGACGTGGCGAAGGAGCACGAGGACCTCTACGACGCGATCGCGGCAAGGGACGTACCGCGCGTCGAGGGGCTGGTCCAGAAGCACCTGGAGTCGGGCCGCAGCGCGGCGGCGGCACACCTGCGGGCATCCAGGGCATAAGGGGAACGACGGCCTCCGGCCACACCCCCGGCCTTACTCCTGGCCTCACCCTCGCCCAAATTTTGGTATCCCATTTCTATTGACCACCCCTCGGTGCCGCCCGTAGCGTCCCCGTCACTTGCTCCAGAACCTCGATTTCGTCTACCGGGATCACTGAGAAGGGTGGCTGACGTGACCACAGCTCAGGCCGCATCGAGTACGAATGGGATACCACCCGGGGCCCCGGGTGCCAGCCCGCGGCTCTACAGCCCCGACCTCGCGCCGACCCGGCGGGCCGGGCGCAGCTGGGGCGGCTACCACGTGTTCACGCTGTGGGGCAACGACGTGCACAGCCTGGGCAACTACGCCTTCGCCCTCGGCCTCTTCGCCCTCGGGATGGGCGTGTGGGACATCCTGGCGGCCTTCGTGCTCGCCTCCCTCTTCCTCTTCGTCCTGCTCAGCCTGTCCGGCCACATGGGTTCGAAGACCGGTGTGCCGTTCCCGGTGATGAGCCGGATCGCGTTCGGCGTCCGGGGCGCCCAGCTGCCCGCGGTCATCAGGGGCGGTGTCGCGGTCGCCTGGTTCGGCATCCAGACGTATCTGGCCTCGTCCGTGCTGTCCGCGCTGCTCGTGACGCTGGTGCCGGGCCTGAGGTCCTGGGAGCGGCACTCCGTGCTCGGGCTCTCCGCGCTCGGCTGGCTCTCGTTCCTGACGCTGTGGCTGGTGCAGGTGCTGATCGTCAGCTACGGCATGAACGTCATCCGCAAGTACATCGCGGTGGCGGCGCCCGCCGTGCTGCTGACGCTCCTCGCGCTGGCGGTGTGGATGCTCGCGAAGGCGGACTGGTCGATCGCGATGGACGCGGGGAACCCCTTCACCGGTGCCGACCGCGTCCTGCACGTACTGGAGGCCGCGGCGCTGTGGGTGGTCATCTACGGCACGTTCGTACTCAACTTCTGCGACTTCACGCGCTCCGCGAAGAGCAACCGGTCCGTCCTGGCGGGCAATCTCGTCGGCATCCCCGTGAACATGCTGTTCTTCGCGGGCATCGTGGTCGTCCTCAGCGGCGCGCAGTTCAAGCTGAACGGCCGGGTCCTCACGAATCCCGCCGAGATCGTGCAGGCGATCCCCAGTACGTTCCTGCTGGTCCTGGCCTCGCTCGCGCTCATCGTGCTGACCGTCGCGGTGAACCTGATGGCGAACTTCGTCGCCCCCGTCTACACACTGGTCAACCTGTTCCCGCAGAAGCTGGACTTCCGGCGTGCGGGCCTCGTCAGCGCCGTGCTCGGCCTGGTCATCCTGCCGTGGAACCTCTACAACAGCCCGGTCGTCGTCGAGTACTTCCTGGGCGGCCTCGGTGCGTTCCTCGGCCCGGTCTTCGGCATCGTGATGGCCGACTACTGGCTGATCCGCAGGACCCGCGTGCACGTGCCGCACCTGTACACCGAGGACCCGCAGGCGAGTTACGCCTACCGCCGCGGCGTCAACCCGCGGGCCGTGGCCGCGCTCGTCCCCTCCGCCGCGCTCGCCGTCGTCGTCGCGTTCGTCCCGTACTTCTCGGCCGTCGCGGGCTTCTCCTGGTTCATCGGCACCCTGCTGGCCGGGCTGCTGTACGTCGTGCTCCCCGGCCGGTCCGCCCGCCCGCCCGAGGACGTCGACGGCGAGAGCATCGCCGTGCCCAGCGCCTGACACCCACGAAGCACGCGCCTTCCCCCGCAATCCCCCGCAAGAACCGTCGAGAGAAGCAGGAACACCCCATGCGGCTGCTGGTCGTCAATGTCAACACCACCGAGTCGATGACGAAGAGCATCGGGGAGCAGGCGGCGGCCGTCGCCGCGCCGGGAACCGAGATCGTGCCGCTCACCCCGGCCTTCGGCGCCGAGTCCGTCGAGGGCAACTACGAGAGCCATCTGGCCGCCGTCGCCGTCATGGAGACCGTACGGGCCTACCCCGACCCCTTCGACGCGGTGATCCAGGCGGGCTACGGCGAGCACGGCCGCGAGGGGCTCCAGGAACTGCTGGACGTGCCCGTCGTCGACATCACCGAGGCCGCCGCCTCCACCGCCCGGTTCCTGGGCCGCAGTTACTCGGTCGTGACGACGCTCGACCGGGCGGTCCCGCTCATCGAGGACCGGCTCGCCCTCGCCGGTCTCGCCGCCCGCTGCGCCTCCGTGCGCGCCAGCGGTCTGGCCGTACTCGATCTGGAGCGCGATCCCCTGGCCGCCGTCGAGGCCATCGTCGAGCAGGCCGCACTGGCCGTCGAACAGGACCGCGCCGAGGTCGTCTGCCTGGGCTGCGGAGGCATGTCGGGGCTGGCCGAACGCGTCGTCGAGCGCACCGGCGTCCCGGTCGTGGACGGGGTCGCCGCGGCGGTCACCGTCGCCGAGTCCCTGGTCCGTCTGGGCCTGAGCACCTCGAAGGTCCGCACCTATGCCCCGCCCCGCCCGAAGCGCTTCCGCGCCTGGCCGCCCGCCTGTTGACGCCCGGTCAGTTCGCCGGGCACAAGCAGGTAATGTCATGCCCCGCGCAAGAGTGACGGGAAAGGGCGTCGTCGATGAGCAGAGCCGACCGTTCGGCCGGGTCCGAGGAACAGGGCGGGTCCGAGGGACGAGGCGGGTCCGGGGGACGAGGCGGGTCCGGGGGACGAGGCGGGTCCGGGGGACGAGGCGGGTCCGGCATCGGACGGCGCCGTTTCCTCGGTTACGTACTGGCCGCTCCCACCCTGGTGACCGCCGCCGAGATCGGCTCCGCGCCGGAGGCATCGGCCGGGGTCCCGGCGGCCGCAGGGCCGGCGGTGGAGCTCCCGTCCGGTGACATCACCGATCTCGTCGACCTCAACGACGTGCTGACCCTGGCGGCCCTCCCCACCTCGAACCTGATCACGATCGAGGTCAACAAGGACGGCACCGTCTCCTTCGCACTGCCCCGCGCCGAGGTCGGGCAGGGCATCACCACGTCGACGGCCATGCTGATCGCCGAGGAGATGGACGTACCGCTCGCGCGGGTACGGGTCACGCTCGCCGACGCACGGCCGGAGCTGGCGTTCAACCAGTTCACCGGTGCGTCCAACACCACCATCGCGACCTTCACCCCGGTCCGGGTCGCCGCCGCCGTCGCCCGTGGCAGGCTCCTCGACGCGGCGGCGGTCGTGCTCGGCGCGGCGGTCAAGGACCTCACGCTGAAGGCCGGTGTCGTCACCGACCTCGTGGGCGGGAGCATCGGCATCGGCGCCCTCGCGGAGAAGGCCGCGAGCGGCGCGCCGCGGCGGGTGTCCGTGGCGCTCAAGGAGCGCGGCGAGTTCACCGTCATCGGTACGCCGCAGAACCGCGTCGACGCGCTCGCCGCCGTCACGGGGCGCAAGAAGTTCGCGATGGACCTCGCCGTGCCTGACGCCCTGCCGACCATGGTGTGCCGTCCGCCGACCGTCAACGGCAAGGTCGGCTCCGTCACCAACCTCGAACAGGTCCGCGCCATGCCGGGCGTCACCGACGTCGTGCCGGTCTCCACCGGCGTCGCGGTGCGGGCGAGGACCTTCGGCCGGTGCATCGACGCCGTACGCGCCCTGAAGGTGTCGTGGCAGGCGGGCAGCGCGGAGGGCAAGTCCGACGAGTCCGTACGGGAGGAACTGCGCCGGGCGGAACTGCCGATGGGGCTCCCGGCGGTGACTCCGACGGTCGAGGCCACCTTCACCTTCGCCTTCCGCAGCAACAGCGCGCTGGAGACCAACTGCGCGATCGCCGACGTGCGTTCCGACCGCGCGGAGATCTGGTCGGGGCTGAAGGCGCCGATCGTCGCCAAGGCCGCCGTCGCCGCCCGGCTCGGCATGCTGCCGAGCGCGGTCACCGTGCACGTCACCGAGGGCGGCGGCTCCTTCGGCCGCAAGCTGTTCTTCGACGCGGCGCTCGAAGCCGCCGAGATCTCGCAGAAGATGCGCAAGCCCGTCAAGCTCATGTGGCACCGGGCCGACGACTCCCGCCAGGGGCGCACCCACCCCATGGCCACCTCCCGCGTGCGCGCCGCGTACCTCGGCTCCACCGTGCTCAGCTACAAGCAGCGGCACACCAGCGTCGCCACCGACCTGAGCCACGGGCTCGGCGAGGTCTTCACCGCGCTGGCCGCGAAGCTCCCGGTGGGCGACGTCGGCTTCTCCGAGACCTTCTTCCAGCTGTCCCAGAACATGCCGTACGACTTCGGCGTCCACAGCCGGCTGCTCAGCGAGACCGACAAGGGCTTCAACACGGGCAGCATGCGCGGTGTCTACTCCCCGGACGTCGTCTGCGCCCGGGAGCTGGTCGTGGACGCTCTCGCCTCGAAGATGGGCAAGGACCCGTACCGGTTCCGGCAGGACTTCCTGCGCGACGTCCGCGCCCGAGCGGTGCTCGACAAGGTCGCCGAGGTCGGGAAGTGGGGCCGCCCGATGCCGGCCGGCACCGCGCAGGGAATCGCCTTCCACTCCGAGTACCACTCGGCCAGCGCGGTGCTGGTGGAGATCGACTGCCGCCCGGAGACCGTCAACCGGCCGGTACGGGACGGCGTCGCCGGGCCCCGGGTCACCAGGGCCGTGTGCGCCGTGGACGTCGGGCTCTGCGTCAATCCGCGCGGTCTTGAGGCCCAGATGATGGGCGGCCTCATGGACGGCATCGCCCAGACGCTGACCTCCAGCCTGCACCTGCGCGACGGGCACTTCCTGGAAGCCAGTTGGGACAACTACTTCTACACCCGCCAGTGGAACACCCCGCCCGAGCTCGACATCATCGTCATGCCCACGACCACCGGCAAGCCGGGCGGAGCGGGAGAGCTGGGCGTCGCCGCGTCGATGGCCGCGGTCGCCTGCGCCTACGGCCGGGCCACGGGCACCATGCCGACCAGCTTCCCGATCAACCACGCCACCCTTTCCTTCGAGCCCAAGCCGACCGTTCCGCCCGTACCCGCGTCCCCGACGGACGGCATGGAGCACGTCCGCTAGGACCAGGGCCAGAACCAGGAGTTCCCATGCCTGAGCACACGTTCCGCGTCAACGGGGAGCAGATCACCGTCGAAGTCGACGGCGACGAACGGCTGTTGTGGGTGCTGCGCGACATCCTCGGCATCACCGGGCCGAAGTACGGCTGCGGCATCAACGTCTGCAAGGCCTGCACCAGCCACGTCAACGGCAGGGCCGCCAACCCCTGTGCGATCCCCGTCAAGGACCTGCGGCCGACCGACGAGGTCACCACGATCGAGGGCCTCGCGGACACCGTCGGCGCCGACCTGCACCCGATGCAGCAGGCCTGGCTCGACCAGGACGTGGCCCAGTGCGGCTACTGCCAGCCGGGGCAGATCATGGCCGCCGTCGCCCTGGTCCGCCGGGTCAAGGAGGAGGGCCGCAAGGTCACCGAGGCCGACCTGGACGGCATCCGCAACATCTGCCGCTGCGGTACGTACTTCCGGATCCGCGAGGCGATCAAGGCGGGTGCCGAGCGCATGTGAGGAGCCCCGGGGCCCGACGGCCCCGGGCTCACGGCTCACGGCTCACGGCTCACGGCTCACGGCTCAGCCGAAGCGTTCGATCCTGATCCGGTCCACCCGCTGGCCCAGCTCGACCAGGAGCCGGGAGGCGTGCTCGGCGAAGGCGTTGGAGCCGCAGACGTACGACTCCCACTCCTGGTCCATGTACGGGGCCAGGTGCGCGGCGGACAGCCGGCCGCCGCCCGGGGTGCGCGTGAAGACCGGGGTGGTCTCCGCTCCGTACTCCTCGGCGTAGATGAGGTCCTCCGGCGTACGCGCGGACACGACCAGCCGCAGCGGGACGGTGAGAGAGCGCAGCCGGTGGTGGCGCACCATCGACATCAGCGGTACGACGCCCGAGCCCGCGCCGACGAGCAGCGCCGGGCGGTCGCCCGGCCAGGCGAAGAAACCGCTGAGCGGGCCGCGCACCTCGAAGACGTCGCCGGGGCGGGCCACGGTGTGCAGGTGCCCGGAGACCTCGCCCCCCTCGACGTGGTCCAGGGTCAGTTCGACGTGGCCGCTTCCGTCGGGGGCGGAGGCGATCGAGTAGTGGCGCTGGGCCACGTACCCGTCGGCGGCCGTCAGGCGCAGCATCAGGTGCTGGCCGGGGAGGTGACCCTGCCAGCCGGGGACCGCGAGGCGGAAGGTGGCGGCGTTCGGGGTCTCGCGGCGGATCTCGGTCAGGGTCGCGGGCTGCCAGGTGGCGGCGGCCCGGTTGCTGACGGCGATGCGGCCGGGGACGGCGAAGCGGGTGGGCGGGGTAAACGTGTCAGTCACCGGAGTAGCGCTGCTCTTCCCAGGGGTTGCCGCGGTGGTGGTAGCCGTTCTGCTCCCAGAAGCCGGGGGCGTCGTGGTCGAGGAGGGTGATTCCCGCGATCCACTTGGCGCTCTTCCAGAAGTACAGATGGGGCACGATCAGCCGGGCCGGGCCGCCGTGCTCGGGCGGCAGCGGCTCGCCGTCGTACTCCCAGACGATCCAGGCCCGGTCGCCGGTCAGGTCCTCCAGGGGGAGGTTGGCGGTGTAGCCGGTGTGGGAGTACGCCACCGCGTGGGTGGCGGTGGGCAGCGGCCCGGCGGCGTCGAGGAAGGTGTCGAGGGACACCCCGCCGAAGCGGACGCCGAACTTCGACCAGCTGGTGACGCAGTGGATGTCGCCCTCGTAGGAGGCGGCGGGCAGTGCGTGCGCGTCGTCCCAGGACCAGGTCCGCGCGCTCGCGACCAGGCCATCGACCCTGAACGACCAGTCGGCGGGCGCCAGTTCGGGGGTGACCTCGGCGGAGAGGACCGGCCAGGAGTCGCGCGCGTCGTACTGTCCCGGCGGCAGCCGCGGGTCGCGGTCGGCGGCGCGGGCACGGCCGGTGAATCCGCGAGTGGCACCGGTGCCGGTCGCACCAACGACGGTCGTACCGGTGCCGGTCGTGCCGGTGACGGTCATGCCAGGGCCTCCAGCTCGGCCCGTACCGTCGCCTCGTCGAGGGTCAGCAGGGTGCGGTCGCGCATCAGCACCCGGCCGTCGACGACGGTGTCCCGTACGTCCGAGGCCTGGGCGGCGTACGCCAGCATCGCGTACGGGTCGTGGCGCGGGGTGAGGTGCGGGCGCCCGGTGTCGAGGACGATCAGGTCCGCGCGCTTGCCCACTTCCAGCGAGCCCAGCGCGTCACCGAGTCCGAGCGCGCGGGCGCCCTCGACGGTGGCCATCCGGACGGCCTGCTCGGCGTTGACCGCGGTCGGGTCGCCGCCCGCCTTGTGGATGAGGGCGGCCTGCCGGATCGCGCCGACCATGTCGAGCGTGTTGGAGCTGACCGCGCCGTCGGTGCCCAGACCCACGGTGACGCCCGCGTCGAGGAGGGCGGGCACGGGCGCGATGCCGCAGCCCAGCTTGAGGTTGGAGACCGGGCAGTGGGCGACCGAGGTACCGCTGTGGGCGAGCGCCGCGATCTCGTCGGGGGTGAGGTCCACGGCGTGGGCGAGGAGCACGTCGGGGCCCAACAGGCCGTGGGCGTCGAGGAGTTCGACCGGTCGCTTACCGTACTGCCCGGAAACCATGGCGACTTCGCCGGCGTTCTCGGACGCGTGGATGTGGATCAGCGCGCCGAACTCGCGGGCCAGCGCGAAAATGTCCACGAGCTGCTCGGGGGCGAGCGTGTACGCGGAGTGCGCGAAGACCACGGGGCGGGTGCCGGGTGCGGCCGTACGGGACTCCAGGCTGAGGCGCGCCCAGCCGAGCCGGTCGGCGTAGGCACGGGAGTCGGGCGGGCCGGGTACGTCCATGAAGGTCGGCCCGGCGTGCAGCCGCCAGCCCGCGTCGCGCGCGGCCTGTTCGGCGGCCTCGTGGAACCAGTACATGTCGAGTGCCGAGGTCACCCCGGCCCGTACGGACTCCGCGATCGCCAGGCGTACGGCGGCGGCGACGTTGCCGGGGGTGAGCTGCTCGGCCTCGGCGGGGATCACCCTGGCCAGGAACTCCTGGAGGTCCACGTCGTCGGCCGCGCCCCGGAAGAGGGTCATCGCCAGGTGGGTGTGCGTGTTGATCAGCCCGGGGAGGACCAGACAGCCGGTCGCGTCGATCGTCGCGGCCGCCTCGTGCGGCAGGTCCGTGCCGACGGCGACGATGCTGCCGTCGCGGACGGCGACCGAGCCTTCGGTGACGACGGTGCCGGACTCGTCCATGGTGAGGACGTCGCCGCCGTGAATCAGCAGGTCCACACGGTCGCTCATCGCCCGTCCTCGCCTTCCGCCAGCAGCCGCAGCGCCTCCAGCGCGACGACGCTGCCGCGTGCCACGCCCTCGGCGACGACGTCGCGGTGCGGGTCGTAGCCGCCGGTGGCCTCCTCGTCGGTGAGCTCGTCGGCGTTGACGCCGTCGATGACCAGGACACCGCCGGCGACGAGGCCGCGGGTGGAGGCCAGGACCAGGAGCGCGGAGAGCTCCATCTCGATCGCGGCGATCCCGGCGCGCGTGTACGCGTCGACGGGCAGTTCGACGAAGCCCGGCTGGAAGGCGGCGCGGGTCCACACCACACCGCGGTGGTACGGGGCGGCTGCCGCGCGGGCGGCCCGCTGGAGCGCGAGGACGCTCTCGGGGGACGCGAAGGCGGGGTACTCGGGCGGCAGGAGCTGCTGCGTCACGCCGTCGTCGCGCACGGCCGCCTCGGCGATGACCAGGTCGCCGTCGTTGATGCCGGAGGCGATGGCGCCCGCGGTGCCGAGGCGGAGGATCGTCCGCGTGCCGGCGTCGGCGAGTTCCTGGAAGAGGAGCATCGCGCCGGGGCCGCCGACGCCGTGCGAGGAGACGGTGACCGGGGTGCCCTTCCACGTACCGGTGAAGGTGCGGTACTCGCGGTGGTGGGACACCTCCTCGGGGTTCTCCAGGAGCTCCGCGACCGCTGCCGCGCGCGCCGGGTCACCGACCACGATCGCGTGCGGGGGCAGGCCGGTGCGGGGGATGCGGGTGATGGGCAGCAGGTCCTGCGTCATGCTTCGGACACTCCGGCGTGGGGTTGAGTACGGCTGGGGGTACGGGCTCGGGTGCGGCGGCGGCGCTCGGCCGTCGTGAGGAACAGTGCGATCAGCGTAACGACGTACGGCGCGGCGTCGGTGGCCTGCTGGGGCAGACCGAGGCCCTGGAGGCGGAACCCGGCGGCCTCGGCGATGCCGAAGAGCAGCCCCGCGAGGAGCACGCCGACGGGCAGGGCACGGCCGAGCATCACCGCGACGACGGCGATCCAGCCGCGTCCCGCGGTCATGTCCTCGGTGAACAAGGTCACACTGCCCAGTGCCAGTTGGGCGCCCGCGAGACCGCACAGCGCGCCCGAGACGAGCACCGCCGCGTACTTGTACCTCACGGGGCTCACCCCGAGGGTCGCGGCGGCGTCCGGGCTCTCGCCGACCCCGCGCAGCCGCAGGCCCCACGGGTGGCGGGCCAGGAGCACGGCGGCGACGTCGACCGTGAGCCAGGAGAGGTAGGTGAGGCCCGTGTGCCCGGACAGGACGGACCCGAGGAAGGGAATGTCCTGGACGAGCGGAATGTCGATGGTGCCGAGACCCCTCAGCTCGGGGTCGTCGAAGGTGCCCCGGACGCCGAAGACCGTACGGAGCAGGAATCCGGTGAGGCCGACGGCGAGGAGGTTCATCGCCACGCCGAGGACCACGGCGTCGCCCTTGAAGGTGACCGCGCCGACGGCCAGGATCAGCGAGTACGCGGCCGCGGCGAGGGCCGCGACCAGCACGCCGAGCCAGGGCGAGCCGGTGAACCAGCTGACGGCGACCGCGGTGAAGCAGCCCATCAGCATGGTGCCTTCGAGGGCGATGTTGAAGACGCCCGCCCGCTCGCAGATCGCGCCGCCGAGAGCGGCCAGGAGGATCGGGGTGAGGGCGCCGACGGCGGCGAGGAGGAGGTCGGAGTCGAAGAACATCAGACGCTCTCCTTCTTCTCGGCGGGGGCGGGGGCCGGGGTGGGAACGGTGGCTCCGCGCCGCTTGAGGGTGAACCTGGCGGCCAGGAAGACGATCACGATCGCCTGGAGGATCCCGGTCAGCTCGCTCGGCACCTCGGTGACCCGCTCCATGTTCAGCCCGCCGACCTTGAGCGCCGCGAAGAACAGCGCGGCGAGCACCGTCCCGACCGGCGCCGCGGAGGCGAGCAGCGCGGCCATCAGCCCCGTCCAGGTGTCCCCGGCGGAGGTGAGCGCGCCGTCGGTGAAGCGGTACGGGAAGCCCAGCACGCCGACCGCGCCGACCAGCCCGGCGACCGCCCCTGACACGGCGAGCAGCCGGACGGTGAGCCGGGGCCTGTCGATGCCCGCGTAGGAGGCGAACCGGCTGTTGAGACCGGACATGCGGATCTCGTAGCCGGTGGCGGTACGCGCGTCGACGAAGAAGTGGGCGACGGCCACGGCCAGTACGAGAAGGAGACCGAGGGTCACCGTCGACGTACCGAACTCGGGCAGCGCGACCCCGTCGGGGAGCTGCCTGGTCTGCGGGAGGCCGGATGCGGGGTCCTTGAGGGGGTAGCGCGCCAGGTAGGAGGCGAGGGAGACCGCCGGGTAGCTCAGCAGCAGGCTGCTGATCAGCAGCGGCACCCCGAAGCGGTTCTGGCACACGGCGGCCAGCGCCGCGTAGGCCGCGCCCACACCCATGCCTGCGAGCAGACAGAGCAGTACGGTCAGCGGGGCGGGCAGTGGTGAGTACAGGCCGACGACCGCCGCGGTGATGCCGCCGAGCACCAGCTGGCCCTCACCGCCGAGGTTGAGGAGCCCGGCGCGCAGCGGGATCGCGAGGGCCACGGCGAGACCGATCACGCTGGTCGCGCTCGCGAGCGTCGAGCCGATGCCGTCGGCGCCAAACGCGCCGCCCAGGATCGCGCCGTACGCGGTGAGCGGGTCGGACCCCGTGCCGACCAGGAAGACCGTGCCGACGACGAGAGCGCCGACCACGGAGAGGAGCACAGGGGAACGCAGTGCTCGGCCCGGTATTCGGGTGCTCACGTCAACTCATTCTCTTGGTGGGACTTTTGGAACTCTTGGTGCGTGTTTCAGCTGCCGCGCCGCCCGCCATCGCGAGCCCGAGGGTGCGTTCGTCGGCCGCCTCCCGGTCGTACTCGGCGGCGATCCGGCCCTCGTACATGACCAGGACCCGGTCGGCCAGGCCGCGGATCTCGCTGAGCTCGGCGGAGACGAGCAGCACCGCGTGACCGGCGTCGCGGTGCGCGACCAGCTCGCGGTGGATGTTCTCGATCGCGCCGATGTCCACGCCGCGGGTGGGCTGCTCGACGATCAACAGCGGTGTGCCGTGGGCGATTTCGCGCCCGATGACGAGCTTCTGGAGGTTGCCGCCGGAGAGCGAGCCCGCCGCCGCGTCGGGCGAGGACGCCTTGATGCCGAAGCGGTCGATCAGCCTCAGCGCGTGCGCGCGGACGGCGGCCCGGGGCAGCAGGCCGCGCCGGGAGAGCCGCGGGGTGCGGTGATGGCCCATCGCGAGGTTCTCGGCGATCGAAGCGGTGCGGGCGGTGCCCACCTCGCTCCGGTCCTCGGGTACGTACGCGAGCCCGGCCGCCCGCCGTCCGGCGGCGCTCGCCCGGGTCACGTAGACGCCCGCGATCTGGACCTGGCCCGCGTCGGCGGGCCGCAACCCGGCGAGTGCCTCGACGAGTTCGCTCTGGCCGTTGCCCGCGACGCCCGCGATGCCGACGATCTCCCCGGCCCGTACGGACAGCGAGACGTCGTGCACCCCGGGCAGGCTCAGGCCCTGCACGGTCAGCACCTCGTCCGCGACCGTCCCGCCGGGGTGGACGCGGTCGAGTTCGACCTCGCGCCCGGTCATCGCGGCGGCGATCTCCTCGGCCGTGGTGTCGGCGGTGCGGAGCAGGGCGGCAACCCGGCCGTCGCGCAGCACGGTGACGTTGTCGGAGCCCTCCAGCACCTCGCGCAGCTTGTGCGTGACGAGGAGCACGGTGCGGCCCTCGTCGGCGAGCGAGCGCAGGACCGCGAAGAGGGAGTCCGCCTCGGCGGGGGTGAGGACGGCGGTCGGCTCGTCCAGGATCAGCACCTGCGCACCGCGGTGCAGCAGCTTGAGGATCTCCACCCGCTGCCGTACGCCGACGGGCAGGTCGCCGACCTTGGCGTCCGGGTCGACGTCCAGGCCGTGCGCGGTGGCGAGTTCCGCCGTACGGCGGCGGGCGGCGGCCCGGTCCACCAGGCCGAACCTGCGCGGTTCGGCCCGGTAGACCACGTTCTCCGCGACCGTCAGCGACGGGAACAGCTTGAAGCTCTGGTGCACCATGCCGAGCCCGGCGGCGATCGCCCGGCTCGGATCGGCGAAGGAGACCTCGCGGCCGTCGAGCCGGATGCTGCCGGAGTCCGGCTGCTGCAGCCCGTACAGGATCGACATGAGGGTCGACTTGCCCGCGCCGTTCTCGCCCATCAGGGCGTGGATCTCGCCGCGCCGGACGGTGAGGTCGACGGAGTCGTTGGCGAGGACGCCGGGGAACGCCTTGACGATCCCCCTCATCTCGACGGCGGGTGCGGCCTGTTCGGTGGACGCACCCGGCTCGGCGGACGCGCTCGGCGCAACGGACGCACCCGGTTCGACGGGCTCGTCGGGGCCGGTCGACCCGGTCGGTTCGGCCGGCCCGGTCGGCCCAGTCGGTTCGGTCGGTTCGGTGGGCCCGGTCGGTTCGGCCGGTTCGGTGGGCGCCTCAGGCTGCGGGGTCATCGATCTTCAGCTTCCCGGAGACGATCTGCTCGCGCAGCGCCTTGACCTTCTCGATCACGTCGGTGTGCTCGGCGATGACGCAGCCGGACTGCTCGATGCCGCTCTCCAGGCCGGTCAGGCTCATGCCGTTCTCCTTGAGGCCGTAGGAGATGGTGTGGCCGGTGTTGCCCTTGAGGATCGCGGCGACGCCCTTCTCGATGGCGACGTCGGTCTTCTTGATGACGTTGTCGACGACGGCGCCCTTGGCGGCCGGGCACTGGTTGGCGTCCACCCCGTAGGCGTACACGCCCTTGGCCTTCGCGGCCTCGAAGATGCCGTAGTTGCCGGCCGCCGCGGCGGCCATGATGTGGTCGACGCCGCCGGAGATCAGCGAGCTGGCCTGCGCCTTGGCGCGTGCCGAGTCGGTGTACGGGTTGTCGCCGCCGACGTAGCGCGTCGCGGCGGTGGTCTGCGCGGAGGTCTTCTTCGCCCCCTCCTCGAACGCGTCGCTGTAGCGGTGCACCGTCGGGCTGTCCTCCGCGTCCACCGAGCCGACCTTGTTGCTCTTGGTCAGCAGCCCCGCCTCGGCGCCCGCCAGATAGGCGGCCTCCTGCTCGCGGAAGGTCGCACAGGTCACGTTGGGGAACTTCGCGAGGGTGCAGGTGTCGACCAGCAGGAACTGCTGGTCGGGGTGGGACTTGGCCTGCTTGGCGACCAGATCCGCGAACTCGTAGCCGACCATCACCACGACGTCCGGCGAGTCCTTCACCGCGGCGGTGAGGTTCTGCGCGCGGGCGGAGGGGTCGGCGGACTCGTACGTCCTCGCGCTTCCCTTGTGGGTCTTCGCCGCCGCCTTGATGCCCTTGACGGAGAGCTTGAGGAAGTCGTTCTGGGCGACGGGGTCCGGGGTGACCAGCACGAAGGACCTGCCGTCGGCCGACCCGGCCCCGTCGGTCTTCGTCGCGGAGGCGTTGCAGGCGGTCGCCAGCAGCACGGCACCGGAGGCGAGAGCGGTCGCCCGGAGGGTGGCAGCCCGGAAAGTGGCGGTACGTATTCGCTTCAACATGGTGAATCGCCTAACGGGCGGGCCTGGCACGGGAAGTGCGTCCCAGGCAGCAGCAGGGAGTAGTGAGACGAACACACCGAGAGGGTGCGGGGCAGGACAGTAACACCGTGTACGGCACCCCTAACCGGTTGTCCATATGCTGAACAGCTGTCTCAAAATGCATTCCCGCAGCTCAAGTACCGTATGCGCACACCACATTCAGGCCAGAACAAGCCCCGAACCGCTCAGGAGACGCCCGTGTCCCAGCCCGTCGCCGCGACCGCAGCCACTCCTGCGGCCGCCACTGCCGAACTGCGTGCCGTCGAGTGGTCCGGAGACCACTTGCGCCTCATAGACCAGACCATCCTCCCCCATCACTTCGCTTACGTCGAGATCCGCGATACGGCCCAACTCGTGGACGCCATCGTCCGGTTGGTGGTACGGGGCGCTCCCGCGATCGGCGCGGCCGGTGCCTACGGGGTGGCTCTCGCCATGATCGAGGGCGAGCGCGAGGGCTGGTCCCGCGAGCAGGTCCTGGCCGCGGTCCACCGCGTCCACGAGGCCCGCCCGACCGCGGTGAACCTCGCGGTCTGCGTGGACCGGGTCCTGCCGCACCTCGACGCCGGACTGCCGGCCGTCCTGGCCGAGGCCGCCGCGATCCAGCGCGAGGACATCCGGGCGAACAGGGACATGGGGGTGTTCGGCGCCGACTGGCTCCTCCGGCGCACCGGTCTGACCCGCCCGCTGCGCATCCTCACCCACTGCAACACCGGTGCGCTGGCCACCGCGGGCTGGGGCACCGCACTCGGTGTCATCCGCGAACTCCACACCCGGGGCCTGGTCGAGCTCGTCTACGCCGACGAGACCCGCCCCCTCCTCCAGGGCTCCCGCCTCACCGCGTGGGAACTCGACTACGAGGGCATCCCGCACTGCGTCCAGGCCGACGGCGCCGCGGCGGGGACCATCCTGCGCGGGGAGGTGGACGCGGCCGTGGTCGGAGCCGACCGCATCGCGGCCAACGGCGACACCGCCAACAAGGTCGGCACCGTGGGCGTGGCCCTGGCCTGCGCGGACGCGGGAATCCCGTTCCTCGTCGCCGCCCCCACCACCACCGTCGACGTCGCCACCTCGTCCGGCGACGACATCCACATCGAACTCCGGGACGGGGACGAGGTGGTGGCCTACGGCGGCACCCGCACCGCACCGCCCGCCACCCGGGGGCACAACCCGGCCTTCGACATCACCCCGGGGCGCCTCATCACCGCCCTCGTCACCGAACGCGGCGTCCTGGACTTCGGCGCGGGCGAACTCCCGGGGAGCCACTTGGCCTGACGGCCGCCGGGACCGGCCGCAAGTGGCCGGTCCCGGTCTTGATCCTGCTCCTGCTCCTGCTCCTGCTTCTGGCGGTTACCGGTCCCGGTTCGCCAGGGTGAGTTCGAGGAGCCACTCGACGACCTCGGTGTGGTGGCGGGCCCGGCGGGCGTCCGCACCCCACACGTACAGACCGTGCCCCGCGACCACGACGGCGGGCATCCCGGGGTTGCGGGCGGCCTCCAGCCGGTCGCCGAGCACCTTCATGTCCTGGCTGTTGGCGATCACCGGGAGGGTGACGTCGACGCCCTCGGCCGGCTGGCCGACGCCCTTGAGCATCTCCAGGTCGCGGAAGACGATGCCACCCGGCTCGCGGTGTCCCATCGCGACCGAGGCGACGGTGTGGACGTGCACGACGGCGCCCGCACCGGTCAACCGTGCGACGCGCGCGTGGAGTTCGGCCTCGGCGGACGGCCTGCCCGGACCGATCGCCGCACCGTCGCCGTCGACCAGGACGACGTCGGAATCGGTCAGCTCGCCCTTGTCGTGGCCCGACGCGGTGACCGCGAGCCGCAGCGGGTCCCGGAGAAGGACCTGCGAGAGGTTCCCCGAGGTGCCGCGCATCCAGCCGAAGGACGCGAAGCGCGCCGACTCGGCGGCCAACACCGCGCCCGCCGCCTTGAGTTCCTGCTCGGACACGCCGCCGGTCGCATCGCCCGACACTCCGCCGGTCACGTCGCCGGACAGGCCCCCGGTCACGTCGTCGCTGCTGCTCATGCTGTGCTCACTCGCCTCTCGGGTGGATCTGGTCGAACGTCGCCGCCTCGGGGTGGTCGCCCACGCCCTGCTCGTAGTACGGCTCCCCCGCCCTGCGGACCCCGGCCGTGCGCCACCCGGCCGCACGGGCCGCGTCCAGCTCACCGGGGCGGTCCGAGAGGAAGAGGGTCCGCTCCGCGGCCGTGCCGATGGCACCGGTGATGGCCCGGTATGACGCGGCCTCCTGCTTCGGCCCCGCGTTCTCGGTGTCGTACAAGCCGCTGACCAGCGACGAGAGGTCGCCCTCCGGGGTCGAGGCGAACCACGCCCGCTGGGCGGACACCGACCCGGACGAGTACACGTACAGGCTCAGTCCTGCGGCCTTCCAGGCGTGCAGCGCGGGCAGCACGTCCGGGTAGAAGTGCGAGACCAGTTCGCCGCGTGCGAAGCCCTCCGCCCACACGATGCCCTGGAGGGTCTTCAGCGGGGTGGCCTTGCGGTCCTCGTCCAGCCAGCCGTTCAGGACCGCCTCGATCCGGGCCGCGTCCGCGTCCGGCTCGCCCGCCAGCTCCCGCACCTGGGCGATCGCCCGGGCCACCGCGGGCTCGGCCGCCCGCTCGCTCAGCAGCGCGCCGAAGCGCTTCCGCGAGTACGGGTAGAGCACGTCGACGACGAAACCCGTGGCGCTGGTGGTGCCCTCGATGTCGAGGACCACCGCGTCCACGTCGTACACGGGACTCACTTGCCGGTCTCTCCTTCTGCCGTCGCTCCGGCCGCTGCTTCCGCCTCTGCCGCGTACGCGGCCGCGATCGTGTCGAAGTCGGGGAAGCGCCCGGCGATCGGGGATCCGGTGAAGTTCCCGATCCAGCCGTCCTCCTCGTGGAAGAAGCGGATCGCGGTGAAGGAGGGGGACGTGCCCATGTCGAACCAGTGGGTGGTGCCGCGCGGCACCCCCAGCAGGTCGCCCTTCTCGCAGAGCACCGCGTGCACCTCGCCCCGCGCGTGCAGGTAGAAGATCCCGGACCCGGCGACGAAGAAGCGCACCTCGTCATCGTCGTCGTGGGTGTGCTCCTGCAGGAACTTCGCCCGCGCGGCCGCGGCCTTCGCCGGGAACTCCGGGTCGTCACCGGGGTGCAGCGCGACCACGTCGACCATCTTGAAGTCCTCCTCGGCGGTCAGCTTGTCGATGTCCGCACGGTACGCGGCGGACACCTCCTCGATCCCCGCGTCGAAGGGCACGTGCGCCAGGACCGGCCACTGCTCGTACCGCACCCCGATCGGGACGAGCGCGGCGGCAATCTCCGCCGGGTCTGCGGTACGGCGGACGACGGTGTCGGGACCGGACTCGGGCCAGCTGGTGAGGAGGGTCACGGCGACTCCAGGGCACTTGGAAGGCTGGGGCGTACGAAGAGCGAACAGAAAGCCTATCCCGCACATACAGCACCCGGAACGCCTGTGTCAGGGACTGGGACACGCCCGTGCCGGCCGGGGCGCAGGGCACCGGCCGGCACCCGGTCAGAGGCCGAAGATCCGGCGCGCGTTGCCGGACAGGAACAGCTCGGTGGCCTCCTCGTCCAGGTCCAGCTCACCGAGGTGCTCCAGCGCCCGGGCCGGGGTGATCATGGGGTAGTTGGAACCGAACAGCACCTTCCGGCGGCCCCGGCCGCGGACGTAGTCGACCAGTTCGCGCGGATAGCGGCGGGCGGTGTAGGCGCTGGTGTCGATGTGGACGTTGGGGTGCTTGTCGGCCACCGCGATCATCTCCGTGGTCCACGGGTATCCGATGTGCCCGCAGACGATGGTGAGTTCGGGGAAGTCGAGCGCGACCTGGTCGATGTACGGGATGGGGCGCCCGGTCTCGGACGGACGGAGCGGTCCGGTGTGGCCGACCTGGGTGCAGAACGGGATGCCGAGGTCGACGCAGGCTGCGTAGAGCGGGTAGTACAGCCGGTCGGTGGGCGGGAGTTGCCACAGCCAGGGCACGATCCGCAGGGCCACGAAGCCCAGTTCCGTGACGGCGCGGCGCAGTTCGCGCACGGCCTGGACCGGCCGGGTGAGGTCCGCCCCGGCCACTCCGCGCAGCCGGCCTTCGGACCGGACCACGAAATCGGCGACCTCGTCGTTGCTGATCAGCGGGCCTCCAGGGCCGTACCAGGCCGACGAGAGACCGATCTCCACGTCGGCCGCGGCCATCGCGTCCACCGTCACCCCGACCGGCAGCGGCTCGGTCAGCAGCTCCATCCCGGTCCACCGGCGCAGGGACTCCAGCATGTCGTGGTTGTAGTGGCGGACCGTGGGGTGCTGCATCCACGCGTCGATGACCGGCACGGAATCCCTGCCCTTCGCTGAAAGTCTCTTCCAGTCTCTGGCCTAAGCGATCGCTTATCGCGACCCTAGCCGCCGCCCACCATCAACTGCCACCCCTGGAACTGGAGTTGCGGATCCGCAGGGCGACCCGCAGAGGCGCTATCTCCGCGGCCCTCCGAAGGCGTAGACCGCGACGCCGGTGACAGCCAGCACGACGGCCGTCCAGGTGCCGGTCTCCGTGCCGGGCGGCAGCATCATCCAGGTCAGGACCTGCGTCGCCACGTCCGGCGCGGGCGGAACGACGAACGAGACGGACAGCCACGCGACCGGCAGGACCCAGGCGTACTGTCCCCCGCACCAGGCGGCCCCGAGGGCGACGAGCCCCGTCAGCCCCGCGCTGTTGCGCACCACGAACACCGGGGAGGCCTGCTGCCCGCTCATCGTCTGCACCGCCAGCAGCACCGCGCCGATGACCACCCCGCCGAGCAGCACGTGCGCCGCCCGGCGGGGCATCCAGCGGATCGCGGCCGTCCGGTCAAGACCGAGGTCCTGCCCGCCGAGCCCGACCGAGACCGCCGTCGCCCCCGCGGCGAGGATGAGCGCGGCCAGCCGCGGATCCGTCGGCGCCCCGCCGCCGAGACCCGCGAGTGCCCACACCACCAGCGCGCTGAGCGCCACCACGGCGGCCGAGAAGGGCACCTGGCGCGAACGCGCGTACAGCGTCAGCCACCTCACCGTGAGACACCGCCGTTCAGGACGGCGAGCGGGTCGCCCGCGCAGGAGACCGCGGCGGCGTGCGCGGCACCGATCCGCTTCCGCTGCTCCGCCCGCGGCAGTGCGGTGAGCTTCTTCCACACCGGGCGGGCCAGGTCGTCCTGGTCCTTCGGCGGGTACATCGTCCCGTCGAGCGGACGGAGGTCCTCCCCCAGGACCCAGGAGGCCGCGACAGCCTGTGCGGCGGCGTCCTCCCGCGTACCGCTCTCGGTTTCGCTGCGGGGGCGGCACAGCGGGACCATTCCCTGGGCGACCAGGGCCCGGGTCAGCTGCCGTTCGCCCTCGGCGCCGCCGATCATCCCGTCGTCGAAGTCGACGAGCACGGAGGCGCGGGGCCGTTCCGGTACGGCGCCGAGCGCCCGTAGTGCGGTCGTTTCCCGGACCGTGACGGGCGCCTTGTCCCCCAGGGCGCCGCGCATCAGGCGCAGCGCCTCCTTGCCCGGACCCGCCAGGCCGTCGAGCCGCGCCTGCCGCGCCGCCGTCACGCACACCGGGCCCTCGCACACCTGCTCCGCCGCGGCCCGGTCGACCACGTACGTGTCGCGGTCGTCGGCCGGCAGCAGAAGCAGGGCGAGCGCCCCGCCCGCCAGCAGAGGGGTGAGGGCGAGCAGCCGGGCACGCAGGCCGGTGCCGACCAGCAGGGCGAGGCCCGTCGCGGCCATGCCGAGCAGCCAGAGCGTCTGCCCGAGGTGCACGGGGCCGGAGAGCGTGAGGAGGGTTTCGCGTACCTCCGCCACCGCGGGCGACAGCAGCGAGACGGGGTTCGGCACCGCGGACACCGGTAGCTCGGAGTCCGAACTCTGGACCTGTCGCAGGAAGTTGTTGAACACCAGGGCGGCCACGGCCAGCGCGGGCGGGGTGAGGGCGGAGGGCACCGCCCGCGCCACCCCCATGCCCAGGACGGCCCCCGCGCCCAGTGCGAGCGCCCCCACCAGCGAGATCGGCAGCCAGCCGATGCTGACGTACGCGGCACCGCCTGCGAGCAGTTGCACCACGCCCACGAGGACGAGGAGGGCGAAGGCCGAGACCAGCGCGAACGCCGTCGTGCCCGCCAGGGCGGCCGCGCGGTGCCGTGCGGGCCGCGGGGTGCTGGCCAGCAGTTCGGACATCTTCGAGCGGGGGTCGCGCAGCCCCTGGAGCGCCCCGAGTCCCACGGCGAGCGGCCACAGGAAGGCCAGCAGGTACCGGGTCCACAGGGCCGTGGAGGTCCACTGGTCCGTCCACAGCGTGGTGCCCCTCCCCCACGCGCCGGGCACGAGGTACAGGAACGCGAGCGCGGCCACCAGGACGGCGGCACCGGCCCAGGGGGCGAAGGACCGCCTCAGTTCGATGCGCAGGACACGGAGGTTCACCAGGTGCCCCTCGTCTGTGCGGGGTCCGCCAGCAGTGCCGAGTAGCCGCGTTCCAGCGGGCTGTCGCCCACGTGTTCCGGGCCGCCCGCGGCGGCCAGCTCGTCCGGGGTCCCCTGGAAGACCAGCCGCCCCTCGGCGAACAGCACCACGTCGGTGCAGGCTGCGGCCACGTCCTCGACCAGGTGGGTCGAGACGACCACGCAGGCGTCCGTGCCCAGCTCCTGGAGCAGGTCGCGGAAGCGCAGCCGCTGCGCCGGGTCCAGTCCGACCGTCGGCTCGTCGAGGAGCAGGACCGACGGGTCGTTGACGATGGCCTGGGCGATGCCGGCCCGCCGCACCATCCCGCCCGACAGGGCCTTCATCCGCTCGTCGGCGCGGTCGGCCAGACCGACCCGCTCCACGGCGCGCTGCACCGCCGCGGGGATGTCCGCCTTGGGCACCTCCTTCAGCCATGCCATGTACTCGACGAACTCGCGCACGGTGAAGCGCTTGTAGTAGCCGAACTCCTGCGGCAGGTAACCGATCCGGCGGCGCAGCGCACGGTGCTCGCCAGGCCCGCCCGCGGACTCCCCGAGCAGTTCCAGCTCGCCCTCGGTGGGGCGCAGCACGGTGGCCAGCGCCCGGATGAGGGTGGTCTTGCCCGCTCCGTTGGGACCGAGGAGGCCGTGTACGCCGGTGCCGAGCGACAGGTCGAGCCCGTCGACCGCCATCCGGTTCCTGCCGACCTTGACCTTCAGCCCGGTCGCCCGGATCTCCCAGGCGTAGGCCGTGGGGGCGATGTCGGCGCTGCTCACTGCGATCACGCGGTTCCTCTTCACTTGCTCTCTCGGTCCCTTCAGGGAATTCATCGATGGGCTCCCAGCACGGTGTACGCACCTCTGCGGGCGATCACGACGCCGATGCCGAGCACGAGGACCAGCCCCCACACCGGCAGCCCGTACGGCTGCAGGACGACGGTCATACGGCTGGTGGCCAGGGTCGGCGCCACCACCACCGCGGCCCATGCGGCCACCAGGACGACGGCCGCGCGGGTCACGCCGATCACCCCGCCCAGCGCCAGGGTCAGCGAGGTGAAGGCCAGGGAGGGCAGCAGCCACTGCGCGGCCGTCACGCCCGTCGCCCATCCCCCGGCCAGCAGCGTGGGGATCACCACGGCGAGCACGGACGCGGTGCGCCGCAGCACCAGTTGCAGCCCCGCCCTCGGTGTGGAGGCCGTCAGTTCGTACGCCGGGTCCAGGCCGCGCGACCAGGAGGCGGCCACACCGCACACGGGCAGGACGGGCGCGAGCAGCAGCACCAGGGACACCTGGCCGAAGCCGGGGCCCACCACGTCCAGCAGCAGTGCGAGCACGGTCACGGCCAGGACCATGGCGAGCCACGGCGTCATGGCGGGCGTGGTCCACGCCGACAGTCGCACCCCGCGCCGGCGCCGCGGTGCGGGAAGGGCGGCCAGTTGGTGCGCGAGGTCGGCCCAGACGGCGTCGGTCGCCGCTGCCACGGCGGGTGCCCCGACCGCCACGGCGACCGACAGCCGGTCACGGCAGACCCCGCACCCCTCCAGATGGGCCTCCAGGGCCCACACCTCGTCGGTGCCGAGATCCGGTTCGCCACGCACGTACCTCTCGATGAGCCGTACCGACGCGTGTTCCACGTGATTCATGCCAGTGCCTCCCGCATCGCGATCCGGGCCCGGCGGGCGCGGGTCTTGACCGTTCCCTCGGGCACCCCGAGCAGAACGGCGGTCTCCCGGACGGACAGTCCGTCGAGCACCATGGCCCGCAGTACCTCACTGAGTTCGGGCGCGAGGCGCCGCAGCGCGTCCCCGACGTCGCCGCCGACGGTGGCCACCAGCGCCTCCTCCTCCGCGGCGGGCGCCACGGGGTGCGGAGCGGCGGCGGTCGGCGGCTCCGCGTGGTGCGCCCTGCGCCGGAACGCGTCGACGAGGCGGCGGGCCGCGATCGTCCACAGCCACCCGACGGCCGTCCCCCCGGCCCGGCTCCCCGCGAAGGAGCCCGCCGCCCGCCACACCGCCAGATACGTCTCCTGCATGACCTCGGCGACGATCTGCGGGTCGGCACAGCGACGTTGCAACCGCACCGCCAGCCACGGCGACGTACGCCGGTACAGCTCCTCGAAGGCGGCCCGGTCCCCCCGGGCCACGCGTCGTAGGAGACGCTCCTCGTCCAGTTCCTGCGGCGCTGCCGCCCTCACTCGCTTCACACCTGCTAGACGTGGGGCTGGGCCTGCGGGTTTTCACCCGGGAGTGATCTGGGTCACATCAGGGCGGGGTCGACGGTGACCGAAACGCCCGACCGTCCACCGTCATTGCGGACGCCCACGGCAACGCAAAAGACCCCACATGATGTGGGGTCTTCGCTGGTGTCCGAGGGGGGACTTGAACCCCCACGCCCGATAAAGGGCACTAGCACCTCAAGCTAGCGCGTCTGCCATTCCGCCACCCGGACAAGGTGTCTGTCGTGACCGGGGCTGTTTTGCGCTGTCCCGTTCCGACATGGAAAACAATACCAGGGGTTCGGGGTGGGTTTCACCTGCGTTTGGCGTGGTCAGTGACCTGCGGCCGCCTTGTTGGAGGTGATCCAGTCGTCGTTGTGCTGCCAGGCGTACAGGGTGTTGCCGGATGTGTACGCGTAGTAGAGATCGCAGCGGTAGGCGGCCTCGCCTGAGGAGTTCTTCGGGAACCAGTCGGCCTGAAGCGCGGGCTCGGTGGAAGCGGCAGTGGGGAGCTTCTTGCAGGTGGGAGGGAGGGTGGCCGCGGTGGGGAGGGTGGCCTTGAGGAGGCGGTCGCCGCCGGTGGTCTTCATCGCGTACGAGATGTCCTTGGCGGTGTCGGGGAGCCAGCGCGGTACCGAGGGGCGGGACTCCTTGGCCTCGGCACCGGTGGCGTAGGTGGCGGACTCGTCGTGGCGGCCCGTGTACCAGTCCTGGACTGCCGGGCCCGCGACGAGGCCGAGGAAGGCGGCACCGGCGACGGATCCGGCGGTGATGGCGACGATGGCTGCGCGCTTCATGGGGCGTGACTCCTCGGTGGGGTGGTTCTGGGGTGCGGTGGATCTCAGATGTGGTGGATCTGGGGTGCGGTGGATCGGGGATGTGGTGGTTTGTGGTGGTGGTTCCATCCTCGGGGGGCTTTGGGCCGTACGGGTCAGACCGGAGGACCGTTGTACGTACGACTGAGGTGGCATGCGGAGGGGTGCCCACCTAGGGGGCGCGGTACGGCCTAGCTTCGCGGGGTGAGTACTCCAAGCGGTTCGCGTTATCGCAGGCCACGGGCTCTCTCGCCGCTGCGGGAGCATCTGCGGGACACCTTCTGGTTCGCCCCGACGGCCGGGCTGGTGGGGGTGGCCCTGCTGTGGTGGGCGGCGTCCGTCGTGGACGCGGAGGTCGTCGAGCTCATGCGGCAGGACGGGGACTACGACGGCATCGCCGGGCTGATCGGGTACGCCGACGACGCCAAGACGATCATCACGACGGTCAGCTCGGCGATGCTCACGTTCATCGGTGTCGTCTTCAGCATCTCGCTGGTGGCCGTGCAGATGGCGAGCGGGCAGTTCAGCCCGCGGGTGGTGCGGATCTTCGTACGGAGCCGGATCACGAAGCTGACGTTCGCCGTCTTCCTCGCGACGTTCGTACTGTCGCTGCTGGTCATGGCCGCGTACGACGGCGAGAGCGATCCCCGGCTCGTGAGCTCGGTGCCGCTGCTGCAGAGCGTGCTGACCATGCTGATGGTGGGCCTGAGCCTGCTGCTGTTCATCGTCTACGTGAACTCGACGCTGCGGCTGATGCGGGTCAGCCACGTCATCGACCGGATCAGCCGGGAGTCCTTGGCCCTGCTGAGGAAGCAGGAGCAGCAGAGCGAGGAGGCGGACAGCGCTCTCGGGCCGGAGACCGCCAGGTTCGCGCACCAGGGGCGGGCCGGGGTGCTGCGGGACGTGCACATCGCACGGCTGGTGCGCGTGGCGCGGCGGCGGGGTGTGGTGCTGCGGCTGATTCCGCGGATCGGGGATTTCGTGGTGCCGGGGACCCCCGTGCTCGCCGTGCACGGTGCGGGGGTGGTGTCCCGGAAGGCGTTGCGGTACTCGGTGTCGGTCGGGGTGGAGCGGACCTTTCACCAGGATCTCGGGTTCGGGCTGCGGCAGCTGGCGGACATCGCGCTGCGTGCGCTGTCGCCCGCGGTGAACGATCCGACGACGGCCGTGCAGGCGCTTGACCGCATCGTGCAGTTCCTGTCGGTGGCCGCGGAGCTGCCGCTGGGGGCGCTGCGGCACCGGGACGCGGACGGGGCCGTGCGGTTCGTGCAGGACGTGCCGGGGTGGGCGAATCTGGTGGATCTGGGGCTGAGCGAGATCCGTGGGGCGGTGGTGGGCAACCCGCAGGTGTCGCGGCGGATGATGGCGGGCGTCGAGGACCTGTTGCTGCTCGCGCCGGAGGAGCGGCGGGAGGTACTGCTCCGGCACCGTGCGCTCCTGGTGGAGACGGTGGAGCGTACGGTGCCGGTCGCCGCCGAGCGGGAGTTCGCGCTCACGGCCGATCGTCAGGGCATCGGCTGAGGGGCCCTGGGAGGCGGGAGCCTCGTCCGCCGTCGGGTGTCAGCGTCCGCCGCCGCGCGTCAGTGGTGGCGCTCGCGCAGGGAGTGCAGGTGGGCGCTGGACTTCCGGGCGAAGGCGAAGGAGTCGGTGGGGCTGTCGTGTTCGACCTGCCAGTGGTGGTCGCGACGGCCGTGGTGGGTGCGGTTGACCGCGGAGATGAAGCGCTGGTAGTCGATGTCTCCGTCGCCGACGTCGGTCATGCGGTAGCCGTCGCGGGCGGCGGCGTCGTGCTCGCCGTCCTTGACGTGGAAGAGCGGGTAGCGGTGCGGCTGCTTGAGTACGTAACGGAGCGGGTCGAAGGGGGCGGGGGTGCCGTCGGCCCTCTTCGAGAAGCGGAACTGGCCCACGTACGCCCAGTAGATGTCCATCTCCAGGTGGACGAGGCGGGGGTCGGTCTCGGCGAGGAGGACGTCGTAGAGGCGGGTCCCCGGCCGGTCGGTGGCGAAGGAGAACTCCTCCGCGTGGTTGTGCTGGTAGAACTTCATGCCGCGCTTGCGGGCCGCTTCGCCGTACGTGTTGAACTCCTCGGCGCAGCGCTTCCAGCCGTCGACGGTCGTGCCGTAGCGCCAGGGGCCCGACGCGGTGCCGATGTGCTGGAGGCCGAGGGTCTGGGCGTCGTCGAGGACCTTGTTGAGGTTCTGGGCGAAGGTGTAGGCGTTCGGGTTGTTGTCGTCGTAGTAGCCGACGTGGCTGCCGATGCCGCGCAGGCCGTGGTCGCGGGTGAGGCGGCGGAGTTCGGGCAGGGTGAGCGGACCGGCCGAGCCCTGGGTGTAGCCGGCGTACTCGACCTCGTCGTAGCCGTAGAGCGCCAGCTCGGCGAAGACCTTCGCGAAACCGAGGGTCGCGACCTTGTCGCGCAGGGAGTAGAGCTGGACGCCGAGGCGGCCGGGCGGGAGTACGGGCCGGCCGCCGTGGCCCTTGTCGCGGGAGGTCTGCGGGGCTTCGGCGGCGACCGCCGGGGTCGCGGCGGCGCCCAGGAGGGCGGCGGCGGTGGTTCCGGCGGCCACTCCGAGCATGTTCCGTCGGGAGAGGCGGTGGGTGAGCTCGGGGTCGTCGGCCTTGCTGCTGCGGGGTCTGCGGGGCAGGCGTGGCAGGTGGGACATGCGGGCTCCTCGGTCGGGTCGGTGGGTCGCCCGTACGGAATGGGCGTACGGCGTACGTACGGGACGGGCGCATACGAGATGCGCCCGTACGGGATGCGCCCGTACGGAACGGGCTCGTACGGAACGGGCTCGTACCGAACGCGTGGGTGTCAGTGCAGGCCCGCCAGGTGGAGCAGCAGGGCCTTCACTTCGGTGGCCGCGGTGCGGCCGGTGAGTGCGTGGGGGGTGGAGCAGAGGATGAGCGGACCTTCGTCGTCGCTCGCGGGGAGGCGGCCGTGGCTGCCGCGGATGGGGGTCGGGTCCAGGGGGACCACGGCCATCCGGTAGCGCATGCCGAGCTTCTTGCGGGCGACCGCGGCGGCTGCCCTGAGGCGTACGTACGGGTCGAGGGGGTCGAGGAAGAGCTCGACGGGGTCGTAGCCGGGCTTGCGGTGGATCTCGACGAGCTGGGCGAAGTCCGGGGCGCGGGCGTCGTCGAGCCAGTAGTAGTACGTGAACCAGGCGTCCGGGGCGGCGACGGCGACCAGCTCGCCGGAGCGGGGGTGGTCGAGGCCGTGGGCCTTCTTGCCCTCGTCGTCGAGGAGTTCGGCGACTCCGTCGAGTCCTTCGAGCGCGGCCCGGGTCGCGTCGAGGTCTTCGGGACGGCGTACGTAGACATGCGCGATCTGGTGGTCGGCGACGGCGAACGCGCGTGAGGTCATGGGGTCCAGGTACTCCATGCCGTCCTGTGTGTGGACCTCGATCAGGCCGGCCCGGCGCAGGGCGCGGTTGATGTCCACGGCGCGCGAGACGCGGGTGATGCCGTACTCGGAGAGCGCGACGACGGTACGTCCCTCGGCCTCGGCGTCGTCCAGGAGGGGCGCCACGACCGCGTCCAGGTCGGCGGCCGCGCGGTGGGCCCGGGGGTCGTCGGGGCCGTAGCGCTGGAGGTCGTAGTCGAGGTGCGGGAGGTAGCAGAGGGCCAGGTCGGGGTGGTTCGTACGGAGGATGTGGCGGGTCGCGCCGACGATCCAGCGGGACGAGGTGAGGTCGGCGCCGGGGCCCCAGAAGTGGAAGAGGGGGAACGTGCCGAGCTTCTCGGTCAGTTCGTCGTGGAGGGACGGGGGGCGGGTGTAGCAGTCGGGTTCCTTGCGGCCGTCGGCGTAGTAGACGGGGCGGGGGGTGACGGTGATGTCGGTGTCGGCGCCCATCGCGTACCACCAGCAGATGTTGGCGACGGTGTAGCCGGGGTGGACGCGGCGGGCGGCGTCCCAGATCTTGTCGCCGGAGACCAGGCCGTTGTGCTGGCGCCAGAGGAGGACTTCGCCGAGTTCACGGAAGTACCAGCCGTTGCCGACGATGCCGTGCTCGGCGGGGGTGGCACCGGTGAGGAAGGTGGACTGGGCGGAGCAGGTGACGGCGGGGAGGACGGTGGTGAGGGGGGCCTGGGCGCCGGTGCGGGCGAGCCTCTTGAGGCGGGGCATGTGGTCGAGGAGGCGGGGGGTGAGGCCTACGACGTCCAGGACGAGGAGGGGGGTGGGGGCTGCGGCGACAGTGGGGCCGGTGTCCGTGACGGGCTCGGCGGGCTCGGGCTCGGGGGGCTGTTGGGGCGACGGGGTCATGGGAGCTCCTTCAGGCCCAGGTCGGTCAGGAGGTCGCGGGCGAGGGTGAGTTCGGCGGCGATGCCGTCGGCGAGTTGGGCACGGGTGCGGGGGCGGAGCTCAGGCGGGAGTGCCTGCCAGGTGTAGGTCTCGACCTCCAGGTGGTGGGTGAGGGGGTGCCCTGAGGAGTGGGCGACGAGCTGGGCGAGGGCGTCCTGGAGGACGGAGAGGGTGGAAGTGAGGGGTGGGGCGGGTGGTGCGTGGAGGGGTACGTGGAAGTGGGCTCGCCAGGGGGTGCTGGTGGGGAGGGAGGCGGTGGCCAGGGCTTCGGGCAGGTCGTCGGTGCCGTGGAGGGCGTGGGGTGGAGGGCTTGCCTGCAGGTGGGGGGTTGTGGGGTGGTCGGCGGCGGGCGTCTCCGGGGGGTGGGTGGTGGTGCGGGTCTGGTGGAGGAAGCGGGGTTCGGCGAAGTGCGAGAGAGCCGTGCGGACTTCGGGGAGGTGGGGGTGTTCCGCGTGCAGGGCGGCTGAGAGCTGGGCCTTCGCGACGGGGATGTTCGCGGTGGTGAGGGCGGACAGGGCGGTGGCCGGGTCCTCGAAGGACGTGGCGAGGTGGCAGGTGTCCACGCAGACGCCGATGCGGGGGTGGCCCAGCGTGGCCAGGGGGGCGATCGCGTCGGCGGTGGTTTCGATGGTGCAGCCCGGTTCGGGTTCCAGGCCGATGCGCACGGACTTGCCGGTCAGGTCTTCGAGGGCGTCGAGGCGCTCCGCGAGGGTGGTGAGGGCGGTGCGGGCCGTGGTCGCGGCGGTGGGGTGCTGGTCGTACGGGGTGCGCCAGGCCAGCGGGAGCGTCGAGATGCTGCCCTCCGTCACGTCGTCCGGGAGGAGTGCGACGAGGAGCCGGGCCAGGGTGGTGGTGTAGGAGAGTCGCTCCGGATCGGCCCAATCGGGTTTGTAGACGCGGTACTTGACCTCCTGCGCGCCGAATCCTTCGTACGGGAAGCCGTTGAGGGTGACGACTTCGAGGCCGCGCCGGTCGAGTTCGCCGCGCAGGCCGCGGAGTGCCGCCGGGTCGGTGGCCAGGGAGTGCGCGGCGGCCCTCGCCAGCCACAGACCGATGCCGAGACGGTCCCGGCCGAGGCGTTTGCGTACGGGCTCGCAGTGGTCGCGGAGCTGGGCCAGCACTCCGTCGAGGGTCTCGGCGGGGTGGACGTTGGTGCAGTACGCGAGGTGGACGGTCGAACCGTCGGGGTGGCGGAAGCGCATGCGGGGTGTCCCCTTCCGGTGCCGGGGTGGGGGGGGTGGGGTGCCGTGAGGTGGGGCTCTATTCGCCACCGCGGAGGATGGAGTTGCCCTCGTGGAGGAGGGGCGGGGCGGCGGGGGCCGTCAGGTCGAGGCGGCCGCTGAGGCCGTAGAAGGCGGCGGGGTTGCGCCACATGACCAGGTCCACGTCGTCGGCGGAGAAGCCCGCGGCGAGCAGCGCGTCGGCGGCCTTGCGCGTCTTCAGGGGGTCGCTCCTCCCCCAGTCCGCCGCGGAGTTGATCAGGACGCGCTCCGTGCCGTGCTCCTTGATGATCGCGACCATCCGGTCCTCGTCCATCTTGGTGTCCGGGTAGAGGGAGAAGCCGAGCCAGCAGCCGCTGTCAGTGGCGGCCTTTACGGTTGTCTCATTGAGGTGGTCGAGGAGGACCTGGTCCGGAGGGAGGTGCGATTCGCGTACGACGTCGAGGGTGCGGTGCAGCCCGGCGAGCTTGTCGCGGTGCGGGGTGTGCACGAGCGCGGGCAGGCCGTGGTCCGCGGCGAGTTGGAGCTGGGCGGCGAGGGCGTGGTCCTCGGCCGGGGTCATCGAGTCGTAGCCGATCTCGCCGACGGCGACGACGGAGTCCTTGACCAGGTAGCGGGGCAGTTCGTCGAGTACGGGGGTGCAGCGGGGGTCGTTCGCCTCCTTGGGGTTGAGTGCGAGCGTGCAGTGGTGGGCGATGCCGTGCTGGGCCGCGCGGAAGGGTTCCCAGCCGAGGAGGCCGTCGAAGTAGTCGAAGAAGCTGGCGGGCGAGGTGCGGGGCTGGCCGAGCCAGAAGGACGGTTCGACGACGGCACGGATCCCGGCGGCGTACATCGCCTCGTAGTCGTCGGTGGTGCGGGAGGTCATGTGGATGTGCGGGTCGAAGATGCGCATCAGGACTCCTCCGAGGGGGCCTCGGGAGCGGGGGCGACGGTGGCCTGTGGGACATGGGCCGGGGCAGTGCGGGCGAGGACCCGGTGCAGGTCGGCGGGGACGGGGCGGCCGGCGGCGGTGCGTTCGGCGGCGTAGTCGGTGAGCATGCGGGCGAGTTCGGCGTCACCCTGGGCGCGGTGGGCCAGGGAGTGGACGGCGTCGACGGGGACTCCCGTGAAGAGGCACTTGAGGACGGCGTGCCGCCAGGCGTGCGGGTCCAGGTGGTCGGCGGCGTACGGGCCGAGCGCGGCGGCGATCAGCCGGGTGTCGTTGGTACGGAGCGCGTCCTCCACGAGCGGCAGGGCGGAGCCGTCATGGGCGTGGGCGAGGTGCGGCAGTGCCTGGAGGACGGCTCTGCGTTCGGCGGCCGTGCCTCGGGTGTAGAGGCGGTGGGTGGTGGGGCGGTCGGCGTGGGCGGCGCAGAGGAGGAGGATGCGGGCGGCGGTGGCGGGGTCGTGGTCATCGGGTACCGGGACTGCCTGGCCCCCCTGCGTCCCATGGATCGCCTTCGCCAGCCGGGTCGTCTGAGCCGCCTGAGCCCCCCGCGCCGACTCACTGCGGTTTTCGTTGGTGCGGCAGCGGCGGCCTGCCTCAGCGAAGCGGACTTCCCAGGTGGGGGGCTCCGTGCTCTGCGGGCTCCGTATCGGGGCTGGCGTGCTCTCCGTCCCGCGTGCGCTCTCGGTCCCACGTGCGTTCTCGGTCCCGCGTACTCTCTCCGTCTCGCGTACTCTCTCGGTCCCGTGTGCGCTCTCCGTCGCCGCAGGCGCGGGTTCTGTCGTCGGAACTGCCGAACTGCCCCGTGCCGAGGCAGCCGCTGCCTCGGCCAGAGCTTCGTGGAGCCAAGCCCTGGCCGCGCCGCCGAGGTGCGCTTCGAGTGCTTCTCTGAGTGCGGTGGGGCTGTCGGCGCGGACGGTCGTCACGGTGTGTCCTTCGCTTTCGCCGGTGCGGTGGCCCGGGACGGCTGCGTCGGCCGGGCGGCTGTCTGGTGGAGTCCCGCTGTCGCCTCGCGCAGGAACTCCCGTGAGCTGCGCGCCAGTTCGGGGCCCGCGTGGGAGTGGCGGGGCAGTTCGACCACCGTCAGGCCCTGGTATCCGGTCGCCGCCAGTGCGGCCAGTACCGGCGGGAAGTCGATCTCGCCCTCGCCGAAGGGCAGGTGCTCGTGCACTCCCCGGCGCATGTCCTCGATCTGCACATGGCGCAGCCAGGGCGCCGCCTCCCGTACGCAGTCGGCGGGCGAGCCAGGTTCCAGGCACTGGCAGTGGCCGATGTCGAGGGTGAGGCCGAGGTGGTGCGGGTCGCCGAGCACGCGGCGCAGGTGGTGGAAGTCGGCGAGCGTGGCGAGGAGGTGGCCGGGTTCCGGTTCGACGGCCAGGGGGATGCGGGCCGCCGTGGCCGCTTCGACCACCGGAACCATGGCCGTTGCCAGCCGTTGCCACGCGGCGTCGGTCGGCGTGCCGGCGGGGACCGTACCGCTGAAGCAGTGCACGGCGTGGGCGCCCAGTTCCGCGCCGACCCGGACCGCCGTACGGAGGAGGTCGGCGCGGGCCGTCCTGCCTGCGGGGTCGGGGTCGAGGAGGGACGGGCCGTGTTTGCGGCGCGGGTCCAGGACGTAGCGTGCGCCGGTCTCGACGGTGACGGTGAGGCCGAGTCGTTCCAGACGTGTCGCCAACTTGGCGGTGCGGGCGGGCAGTTCGGGGGACATCGGGTCGAGGTGCATGTGGTCGAGGGTGAGGCCGACGCCGTCGTAGCCGAGGTCAGCGAGGAGCGCCAGCGCGTCGTACAGGCGGAGGTCGGTGAGGCCGTTGGTTCCGTAACCGAAGCGGAGGGGTGCGGTGCGGGGTCCCGGGACGGGGCGCGACGTGGAGTGCGGGACCGGGTGCGAGCCGGGGCGGTGCGGCGCGGGCCCCTGGGTGGGGCGCCGGACGGAGGCCTCAGGCGGGTCTTTCAGGGGCTTCACGTGGGGCTCACCTTTCGTGCGAGGCGCCGGGCCAGCGGCGCCAGGGCCAGCAGGGCCGCCCCCGCGCCGGGGGCTCCCGCCCTGGCCGCCAGTGCGGCCTGCAGCGGGATCATGGCGCGGATGCCGCCGCCGACCGCGCGCTGGGTGAGGGGCGGGGACGGGTTGAGCGCGGCATGAAGGAGCGGGCGCGCGGCGGTTCGGAGGTACGCCGCGGCGAGCGCACAGGCCACGATGCGGTCGGGCCGGGCACCGTGCCGCGCGGACGCAGCAGCCCCCGGGGGGCCTCCGGCCGCAGCCCCCGGAGCACCCCCCTGCCGGACCGCACCAAGACCGGCGACTCCCTGCCGGACCGCACCAAGACCGGCGGCTCCCTGCCGGGCCACGCCCCGACGGGCACCACCCAGCCGGACCGCACTCCGACGGCCGACGCCCTGCCGGACCACACCCCGACGGTCACCACCTGCCCTGGCCGCACCACGACCGACGCCACCCCACCGGACCCCACCCCGGCCAACACCACCCGGCGGTGCCCCGTCTCCCGCCCTGCGGGACAGGCCCGCCGCTATGGCCACCACCGCCCCAAGTACAGCCAGTGGCGCCGCCGTTGATCCTCCCTGCACCTCGTGCCGCGACACCTCCGTCACCCCGTAGGTGTGCGCACCGAGCAGGGTCGCGGCGGACAGTGCTTCGGCCAGGGCCGACCGGGATGACCCCGGAGCGGAGGTACCCGTCGCCACCGCCCCCATCAGCAGGTCCAGCGCCCGTGCCGACGCCATCGCCGCCGGGGCCAGTGCCGTGTGCTTGAGTTTCAGGTCGTACGCCCAGACGGTCGCGGTGACCGCCGTCGCCGCCGCGAGTGCGGGTCGGCCTGCCCGTGAGGCCAGGAGCAGGCCCGTCGCTGACAGGGCGCCGGCCGCCGAGAGGGCCGCCGCCGGGGCGATCCGGCCCGAGGGGATCGGGCGGTGCGGGCGGTCCCGGGCGTCCTCGGCGCGGTCCGCCCAGTCGTTGAGGGCCATGCCCGCCTCGTACAGGCAGAGGGAGGAGGCGAGCGCCAGTGCCGTACCCCTGTTGGGGCGGGTGCCAAGGGCCGCCGCTCCGGCGAGCGCGTCGCCCGGGACGGTCAACAGGGCCGATACGCGGAGGAGTTCGAGCCAGGCGCGGACATCACCACCAGCGGGACTCGTCATGCGGCTCCGCCTCCCAGCGCCGTACCGAAGTCGAGCAGGTCCGCGTACTGGTCGGCCAGTGCCGCCGAGCCCGCGCCGTCGGGGTCCTTGAAGTAGAAGGCGAGGGCGGGGAGCGGGCCGGAGATGCCGCGTTCGTGGGCGCGGGCGAGGAGCCGGGCGAGGTCCAGGACCAGTGGGGCGGCGAGTGCCGAGTCGCAGCCCTGCCAGGTGGTCTGGAGGGTCATGCGGGCGCCGAGGAAGCCTTCGAAGGCGATGTGGTCCCAGGCCGTCTTCCAGTCGCCGAGTGCGGGGACCTCGTCGATGTGGACGTCGCCCTGCGGGAGTTGGCCCAGGGCATCGGTGAGGACGCGGGTCTTGCCCGCGTTCTTCGCCGCCGCCGCTGCCGGGTCGGCGAGGGCCGCTCCGTCGCCGCCGCCGAGCAGGTTCGTACCCGACCAGGCACGTACGGACAGAGCGCGCTGGACGAACATCGGGGCGAGGACCGCCCGCAGGAGCGTCTGCCCCGTCTTGCCGTCCCGGCCCGCGTACGGCAGTCCGCTCGCGGCCAGGTCTGCTGCGAGCGCGGGAGCGTACACACCCGTGGAGGGGGTGAAGTTGACGTACGGGCAGCCGGAGCGGATGGCCGCCGCCGCGTAGAGGGAGCTGGGTGCGAGGGAGCTGTCGGCGGGCGAGGGCGCCGGTTCGGTGGAGGAGACGTTGACGACGACCACCCGCGCCAGGTCGTGGCGGGTGCGGAAGGCCGTCAGGTCCGCCGCGAAGGACGCGATCAGCGCGTCGTCCGTGCGGGTGTCGCCCGGCAGCGGCCCTCCCTGCCTGATCTCCGCGTCGGCCGCGGTCAGTTCGGCGCGTACGGCAGCGGTGAGGCCGTACGGCAGGACGCCGCCGGCCTCCAGTTGCTCCGCCCGTTTGGGCAGCGGGCAGCTCGCCGTGTCGTGGCCGCCGAAGACCAGCGAGGTGAGGGGCGGCAGGCCGGATTCCGCGAACGGCGCGGTCTCGGTCACCATTCCGGTCGGCGGGTGCAGGCCCGCCGCCGTCGCCGCGCAGCCCGCGACGGCGGTGGTCGCGACCGAGCCGCGAGCACCGACGAACCAGACGCCGGTGCGGGCCGATTCGGAAGAATTGCGTACGACATCGGGAGAGGTGCGTACGACATCTGTGGGCGCGGCGTCGATGGGCGCGGCGTCGGTGGGCGCTGCGTCGGTGGGCGCTGCATCTGTGGACACGGCGGAGCCTCCCTGCACTGAAGAACCGATGTGGAGGGCGGTGGGAAGGGAAGGACGACACCTCCCCTCCCCACCGCCTGTGGCGCAGAAGCGCGGAACTCCCCCTCCTGCTAGGGCAGTTCCTTCAGCTGGATGTCGCGGAACGACACCTGGTCGCCCGCCCCGTGGTTCTGGAGGCCGAAGTGGCCGTCCGCCAGGCTGCGGGCCGGGTCGGTGTTGGTGAAGTCGTTGATCTTCGCTCCGTTGAGGAAGATCTGCAGGCGTTCACCCTGGACCCGGATCTCGTAGGTGTTCCACTGGCCCGGCGGGCGCAGCACCCGGTCGCGTTCCTTCAGGTTCGCGGATTTGAAGGAGTAGACGGAGCCGGTGGTGCGGTCCGGCGCGTCGGTGGCGTCGATCTGGATCTCGTACCCCTTGTTGACGGCCGACCACGGGTCGTCGGAGGCCGGGAAGCCCACGAACACACCGGAGTTGTCGTCGTCGGTCATCTTCCAGTCGAGTGTGAGGGAGTACGACTTGAACTCCTTGGCCTGGTACCAGAGGAGGCCCATTCCGCCGTCGGAGCGCAGCTCGCCGTCGACCACGTTGAACTTGCCGGGCCCCGCCTGCTTGAAGCCTTCCAGGGTCTTGCCGTTGAACAGCGGCCGGTAGCCGGTCTGCGGCCTGCAGTCGGCCTTGACCTGTCCTGCCGCGTAGCGCAGTCCGCCCAACAGGTGCTGGCGGAAGGCCGGTTCGGCGTAGGACTCCTTGGTGTGGCCGCCTCCGGTGTAGAAGGAGCGGCCGCCCTCGTACGTCTGGCACCAGGCGATCGGGTGGTCGCCCTTCATGGTGCCGCCGGTGTACGTCGTCTCGTCGAGCGTGGCGAGGACGCGGGCCTTGCCCCGGGGGTTGGTGCGGTAGTTGTACCACTCGTCGGTGCGTTCCAGGGAGTCGCCCAGGTGTCCGGTCGACGGGTGCGCGCGGTCCTCGACCCGTACGGTCGCCTTCTGGATCTGCGGGTGGGAGGCGAAGTACGCGCCGACCAGACCGCCGTAGAAGGGCCACTCGTACTCGGTGTCGGCGGCCGCGTGGACGCCGACGTAGCCGCCGCCGGTGCGGATGTAGTTCTCGAACGCCTTCTGCTGGTCGGCGTTCAGAACCTCACCGGTGGTGGACAGGAAGACGACCGCGTCGTAGCGGGCCAGGTTGCTGGTGGTGAACTGGGCTGCTTCTTCGGTGGAGTCGACGGTGATGTTGCTGGTCCTTCCCAGCTCCTTCAGCGCGGCGACGCCCTCGGGGATCGAGTCGTGGCGGAATGCACCCGTCTTGGAGAAGACCAGGACCCGCTTGGCCGTCCTGTCCGGTGCGCTGCTGGAAAGTTCGAAGTCGTCGAGGTCGTAGAGCGCGCCGGGGCCGCCCTTGAAGACGAGGAAGAGTTCGGTGGTCTTCCCGGGGACGTTCCGCAGCGGTACGTCGACGTCCTGGAAGATCTCCCAGCCGCCGGTCACCGGGATCGGCGCCGAGCCGAGGATCGGGCCCTTCGCCGATCCGGTACGGACCTCAAGGAAGCCGCCCGCGCCGCCGGAGGAGATGCGCGCGGTGAGCTTGGTGGAGCCGGTGAGGCGGTAGGGCTTGAAGGAGATCCAGTCGTCGTTGTCGATGTCGCCGACGGTCTTGCCGCCGCGCGCCGCCGCCTTGTCGTAGATCTTGATCCCCGACTGGGCGTTGAAGTGCTCGGCCTGCCGGTGCCTGGGCTGGAGCTGGGCCTGGTCGTGGCTGGTCAGCGGGGCCTGGCCGCCGCCGCCCGCATCCGTGTACTCGGCGTCGAAGACTCCGAAGATGTTGGCGTTGGGGTCGTGGCTGCCGTCGGCGGAGGTCTTGATGGTGCCGGAGCAGCCGTTGGCCGAGGTGATCGGGTGGCCGTGGCTGTCGTGGCCGAGGATGTACGTGACCTTCACCTTGGCGCAGTCGATCGGTCTGCCGCCCGTGCCGTCCTCGGCGTCGGTCACCTTCACCTTGAAGGGGATCTCGTCTCCGAAGGTGAACAGCGTTCCCTCGGCGGGGAGTTCGAGCGTCACCTTGGGTGCGGTGTTGCCGACGACGACGTGCGCACTCGCCGAACCGGTGCGGCCCGTCGGGTCCTTCGCCGTCACGGTCGCCGTGTACGTGCCGTTCTTCTTGTACGTGTGGGTGGGGTTCGGATCCGTGGAGGCGGGCGTGCCGTCACCGAAGTCCCAGCTGTATGTGAGGGCGTCGCCGTCGGCGTCGGTGGTGCCCGCCGAGGAGAACGCGACCTTCAGCGGTGCGGTGCCCGAGGTCTTGTTCGCGGTGGCGACGGCGGCCGGGGAGCGTCCGCCGGTGGCATTCTCGATGCGGTACAGGGCCGAGTTCTCGTCGCCGCCGAACCAGGCGGTTCCGTAGTCGAGGACGTACAGCGCGCCGTCCGGGCCGAAGGCGCTGTCCATGACCTGGGTGCCGGTCCACGGGAACGGGTTGATCTTCTGGACGGTGCCGTCCTCGCCCTGCTCGATCCGCTTGATCCAGCGGCGGCCGAACTCGGTGGCGAAGAAGTCGCCGTCGTACGCCTCGGGGAACTTCACGGGAGACGGGTTCGCCGCGTCGTAGCGGTAGACCGGGCCGCCCATCGGGGACTCCGAGCCGGTGCCGAACTCGGGCACCGAGCCGCCGTCGTACGGGATCCAGGCGGCCTGGGCCGGCGGGAGGTCGACGAGGCCGGTGTTGTGCGGCGAGTCGTTCTTGGGGGCCGCGCAGTCGAAGGCGGCGCCGGAGGTCTTCGTGGCGAAGTCGTAGTCGACGTACGGCTGGTTGTTGCCGGTGCAGAACGGCCAGCCGAAGTTGCCGGGCTTGGTCACGCGGGCGAACTCGACCTGTCCGGCCGGGCCGCGCTTGGGGTCGGCGGCGCCGGCGTCCGGGCCGTAGTCACCGACGTAGAGGATGCCGGTCTTCTTGTCGACGCTGAAGCGGAAGGGGTTGCGGAAGCCCATCGCGTAGATCTCGGGGCGGGTCCTGTCCGTGCCCGGGGCGAAGAGGTTGCCGGTGGGGACGGTGTACGAGCCGTCGTCGGCGACCTTGATGCGGAGGATCTTGCCGCGGAGGTCGTTGGTGTTGCCGGAGGAGCGGCGGGCGTCGAAGGCCAGGTTGCGGTCGGGGCGCTCGTCGATGGGGGTGAAGCCGTCGGAGGCGAAGGGGTTCGAGTCGTCGCCGGTGGAGAGGTAGAGGTTTCCCGCGGCGTCGAAGTCGATGTCGCCGCCGACGTGGCAGCAGATGCCACGGGTCGCGGGGACGTCGATGACCTTCTTCTCGCTGGCGTTGTCGAGGGTTCCGTCCGCTTTGAGGACGAACCGGGAGAGCCGGTTCACGCCGTCGAACTTGGCGAAGTCGGCGGCGGTGCCGTTCTCGGGGGCGTCGCCTGCGGGGGTGTCGAGGGGTGGGGCGTAGTAGAGGTAAAGCGCCTTGTTCTGGGCGAAGTTGGGGTCCAGGGCGATGCCCTGGAGGCCCTCTTCGTCGTGCGAGTAGACGGGGATCTTGCCTACGACTTTGGTGTTCCCTGCCGCGTCGGTGGCACGGAGCTCGCCGCTGCGGGAGGTGTGCAGGACGGTGCGGTCCGGGAGGACGGCGAGGGACATGGGCTCGCCGGTCTCCTCGGCACCCTTGGCGAGGGTGATCTGCTGGAATTCCTCGGCGGCCGGCGCCTTGGCGGCGGCGGGGGCTTTTGGTTCGGCGGGGGTGGGTTGCGCTGCTGCGAGTTGGGGAGCCGTGAAGGCGAGGAGGGTGCCGGTGAGGAGGGCCAGGGAGCGGCGGATTCTGTGGGCTCTTTGGGCTCTGTGGGTTCTCTCGGATCTGGAGCGCTTTCTGTGCACGGGGTCCTCCGGAGTGAATGGCCGGGCGGAACGGGCGGGGGCTCCTGCATGGGGGACAGGAGTCGCGTGTCATGTACACATCGTGGTGGACGGTAGCTGCGTTTGTACGGGGCCGAAAGGGCTTGCGGAGCAAAGAAGTTGAGCTTTCCCCCGGGCGTGGACAAAGTGCGGGCACGTTGCTCGACACCTAGCCCCCTTGGGCAGCGGGGCCGCCCCCGGGGGCGGAACGGGTGGGCAAGGGGGCGGGCCCCCGCGCGGAGCCCCGCCCCTCGTTCCAGCTCGCGCTCGCCCCGGCGGGGGCCAGCGTCCCGGGCTGCGCCCGGTGCACGGACTGCGTCCGCGCGTCCTCAAACGCCGGACGGGCTGGGGTTTCCCCCTCCGAACGCCGCGTCGAACGCCGCCCCCGGCGGATCGAAGTCGAAACGCTTCAAGTGCGCCAGCGCCTCCGGCGCCCCCGCCAGCCGGTCCATCCCCGCGTCCTCCCACTCCACCGAGACCGGCCCCTCGTACGAGATCGAGCGCAGCATCCGGAACACGTCCTCCCACGGGACGTTCCCGTGCCCCGCCGACACGAAGTCCCAGCCCCTGCGCGGGTCCCCCCACGGCAGGTGCGAGCCGAGACGGCCGTTGCGGCCGTCCAGCCGCATCCGGGCCTCCTTGCAGTCGACGTGGTAGATCCGGTCGCGGAAGTCGTACAGGAAGCCGACCGGATCGAGGTCCTGCCAGACGAAGTGCGAGGGGTCGAAGTTCAGGCCGAAGGCGGGGCGGTGGTCCACCGCCCCGAGGGCCCGCTGCGTCGACCAGTAGTCGTACGCGATCTCGCTCGGGTGCACCTCGTGGGCGAAGCGGACGCCCTCCGCGTCGAAGACGTCCAGGATCGGGTTCCAGCGTTCGGCGAAGTCCTCGTACCCCCGGTCGACCATGCGCTCCGGGACCGGCGGGAACATCGCCACCAGGTGCCAGATGGACGATCCGGTGAAGCCGACGACCGTACGGACCCCGAAGGCGGCGGCCGCCCGCGCCGTGTCGGCCATTTCCCCGGCCGCCCGTCGCCGTACGCCCTCCCCCTCGCCGTCGCCCCAGATGCGGGACGGCAGGATCGCCTGGTGGCGTTCGTCGATGATGCTGTCGCAGACGGCCTGGCCGACCAAGTGGTTGGAGATCGCCCAGCACTTGAGGCCGTACTTGTCGAGGAGGGCGTGCCGGGAGTCCAGGTAGGAGGGGTCGGCGAGCGCCTTGTCGACCTCGAAGTGGTCGCCCCAGCAGGCGAGTTCGAGACCGTCGTAGCCGAAGTCACGTGCGTACGCACAGACTTGTTCGAGCGGCAGGTCCGCCCACTGGCCGGTGAAGAGGGTGAAGGGGCGTGGCATGGCAGGTCCTCCTGATCAGCGCGGGGCGGGCGTCGGGGAAGGCGTCGGGGAAGGCGACGAGGCGGGCGTCGGGACGGGTGTGTAGACGGCGTTCTTCTGCGCGCTCTCCTCCACCGCGGCCAGCACCCGCTGCACCTGGAGGCCTTCCGCGAACGACGGTTGCGGGTCGGTTCCGGTGGCGATGGCTTCGAGCAGGTCGCGGGCCTGGTGGACGAAGGTGTGCTCGTAGCCGAGTGCGTGGCCCGGCGGCCACCACGCCTTGAGGTAGGGGTGGCCGGGTTCCGTGACCAGGACGCGGCGGAAGCCGGCGGACTGGGCGGGTTCGGTGTGGTCGTGGAAGGAGAGCTCGTTGAGGCGTTCCAGGTCGAAGGCCAACGAGCCGCGCTCACCGTTGAGTTCGAGGCGGAGGGAGTTCTTGCGGCCTGCCGCCATGCGGGTCGCCTCGAACGAGGCGAGTGCCCCGGAGGCGAGCCTGCCGGTGAAGAGCGCCGCGTCGTCCACGGTGACCTCGCCCCGCGGAGCGGGCGCGTCCGGATCCGGCCAGGGCCGTGATCGTACGAACGTCTCGGTCTGCGCGGACACCCCCACCACCGGCTCCCCCGCCAGGTACTGCGCGAGGTCCACGATGTGCGCGCCCAGGTCGCCCAGCGCTCCCGAACCCGCCCGGTCCCGCTGGAGCCGCCAGGTCAGCGGGGCCTGCGGGTCGACCAGCCAGTCCTGGAGGTAGGCGACGCGGACGTGGCGCAGCGCGCCGATCCTGCCCTCGGCAATGAGGATGCGTGCGTACGAGATCGCCGGTACGCGACGGTAGTTGAAGCCGACCATCGCCAACTGACCGCGCTTGCGGGCATGTTGGGCTGCGGTGTGCATCGACTCTGCCTCCTCGACCGTATTGGCGAGGGGCTTTTCGCACAGGACGTGCTTGCCCGCTTCCAGCGCGGCGATCGCGATCTCCGCGTGGCTGTCGCCCGGGGTGCAGATGTCGACGATGTGCACGTCGTCCCGTGCGATCAGGGCCCGCCAGTCGGTCTCGGCCGCCGCCCAGCCGTGCCGGTCCGCCATCGCCCGCACGGCGCTCCGGTCGCGCCCGCAGACCGCTGCGAGTACGGGGCGGGTGGGCAGGTCGAAGACCCGGCCCGCGGTGCGCCAGCCCTGGGAGTGCGCGGCGCCCATGAAGGCGTAGCCGACCATGCCGACGCCGAGCGTGGGGGGTTCCGTCTCTTCCATCCGGGTCTCTCCTTGTCCGTCGTGGCTTGGCACAGTGCGATGGGCACAGGGCGGGCAGCGGTCAGCTGAAGCCCTGGGGCAGGTACTCGTCGACGTTGTCCTTGGTGACGACGGCCGAGTAGAGGGTCACCGAGGCGGGGATCTCCAGCTCCGCCATGCCGCCGACGCCCTTGCCCTGGCCGAGCGCACGGGCCAGGTCGATGGCCGATGCGGACATGGTCGGGGGGTAGAGGACGGTCGCCTTGAGGACTCCCGTGTCGGCCTTGATGGCATCCATCGCGGCCTTGGCACCCGCCCCGCCGACCATCAGGAAGTCCTTGCGGCCCGCCTGGGCTATGGCGCGCAGCGCGCCCACTCCCTGGTCGTCGTCGTGGTTCCACAGCGCGTCGAACTGCGGCTGCGCCTGGAGGAGTTGGGCCATCTTGGCCTGACCCGACTCCACCGTGAAGTCGGCGGCCTGGCGGGCGACCTTCTTGATGTTCGGGTAGTTCTTGAGGGCGTCGTCGAAGCCCTGGGTGCGGAGCTTCGTCAGTTCGAGGCTGTCGACCCCGGCGAGTTCGATGACCTTGGCGTTCGGCTTGTTCTTGAGCTGCTCGCCGATGTAGCGGCCGGCGTTGAGGCCCATGCCGTAGTTGTCGCCGCCGATCCAGCAGCGGTACGCCTGCTGGGAGGCGAAGACCCGGTCCAGATTGACGACCGGGATGCCCGCCTTCATGGCGGCGAGGCCGATCTGGGTGAGGGCCTTGCCGTCGGTGGGGAGGATGACCAGGACGTCGACCTTCTTGTTGATCAGGGTCTGGATCTGGCCGATCTGGGCGGCGGTGTCGTTGGAGCCCTCGGTGATGTCGAGGGTGACGTCGGAGTACTTCTTGGCGCGTTCGCGGGCGTTCACGTTGATCGCGTTGAGCCAGCCGTGGTCGGCCTGCGGTCCCGCGAAGCCGATGGTGACCTTCTTGCCGGGCTTGTCGTCGGCGGCGGGCTGGTTCTTGGTGGCGGGCCCCTCCTTCCCCGCGGGCTCGTTGCTGGTGCAGGCGGCGAGGAGGGCGGTCGCGGAGACGGCGGCACCCCCGAAGAGGATCCCTCTGCGGCTGGTTCCCCTGCTGGTTCCTGAACTTTGCGGCATGACGGTCTAACCCTTCGGCTCGGGTGGTCAACTCAACTGATCCGTACGGGCGTTGCTAGGTGGCTTCGCCGCGTACGGTGCGGCGCTGGACCAGGACGGCGGCGACGATGATCGCGCCCTTGGCGATCTGCTGGACGTCGCTCTGAAGGTTGTTGAGGGCGAAGATGTTGGTGATCGTCGTGAAGACGAGGACTCCGAGCACCGAGCCGACGATGGTGCCGCGTCCGCCGGTGAGCAGGGTGCCGCCGATGATCGCGGCGGCGATGGCGTCGAGTTCGTACAGATTCCCGTTGGTGTTCTGGCCGGAGCCCGACAGGACGACCAGCATGAAGGCGGCGATGCCGCAGCACAGACCGGACAGCAGGTAGAGGTAGAGGCGCTGGCGGCGTACGTCGATGCCGGCGAGCCGGGCGGCTTCCGCGTTGCCGCCGACCGCGACGGTGCGGCGGCCGAAGGTGGTGCGGTTGAGGATCAGCCAGCCGACGACGGTGACCAGGGCGAAGACGATGACCAGGGGCGGGATGCCGAGGACGTACGCGTCGGGCACACCGAGGTCGAGGACCGACTCCACGGTCACGATCTGGGTCCTGCCGTCGGTGATCTGCAGGGCGAGGCCGCGGGCCGATGCGAGCATGGCGAGGGTGGCGATGAAGGGCACCAACTGGCCGTAGGCGATGAGCAGTCCGTTGACCAGACCGCAGGCGGTGCCGACGATCACCGCGGTGAACAGGATGCCCGCGAAGCCGAACTCCTGGGTGGCGAGGGTCGTCGCCCAGACGGAGGCGAGTGCGACGATCGCGCCGACGGAGAGGTCGATGCCGCCGCTGGTGATGACGAAGGTCACGCCGACGGTGACGACGCCGATCACCGACGCCTGGGTCAGGACCAGTTGGAGGTTTCCGGTGTCCAGGAACTGATCGGGTTTGGTGATGCCGCCGACGGCGATCAGCACGGCGAGCACCCCGAGGAGGGAGAGGTTGCGGACGTCGAGACGCAGCCCGACGGCCCGCCAACCCCCCTGCCTTGAGGGCGACTTCACGTCCTTCTCCCGGTGCGGCTCGACGCCGGACGCGTCGGAGACGTCGGACTGCGTCATGAGACGGGGCTCCCTTCCATCACGAGGTCGAGTACGCGGTGTTCGTCGAGTTCGTGCGCGGGCGCGGTGTGCACGAGGCGCCCTTCGCGCAGGACCAGCACCCGGTCGGCGAGTCCGAGCACCTCGGGGACCTCGCTGGAGACGAGGAGCACGGCGAGGCCCTCGTCGGCGAGGCGGCGGATCACCGCGTACAGCTCGGCGCGCGCGCCGACGTCGACTCCGCGGGTCGGTTCGTCGAGGAGCAGGACGCGGCAGCCGCGCAGCAGCCAGCGGGCGAGTACGGCCTTCTGCTGGTTGCCGCCGGACAGGGTGCGGATCCGGGCGTCGGGGTTGTCGGGCCTCAACGACAGTTCACGGGTGGCCTGTTGAGCGGCCTTCCGTTCGGCGGCACGGTCGAGCCAGCCGCCGCGGGAGAAGCGGGAGAGGGTCGACACCGAGACGTTGCGGGTGACGGATTCGAGCATCAGCAGGCCCTGCGCCTTGCGCTCCTCGGGGGCGAGCCCGATGCCCGCGCGAACCGCCGCACGGACACTCCCGGTACGCAACTGCCGCCCGTCCACCGCTACTTGTCCTGCGGTCGGCCTGCGCGCACCGTAGATCGTCTCCAGGATCTCGGAGCGCCCCGAGCCGACCAGTCCGGCCAGGCCGACTATCTCTCCGGGGCGTACGTCCAGGTCGAGCGGCTCGAACTCGCCCTGCCTGCACAGACCTTGGACACGCAGCACGGGCGGGGTCGTCGGCGTGTCCGCGAGGGGCGTGGCATCCTCCTGTCCGCGCTCCGGGAAGACGTACTCGACGTTGCGGCCGGTCATCAGCGCGACGATGTCCCGGGTGGGGGTGGCACGGGCGGGCAGTCCGACGGCCACCGCACGGCCGTCCTTGAGGACGGTGACGCGGTCGCCGATGCGGCGGATCTCCTCAAGGCGGTGCGAGATGTAGACGACGGCGACTCCGTCGGCGGTGAGGGCGGCGACGATCCGGAAGAGGTTGTCGACCTCGTCGGGGTCGAGGGCCGCCGACGGTTCGTCCATGACGATGAGGCGTACGTCGTGGGAGAGCGCGCGGGCCATCGAGACGATCTGCTGCTGGGCGGCGGACAGCGAACCGACGAGGCGGGCGGCGGCGATCTCGGGGTGGCCGAGGCGGGCGAGGAGCGCGGTGGCGGCGGTGCGGGCGGCCCGGCCCCGTACGACAAAGCCCAGGCTGGTCGGCTCGTGGCCGAGGAAGACGTTCTCGGCCACGGACAGGCCCTCCACCAGGTCGAGTTCCTGGTAGATGGTGGCGATGCCGAGTCGCATGGCGGCGATCGGCGACTTCAGGGCGACGGTCTCGCCCGCCCAGGTGATCCGCCCGCCGTCGGGCTGGTGGGCACCGGCGAGCACCTTGATGAGGGTGGACTTCCCGGCACCGTTCTGCCCGAGCAGGCAGTGCACCTCGCCCGGCAGGACCTCCAGGTCGACGCCGTCGAGGGCACGGACACCGGGAAAGGACTTGGTGATGGCGGACATGGTGAGGAGCGGGGTGGAGGCGGGGCCGACCACCGGGGCCGCGGCGGTGCCGGGCCCCGGGACGTCCTCGGGCACGGGCCCGCCGGACTCCGGGGGACCGTCCGGCGGGGGCGCCGGCGGAGATGGGTGCTCTGGTGCCATGACGTTTCCCCTCGGCGGATACGGCCGTGAGCGGACAGGGCGGTGCCAGGTGCGGGCCCGCGCGGGCGCGGGCGGTGCGGGGCGCGGGTTGTGCGGCTTCCGGGTGGCGCGGAGTGCGGACGGTGCACGGTGCGGGTGTCGCGCTGAACGGGCGGTGCCAGGTGCGGGTGGCGCGGAGTGCGGGTGGTGCACGGTACGGGCGGTGCGTGGTGCAGGCGGTGCACGGTGCGGAGTGCGGACGGTGCACGGTGCGGGCGGTGCGGAGTGCTGGCGGTGCACGGTGCGAGCGGTACGCAGTACGGGCGGTGCGTGGTGCAGGCGGTGCACGGTGCGGGCGGTGCGGAGTGCGGGCGGTGCCTGGCGCGGTTCGCTCAAGGTGCAGGCCACACGCGGTGCAGCCCGACCCGCTCGCACTCCACACCATCCGCTGCAGCCGGTGCTGGATGCGGATCGGGCCGGGTGCGCGGAGTCGGCCGGACGTGGTGCGGGTGGTACTCGGCGCTGGTCCTGGTCGATGCGGGTGAGTGCGGATTGTGGGTGAGTGTGCGGGTTGGGGGGATGCGGATCGGGGTGGTGGGGCGTACGGGGCCTTCGGTCAGGCCGGGGAGAAGACGTGGTCGCTGATCAGGCGGGCGGCGCCGATGACGCCTGCAGCCGGGCCCAGCTCGCCCAGGACGATGGGGAGGTTGCCGGTCGCCAGCGGCAGCGACTGGCGGTAGACCTGGGTGCGGACGCTGGCGAGGAGGTTGTGGCCGAGGCCCGTCACCCCGCCGCCGATCACCACCAGGCCGGGGTTGAAGAAGCTGACCAGGCCCGCGATGACCTGGCCGACCCGGTTGCCGCCCTCGCGGATGAGGGCGAGGGAGGTCGCGTCACCGGCCGCCGCCGCGGCGGCCACGTCGGCGGCGGTCAGGTGGCCGGCCGCGTCGAGGCGGCCCGCCAGTTCCACGGAGTGGCCCGCGTGGGCGGCCGCCTCGGCGTCGCGGGCCAGCGCGGCGCCGCTGAAGTGGGCTTCCAGGCAGCCCCTGTTGCCGCATGCGCAGGGGCGTCCTTCCGGTTCGACCTGGATGTGGCCGATGTCGCCCGCGCTGCCCGTCGTACCCCGGTAGACCTCGCCCGCGACGACGATGCCGCAGCCGATGCCGGTGCCGATCTTGACGCAGAGGAAGTCGCCCACGGAGCGGGCGACGCCCGCGTGCTGCTCCCCCATCGCCATGAGGTTCACGTCGTTGTCGACCATGACGGGGCAGCCCAGTTCCTGGCTGAGCGCCTCGCGGACCGGGAAGCCGTCCCAGCCGGGCATGATCGGCGGGGCGACGGGGACGCCCTCGGGGAAGCGGACCGGGCCCGGGACGCCGATGCCCGCGCCGTCGAAGCCCTCCGCGATGCCGGAGGCCTTCAGTTTGGCGGCCATGGCGAGGGCCTGTTCGAAGACGGCGACCGGGCCTTCTCGTACGTCCATGGGGTGGTTGAGGTGTCCCAGGACCTCCAGCTCGGCGTTGGTGACGGCGACGTCGATGGAGGTGGCGCCGATGTCGATGCCGAGGAAGCGGAGTCCGGGGGCGAGCCGGATGTTGTGCGAGCGCCGGCCGCCGCGCGAGGCGGCGAGTCCGTCGGCGACGACGAGCCCCGTTTCGAGCAGCCGGTCGACCTCGACGGCGAGCTTGGAACGGGAGAGGTCGACCTGGTCACCCAGCTGGGCACGGGAGTTGGGGCCGCCGTCGCGCAGCAGGCGGAGCAGTCGCGCCTGGTGCGCGTTCGCGGGTCGAGCCGTCATGCGCCTCACGTGCCCCTCCTGCCTCATCGGCCTGCCTCGGGCTCGCCCTGTCGACGGGCCGGGGCGGGCTTTGGAGGGGAACGTAGCAGCGGCTGCCGGGACTGGGAAGAAGTTGCGCGGGAATCCGGTGCAACTTTCTCCAGACCGAGGACAAAGTCACGGCACCGGCTCGACAGGCCCAGGATCCAGGGCCCTGGAGACGTAGAGCCCTAGAGCCCGAGGGCCCTAGGGGCAGCGCACGACCTGCCCCGCGTACGACAGGTTGCCGCCGAAGCCGAACAGCAGGACCGGTGCGCCGGAGCGGATCTCGCCGCGCTCGACCAGCTTGGAGAAGGCCATCGGGATGCTCGCAGCCGAGGTGTTGCCCGAGTCGACGACATCGCGGGCGATCACCGCGTTGACCGCGCCGATGCGCTGCGCGAGGGGCTCGATCAGCCGGAGGTTGGCCTGGTGCAGGACGACCGCCGCCAGCTCGTCGGGGGCGACCCCGGCGCGCTCGCAGACCGTGCGGGCGATCGGCGGGAGCTGGGTGGTGGCCCACCGGTACACGGTCTGGCCGACCTGTTCGAAGCGCGGGGGCGTGCCCTCGATCCGTACCGCATGACCCATCTCCGGTACGGAACCCCACAGCACGGGGCCGATCGCGCCCGCGTGCGTGGCCGCGAAGCCGCCGTCAGCCGATTCGGCCGCCTCGACGACCGCCGCGCCCGCGCCGTCGCCGACCAGGACGCAGGTGGAGCGGTCGGACCAGTCGGCGATCTCGGTCATCTTGTCGGCGCCGATGACCAGCGCCCGGGTCGCGGACCCGGCCCGGACCGCGTGGTCGGCGGTGGCCAGCGCGTGCGTGAAGCCCGAGCAGACGACGTTGAGGTCCATGACGGCGGGCGAGCCCATGCCGAGGCGGGCGGCGACCCGGGCGGCCATGTTCGGCGAGCGGTCGATGGCCGTGGAAGTGGCGACCAGGACGAGGTCGATGTCGGCCGGGTCGAGACCGGCCGAGGCGAGTGCCTTGGCCCCGGCGTGCGCGGCGAGCTCGTCGACCGGCTCGTCGGGCCCCGCGACGTGCCGGGTCCTGATGCCGACCCGGCTGGTGATCCATTCGTCGCTGGTGTCGACCAGCTTCGCCAGGTCTTCGTTCGTGAGCACCTTGGCCGGTTGGTAATGCCCGAGCGCAACGATCCGTGAACCGGTCATGCGGCGCCTCCACCCCTCATTGCGGACAGTCGGAGCGTCCCAGTCTTCTTTGTGACTCACCGGTACGAGGGTGCGTGAATCAACAGCATTCGCCACCCGGACTTTGGAGCTTCCCGCCCACCCCACGGACAATGAACGTCGCCGTACGCACCTCCACCCGCTTCTTCGCTCTCTTTACCTTCGTCACCCTTGTCATCCTCTTCACCTTCGGGCAGGACTGATTCACCATGGGCCGGGTCACCGCACGCCGCCGCGTCATCCGCATCAGGGACGGGGCCGTTTCCGCCCGTCCGGACACACTGGTGGCGGAGGAGCCGCTGGAGATCCGGCTCAACGGGAAGCCACTGGCCATCACCATGCGCACGCCCGGCGACGACTTCGCGCTGGCCGCGGGTTTCCTGGTCAGCGAGGGTGTGCTCGGCGACGGGGCGGAGGTCGCGAACATCGTCTACTGCGCGGGCGCCCAGGAGGACGGTGCCAATTCGTACAACGTGGTGGACGTCAGGTTGGTTCCCGGGACGCCGGTCCCCGACATCACCCTGGAGCGCAACGTCTACACGACGTCCTCGTGCGGGCTGTGCGGCAAGGCCAGCCTCGACGCGGTCCGCACACAGGCCCGCTTTGCGATCGCGGACACTCCCCCGGTGCGGGTGACTCCCGAGCTGCTGTCGTCCCTGCCGGACCGGCTGCGCGAGTCCCAGCAGGTGTTCGACAAGACGGGCGGGCTGCACGCCGCCGCGCTGTTCTCCGACACCGGGGAGCTGATCGACGTACGGGAGGACGTGGGGCGGCACAACGCGGTCGACAAGCTGGTGGGACGGGCGCTGACGGACGGACGGCTGCCGCTGTCGCGGGCGATCCTACTGGTGTCCGGGCGGGCGTCGTTCGAGCTGGCGCAGAAGGCGGTGATGGCGGGGGTACCGTTCCTGGCCGCGGTCTCCGCGCCGTCGTCACTGGCCGTGGACCTGGCGGCGGAGACGGGCCTGACGCTGGTCGGCTTCCTGCGCGGGCCGAACATGAATGTGTACGCGGGTGAGGAGCGGATCCTCCTGCCGTAACGGCCTCGTGCCCCCGCTCCTCACGTCCCTCGCATCTCCCGCGTCCCTCACATCTCTCGCGTCCCCGCGTCCCCGCGTCCCGTCAGCGCCTCTTTGAGGCGCGGTTCTCGACAGGTGCCGGGAAGAACTGGAGCTCCAGCGTCGCGGGCGGCTTCGCGATGCCGGGGCCGCCCGCCGCGACCCAGGCCAGGATCTCGTCCGTGGCGTCGTCGTCGAGCGCCCAGCCGACCCAGGCCGCCCGGCCGCCCCGGCGGCGCCCCTCGGTGGACGGCTGGACGACCACGACGTTCGCCTGTCCGCAGGGGCCGAGGCAGTCGCTCGTACGGACGACCAGGCGGCCGGCTGATCCCGCCGCGGCCTCGCGGAGGCGGGCGAGCTGGCCCGCGTGGTCGGTGCCGGGGTGCTTGCGGGCGTCGCCGCAGCAGCAGCCCCTGCACACGGTGAGGGCGCAGGGGCGGGAGCCGAAGGTACGTATCGCTGAGGTCACCCGGTGATCTTGCCAGCCACCGGCTCGGGGCGGAGTGACGGGCCCCGCACGTCCTGCGGAACCACGTCCCTGCCGCGTCTGCGGGCGATCACCGCGCAGACCATCAGCTGCATCTGGTGGAACAGCATTAGCGGCAGTACCGCCAGGCTCGCGTGCGCCCCGAACAGCACGGTCGCCATCGGCAGCCCCGCCGCCAGGCTCTTCTTCGACCCGGCGAACTGGATCGCCACCCGGTCCGCCCGGTCGAACCCGAGCCGCTTCGGCCCGTACCAGGTCAGCCCCAGCATCACCGCGAGCAGTACGGCCTCCACGGCGACCAGCACCACCAGCTGGACCGGGGAGACCTGCTGCCAGATGCCCTGGACCATGCCGACGCTGAAGGCCGCGTACACGACGAGGAGTATCGAGCCCCGGTCGAAGTAGCTCAGCCCCTTCTTGTGCCGGGTGACGAGGCCGCCGATCCAGCGGCGCAGCAACTGCCCGGCCAGGAACGGCACCAGGAGCTGGAGCACGATCTTGAGCAGCGAGTCCATGGAGAACCCGGCCGAGCCGCCGCTGATCAGCAGCGCCGCGAGGAGCGGGGTGACGAGGATGCCGAGGATGCTGGAGAAGGATCCGGCGCAGATCGCGGCGGCGACGTTGCCGCGGGCGATCGAGGTGAAGGTGATCGAGGACTGGATCGTCGACGGCACCAGGCAGAGGAAGAGCAGGCCGTTGTAGAGCTCGGGTGTGAGGGCGTACGGGACGAGGGCCCGACCCGCGAGTCCGAGCAGCGGGAAGGCCACGAAGGTGGCGGCGAGGACCGTGAGGTGCAGCCGCCAGTGCTTCAGGCCCTCCACCGCCTCCGCCGTCGAGAGCCGCGCGCCGTACAGGAAGAACAGGAACGCGACCGCCCCCGTCGTGAGGTGCCCGAGCACCGTCGCGGCCGTGCCGGACGCGGGCAGCAGAGTGGCGACGACGACGGTGCCGACCAGCGCGAGTATGTACGCGTCGACCGGCAGCCAGGAGGGCGGCTTGAGGCGGTTCATGGACGTCATGGTCCCTCTCCGCCCCCTGATCGGGAAACCCGCACACCGCGCTGACTGTTATCGCCGATCGCGATGGCACAGCAGGTGGGGTGCGCGCTAGCGTCACGTCGTATGTACGAACCCACGCATCTGCGGACCTTCCTCGCGGTGGCCCAGACCTTGAGCTTCACCCAGGCCGCGCGCCGTCTCGGACTGCGCCAGTCGACGGTCAGCCAGCACGTGCGGCGGCTGGAGGACGGGGCCGGGCGGCGGCTGTTCGTCCGGGACACGCACCGGGTCGCGCTCACCGAGGACGGTGAGGCGATGCTCGGCTTCGCCCGGACCATCCTGGCCGCGCACGAGCGGGCGGCGGCGTTCTTCACCGGGACGCGGCTGCGCGGGCGGCTGCGGTTCGGGGCGTCCGAGGACTTCGTACTGACCCGGCTGCCGGAGATCCTGGAGACGTTCCGGCGCGACCATCCGGAGGTCGATCTGGAACTGACGGTGGAGCTGTCGGGCATTCTGCACCGGCAGTTGGAGAGCGGCCGGCACGATCTGGTGCTGGCGAAGCGGCGGGCCGACGACACGCACGGGGAACTGGTCTGGCAGGACCGGCTCACCTGGATCGGGGCGCCCGGACTGCGGCTGGACGCGGAGCGTCCTGTTCCGCTGATCCTCTTTCCGGCACCGGCGATCACCCGGGCACGGGCCCTGGAGGTGCTGGAGGCGCACGGCCGGGACTGGCGGATCGCCTGTACGAGCGGGAGCCTGAGCGGTCTGGTGGCGGCGGCACGGGCGGGGCTCGGGGTGATGGCGCACACGCGGGGGCTGATTCCGCCGGGGCTGGCTGAGGTGCCGGTGCGTGGAGGGGCGTCCGGGCGCGGTGGGGCCGCTGTCGCGCTGCCCGATCTGGGCACGGTCGACTTCGTGCTGCTGCACGGGAGGAGGAGGCCGGCGGCGCAGGGGGCGGCGGAGGCACTGGCGGAGGCGATCCTGGCAGGGGCGGACCGGCTGCACAGGGGCGCGTGAGGGAGGGCGCGGGAGCGGGGCGCGCGGCGGCGCGCGGGAGCCCTCCCCGGTGCCCAGCAGGGCGGAACCGTCGCGCAGTGCGCAGTCGCGTCCCTGCTCAGCGGCCGTTCCGGCGGTCTCGGCCGGTTCCGCCCGAGCGGGGACGCACTCGGGCCGGTCGAGCGTCCGTCAGGCCGTTCCGGTTCCCGGGGGCGCGCACCCGTAGCCGCCCGGTGGCTGCCGCGTACAGATTCCGTGGAGATTCCGCTCGGCCCGACTTACTCGGAAGTAAGGTCGCCGTCCGAGCCTCCCGCACCGGGGGTGCATTGGGGTACCGTCACCGGCGCCGTGCGGAGCGCTACAAGGAGTCAGGTCATTGCGCGAGTTCACTGTCCCACCCATGGCTGCGTCTCCTCAGGTCGGCGGACTGGCGGACGTCGTGTTCAGTCACGCCGAGGAGGACCCGCACCGGGTCGCGCTGGGCCGCAAGTCCGCGGACGGCCGCTGGCAGGACGTGACGGCCGCCGCCTTCCGCGACGACGTGATGGCGCTCGCGAAGGGGCTGCTCGCACAGGGCGTTCGGTTCGGCGACCGCGTCGCGATCATGTCCCGTACGCGCTACGAGTGGACGCTCTTCGACTTCGCGCTCTGGGCGGTCGGCGCGCAGCCCGTGCCGGTGTACCCGACCGCCTCCACCGAGCAGGTCTTCTGGACGCTGCACGACGCGGAGGCGGTGGCGTGCCTCGTCGAGCACGAGGACCACGCGATGACGGTGGCCTCCGTGATCGACCGGCTGCCGCGACTGCAGCGGCTGTGGCAGCTGGACACGGACGCGGTGGACGGACTCGTCGCGTCCGGCGCCCAGATCGACGACGACGTGGTGCACCGGCACCGCCGTGCGGTCACGCCCGACTCTGTCGCCACCGTCATCTACACGTCCGGCACCACGGGGCGCCCCAAGGGCTGTGTCCTCACGCACGCGAACTTCATGACCGAGACGGACACCGTGATAGCCCGCTGGGAGCCGGTCTTCCGGTCCTCCCCCGGCGACGAGGCCTCCACCCTGCTCTTCCTCCCCCTCGCGCACGTCTTCGGGCGGATGGTGGAGGTGGCGGCGGTGCGCGGCAAGGTGAAGCTGGGGCACCAGCCGGCCATGTCCGCGGGGGAGTTGATACCCGACCTGGCGGCCTTCCGGCCCACCTTCATCCTGGCCGTCCCGTACATCTTCGAGAAGGTCTACCACGCGGCCCGGCGGAAGGCGGAGACGGCGGGAAGGGCCGGCCCCTTCGACAAGGCGGTGGAACTCGCCGTGCGTTACGCGGAGGCGGTCGAGCACAAGGCGTTCGGGACGGGCCCCGGCCCCTCCGCCTCTTTGAGGATGCAGCACCAGCTGTACGAGAAGCTGGTGTACGGCAAGGTGCGCGACGCGATGGGCGGGCGCGTGCGGCACGCGATGTCGGGCGGCTCCGCGATGGAGCGGCGGCTCGGACTGTTCTTCGCGGGTGCGGGAGTCACCATCTATGAGGGTTACGGGCTGACGGAGTCGACGGCGGCGGCGACCGCCAACCCGCCGGAACGCACCCGCTTCGGCACGGTCGGCCTCCCGCTGCCCGGCACGACGGTGCACATCGCGGACGACGGCGAGGTCTGGCTGCACGGCGGCCACGTCTTCGCGGGCTACCTCAACGACCCGGCAGCGAGCAGGGCCGTCCTGCACGACGGCTGGCTGTCGACGGGCGACATCGGGGCGCTCGACGAGGACGGCTACCTCACGATCACCGGACGGAAGAAGGAGATCCTGGTGACGTCCGGCGGCAAGAGCGTGTCACCGACGGGCCTGGAGGAACGGGTGCGGTCGCACCCGCTGGTCGCCCAGTGCATCGTCGTCGGCAACGACCGGCCGTACGTGGCGGCCCTGGTCACGCTCGACCTGGAGGCGGTCGACCACTGGCTGGCGATGCACGACAAGCCGCCGATGGCCCCGAAGGACCTGGTGCGGGACCCGGACCTGGAGATGGAGGTCCGGCGGTCGGTGGTGGCGGCGAACACGCTGGTCTCGCAGGCGGAATCGATCCGGACGTTCCGCATCCTGGCCCACCAGTTCACTGAGGAACAGGGCCTGCTGACGCCGTCGCTGAAACTGAAGCGGAAGGCGATCGAGAAGGCGTACGAGGTGGAGGTCAACGCACTTTACCGGTGAGGGGCGGTGGGGGCGGTCGCGAGTGGGGGCGGCGGCGAGCACTGGCCGCGGGGCTGGTGGTTCGTCGTGCGGGTGCGTCGTGGCTGGTCGCGCAGTTCCCCGCGCCCCTAAATGCCTGCCCCCGAGCCCTCGTGGGCAGCTGACGCCCCCGCCCCCGCCCCTCACGCCTAAATCCGCTCGCGCCCAGCCGCCCCTTCCCATACCCTCTCCCCCATGTCTACGCCCCGCGTTTCCTAGCTGAGGACCCACACCCACGCCACCCGTGTGTCCTCTTGCTGTTCCGGAGCGTAATTTCATGATCACCGTGCGCGGTGCCGACGTCCGTGTCGGCGCCCGACTCCTGCTGTCCGGCGTTTCCTTCCACATCGCCCCCGGCGACCGCATCGGCCTCGTCGGCCGTAACGGCGCCGGCAAGACCACCCTGCTGAACACCCTCGCCGGGCACCTCCCGCCCGCCGCCGGGGAGATCACCCGTACCGGATCCCTCGGGTACCTCCCGCAGGACTCCCGGGCCGCCGACCCGACGGTCTCCGTGACCGACCGGATCCTCTCCGCCCGCGGACTCGACCGTGCGGTGCGGGCGCTGCGCGCCGCCGAGTCCGCCATGGCGCAGGCCGCGGGCCCGGCCGACGAACGCCGGGCCATGTCCGCGTACACCCGCGCCGAGGCCCACTTCCAGTCCTGCGGCGGGTACGCCGCCGAAGCCGAGGCCGCCCGCGTCGCCGCCGGTGTCGGCCTGCCCAGCCCCCTCATGGACCGCCCCGTCGGCGACCTCTCGGGCGGTCAGAAGCGCCGCGTCGAGCTGGCCCGGATCCTCTTCGCCGACCACGGCACGCTCCTGCTCGACGAGCCGACGAACCACCTCGACGCCGACTCGGTCGGCTGGCTGCGCACCTTCCTGCTCTCCCACCGGGGCGGCCTCGTCGTCATCAGCCACGACACCGGCCTGCTCGCCGACACCGTCAACCGGGTCTTCCAGCTGGACCCGGGCCGGGCCGCCCTGGACGTCTACAACACCGGCTGGCACGCCCACCTCGCCCAGCGCGACGCGGACGAGCGGCGGCGCACCCGGGAACGGGCCGCCGCCGAGCGGAAGGCGGCCGCGCTGCACACCCAGGCGGACCGGATGCGGGCCAACGTCGCCACCGCCGTCGCCGCCAAGAACATGGCCCGGCGCGCCGACCGCATGCTGACCGACCTGGCCCCCGTACGCCGCAGGGACAAGGTCGCGAAGATCCGGCTGCCGGAGCCCGCACCGTGCGGGCGGACGCCCCTCGGCGCGATCAGCCTGACGAAGTCGTACGGGATCCACGGGGAGCAGCAGGTCCTGCGCGGTGTCGACCTGGCCGTGGACCGGGGCAGCCGACTCGTCGTCCTCGGCCTCAACGGGGCGGGCAAGACGACCCTGCTGCGCACCCTCGCCGGCCACGAGCAGCCCGACTCGGGTCGCGTCGTGCACGGGCACGGCCTGCGCCTCGGCTATTTCGCGCAGGAGCACGACACGCTGGAGGCGGCCCGTACGGTACGGGAGAACCTGGCGTCGGCGGCCCCGCACCTCGACGAGGGCGAGGCCCGGCGGGTGCTGGGGGCGTTCCTGTTCACGGGGGACGACGCGGACAAGCCCGCCGGAGTGCTGTCCGGCGGTGAGAAGACCCGCCTCGCGCTGGCGGGCCTCGTGCACTCCGGGGCGAACGTGCTGCTGCTCGACGAGCCGACCAACAACCTCGACCCGGCCTCGCGCGGCGAGGTGCTGGCCGCGGTCGGCTCGTACCCGGGGGCGATCGTGATGGTCACGCACGACGAGGGCGCGATCGAGGCGCTGCGCCCGGACCGGGTGCTCGTCCTGCCCGACGGGACCGAGGACCTGTGGAGCCCGGACTACCTGGGGCTCGTCTCGCTGGCCTGACGAGAGGGGCGGCGGTAAGGGGCGACCTCCGGGAGGTCGCCCCTTACCGAGCCCCTTACCGAGCCCGCTCTCAAAGAGGCTTGCGGGCCTCGATGAGAAAGCGTGCCGTGTGCGCCACGAACGAGCCGTCCCGCCTGATCTGCTCGTCCATCTCGCGCAGCCGGTCCCGGTACGTGTCCACCGTGAAGCCGGGGACCATCCAGATCACCTTCCGCAGGAAGTAGACGACCGCCCCGATGTCGAAGAATTCGGTCCGCAGCGACTCCGCCCGCAGGTCGACGATCTCCAGACCGGCCGCCTCGGCCTCCTCCCGCGCCGTCTCCGGGCGGCGCCCGAGCCGCGCCTCGGGCTGCGGGCCGAGGAAGTACTCGACGACCTCGAAGACGCTGGCCGGGCCCACGTGCTGGGAGAAGTACGTCCCGCCGGGCGCGAGCACGCGCGCGATCTCCTCCCACCACGCCTTCACCGGATGCCGGCTGGTGACCAGGTCGAAGGCGCCGTCGGCGAACGGCAGCGGCGGCTCGTCCGCGTCGGCGACGACGGCCGCGCCCAGCGGGTGGAGCAGCCGCGTCGCCCTGGCGACGTTCGGCGGCCAGGACTCGGTGGCGACCATCACCCGGGGCAACTCCGGCACGCCCGCGAGCACTTCACCCCCACCGGTCTGGATGTCGAGCGCGGCACGGGCCGCGGCGAGCCGCTCGCCCATCAGCCGCTGGTACCCCCAGGAGGGCCGCTGTTCGGTGGCCCGGCCGTCCAGCCAGGAGAAGTCCCAGCCGTCGACGGACACCGCTTCGGCCTCGGCGATCAGCTCGTCAAAAGTTCGGTCGACAGTCATATACGGATGATCTACGTAAATCATGTGAAAAGCTAACGGGCGACGGGAAATCACCGCGTCCGGGAATGCGTGTCCGGTGATGATCGTTGAGCACTGAGCAACCCCCGACAACGTAAGGATCGTTTCCCCGTGAGCAAGGTCCCCTCCCTGACCCTCAACAACGGCGTCGAAATGCCGCAGCTCGGATTCGGCGTCTGGCAGGTGCCGGACGACGAGGCCACGGCAGCGGTGAGCACGGCCCTGGAGGCCGGCTACCGGAGCATCGACACCGCCGCGATCTACGGCAACGAGGAGGGCACGGGCCGCGCGCTCGCCGCCTCCGGGATCGCCCGTGACGAACTCTTCGTCACCACCAAGCTGTGGAACGACAAGCAGGGGTACGACTCCACCCTGCGCGCCTTCGACGAGTCGCTCGGCAAGCTGGGCCTGGACCACGTCGACCTGTACCTGATCCACTGGCCGGTCGCCCCCCAGGGCACCTTCGTGGACACGTTCAAGGCCTTCGAGAAGATCCTGGGCGACGGCCGCGCCAAGGCGATCGGCGTCTCCAACTTCCTTCCGGAGCACCTCAAGACGCTGCTCGCCGAGACCTCGGTCGTCCCGGCGGTCAACCAGATCGAGCTGCACCCGCAGCTCCAGCAGGGCGAGCTGCGCGCGATCCACGCGGAGCACTCCATCGCGACCGAGGCCTGGTCGCCGCTCGGCCAGGGCAAGGGCCTCCTGGAGGTCCCCACGGTCGTGGCCGTCGCCCGCAAGCACGGCAAGACCCCGGCCCAGGCGGTGCTGCGCTGGCACCTCCAGCTGGGCAACGTGGTGATCCCCAAGTCCGTGACCCCGTCGCGGATCGCGGAGAACATCGACGTCTTCGACTTCGAGCTGGACGCCGACGACATGGCGGCGTTCGCCGCGCTGGACGAGGGCAAGCGCCTGGGCCCCGACCCGGCGGTCTTCGGCGCGTAAGGCTCCGCAGCAGCAGGCGGGCGAGCCGCCGCCCCGTCCAAGGGCGGCGGCTCGCCCGCCCGTTCCGGCCTACTTCTCCGGAAGGTCGAACGGCCCGATCTCCGAGTCGGCCCAGATCCCGCGCGAGACCTCCTCCGGGTACGCCACCGCGTCCGCACGCCCCTTCCCGTCGAACACCCGCGCCAGGCGGCCCGTACTCTCGTACGGCGCCCAACCCGGGCTCCCGTCCTTCACGAAGGCCACCCAGGCCTGCTGGATGTCCGCCGAGAGCGCCCTCGCCCCGTCACCGGGGTCCTCCCCCAGGACCAGCCGGCCGCCGGGACTGTCGAACGTACCGAACAGCAGCGGCACGTCGAGGCTGTGGCAGGCTCCGAGCGCGCCGCCCATCGCCGGGGCGGGCCAGGTCAGTTCGAAGAGGTACGTCGTCCCGCCCGCAGCCGCGTTCGCCTCGGCGAGCCGGGCCGTGGGCATCCGGAAGAGGACGTCCGAGTGGACGGTCTCGAAGAGTTCGGTGGGAGTGGCACCGGGGAATCCGGCCCGGTAGGCCGCCGGCCCTTCGGGGGCCGGTGCGAACCGGTGCAGGGCGGCGTCCGCCTGCTCCTCGGTGAAGGTCGGCAGCCCCATCATCCCCAGGAACAGCCGGAACTCGTCCCGGGTGTGCCCGGTCAGCAGCTCGACCCCGTTCACCCGCCCGTCCCGCAGCGCCTGCCAGGGCGTTTCCGGAACCAGGACACCGTCCACCACGGGCGAGAAGGGCGCGGCCAGGTAGGCCGCCCGTCCCCACCGGTCGCCGTGCGCGGGCATCTCCCGCAGGAAGCCGGCGATCTCCGCGGCCAGCCGCTCCGGCTCGACCGCCGCGAGCCCGGTCACCGTCGGGGCCACCCCCAGCCGGTCGGCGAGCGCGGCGGTGAAGTCGGTGGCGAAGGCCGGCGTGCAGTACATGCCGGGCACGGACTGGGCGATCGCCCGCCGGAACAGCCCCGCGGCGGGCGGCGCGGCGAGCAGCGTCGCGATGGAACCGGCGCCGGCGGACTCGCCGCAGACGGTGACGCGGTCCGGGTCGCCGCCGAAGGCGCCGATGTTGTCCCGCACCCACTCCAGGGCGGCGATCTGGTCGAGCAGTCCGCGGTTGTCGGGCACGCCCTCGATGCGGGCCCAACCCTCCGCGCCCAACCGGTAGTTGAAGGTGACGACGACCAGACCCTCGCGGGCCAGCCCGGCACCGTCGTACATCGGGTCGCCGGAGAAGCCCGAGATGTACGCCCCACCCTGGAGCCACACCAGGACGGGCAGGGGTTCCGTCGTCCCGTCCGACGGCGACGAGGGCGACGAGGGCGACGAGGGCGACGACTGTGGCGACCACACATTGACCGTGAGCCATTCGTCACCCGTCACGTCCGAGTGCACGGGAGCCGGCCCCGACTGGGGCGGCGGCGGGCCGAACGCGTCGGCCTCCCGCACCCCGTCCCACGCGTCCGGCGGAACGGGCGCCGCGAAGCGCAGTTCTCCAACGGGCGGCTGGGCGAAGGGAATCCCCCGGAAGACCGCGAGGTCCTGCTCGGCCCGGCCCCGTACAACTCCGTAAGCGGTACGTACCTCTACAGATGTCATGGCCATAGCCTGCCATCCGGGTCATTTCTCAGAGCGAGCGGGCCGCACCACCGTCGATATGGATGCTCTCGCCGTTGATGGCGGGCGCGAACCGGACACCGTACGAAGGTCGTCGTACACTCGTATCCATGGCCACGCACCACCCCGACCGCGCACAGCTCCTGATCGAGGACGTCCTCGCCGCCCTGGGCAATCCGGTACGGCTCGGCATCGTGCGCGAACTCGCCGTGTCCGACGGCGAGCGGACCTGCGGCAGCCTGCCGCTCGAAGTGACCAAGGCGACCGCCACCCACCACTGGCGGGTACTGCGGGAGTCCGGGGTGACCCGCGAGCACAAGGTGGGCCGCTGCAAGGCCATCGAACTGCGGCGGGCCGATCTCGACGCCCGCTTCCCCGGACTGCTCGACGCGGTCCTCAACACCCTTCCCCCAGAGGCCCGTTCATGACCAGCAGCACCCCTTCCGGCACATATCTGCTCCGCAACGCCGGCAGCGGGCTGCTCCTCGAAGTGCGCGACGGTGCCAAGGGCAGCGGTGCCCCCGTCCAGCAGGGGAAGGACACCGGGGCCGCCGCCCAGCAGTGGGTACTGACCCCGGTGCACGAGGGCAGCGGGCTGCACCACGTCGTCAGCGCGTCCAGCGGCAAGCGTCTGGACGTCGCGGGCGCCAAGGTCGAGAACGGCGTACGCATCCAGCAGTGGAGCGCCAACAACTTCGGCGCCCAGGAGTGGATCGTCGAGCGGCACCCGGACGTGCCGGGCCGGGTCAGCCTGGTGAGCTACGTCAGCGGCCTGCTGCTCGAAGTCGCGGACCGCAGCATGGACGAGGGTGCGCGGGTGCAGCAGTGGGAGGACACCGACTCCCCCTTCCAGTAGTGGCAGTTGGAGCCGGTTGTGGCCGACTGACCACCGATGGAGGCCGATTGGCGGGCAGAAGAGGCCAATTGTCAGGCAGGTGACGCCGGTTGGCGGTCACATGATCTCCCCGATTCGACCAAAACCCTTGCCCACCGCACATCCCCCTCCAAGAATGCCCCTGACATTCGTCACTGGAGGGGGATCCCCGTATGCGAAAGCCATACCTCGGTGCACTGCTCGCGCTGACGCTCCTCGGAGCCGGTGCGGCACCCGCGCTCGCGGCCACGGGCCAGGACACCGCGGCCGCCACCGCGAAGTCCGCGCAGTCCGCACCGGGCGCCACCGCGGCCGAACACCGGTCGAAGCCGAAGCCGGTCGACTTCGCCGGGACGGTCGCGCTCAGCAACTGTTCGGGTTCCGTGGTGCGCATGCCGCAGTCGCGACCGAACGACCCGGCGCTGATCCTGTCCAACGGCCACTGCATCACCGAGCAGGACATGCCGGGCGCCGGTGAGGTCGTCGTCGACCTGCCGTCGAACCGGACCTTCAGCCTGCTGAACGCGAAGGCGGAGAAGGTCGGCACGCTCACCGCGAGCAAGCTGGCGTACGCGACGATGACCGACACGGACATCTCGCTGTACCAGCTGACCAGTACGTACGCGCAGATAAAGAAGGCCTACGGGATCAAGCCCCTGGAGCTGAACACCGAGCACCCGAGGCAGGGCCGGGCCATCACGGTCGTCTCCGGGTACTGGAAGAAGACGTACGGCTGCAAGGTCGACGGCTTCGTGTACCGGCTGAAGGAGGGCGACTGGACCTGGAAGGACTCGCTCCGGTACACCGCCGACTGCCAGACCATCGGCGGCACCTCCGGCTCCCCCGTGATCGACAACCGCACCGGCAAGGTCCTCGCGGTCAACAACACCGGCAACAACGACGGTGAACGCTGCACCCTCAACAACCCGTGCGAAGTGGACAAGCACGGCAAGGTGACGGTGCGCCACAACATCAACTACGCCCAGCAGACGTACGGCATCGCGCGCTGCATCTCCCGGAACAGCCAGGTGGACCTGGACCGCTGGGGCTGCCGCCTGCCGCAGCCCGCGGCCAAGTCCTAGGCCCCTGCGTCGCATTGCGGCGCGGGGCAATTGTGTTCCCCTGCGCCGCAATGCGCACAGCAGCCTCACAGACACCCCCTTGTCCGGTGCCACAAATCCCCGAACAATGCCCATGACAAACCGGCGCCAATCAGCTCCGGTCACATATGGCACTGAGGGGACCCCCACATGAAGAAGCCTCTCGTCGGCGCATTCCTCGCCACCCTGCTCGTCGGGGCAGGCGCGGCACCCGCGTTCGCGGTCACGAGCCAGGACACGGCTCCGGCCACCGGCACCACCAGCACGAAGGCCGCACCCACGAAGACCGCGACCAAGGCAAAGCCCAAGGTCAAGGCGGTCGACTTCGCGGGCACGGTCGCGCTCAGCAACTGTTCGGGTTCCGTCGTCCGGACGCCCACCGCGAAGCCGGAGGACCCCGCACTGGTGATGTCCAACGGGCACTGCCTGGAGTCGGGCTTCCCCGCCCCTGGCGAGGTCCTGGTCGACAAGCCGTCGACCCGTACCTTCAAGCTGCTCGACGGTGCGGCCAAGGAGCTCGGCACGCTGAAGGCCAGCAAGCTCGCGTACGGCACGATGACCGACACGGACGTCTCGCTGTACCAGCTCACCAGCACGTACGCCCAGATAGAGAGCCAGTACGGCGTCAAGGCGCTGGAGCTCGACACCGCACGCCCCGCGCAGGGCAAGGCGATCACCGTGGTCTCGGGCTACTGGAAGAAGACGTACAGCTGCAAGGCCGACGGCTTCGCCTACCGGCTGAAGGAGGGCGACTGGACCTGGAAGGACTCGCTCCGGTACACCTCCGACTGCAAGACCATCGGCGGCACGTCCGGCTCCCCGGTGCTCGACGACGCGACCCGCAAGGTCGTCGCCGTCAACAACACCGGCAACGAGGACGGGCAGGAGTGCACCGACAACAACCCCTGCGAGGTCGACGAGAACGGCAAGGTGACCGTGCACCAGGGCATCAACTACGGCCAGCTGACGTACGGGATGGTGCCGTGCATCGGGGCCGGCAGCAAGATCGACCTGACGGCCTCCGGGTGCCTGCTCCCGAAGGCGTAGCACTGCTCGACTGACAGACGGTTGTGACCGGAACAGCTCCGGTCGGAGCCGAGCGGCGTCAGCCCGCAGCCGCCCTGCGGTGTTCCTGCGGGCTGACGCCGCGCACCCGTTTGAAGGCGGCGCTCAGCGCGAACGAACCGCTGTAGCCGACCTTCCTGGCGACCGCCTCCACCGTCGCGTCCGTCGCCCGCAGCAGATCGGCGGCCAGCGTCAGGCGCCACCCGGTGAGGTACGCCATCGGCGGCTCGCCCACCAGCTCGGTGAACCGGCGGGCGAGACCGGCCCGCGACACCCCGGTCTCGGCGGCGAGCGAGGCGACCGTCCAGGGGCGGGCCGGCTCGTTCTGCATCAGCCGCAGCGCCCGGCCGACGACCGGATCGCCCATCGCCCGGTACCAGGCGGGCGCCTCGGCCTCCGGCCGGGAGAACCAGGCCCGCAGCGAGGCGATCAGCAGCAGGTCGAGGAGCCGGTCGAGATAGACGCTCTGCCCGGGGTCGTCCCGGCTGATCTCGTCCTCCAGGACGGGCAGCAGCGGGCAGTTCCAGACCTCGCCCGGCAGGTACGACAGCGGGGGCAGCGCGTCGAGGAGCCGCCGGCCGACCTCCCCGTCCAGCTGGTAGGTGCCGATGAGCATCACCGATTCGCCGTCCACCCGGTCGCCCCAGGTCCGGACGCCCAGCTGCATCGAATCGGCGAGCGGGGCCCCGTGCTCGGAACTGCACTCTCCGCCGGGCCCGATCCGCGCCCGTACCGGACTGACCGGGGTGTCGGCGCAGGTGTACGGGTCGGGGCCGCGCGCGATGGCGATGTCACCGGGGCGCAGCAGTACGGGGTCGCCGGAGTCCGGCATGACCCACGCGGTGGAGCGGGTCATGCACATGAGGGTGAGCGGGGCCCCGTCCTCGATCCGGATCGACCAGGGCGGGTCCATCACGGCCCGCAGGAGGAAGGCCCCGCGGGCCCTGGGCCCGTCGAGGAGACCGGCGAGTGCGTCCATGTCCGCGACTCTAGCCGGGGCCGCCCGGGGGCTTGGACTCACGCGTATGGAAGTGAGCCTGTGGAGCATGGCCCGTCCGGCCCGCCGGGACGAACCTTGAGTCATGACAACGAACAAGAACGTGAACACGGTGTTGGTGACGGCGGCCACGGGCAAGACCGGGCGCCGGGTGGCGGACCGGCTGGCGGCGCGCGGCGTCGACGTGCGGGCCGGGTCGCGCAAGGGCGAGGTGCGGTTCGACTGGGCGGACGAGGGGAGCTGGGGCCCCGCGCTGGCGGGTGCGGACGCGGCGTACGTCGCGTACTACCCGGACCTGGCCGCGCCGGGCGCGGTGGGCGCGATGGGGGCGTTCGGCCGGACGGCCAAGGAGCAGGGGGTACGGCACCTGGTCCTGCTGTCGGGACGCGGCGAGCCGGAGGCGGCCGCGGCGGAGGAGGCGCTGCGTGAGGCGTGGGGGTCGTCGGGCGAGGGTGAACTCACCATCGTACGGGGCGCGTTCTTCGCGCAGAACTTCAGCGAGGGCGCGATGGCCGAGGGCGTGGCGGCCGGCGAGATCGCGTTCCCCGGCGGTAGGACCGCTGAGCCGTGGGTGGACGCGGACGACCTGGCGGACGTGATCGTGGCAGCCCTGACGGAGGACGGTCACGCGGGCCAGGTCCACGAGGTGACCGGCCCCCGGCTCCTCACCTTCGCGGAGGTCGCGGCAGAGATCGGCCGCGCGGCGGGACGGGAGGTGCGGTACGTGCCGGTGACGGTGGCGGAGTACTCCGCGGCGCTCCAGCAGTACGGCCTGCCGGCACCGGAGGCGGACTGGCTGGCGGAGCTGTTCGGCACGCTGCTCGACGGGCACAACGCGTCGACGACGGACACGGTGCGCAGGGTGCTGGGCCGGGAGGCGCGGGACTTCCGGGGGTTCGCGGAGGGGGTCTGGGGGCGCTGAGGGGCTGCCGGTGCCGGGCGGCGGCGCGCGGGCGCCGGTGGGGGCCGGCGTCCCGGGCCGCGCCCGCGCGTCCTCGGACGCCGAACGGGTCGACGTCATCACGACACAACTGGCGCACGCGTATTGCCGGGGGTAACCGCGCCCCATAACTTGCCGGTATGGAGCTGGAGTTGCGCCACCTGCGGACCGTACGGGCCATAGCCGATGCCGGGAGTCTCACCAAGGCCGCAGCCGCGCTCGGGCTTGCGCAGCCCGCGCTCAGCACTCAGCTGCGGCGGATCGAACGGGCCCTGGGCGGGCCGCTGTTCGACCGCGACCACACGGGGTCCAGGCCGACCCCGCTCGGGGAACTGGTCCTGGAGCGGGCCCGGATACTGCTTCCGGCGGTCCGGGAACTCCAGGAGGACGCGGTCCGTTTCGCCAACTCCTGGGCGAACCTGGACCGCTTCCGGCTCGGCGCGACGCACGGCCCGCTGCTCGGCGGTCTGGTGGACCAGCTGGCCACGGCACGGCCCGCCGTACCGGTCACGACACACACGACCTGGTCGGTCGGCGAGATCAGCACCATGCTGGTCGAGGGGCGCCTCGACTTCGGCCTGATCGGCACCTGCGGCGAGAGCCGGCCGCCCGCGACGGACCGGCTGAGCTGGGAGGTGGTGGGGGTCGACCCGGTGTTCATCATGCTCCCCGAGAACCATCCGCTGGCCGGGAAGCGGGAGTTGGAGCTGTCCCTGCTGGCCGCCGAGTGCTGGACCGACGTGCCGGGCGAGGGCTGCTTCGCGGACTGCTTCACCGCGGCGTGCGCGCGGGCCGGATTCACCCCGATGCAGGTGTACGAGACGGACACCGCGTCGTGCGTGCACCTGGTGCAGGTGGGCCGGGCGGTGGGCCTGTGCCGGGCCACCTTCCCGCCCGCTGCCGGGATCGTCACCAGACCGGTGGCCGGGGCGCCGCTGGCCTGGCGGCATCTGCTGGGCTGGCACCCGGGCGCCCCCGCGGCCGATGCCGCGAAGGCGGTCTCCGGGTACACCGGCGTCGCCTACGCGGAGGCGGTGGCACGCAGCGCCAGCTACACGCGGTGGCTCGCGGAGCGGCCCCGGCCCGGCTTCGGCGCCCGGGGCGGGGGCGAAGGTGGAAGCAGGGTCGGAATCGGCAGCGGGATGGTGTGACCCGCCCCGGACCGCAGGCGCCGCGCCCCGGTCCCGGTCCCGGTCCCGGCCCCGGCCCCGGGAAGGACCGCAGGCACTCCGCCCCGTACACGAGAAGGACCGCAGGCCTCCCGCCCCGTGGCCGAGCCCGATCGCGGGCCGTCCGCCCCGTGGCCGAGCCCGATCGCAGGCCCTCCGCCCCCGTGGCCGAGCCCCATCGCAGGCCCTCCGCCCCCGTGGCCGAGCCCCATCGCAGGCCCTCCGCCCCCGTGGCCGAGCCCGGTCGCACCTGCTCCGCCGCGCACCCGGGACGGATCAGCTCGCGCCGTGTCCCGGTGCGATGTCCTCGACCCGGCGGGCCAGCTCGAAGTCCCGGTCGGTGACCGCACCGCCCGCGCTGTGCGTGTTCACGGACAGCGCGAGGGTGTGGTAGCCGAGCACGAGGTCCGAGTGGTGGTCCAACTCGTCCTGGATCCCGGCCACATGGACGACCATCGCGGCCGCCGCGAAGTGCGTACCGAGCCGGTACGTGCGGGCGATCCGGTCCTCCTCCAGCGACCAGCCGGGAAGTTCGCGCAGCCGGTCCTCGATCTCCTTCTGCGACAACGGCTCAATGGCCATGGCTGAACTCCCTTCGGTGTTGCTGGTCCGGCTCGCCACCTGTGACAGATCAGCCTGCCACCTTCTGCCCGAAGCGGCCCCTACTGCGGCCAGGGGTCACCCTGCACCCGTGCGTGCAGATGCTCGTCGTGCCAGCCGTCGGCGTGCAGCAGGGCGCTGCGCATGGTCCCTTCGTACGTGAATCCGGCCTTCTCGGCAACGCGGCAGGACGCCCCGTTCGCCGTGGAGTGGGTCAGTCGCACCCGGTGCAGGCCCAGGTCGTCGATCGCCCAGCGGGTCAGCCGCACCGCGGCCTCACTGGCCACGCCCTTGCCCCGTCCGGCGGGCAGCAGCCAGTACAGGATCTCGCCGTGGCCGTGCGCCAGCAGGATGTCGCCCACGCCTGCCGCTCCCACCACCTCCCCTCCCCCGGGCTCCGCTATCGCGAAGATCGCCGCCACCTCGCTCCGCCACCGCTTCGCCCACCGCTCGATCCGCCGTTCTGCCTCTTCAACGGTCAGCAGCCCCGGACGGTTCCAGTACTGGATGTCGGGATCCTGCCCCGCCTCGACGAACTTCGGGGCGTCCGCCCGCCGCCACGGCCGCAGTTCAAGACCGCACGGAAGAGGCAGCACCGGCTGCTCCGTGTCCCGCATCCGTCCTGCGGGCACCACGTCTGCTACTTCGTAGGTCATCGGCACATCCTGCCAAGGACCGCGGATCCACGCTCCGGTTACCTTCGTCGTATGACAACCCTCTCCGTTCACCAGGGAGTTGGCGCGATGCTGCGCCACTGGCGCGAGACCCGGCGGCTCAGCCAGCTGGAGCTCGCGCTGCGCGCCGACTCGTCCGCCCGGCACATCAGCTTCATCGAGACGGGCCGCTCCCGTCCCAGCCCCGACATGGTGCTGAAGCTCGCCGAGCACCTCCACGTTCCGGTGCGGGAGCGCAACGACCTGCTGCTGGCGGCCGGTTACGCCCCGCAGTACGCCGAGACCCCGCTCGACGACCCCTCGATGGGGGCGCTGCGGGCCGGCATCGACCAGCTGCTCCAGGGGTACGAGCCCTATCCGGCGATGGTCGTCGACGGGACGTACACCGTGGTGGCCGCCAACAGCGGCATCGGGATGTTCCTCGACGGCGTCGCCGAGCACCTCCTCGTCGCCCCGCTGAACGCGATGCGCCTCACCCTGCACCCCGAGGGCCTCGCCCCGCGCATCCGCAACCTGCCCGAGTGGCGCGGGCACCTGCTGCACCAGATGGAGCGGCAGATAGCCCTGGCCAGGTCGGCGCCGCTGCGCGCGCTGTACGACGAGGTGGCGGCGTATCCGCTGCCGCCCGCCCACGACGGCGCGTCCCGGCCCGCGGCCCCGCCGGACGCCTACTTCGCGCTGCCGCTGCAGATCGAGCACAGCGGGCAGGTGCTGTCCTTCGTGTCGTCGATCTCCACGTTCAACACTCCGATGGACGTGACGGTGGCCGAGCTGGCCATCGAGACCCTCCTCCCCGCGGACCGGGCCACGGTCGATTTCCTGCGCACGGCGGCGACCGCCTGACGCGGCGGGGCGACGCGGGCCCGAGGCGCGTGCGGGCGGGTGGCGCGTGCGGGCGGGTGGCGCGTGCGGGCGGGTGAATCCCGGCGGGTCGGCGGCCCGGTGGCTGGGACCGGGACGGTGTGCGGTGCTCGGATGGGCCGCCCGATCATTGGCCCGGCCATCCCACGGCCTTCCCTGAGGGGATCCCATGCCCACCTTCACGACCCGTACTGCCCCGCGCGGCGCAGCCCTTGTCTCCCCTGCCTCTCTTACCTCTCTTGCCTCTCTCGTCTCCGTACCTCTGCTGCTGCTCGGTGCGGGTGCGTCCGCGAGCGCGGACGACAAGAATCCACCGGCCATGTCGATCGCCCTCACCGACGGTGTCGACACCGTCAGTTCGGGCTCCAGGCTGGCGTACACCGTGACCGTGCAGAACCAGGGCCCCACGAACCTCGCCGGGCTGCGCATCGAACAGGCCCTGCCCTCGGGTGCGTCCGCCGCGGCGGCCGGCCAGCGGGCGAAGGTGGCGGGCGGCAAGGCGGTGTGGACCGCCGACGTGCGGGGCCACGGCAAGACGGTGCTGACGTCGACGGCGACGCTCGGCTCCGCGCAGACGGGGGCGCTGCGGGCGGCGAGCACGGTGTGCGCGTACCTCCCCAAGTCCCATGTCCCCGTGGTGTGTTCGAGCGACATGAACCTGCTGCCCACGGGCCCGAGGACGGAGGGCGTGGAACTGGCGGACGGCTCCGGGGAATCCGCCGCCCTGCTGGGCATGGACCCGGCCGTGGCGATCGGCGCGACAGCGGGCGCGGCGCTGTTCGTGGGCGGCGGTGTCCTGGTGCTGCGGCGCCGCAGGAAGTCCGTGGCGACGGTGGGCTGACGCTCAGCGCACCCGGAACACCGGCCCCTGGGCCGTGAACGGCAATGACGCCCCCTGCGGGATCAGGAACGCATGCTCGCGTCTGATCCGCAGGACGTCGGTCCAGCCGTCCGTGATCACCAGCAGCGGCGCCGACGCGGGGAAGTCGTCGGCCCGCAGCAGCAGGTCGATGCCGGGCTGGAGCACGGTGCCGCCGCGCCCGCGCACCCGGACCCGCCCGGCGATCTCGGTCGGCGGCAGGAAGCCCGCGTCGTACGGTGCGGCGTCGCAGAACACCACCCGCGCCGCCGGCACCTCGCGGGCCTCGGCGTACGAGGCGATGGCGCCGAGCGCCTTGCCGAGCAGGGTCCGGTCCATCGACCCCGATGTGTCGAGTACGACGCCGAAGGTGCAGCGGGCGACCTCCTCGGGCGGGAAGTAGCGGCCCGCACGCGGGATGCCCGGCGTGGACGCCTGACGGCGCGAGGGCCGCGCGTAGCTGCGCAGCGCCACCGGCCGGGGTACGAACTCGTCGAACCAGCGCGCCAGTTGGGCGTCCCAGGGCACCGGCGGATGCGACAGCGCCTTGATCTCCTCCACGAGCCCGGCGGGCAGCAGCCCGCGTTCGCCGTACGAGTGGAGGTCGAAGCCCTGGGTGAGGCCGCGCCGGTAGAACTCGTCGAGGTCGACGTAGTCGCGGACCTGGCCGAGCGGGCGGTCGAGGATGTCGCCCCTGCCCTTGCCGCGCAGGGTGGCGAGACGGCGACGGCGGCGCAGGTCGGTGGCGATGCGGTCGTACACCTCCTCCGTGGACAGCCCCTTCAGCCCGGCGTCGTACAACAGCCCTTCCGGCATGTCGCCGACCCGCATCTCGACCAGCCAGCCGTTGATGACGTAGTCGGCGGCGACGTTGAAGAGGTAGGGGTCGCGCGGGCCCGCCCGCTCGCCGTGCCGGAGGGCGGCGTGCAGCATTTCGTGGGCGAGGACGAAGCGCCACTCCTCGTCGGTGAAACGCTTGAGCGGGTTGATGTAGATCTCCCCGACGGAGGCGTTGACGGCGGCCACGGAGATGTCGTGGGCACGGGCGAGTTCGGCGTCGGCGACGACGGTCAGTCCGGCGGCGATGCCGCCGAGCAGCGGGTACGAGGAGACGAACCAGTTGAGGGCACGGTCCCAGGGCTGCTGGGCGACCCGTTCCCCGGTGAGCCTGTCCCGTCGGCCGCCCGCGACGTCCATGGCGGCGGAAACGGTACGGGTGAGGGCGTGCGCGAAGGCGAGCTGGTGGTCCGGGGGCGGGCCCTGGCCTCCCCAGTTCTCCCACGTGGTGAGGATCTGGTCGGGGTCGCTGCCGTTCGTCCCGCTGTGCCGGAACACGTCCGGGATGCCGTCGCGGTGCCAGCGGGCGGCGAGCTCCTCCTCGTCGCTGCCGGGGTACGCGGCCGGGAGGTCCTCCGGGACGCGGCCGACGGGCGAGGCGACCAGGAACCGGTTGACGACGGTGCAGCGGGCCGCGAGCTGTGCGGCGGTGGGCTGCACGCGCTCGCCCTTGTCCGCGGGAACGTGGCCGAAGCCGAGGTGGAGGAGGGCGTGGGCGATCGCCCAGGCCCACTCGACGGGCTCGGCGCGGCGCTTGGGGTGGGCGTGCAGGACGCCGTTGGAACTGACGGCGACGAGGCCGTCGTACGAGACACGGGTGCACTTCTCGCCGCGGCAGACGGTGGCTTCGACGGCGGCGAGGGCGGGGTTGCGCTTGACGAGGGCGAGGCCGGCGGAGAAGGCCTCGGTGGCGGGGTCGGGCTTGTCCTTGCGGGACTTGGTGGGGGTACGGGGAGGGGTCATGGGTCCGTCCGTTGGGGGGCGGTCGTCACGGGGTGGCGTCAGCCGCCCACGGGGGCAGGCAGTCAGGGGCGCGGGGAACTGCGCGGCCAGCCACGACGCGCCCGCACGGAGACCACGCACCTCACCGGCCCCACCCGCCCCGGCCGGAGGCCCTCATCGGCGGGCCTCCACCAGCCTCGGCATGTCCCGTGCCGCCTCCACCAGGAACCACGCCGGCAGCACCGGCTGTCCGTCCGCGTCCTCCGCGATGACGGTCTGTGCGACCTCCACCGAGATCTCGGCGAGCTGTACGAGCAGCGACTTCGCCCGGTAGGCCGTCTGCTGCATGGCGGGCGACACATGTGCCTTCTCCGCCGGAAGCTCCTTCGCCAGCCGTCCCCGGAAGGCCTCCGCCAGGTAGTACAGGAGGTCGCGGTCCTCGACCCGGCCCGGCCAGGCCGCGTCCCCCTTCAGGATCGCGTCGAGCCCGTACGCATGGCGGACGATCTTCGCGTAGCCGCAGAAGGCCACCGCGTGCGCGGGCGTCAGCGTGCCGTGTGCGACGACCTTCAGCGTCTCCTCGTCGAGGGTCGGCCCGAAGGAGTGCAGCGCGTCGGAGAGCATGTGCCAGGAGCGCGGCGTGGAGAACGGCTCCTCGGTCTTGGGCGCGGGCGACCACAGGTGGTCGGGGCGGTCGCCCAGGTGGTCGACCACCCACGGGTGGATGCCGTTCTCGCCCGCCCAGACCAGCCAGTCCTTGGCCGAGGCCCGCAGGTGCACATGGGTGAGCCGGTTGATCAGCGCGGACGCGATCGGCCTGGCGAGCGCGTTGTCGGTGGCCCGGTTCCCGGCGCCGATGACGATGCTCCCCGCGGGCAGTTCGTACGAGCCGATCCGCCGGTCGAGGATGAGCGAGTAGAACGCCTTCTGCACATCGGGCGTCGCCGCGTTCAGCTCGTCCAGGAACAGGCAGTACGGCTCGTCGCGGGCGATCGCCTCCGGCGGGCAGAACACCGACCGCCCGTCGCGGATCTGCGGCACCCCGATCAGATCCTCGGGCGCCAGCTGCGTCCCCAGCAGGCTGACGCACTCCAGCCCCAGCGAGTCCGCGAACTTCCGTACCAGCGACGACTTCCCGATGCCCGGCGCTCCCCACAGGAACACCGGCCGTACGGTCGCGAGGCCGAGCAGCAGCTCGGGTATCTGGGCGGGGGTGACGGTGACTGCTGCCTGCACGCGTGAGGTTCCTCGGGGTCGGAAAGGCGAATGTCCGGTACGCGCCATCATGTGCGTACCGGACATCGCCTCGCATCCCAATTAGCCGGCGGCAGCCACCCGCTTCTTGCGCGCCGACATGCACGCGTACACGATCACGCCGGCGAACAGGAAGAGAACTCCCTGGTAGACCGCCGCATAGCCCGATCCGGCCACCAGCCACATCGAGAAGCCCGCGGCGAGGGCGGCGAGGATGCCGTCCCGGACCAGACGCCCCCTGTTGACCCGCTCCGACTGTCCGGAGAGGAGGAAGTAGAGCTGGGCGGCCGTCGCCAGCAGATAGGGGACGGTGGCGGTGAACGTCGTGACGAGGACCAGGATCTCGAAGACGCCGTCGGAGCCCGCCGTGTAGTTGTAGACGGTGAGGAGCGAGGCGAGGACGACGGTGACGATGACGCCGACCGTCGGGACGCCGCGCTTCTTCGTGCCGAAGACCGCGGGGAAGAGGCCGTCCTGGGCTGCGGCGTACGGGGTCTGGGCGCTCAGCAGGGTCCAGCCGTTGAGTGCGCCGAGGATGGAGATCAGAGCGGCGCAGGCGACGACGGTGCCTCCCCAGGTGCCGCCGAACATGTGGTTCACCGCGTCGGAGAAGGGCGCACCGGACTCGACGAGCTTGTCGTGCGGGACGTTGCCGAAGACCGACAGGGTGCCGAGGAGGTAGACGAACGCCGCGCCCAGGGTGCCGAGGATGGTGGCCCGGCCGACGTTGCGGCGCGGGTTGCGGACCTCGCCCGCGCTGACGGCGGCCGACTCCACGCCGAGGTAGCTGAAGAGCAGGATCGCGGCGGAGGCCGAGACCGCGCCGACGGCGCCGCTGCCGCTCGCCTGGAACGGGCCCATGTTGTCCGCGCTGAAGGTGAAGAGTCCGCCGATCGCGACGAGCAGCAGCGGTGCGAACTTGAGCACTGTGGCGACGACTTGCACCGCACCCACATAGCGGGTGCCCGCGAGGTTCGCCGCCGCGGGCAGCCACTGGATGACCAGGGCGGCGAGCATCATCGCGAACTTGGAGTCGCCGAGCGGGATCAGCACGTCGAGATAGCCGACGGCCGCGACGGCGAGCGCCGCGTTGGACACCCAGGCGGTGATCCAGTAGCTCCAGGCGGCGAGGAATCCGGCGAAGTCACCGAAGGCCTCACGGGCGTAGACGTACGGGCCACCCGTCTTGGGGTGCTGATTGGCGAGCTTGCCGAAGACCAGCGCGAGGCAGATCGCGCCGAGGGTCAGGACGCCGAAGGCGACCAGGCTGATGGTGCCGAAGGGGGCCACGGATGCGGGGAGCAGGAAGATCCCGCCACCGATGATGTTGCCCATGACGAGGGTGGTGGCAATGCCCAACCCGAATCGACGGGCGTGCTTGCTCGGGGCTTCCTGGCCTTCGGTGCTGTCAGCCGGATCCGACTGCGGAACGGGTCCGGTGTCTTGCATGGGGTGGTGCCTCTCGCCGTACGAAGTGCCCAGGGTCGCCGGGCGACAGCCATGGTCGGGTACGGGGAAGCATGCACAAAATCAAGCCTTTTCATCCTGTACGGCGCGGTCCGTGGCGGGAAAACCTCCTTCGGTGAGGACGGTCGACGAAGAATTCTGCGTGCCCCCGACGGGCACCTGAGGGCCCTGGCATTCGCGCAGCCAGCGGCGAAGTACCTGGTGGACGCATTCCGCGCCGACGATTTCGTCGCCTTCGTCGACCGGTGCGGAGAGCGCGAGGGGCGAGAGGAGGAAGGGGCGCGTCTGTTCGCCGCCGAGACCTCCGTGCGAACCGATCTGTTCCTCGAAGGCGTGCACGCGGCCCGTCTGCGGGTCGTACGAGGAGTTGACCATGATGTCGGCGGCGTGCGGGAAGCCGTCGGTGCGCCGCACCGCGTCGGCCGCGCCCCTGTCGAAGGGCCGCAGCGGGCCCTCGCCGTCGCGGAGTTCGGGCAGCGGGACCTCCGCGCCGTCGGGGCCGAGCACCACGGCCCCGTGCTCCTCGCTCCGTACGAGCAGGAAACCGACGCCCGGGTGGCCCGCGAGCGTGCGCAGCAGGGCGGGGTGGCGGCGGTCGATCTGTTCGCGGGTGGCGCGGCCGGGGAGGTCGGGGAAGCTGATCAGGCCGAGGTTGCCGGAGGCGAGGACGACCGGGTCGGAGCGGGTGGCGTCGGACGAGCCCTCGGAGCCCGGCTCCACCGGGGGCGCCTGGTCCTGCGTACCGCTGACCGGCCGGTGCAGCACGGTGCGCACCGCGTCGCGGGCCTCGGCGCCGCTGGGCGTGCGCTGGGCGCGGCGCGAGACGGGCAGGCCGCAGCTGGCCCGGACGTAGTCGCGCAGGGTGAGGCCGTAGCGGCCCAGGAAGGTTTCGCCGGGGCTCTGGCCGTGGTCGGAGAGCAGGACGATCCGGTACGCGCGCGGGGCGTGCTCGGCGATCTTGGTGATCAGGGCGAGGGAGCGGTCGAGGCGCCGCAGGATCTGGTCGGCGTCCCGGCTGCGCGGTCCCGAGTGGTGGGCTACCTCGTCGTACGCGACGAGGTCGGCGTAGATCGCGGTGCGGCCGGAGAGCAGGTCCCCTATGACGGCGGCGACCACGACGTCGCGCTCGACGACGGTCGCGAAGGCCCGGATGAAGGGGTAGAGGCCGCCGCGGCCGATGCGCGGGGTCTCCTTGCGGAGCCGGGAGCGTACGGAGGAGCGGATCTCGCGGACGACCTCGGCGACGAAGGACATGGCGGTGCGGACCGCGTTGGCCGGGTCGGAGAAGTACGCGAAGTATCCGGCGCGGGAGCGGTTGTTGGGGCCGCGCCGGGCGGCGATGGACAGGACGAGGGCGAGCTGGTCGGCGCCGCCCGAGAAGAGGTTGCCGCGGCTGGCGCCGTCGAAGGTGAGCAGGCCGCCGTCGCCGGTGCGCTCGACGGCGCGCTGCTGGAGCTCGGCGGTGCTGGCCGGGCTGGAGCACACCATGGTGCGGCCGGTCTCCTTCTCGTACCAACGGAAGGCCGGGACGTCGTGGTTGGAGCCGTGCAGGATGCCGAGCTGGCTGGCGCCGGTCTGGCTGGACCAGTCGGTGCGCCAGGGGGTGAGCCGGTGGGTGGGGGGCACGGCCGAGGGGCCGTCCGCGACGGCCGGGCCGTCCTCGGCAGGGGTCTGTCCGAGCATGCGGGCGACGGTGGGCATCAGCCCCTGGTCCAGGGCGCGGCGCAGGGTGTCGTGGCCGAGGCCGTCGAGCTGGAGGAAGAGGGTGCCGGGCATGCCGTGCCTGCCCTCGTCGCGCCGGCCGCCGCGGCGGCGCTGGGCCAGCCGGGAGAGTCTGCGGCGGTACGCGTCGTCGTCGCGGACGGCGAGCGCGGTGGAGGTGGCGGAGGCGACGGCGGACATGACGGCGGCGACGACCACGGCGGTCTGCGGGTCGGCCTCGCCCCTGCCGTCGGGGATCACGCTGAGCGCGATCAGCAGCAGCGAGCCGTTGAGGAAGAAGACGAGCAGGCCGAGGACGAGGGCCGGTACGAGGAGGAGCGCGCGCACCGCGAGCGGCCACACCAGCGCGGACAGCAGCCCGAAGGCGCCGGCCGCCGAGCCCGCGGTGAGGGCGACCCGGGTGATGCTCTCGTTGTCGTCGCTCTGGAGCTGGAAGTCGGGCAGGATCCCGGCGAGCGCGAGCATGGTGAGGGTGGACACCGCCCAGACGGTGACCACCCTCAGGAGCGCTCCGCCCGCCCGCCGCCAGCCGATTCTTCGCCCGTGCCCCTCGGCCACCACGCCGTACCCACCTGTTTCTCGGGCCTGTTCCCAGGCTGTCCCCGCAGGTGTGTTCCCGGGCTGCTGCCGGACCTGCTCGTCCGGTCAGCCTGTCACAGCGGACGGGAAGGTTCCGACGGAATTCCGACAAAAGGGATCAGGCGAAGGCGATCGGGCGAAGGGGATCAGCAGCCGTCGTATCCGGCCGTCGGCATCGAGAGCCTGCGGTGCACGTCGGCCTTCATCGGCGCGCTGTAGACCGGCTCGTCGAGCCCTGCCGTCTCCAGCCGCACACCGCGCCGCTCGCACTCGGCGGAGAAGTCGCGGGCGGAGGTGAGGGCCTGCTCCAGGACGCGCTCGTTGGGGACGACGAAGAAGTCCACGGCTCCCGCGTCGACGTCGGCCCACAGGGCACGGTGGTCGGGGCGCAGGCCGTGCAGGACGAGCTGGCGGGTGACGACGTAGCCCTTGTCGGTGGCCCAGCGGACGCACATCGCGTGCTGGCTGCGGGTGTCCACCAGGAAGGGGTCGTGGTCGAGCTCCTCAAGAGGCGTCAGGCTGGCGATGACCGCGACCCGGACGTCGTCGGTGTCCGTACGTGCGTCGTCCATGACCCGTCCCCTTCGCTGCCGTCGCCGCAGACCCTACTCCGCGCGGCCCGGCGCGAGGAGGCGCACACGGGCGGCGCGGGGGGCGCCGTAGGGTGGGTCGGGCATCGCGGAAGGAGTCCGGTCCAGTTGAGCAGCGAGAACAGCGCGGGAACCGTCATCACCTGGTGGGGGCACGCGACCTGCACGGTCGACGACTCCGGGGTCCGCGTCCTGACCGACCCGCTGTTCGTGCGCCGGTTTGCCCACTTGCGGCGGCGCGGCGGCGTCCTGCCGACCGCCGATGCGGCGCTCGCCGACGCGGTGCTGATCTCGCACCTGCACTCCGACCACCTGCATCTGCCGTCGCTGGCCCGGCTGGCTCCGGGCACGCTGGTGGTCGTGCCGCGCGGTGCGGTGCGCCAGGTGCCGGGGCTGCGCCGGTTCCGTACGGCCGAGATCGCGCCGGGCGAGGACCTGCGGATCGGCGCGCTGACCGTGCGGGCGGTGCACGCGGAGCACGACGGGCGGCGGCTGCCGGTCGGGCCGCACCGCTGCCCCGCGCTGGGTTACGTCGTCGAGGGCGCGTCCGCCACGTACTTCGCCGGGGACACCGGGCTGTTCGACGGGATGGCGGATGCGGTCGGACCGGTGGACGCGGCGCTGCTGCCGGTGGGCGGCTGGGGGCCCCGCCTCGGGGTCGGGCACCTGGACGCGGGCCGGGCGGCGCAGGTGCTGGCCGCGCTGGGCCCGCGGCACGCCGTGCCGATCCACTACGGGACGTACTGGCCGATCGGCCTGGACGGGGTGCGGCCGCACGAGTTCCACGCGCCGGGCCAGGAGTTCGTACGAAAGGCTGCCGCGCTGGCGCCCGAGGTGGCGGTGCACCGGCTGGAACACGGCGAGAGCGTACGGACGGAGGGTCCCGCATGAGCGGTCGACGGGTGGCCGCGCAGTGGGTTCTGGACACCGCGCAGGCGGTGGACGTGCACGTTCCGGCAGAGGCCACGCAGCAGGCGGTCGGCTATCCGGCGCTCTTCGCGCTGGTGGCGCTGGGGGCACTGGTGCCGGTGGTGCCGACGGGGGCGCTGGTGAGTACGGCGGCGGTGGTCGCGCTGCACCAGAGCATGCCGCCGGTGTCGCTGCTGCTCGTCTTCGTGGTGGCGGCCGCCGGCGCGTTCGTGGGTGACCTGGCGCTGTACTGGCTGGGGGTGCGCGGGGTGCGCTCCGAGCACGGGTCGAAGTGGCTGGACGCGCTGCGCAAGCGGGCGCCGCAGCACCGGCTCGAACAGGCTCAGCACAAGCTGGAGGAGCACCGGTGGCAGGTGCTGACGCTGTCCCGGCTGGTTCCGGCGGGGCGGATTCCGGTGATGCTGGCGTGCCTGCTGGCGAAGATGCCGATCGGCCGGTTCGCCCGTGGGGACGTACCGGCCTGTCTGGCGTGGGCGGCGGCCTACCAGCTGGTCGGGGTGGCCGGCGGCACGCTGTTCGGCCGGCCGTGGGAGGGCGTGGTGGCGGCGGTCGTCGCGACGCTCCTGATCAGCGGGGTGCCGTCGCTGTGGCGGCGGGTACGGCGGGCGACGGCCTGAAGCGGCGGTGAGACATCCCACGCGCCGTCTTCCCAGCCCATGAGGTTCGTTACGTGAGGACGTGGGACGAGCCCACCGGCAGGTCCCACAGCTCTTCGCGCGGGCGGCCCGCCCGCTCCCAGGCGGCGCGGACCCGGGTGAGGGGTTCGAGCACCGGCTCGGCGGAGAGCACGAAGGTGCCCCAGTGCATGGGCGCCATCCGCCGGGCGCCCACGTCCGTACAGGCCCGTACCGCTTCCTCCGGGTCCAGGTGCACGTCGCGCAGCCACCAGCGGGGCTCGTACGCGCCGATGGGGAGCAGTGCCAGGTCGAGACCTGGATGGCGGTCGCCGATCTCGCGGAACCAGTGGCCGTAACCGGTGTCGCCCGCGAAGTAGACGCTCTGGCCGTGCCGGTCGCCGAGGACCCAGCCGCCCCAGAGGGTGCGGCAGGTGTCGGTGAGGGAGCGCTTGCTCCAGTGGTGGGCGGGGACGAAGTCGAGCCGTACGCCGTTCAGTTCGGTGCCCTCCCACCAGTCCAGCTCGGTGACGTGGGTGAAGCCTCGGCGGCGGCACCAGCGGGCGACGCCCGCCGGGACGAACAGGGGGGTGTCGCGCGGCAGCCTCTTGAGGGTGGGGGCGTCCAGGTGGTCGTAGTGGTTGTGGCTGATGACGACGGCGTCGACGGGCGGCAGGTCCTCCCAGCGGACCCCGACGGGGGTGACGCGGGCGGGCGTGCCGAGGATCTTGCGGGACCAGACCGGGTCGGTGAGCACGGTGAGCCCTCCGACGCGTACGACCCAGCTGGCGTGGCCCGCCCAGGTGACGGCGATCGTCGACGCGTCGACGACGGGCAGCGGGCCCGGCGCGAACGGCAGTCGCGCGATGTCGCGCAGCCCTTCGCGGCCCGGCCGCATCGCGCCTTCGCGGGCCAGCCGGGCGAGTGCTCGTACGCCGGGGAGGGGTGCGGTGAGGCGGTCGGCGAAGGTACGGGGCCAGGAGCTGGTGCGGACCTCGCAGAGGGGCCGGGTTCCGGAGGAACGTGCGGGCTGCCGGGATCGTTCCACCAGGTCCGAGGCCCGGCCCGCGGAGCGTTCCGGAGGGTCGGTGAGTTCGGTCTGTTCCGTCATCGAGAGGCTCCGTTCGGCGGCGGGTACGGCTGCGGGTAGGGCTGCGGGGTGCGACGGCGGACAGGACTGCGGCTACGGCTACGGTTTTCGGGCTTGGTCCGGGGGGCGGGTCCGCCCGGGGGCGGTCCACGCGGGGCGGCGGGTCTGCACGAGGAGGACGGATCTGCGCGGAGCGGGTCCGCACGGTGCGGTCGGCGCGGTTCAGTCGGCGCGGTTCGGTCGGCCCAGTTCGGCGATGGCGGCACCCAGTTCGTTCAACGCCTGCTCCAGATAAGGGAGTTCAAGCGGTTCCTCCGCCGTCAGGGACTCCATTCGCTGCTGCGGGGTTGCCCCGAGCAGGGGCGCGGTGGAGAGGCGCACCCGCAGGGCGCCCAGCGGGTCGCCGAAGCGGTGGCCGCCGGGGACCGGGGTGCCGAGGCGCTCGGTGAGATGGTCCTCCAGCTCCATGGAGTCGGTGACGCCCCGGGCGGCGAGCCCGTCGCGCAGCGGGTCCAGGTCGGCGTACAGATGGCGTCCGGCCACCGGGGGCCTGGCGAACGCCCCCGCGTCGAGGACCGCACGGTGCACCGCGCCCTGGACCCTGGCGTGCAGCCGGGCGGCGGCCGCCGCCCGGGCCACGACGGGTTCCGGGTCGTGCAGGGCGTACGCGGCGGCCTCGGCGACCGGGGCGGGGACGGCCGCACCGAGCGCGGCAAGGACGTCGAGAGTACGGGCCCGCAAGTGCGCGCCGGGCCCGGTGGCGGGCAGCCGGGCGACGGCGGCGGGCCAGCTGGTGGGGGTGAGCGCACCGGCCAGGTCGGTGAGGACGAGGACGTGGTCGGGGAACATCTCGGCGGGGCTGAAGAACACCGTCTCGCTCGGCCGGTGCACGGTGTCGCGCCAGGTTTCGTCGCTGATCACCCACAGCCCCTCGGCGAGCGCGACCTCGCAGACGGCGCGGACCGTCTCGGGCGGTGCGACCGTGGCGGTCGGATCGTCGGGCACGCTGAGCAGCAGGAGCCGGGGGTCCCCGTGCTCGTCCCGGACCCGCCGCACGGTCTCCATGAGTGCGTACGGATCCGGTACGCCGCCGCACTCGGCCGGTGTGGGCACGTGGAACGCCGACCGGCCGCCGCCGAGCAGCCGCGCCTGCGGGGCCCACCAGGCGGGGCAGGGCCGGGGCAGCAGCACGTCGCCCCCGACGGCCGCCATCAGGGCGAACAGCAGCGCTGGTCCGCCCGGGGCGGCGACCACGCCGTCCGGGTCGACGCCGAGACCCCGGAGCCGCCAGTGCCCGGCGGCAGCCGTGCGCAGGGCCGCGCCGCCGCCGGGCGGCTCGCAGACGGTGCGGCCCGCGGCGGCGGCCAGGACGGCGGCGAGTTCCGGCAGCACGGGCAGGCCCGGGTCCGGGGCCGGGGGGCCGTGCCGGACCCGGCCGCGGTCGGCTCGCGCCGGGTCCTCGGGAGCCATCCGCTGCATGCCTGGAACCTCCGCCGGGTGTCGTGGTCACGTCGCCAGGACGTCCGCCCTGACCCCCTTGCCCTTTATACGTAGCTCTGCGGCGGACCGCCTCCCGTCGGGTCCGACGCCCGCATCCGCGAGGGCCGTCCTCCCGGTCGCGCCCTCCGGGCACGCACGCCCCCGGAGGGCCGGGGCGCCCGCGCCGGGTGGGGCCGGTCACCGGCCGCGCGCCGAGGGGGCCTTCCGGCGCTTTCCGGGACGCCAGGGCCGGAAAGTCGTCACAGATTCACCTGGCCGTCATTTCATGATCCGGACACGGGCGCGACTTTGCGCCGTTCGGCCGAGAAAGCCTTCCCCTGTCGCGCCGAAAACGGACACCCGCCCGGCGTGCATATCCGACCGGCAACCACCGCGACCGGGCGGCTGACCTGTAAGTCCCTTGCTTCGTCCAGACCTTTAGGGCGAGCCACCCCGCACCGTTTTCGGACATCTGCACGTGCACCCCGGCAACACGGAACCGCAGGGCCTATTGTCAGTTCTGTAAGAGAGCGACAGCATTGCGTAGCAAGTCGCACCGAAAGAACTGCATGCAGAACGTGCTGCCCGGTTACTGGGGAGAAACCGGGGAGTGGTCCTTCTTTCTCGCAGTGGACCGGCAGTAGACCACTGGTGGAACACTGGTGGAACAAAGGTGTCCGAGGGGGGCAGCTTCTGGCAAACGGAAATCCTTTGTCCTGCGGGGGACGCGGCCCCTTGCGCGAACGGTGCTCAAGCACCGCTCCACGGCTGACCGAACAGAGCCCACCAGGCCATGCGGTCACCAAGCACGAATTCCGCCATCAGGCGCAGCCCCCGGCCCCCGGGCACGCCGCCCAGCCGTCCGGCGCGGCTCGCCGCCCGCCGTGAGGCAACCAGTTCCGCACGCCGCAGTACACCGCTGGGCACCACTACGTCTCCGCACCGACACGTGTACGCATGTCGTCCCACATCTGGCTTCCACACGCATGCGAAAAACTTCCTTGCGAGTCTTCAGGGCGATTACGGAATTCCCCTGTGCGTAAACCCCTGTCGTGCTCGCCCGGTACCGAAGGCGGCTCCGTGCCGTCCGTACTCTCCCTCTCCACATGTCTTCCGGAATTGCGGTCTCCCCTGCCCGGAAGGACACCAACACGCTGGGCTCCGAGCCCATTTCGAAGGAGGCCACCATGACGCAGGCCCGGCCGCAGGACCCCACCGCCGGTTTACTGCTCGAAGCTTTTGACCCCCAGCTGTTCCGGGAAAATTCAGAATCGGCACTCGGTAGGCTGGAAAAGCACTTGTCGGACCTCTCGATCAGGGGTCTCGAACTGATCAGGCCCACCGTCCTGACCCAGGCGGCGAAGGAGCTGATGGTCCCTGAGAGCGATCGCATCGCCCCCTTCGACGAGGAGAAGCTCGGCGCGATCCTGGACCTCTACATCCGGACGGGCATCCCGGTGCACTCCCCCGGATACATGGGTCGGCAGTTCTCCGGCGTGGTGCCGCTGTCCGGGGTGGTGGACTTCGTCAGCTCCGTCGTGAACCAGCCGTCGTCCTTCTACGAGGCCGGGCAACTCCCCAACGTGGCCGAGCAGCTCATGGCGGACGAGCTCAACCGGTTCATCGGCTGGGAGCCCGAGCGCTTCGCCATGGTCACCACGTCCGGCGGCTCGCTGGCGAACCTGACCGCACTGCTGGCCGCACGCAACGACAAGTTCCCGGGCTACTGGAGCGAGGGCGCGACCTCGCTGACGGACCAGCCCCGCCCGGCCATCGCGGTGGGCGCGGACGTGCACTACAGCGTGTCACGGGCGGCCGGGGTGCTGGGCATCGGCGAGGACCAGCTGGTCAAGCTGCCGCTGAACGACGCCAAGCAGATCTGCATGGACCAGGCGCCGCACGTGCTGGAGGCGGCCGAACGCCGCAAGCTGAAGGTCTTCTGCCTGGTCGCTTCCGCGGGCTCCACCGCCGTCGGCGCGTTCGACCCGCTGGACGAACTCGCCGACCTGGCGCGGCAGAAGGACATCTGGCTGCACGTGGACGGCGCCCACGGGGCGAGCCTGCTGGTGTCCGACAAGCTCCGCTCCAAGCTCAAGGGCATCGAGAAGGCGGACTCGCTGACCTGGGACGCGCACAAGATGATGTTCGTCCCCGCGCCCTGCACCCTGCTCTTCTACCGGAACAAGGAGAAGGGACTCGGGGCGTTCCGGCAGCAGGCGAGCTACGTGTTCGACGAGGAGCCGGACGTCTACACGGATCTCGACAGCGGCGGCAAGAACTTCGAGTGCACCAAGCGGCCCATGATCATGCCGCTGTGGACGCTGTGGTCGATCTTCGGACGGGCGCTGTTCGCCGAAAAGATCGACTACCTCTGCGAGTTGACCACGGACGCCCACCGCGTCGTCGAGCAGGAGCCTGACTTCGACGCCCTGCACCAGCCCGAGTCGAACATCCTCTGCTTCCGCTACCGGCCCGCCGACCTCATCCGGGCCGACGACACGCACCGGCTCCAGGTGGCGATCAGGAACCGGATCAAGCGCCAGGGGGACTTCTTCATCTCCAAGGTCAACGTCGACGGAATGGCCGCACTCCGCGTCGTGATGATGAACCACCAGATCACCGTCGAGCACTTCCGGATGCTGCTGGGAGAGATCCGGAAGGTCGGCGAAGAGCTGCTCCACGGCTGACCGGGGGCACGCACCACCTGGCACACACCAGCAGGCACTCACCACCAAGCACGCGCCACCTGGCGCGCACCACTGGCACACACCGCCAGGCACACACCGTTCGAGCAAAGGGAACCCTGCATGACCACTTTCTCTCCGCAGCCTCGAATAACGCCGGACGAGGCCACCGCCCTGGCCATGCGTCTGATTCCGGACTGGGAATGGCACCCGCAGTCCGTCGGCGCCGTCAGAGGACTCCCCACCTTCGCGGGCAAGCTGCAGGAGTGCGCCCACGCCTGCCAGGCCCCCTACAGCGAGCTGCCGCACGCCGTGCAGGACGCGCTGGTGCTGCGCCGGCTCCAGCAACTGGTCCACACCGCCCGGCTGAACCCGCTGTGGCGCACCCGGCTGGCCGGGGCGGGCATCAACGACGCGCCCGGATCGTACAAGGAATGGCAGAGCGTCCCGCTCTCCGACAAGGACGTGCAGCGCGACTTCTTCATGGACGAGCGCCCCGGCATGGTGGTGCCGTTGAGCCACGGCGGGTTCGAGGTGGTGGCCAGCGGGGGCACCAGCGGCGGGCGTCCGCTCGAAGTGGTCTACTCGCTGCGGGAGTTGCAGGACACGTACCGCATCGCCGGTGACTTCATGGGGACGTACCAGCTGGGCAAGTACCTGCCCGGGGTCGGTCCCAAGTGGCTGATGACCACGCTCGCCGACTACCAGATGTGGAGCAGCGGCACCATGGTCGGCGGTGTCCTCAGCAACGTGCCGGGCATCAACTACATCGGCGCGGGACCGGTCACCGCCCCGGTCCTGGAGCACATGTTCTCCTACCCGGGGCCCAAGGCCCTGATGGGCATCACCGCGGGCATCGCGATCCTCAGCGACCTCGGGGCCGGCATGAGCCAGGAGGCCAAGGAGAGCTTCCGGGTCGCGCTGTACGGCAGCGGGGTGCTGGCGCAGCGCAAGCGGGTGGAGCTGCGGGCGATGTACCCGAACCTCTCCATCCTCAGCTACTTCGCGGCCACCCAGGCGGAGACCATCGGCCTCCAGCTGAGCGAGGAGTCCCCGTTCCTGGCCTCGGTGCCCGGTCTCCACTTCATCGAGATCGTCGACGAGGACGGCCAGTGGGTCGGCGAGGGCGAGGAGGGCGAACTCGTCGTCACCCGGCTGCACGCGCAGGAGACCCCGCTGCTGCGGCTCAAGCTCGGCGACCGGATGATCCGGCGGCCCCGCCTCGACGGCCCGGGACCGAAGACCGAGCAGTTCGAGTTCGCCGGCCGGACCGGTGACGTACTGCACCTCAACGACAGCCAGTACTCGGCGGCCCGCGCCTACGAGTCGCTGCGCGACGAGCTGCGGGCCACCACGGCGGTGGACCTGGACGTGGTGGCGCACGAGGTGCAGTTCATCAACTACCGCGAGGCCAAGACCCTCGTACTCGTCGCCACCGTCGACGACGTACCCGGGCTGACCTACAGCCTGGAGACGGCGCTGGGCCCCTACGGGATCCAGCACACGTTCCTCAACTCCCTCCCCCGGTCGCTTTCGCTGTTCAACCACGGGGAGGCGAATCCCGCCTCGATCGAGAAGACCGGCTACCAGTTCCAGGTGAAGTTCGTGCACCGGATGTCGGCCGAGATCGAGCGCACAGACGTCGGAAAGGTCCCCCTGGTGCGCGACCGCGGCTAGGCCTGCCCGACGGACAGGAAACTCCCGAAAGCACGCGACAGGAGTGGCATCAGTGACAACAGCGGCAGTGAAACAGAAGGTCAACATCGTCGCCGTGGTGGATGTGATCGGCGCGCTCTCGGACGGCACGCTGGGCAACGGAAACCTGTGTCTGATCGACGACGGCCCGTTCGACAGCAGGGGCCAGGGCACACCGCAGTTGCAGACGGTCGTCAGCCCCGGCCAGACGGTCCAGTGGACCGCGCTGGCGGTGGACCTGCAGACCCCGGTGGAGATCAAGAGCATCACCTTCATCGGCCAGGACAACGGGGCCCACCAGGGCAGCACCGCGGCACACCGCCCGCACACCCAGGGGCAGCAGGTCCCCGGCCGGCAGGCACCCGGACAGCAGGCACCGGGACAGCAGGCCCAGGGCCGGCCCTCGCAGGGGCTTGCCCAGGACCGGGACAACGGCGCTGCCGTGCACCAGGCCAACGGCCACAAGGAGACGTACGAGAACCTGGAACTCGCCGTCTGGTCGGGCGTCGTCCCCTACCACCTGACCCCGGGCACGCCCCTCAGGTACCGGCTGGAACTCCAGATGTACGAGGGCCCGCGGAGCACCCTCACGGTCGAGTCGGCCGCGTTGGTGGCCACCTCCCCGCGTTCGTGACGGCGACGGCGGCGCACTCCGCGCCCACCACAGAAACAGCTCAGTCGAGGAAGGCGGGCTCATGCCCCAGCAGTTAGCGATCATCGTGCTCGTGGACGTAGCCAACGCACTGGAGGCCAAGTCCCTGCAGGACAACACCTACCTGTTCGACAACATGAAGCTCCAGGGCTCCCAGGGCGAGGGCACCGGCGGGCTGGTCACCGCGATCAACGGCTCCTACTGGAGCGACGGTTCGCAGGCCAGCGAGCAGGTCCTCAACTGGCTCCCGTACAGCCTGGGTTCCATCCCCCCGACGGTCCCGAAGGGCTACCAGGCCGACCGGGCCCGGCAGACCGACGCGCAGGCGCTGGCCGACCTGGAGGCGATCGTCAACCAGCCGGGCGCGCAGGGCACGGACACCGCGGGGCAGCTGGCCCAGATCCAGCGGTCCGTCGGCACCCGGGTCAAGTCCACCCGGCGCACCCGCGGCCCCTCCGACGCGAAGGTGCTCGACCTCACCGGAAACGTGGTGTCGGCGGACTCGACCGCCGCGCTCAGCTATCCGACCCCGGTGATCACCGACATCTACGGCGAGGCCGTGGACGAGAAGATCATGTACCCGGCGGAGTACGGCTCCCCCGACATGGTCACCGACGGGTGGTACTGGTCGGCGACCGTCGACACGTCCCGCCCCGGCACGTACGCCTACACGATGAAGATCCAGCTCCACAAGCTGGTCGAGCAGGGCTACGAGATGCTCTGGGAGCCGGTCAACCTGACCTGCGAGTCCTACCTGAGGATCACGTCGGACCCCAAGCGGAACGCCTTCACCGGCACGGGCATGGGCTTCCTGCCCGTCTCCTAGCGCGTGCGCACCACCCGACAACGGACGGACGAGGAGGAGCAGATGACCACCAAGGCGAAGCCGCGGAGCACACCCCGCGCCATCAACCAACGCCCCATCGCCATCAGCGCGGTCGTGGATGCCGTGGGCGTACTGGCGTCCCTGAGCACCAGTGGCCACGTGTACCTGTACGACACCAACCGGACCGGCGGATCGACCGGTTTCGGCACCGAGGAACTGCGCACGAAGGTCAAGGCGGGCGACACGCTGCTGTGGTCGCCGCTGGCCCTGGAGTGCGAGGCGTACGTCGCCATCGACGGCATCGAGATCGACCCGTCGGTGGCCGAGCCTGAGCGCAAGGTCTACCCGGGTACGGACGTCTCGTACTGGACGGCGACCGTGAAGACGGTGCCGGCCCAGCCGGTCCCGTACAGGATCAGGTACCGGGTCGGCACCCGGACCGAGCCCGTCACCAGCACCCAGTCGTCTTTCCTGTTCGGCTAGAGGAGGAACGTTGAGCACCACGACGCGCAGCAGCGTGCAGGATCCGCAGAAGCAGAACGCCGGCCAGCTGAACTCCGTCCAGCTGAACATCGTCACGCTCATCAACATGGAGCGGGCCACCCAGGAGAAGTCGCTGGAGAACGCCATCTACATGATGGACAACAGCGTGGGCGGCACCGGTCAGGGCACCCGGCACCTGGAGACGGTCTGCAAGCAGGGCCAGGTCATCAACTGGATCATCCGGCCGATCGACATGGAGAAGCGGCTGGACGGCACCTGGCCGCCCATGCCAAAGATCAACAACATCGTCGTCCTGGACACCGAGATCGGTGACGAGGAGGACGTGGCGGAGAAGAAGATCCTCACCGAGCTGAAGATCTACGGTGGGCCGGACAAGATGCGCGACAAGTTCACGCCGGTCTACTACTACTGGGCGGGGACGATACTGAGCACCGCGAAGCCCGGGGTCTACAACTACCGGCTGGTGGTGGAGCTGGAGCAGGAAGGCACCAAGGAGAAGCTGTACCTGAACTCCTACGACCACCCCTCGCTCCGGGTGCTCGCGGTCTGAGACCTGGCGCAGTCACGCGGTGTGCCGGGTCCCCGCTCCGGGCCCGGCACACCGCCGTTCAGGCGGCATCCTTCAGCGCCTGCGCGCGCAGCCGCGTGCAGCACCTCGTGATCAGCCTCGACACGTGCATCTGGGAGAGTCCCAGGTCCTCCGCGATGCTGCTCTGCGTCATGTCCCGGAAGAAGCGCATGTAGAGGATCTTCCGTTCCCGTTCGGGGAGTTGACGCAGGCCCGGCTTGACCGCCTCGCGGTCGACGACCACGTCCAGCGCCGGGTCGGGGCCGCCGATGGCGTCGATGAGCGAGTAGCCGTCCTCGCTGCCGGGGAGTTCGGCGTCGAGGGAGAGCGCGGTGAAGGAGTCCAGGGCTTCGAGCCCGCAGAGCGCCTCCGCCTCGGTCAGGCCGGCCTGTCCGGCGATCTCGGCGACCGTCGGGGAGCGCCCCACCATCGTCTGGGCGAGCTCCTGGTGCGCGGTGCGGACCCGGTTGCGCAGGTCCTGGACGCGGCGCGGCACGTGCAGGGTCCACATGTGGTCGCGGAAGTGCCGCTTGATCTCTCCGGTGACGGTCGGTACGGCGAAGCTCTCGAACGCCGCCCCGTGCTCCGGGTCGTACCGGTCGACGGCCTTCACCAGGCCGAGTGCGGCGACCTGCCGCAGGTCCTCCAGGGACTCGCCCCGGTTGCGGAACCGGCCTGCCAACCTCCCGGCCATCGGCAGCCACGCGTTGACGATCTCCTGCCGGATCAGGTCGCGCTCGCGGCCTTCGGGAAGTCCGGCGAGCCGCTGGAAGGCGGCCGCCGTGTCCGGCGCGTCGTCGTGCGGGTGCTTGCCTGACGTGTGAGTGGGCATCGAGTTGCTCCCTGAGACCTCTGGAACGGTGCGGACGGATGGGTGTCACCGCGGGGAGGGGAAACCGGGGCCGGTGCCTGCCGGTCGACCGGTTGATCGGCGCACGCCCGGAGCACCGGGGCCACCGCTCCCACGGACGTGCCTCCGGTCCGAAGCACAGGGATCGCCTGCCCCCGCCCGGGACGGGCAAACGGGGGGCCGGGCAACCGGCAGGGGGCCGGTTCGGATCGGCCGGGCAGGGTAACCGGGTGCCATGTCCGACCCCATGACGCACCACGTCAAGCGCCTTCCCGTGCCTCCCCGTGCCCCGACCCCCGGCCGGGTCGCCGACTGGCTCACCGCCCGCGACCACGCCGTCTTCCGTACCGTCGCGTCCCGGCACTGGCCCGGTGCCGACCGGGTGCTGCCCCGGCTGAGCCGCAGCGCCAACCACGGGCTGCTGTGGTTCGGCGCCGCCGCCGGCATCGCCGTGTTCGGCGGCAGTACGCGCTCCCGGCGGGCCGCGCTGCGCGGGGTGGCCTCCCTCGCGCTGGCCTCGGCGACGGTGAACACCGTGGGCAAGCGCTCCGTACGCCGGGTGCGGCCGGTGCTGGACTCCGTACCGTTGATGCGGCAGCTGAAGCGCCAGCCCCTCACCACCTCCTTCCCGTCCGGGCACTCGGCGTCCGCCGTCGCGTTCGCGACCGGTGTCGCCCTGGAGTCCAGGGGCTGGGGCGCGGTCGTGGCGCCGGTGGCGGGCGCGGTGGCACTGTCCCGGGTCTACACCGGTGTGCACTTCCCCAGTGACGTGCTGGTCGGTGCGGCGCTCGGCGTGGGTGCCGCCTTCGCCGTACGGGGCCTGGTGCCGACCCGCGACCAGCTGCCCTCGCCCGGCCGCCCGCACACCGACGCGCCCCGGCTGCCCGCCGGCCGGGACCTGGTGGTCGTCGTCAACACGGCCTCCGGCAGCGCCACTGCCAAGGCCGCTCTCGTACGCGAGGCCCTGCCCGAGGCCGACGTGCGCGAGGTCGGTCCCGAGGACCTGTGCGCCGAGCTGGACAAGGCCGTGGAGAGCGGCACGGCGCTCGGCGTCTGCGGCGGCGACGGTACGGTCAACCGCGCCGCGGTGGCCGCCGCCCGCGCGGGAGTTCCGCTCGCCGTCTTCCCCGGCGGCACCCTCAACCACTTCGCGTACGACCTCAACATCGAGACCGTGCAGGACACCTGCCGTGCGCTGGAGGCGGGCGACGCGGTCAAGGTGGACCTCGGCCGGTTCACCCCGGGCCCCGACCCGGACGGCTCCCCCGGCTACTTCCTGAACACCTTCAGCCTCGGCGTCTATCCGGAGCTGGTCCGCATCCGCGAACGCTGGTCGCCGCGGATCGGCGGCTGGCCCGCCGGGGTCCTCGCCGCCCACCAAGTACTGCGCGGGGAACGGCCGTTGGAGGCGGAGGTGCGGGGCAAGAGGCGCGGGATGTGGATGCTGTTCGCCGGGAACGGCCTGTACCAGCGGATGGGCCCGACGCCCGGCCGCCGCTTCGACCTCGCGGACGGGCTGCTCGACGTCAGGGTGGTGCACGGCGGCCGGCTGCCGGGACTGCGGTTGGTCCTGGCGGCGCTGTCCGGGCCGCTGAGCCGGTCCCCGTTCCACTCGGCGGGCCGGATGCGCCGACTGCGACTGGCGGGGATCGCGCCGGGGACACCGCTCGCCTTCGACGGCGAGGTGGCCGAGGCGCCGCCCGCGTTCGTGATCGACAAGGCGGACGAGGCGCTCACGGTGTACCGGCCGCTGCCTACGATTCAGACGGCTCTGTAGGACCGGGCCGCCCCTTCGACTCCCGCCGCCCCGGACGCTCCCCCGGTACGAGTTCGCCGTCTGCGCGCTCGTCGGTGGGGGCCTCCGTCACGTCGAGGAACACCTGGTCGGCCTCCGGCCAGGTCTTCCGTAGGTGCTTCTTGATGCGCTCGGAGACCAGCTCGACGCGCTCGCTGTCCAGCCCCGGCATCAGGTCGATGCGGGCCGCCACGAGGGTCGATTCCATGCCGAGCCGCATGGTGAGCAGGGCCGCCACCCGGTCGATCTCCGGCTGGGAGTCGAGGAGTTCACGGATTCCGTCGCGCAGTTCGGGGTCGACGGCCTCGCCGATGAGCTGGGCGCGGGCGCCGGAGCCGAGCCGGTAGGCCACGTACACCAGGAGCAGTCCGATGGTGAGCGAGGCCGCGGCCTCGTAGGCGACCTGCCCGGTGGCCAGGTGCGCGAGCATGCCCGCCATGGCGACGAGTACGCCGACGACGGCGGCGCTGTCCTCGGCGACGACGGTACGCAGGGCCGGGTCCTTGCCGAGGCCCTCGCCCGGCTGCTTGCGGACCTGCCACAGGGCGCGGACGAGGGAGCTGCCCTCGGCGACGAGAGCCACTCCCAGGACGATCAGCCCGGCGGCGTAACCGCTGGTGGACTCCCCGGCTGGTGGCTTCAGCAGGGCCTCGGCACCCTGGAAGAAGGAGAATCCGGCGCCGAGCACGAAGATGCCGACGGCGGCGAGGAGCGACCAGAAGTACCGCTCCTTGCCGTAGCCGAAGGGGTGCCGGCGGTCGGCGGGGCGGCGGCTGCGGCGCAGTGCGGCCAGCAGGAAGACCTCGTTGATGCTGTCGGCGACGGAGTGCGCCGCCTCGGAGAGCAGGGCGGGCGAGGACGAGACGAGGCCGCCGACGGCTTTGGCTGCGGCGATGAGGAGGTTGGCGGCGAGGGCCACCAGGACCGTAATACGGGTCTTGCGGTCGGAGCCGCGGCCGGTGTTCGCGGCGCGATCGGCGGGATCCACTTGTGAACTGTCGCTCATGGAGGGTCAGTTCCGGGGCAGCAGGGGGCCGAGCGGTCCCAGGTCGATGTTCAGGTCCTCGGGTTCCAGACCGAACCTGCTCCGCAGGAGGTCCATCCGGTCCTCCAGCAGCATCAGTGTCATGCCGATCCGCTCCTCCTGGTCCTCGGTGAGTTCGCCGGTGTCGACGCGGCGCAGTGCCTGCCGCTCCATGAGCTGGCGCAGCAGCTCGACGACGGTCAGGACGAGTGTCGCCAGGTCGCGCTCGACGGTGTCGGCGTCCAGCTCGACCTTCCTGCGGCTGGCCTCGTCACCGGTGAGACGCTCACCCTTCATGTCAACTCACCTCTTCTACGGGTCAGTTCAGGTCCTCGAAGGGAGACGGCACGTTCTCGCTGACCGAGCTGATGAGCGCGTTGAGGTCGATGCGTACGAGATCGACGTCCGCGATCCGCAGCGTCAGGTCACCGGAGAGCACCACCCCGCCCGCCAGCAGCCGGTCGAGCAGGTCGACGAGGGCGATCTCGCGCTGGGCGAGGGCGTCGATGCCGTGGTCGTCGGGGTGGTGGTGGTCCGGGGAGCGGTGGTCCGGGGAGCGGTGGTCCGGGGAGCGGTCGTCGGGGTAGTGGGTCACGCGGTGCCGTCCTCGTCCCCGATCCCGGCGAAGGAGTACGGGGCCCACGGGCCGGTCAGTTCGACCGTGACGTCCCCGCCGTCCTCCGGCGACGGTGTCAGGGCCCGCACCTGCTCCACGAAGGCCTCACTGGTCCAGCGCGGCACCAGATAGGCGGCGTTGAGCACGTTCTGCCCGCTGTGACCCGAGAGCCGACCGTCCTGGAGACGGTGCAGCAGAGCCGCCTCGGCGGACTGCGAGAGTTCGGCGTGCAGCTTGCGGCAGAGCGCGTCGGCCTTCTTGGCTTCCGCTTCTCGGCTGCGCCGCTGGGCGAGCCGCTGCCTGAGGTAGCTGCGCCCGGCGCCGGGCTCGACGGCCGAGGGCGGCGGGGCGTCGGGGTCCGGGGCCGGCACCGGCGCCGGCGCCGCATCCATCTCCGTGTCCACGTCCACGTCCACGTCCGTGTCCACGTACACCTTGACTCCCCACTCGATCCGCCCGTCGAGCCGCTCCAGCGCCCGCGCGAACCGCTCCCGTCCGCCCTCCAGGAGCCGCCGCACCCCGTTGTCGTCGCGGCACACGGTCGCCAGTCGCAGCGGCAGCGGGGTGGTGACGGCGGTCAGGGCGGTGACGACCGCCTGGTGCGTACGGGCTGTGGCGGCGAGCCAGTCGAGGTCTTCGAGGTGGGCCTTGAGCGGCGCCTCGTCGAAGTCGGCGGCCCGTACCGGGCTGACGACGGCGACCAGGTCGCCGTGGCGCAGCAGCCGGGGCGGCTCGCCGTCGAGGCCACGCCCGCCCTCCTCGGGGAGGAACCCCTCGAAGGGGCGGGTCACTGCGTAGACGTAACGGAGCTCTTCGGGTCCTGCCGCGTCCGTGAAGACTTCATCGGGCCCGAACCCGCTGGTGTTGTCTGTCATGTCTGTCATGCCTGTTCTGCTTGCCCGTCCTTCGCCTTCTCAAGCTCCGGAGCGGAGGCCTCCAGGTCGGCGATGCGCCGTTTGAGGCGCTCGTTCTCCGCGGCGATCTCGCGGCGCCTGGCTCCGGAGGAGAGCGAAGGGTCGTCCTCCCACCAGTCGATGCCCATCTCCTTGGCCTTGTCGACCGAGGCGACGATCAGCCGCAGCTTGATGGTGAGGAGCTCGATGTCCAGGAGATTGATCTTGATGTCTCCTGCGATGACCACACCCTTGTCGAGGACCCGTTCGAGGATGTCGGCGAGGTTGGCCCCGCCTCCCGATCCGTACGGGTCGGGCAGTCTGGCGGCGGTGCTCATCGGCGGCCCCGGTCTCCGGAGTCGGCGTACTCGCGCTGCTTGCGGGAGTCGGCGTCCTCCTGATCCTCGCCCTCGTCCTCGCCCCGGTCCTCGCCCTCGTCCTCGCCCCGGTCCTCGCCCTCGTCCTCGTCGTCGACGAGCTCGGCCTCTTCGTACTCGGCCTCGGGGTCGTCCTCCTCGTCGTACTCGGCCTCCGGTTCCTCGTACTCGGCCTCCGGCTCGCCCTCCTCCTCGTCGTACTCTGCCTCGGGCTCGCCCTCCTCCTCGTACTCGGCCCCGGGCTCCTGCTCCTCCTCCGACTCGGCGCGGGCCTCTTCCTCCTCCGCCAGCGCGTCCTCGTGGGTCCTGACGACCTCGCCGTCCTCGATCGAGCCGCGCCATCCGTCGTCGATGTCGCCCTTCATCGAGATGTGCCGGGCGTAGTTCTTGAGGTCGAGCCGGGCCCGGCGGCCCTGGGCGCGCCAGATGTTGCCGGTCCTCTCGAACAGGCCCTTCGGGTAGTACTCGATGACCAGCAGCACGCGGGTGATGTTGTCGCCCAGCGGGTGGAAGGTGACGACGCCCTTGGTGGTGCCCTTGGCGCCCTCCGAGGTCCAGGAGATCCGCGCGTCGGGGACCTGCTGGGTGGTGTGCGCCTTCCAGCTCCGGTTCGACCAGAAGACCTTGAGCTTCCAGTCGGAGCTGGTGTCGTCGGCGGTCGTGGCGCTCTTGACGCCCTTGGCGAAGGTCGAGAAGTCCTCGTAGCGGGTCCACTGGTCGTATGCGACCCGGACCGGCACGCCCACGTCGATCGTCTCCAGGATGACGATGGGCCTGCCGCCCCCGCCGCCCTTCTTTCGCCTGCCCTTGCCTCCGAAGAGGCCGGAGAACGCGTCCTTGGCCTTGTCCTTCACATGGCCGGCGCCCAGCTCCACGGCGGTACGCACCGGGCCCTTGCCCTCGGCGATCTTCCGGCCGCCGTCGAGTGCGAGCTTGGCGAAGCCGGGGCTGTTGCCCTCGGCGATGTCGTTGAGCTTGACGGTGGACTCGCCGAGTTTGCGGCCCGCGCCGGTCAGCAGGCGCGTGGCCTGCGCGGCGAGGTACGCCTGGAGTTCGACCTTGAGCCGGTCGGTGATCTCGGTGTCCGGCTTCAGCGCGCCGGCCGCGCCCTTCAGGTCAGCCACGGCTCCGGCCCCCCTTCGCGGCGGAGGTCCTCCGCGCCGCGGTCTTCTTGGCGGCTCCGGTCGCACCGGAGGCCGTCTTCTTCGCCGTACCGGAAGTCCCGGATGCGGTCTTGCGCGCACCACCGGACGCGGTCCTCTTCGCCGCGCCCTGGCCTGCCGAACGGGCGCTTCCGGTGGCCTTCTTCGCCGTACGGGAGCCCGCCGACGAGGAGCCCGAAGGGGCGGACTTCTTGCGGGCCTCGCGGCGCGGTTCCTCGCGCTCTTCCGCCTCGGACCCGTCCCCGGTCTCTTCCTCCTCGTCCTTCAGGCTGCTGATGTCGGGCACCAGGCCCGCGGCCCGGTCCTGGACATTCAGCGTGCGGTCGTGCAACTTGTCGGCGAGAGAGCCGAGTTGACGGTTGACGATCGCGCCGGTGGCGGCCTTGCCGACACCGCGCAGGTCCTCGCGGAGCTGGTCGCCCAACTCCTTGAACTGCGGGTTGTTCTGCAGCTGCGAGGACGTGAAGTCCATCAGCGCCTTCGGGCTCAGCTGCAGCTTCTTGCCCGCGACGAACGTGCCGACGGCGAAGGCGAACTTGAGTTTCCTGGTCCGCCCCAGCAGATAGCCCGCACCTACGGCGAGCCCCAGTCCGAGCCTGTTGTTCATGGTTGTCGCGTTCCTTTCCGCTGTTGCTCCAGCCGGTCGAGGAGTTCGTCCTCGCGGCGGTCGAATGCGGCCTCGTCGATCTCCCCGGCCTCAAGGCGCTCCTCAAGGAGTCGGAGTTCGCGCTGGACGGCCGCCGGGTCGTAGTACTGCCGCTCCGCCTCCGCGACCACCTGCCGCAGCACCCAGCCGGTGCCGCGGACAGGGGCCAGCGGAAGGAGGATCAGCTCTCCGATCAGGCCCACGGGCTACTCCACGAAGCTGTACGGCGGCAGCGGGCCGTTGACCTGGAGCACCAGGTGCGGGGCTTCCCGCTGGAGGGCGTCGACGGCCCCGATGAACTCGGCGGAGCTGTCGCGCTCCACGAGGAAGGACACGTTGGCGAGCCAGCCGGTGGACTCGGGGCCGGGGTTGACGTCGGCTGCGGCGCCTTCGAGTGCCTGGCGGACCAGCAGCCCGTCGGCCTTCTCGCGCTGCTGCACGGCGGCCACGACCCGTTCGCCGAGCCGGAGCTTCTGCTCGTAAGTGCCGCCCCCGGCAGCCCTGTTGGCCTCGTTGAGGGTGCGTAGCTCGGAGTCGGTGGCGAGCACCTGGTGGAGCAGGGCCTCCTCGTCGTGGGTGGCCTTGATGTTGTACTCGACCTTGCCCTCCAGGGCGTCGAGCCGCTCCAGGTAGTGCTTCTCGCGCTCGGCGAGGACGGTGCGCACCGCTTCGTCGTCGGTCGAGACGCTGCCGAAGCGCATCGGCAGTACGGCGCCCGTCGCACCGGCCTCGGACAGCACGCTCTGGTGGGCGAGCAGGTCGCGGCGCTTCGGCCGCAGGTTCTCCGGGGCTTCGCTGACCAGGGCGGTCAGTTCGCCGGCCGTGAGGGCGTAGACCGGCCGCGGCGGGTCGCCGACGCCGCCCATCTGCTCGGGCAGCGCGGGATGTGCCGCCCGGGTGATGCCGTAGACGTAGGTGCTCATTCCTGCTCCTCCTTCCGGCGCGTCGTGGTGCGCCGGGCGCGCGGCTTCGACTGGGTGCTCTCCTCACGGGCCTGCTGGAACGCACCGGATATGGTCTCGGCGGCACCGGACAGGGCGCCCTTGGTCTTGCCGGACGCGCCCTTCTCCATCGTGTCGCCGACGATCTCGGGGAGGCCGGGGCTCTTGTTGGCACCGGTCTCCAGGTCGAGGCGGTTGCACGCCTCGGCGAAGCGCAGATACGTGTCCACACTGGCCACCACGACCCGGATGTCGATCTTCAGGATCTCGATGCCGACCAGGGACACACGGACGAACGCGTCAATGACGAGCCCTCGGTCGAGCACGAGCTCCAGGACGTCGTAGAGGCCACTGGTACCGCCGCCTCCACCTTGCTGTGCCGGAACAACGGTCATGTCGACCGCATCTCCTTTCTCTGTGTGGGTCGTGCGGGGCCGCCGCCGCTGCCGGTGTCTCGCCGACTGATTCTCACCAACTGCTGTTCGCCGGACGGTTCTTGGCGACCGGTTCCTGTCGCCCGGTTCCCGTCGCCCGGTTCTTGGCGACCGGATTCTTGGCGACCGGTTCTTGGCGTCGGCTACTTCTTGTCGGCCCTGCCGCGCTCGTAACGGCCGACGCGGCGATATCCGGTGAGCTCGCCGTCCCGGTCCAGCCGGACCTCGTACGAAGCGAGCAGGCTCATGGTGTCGGGGACGCGCTCCAGTTCGAGCACTTCCACGCGCAACACCCAGCCGTCCTCGGCCTGTTCGAAGGAGGACACGGATTCGGCGGGCATACCGGTGAGTTCCGATATCTGCTCGCGGGCCGCGCGCAGCAATTGCATCGGTCCCGGCTTCTTCGGGGTGTTCTCTGATGTATTGGCCATAGCTGCCTCGGTGGTCCGGGTAACCGCACACGTCCGGTGCAAACCCTCCGGCGGCGAGCGTTGTTCGATTCGCCCCGGGGTACTCGTCGCGCCATGAAAACAACAGACAGCGAAGAGTTCCCGGAGGTACGCACCCGTATCCCGGCGCGGCTGGACCGGCTGCCGTGGTCACCCTGGCACTGGAGGATCATCATCGGCCTCGGCACGGTGTGGATCCTCGATGGTCTGGAAGTGACCATCGTCGGCAATATCGTCGTGCGGCTCGCCGAGGAAGGCAGCGGAATCGACATCACGACGACACAGGTCACCACCACTGCCGCCGCCCTTTATGTGGCGGGGGCCTGTGTCGGCGCCCTGTTCTTCGGCCGTCTCACCGACCTCTTCGGCCGCAAGAAACTCTTCATCATCACTCTCGCCGTATATCTCGCGGCAACGGCGGCAACGGCCCTGGCAGAATCCGCCTCGTTCTTCTTCGTCTGCCGTTTCTTCACGGGATTCGGTATCGGCGGCGAATACGCGGCAATCAACTCGGCCATCGACGAACTGATTCCGAGCAGGCTGCGCGGCCGCATCGACCTGATCATCAACGGTACGTTCTGGGCCGGCGCGGCCCTGGGCGCGCTGGCGTCCGTCGCGCTCCTCGACACGGACCTGTTCGCGAAGGACGTCGGCTGGCGGCTGGCCTTCGCGATCGGCGTGGTCCTCGGCCTGGTGATCCTGCTCGTACGCCGCCACGTCCCGGAGAGCCCGCGCTGGCTGATGGTGCACGGCAGGGCGGAGGAGGCCGACCGCATCGTCTCCGCGGTGGAACAGAAGGTCCACGACGAGACGGGCTCGCCGCTGCCGGAGCCGGAGGAGGAGATCACCGTCAGGCAGCGGGGTTCGATCGGCTTCCTGGAGCTGATGCGCACGGTCTTCTCGCAGTACCGCAAGCGCGCGATCCTCGGCCTGTCCCTCTTCGTCGGGCAGGCCTTCCTCTACAACTCGATCACCTTCGGGTACGCGGTCATCCTGGACGAGTTCTTCGGCGTCGGCACGGGCTCGGCCGCGTACTACTTCGCGGTCATCGCGGTCGGCAACCTGCTCGGCCCGCTGCTCCTCGGCCACTTCTTCGACTCGGTCGGACGCGTGCCGATGATCGCGGGCACCTACATCCTCTCCGGCCTCCTGCTCTTCGGCACCGCGATCCTCTTCCAGAACGGCGCACTGACGGCCACGACGATGACGGCGTGCTGGTGCGTCGTCCTCTTCTTCGCTTCGGCCGGGGCGAGTTCGGCCTATCTGACGGTCAGTGAGGTCTTCCCGCTGGAGACGCGCGCCATGTGCATCTCCTTCTTCTACGCGGTGGGCACGGCACTGGGCGGCATCACGGGCCCGATCCTCTTCAACGGCCTGGTCAGCAGCGGCGAACCGGGCGACACGACACTGGCGTTCTGCATCGGGGCGGGACTGATGGTGGCGGCGGGGATCGTCGAGTCCTTCCTTGGCGTGAAGAGCGAGCGCAAGAGCCTGGAGTCGATCGCGGCACCGCTGAGTGCGGTGCGAAGGGCCGCGTAGGGACACTTCGGCCCGTCGTACGGTGCGCCGCCCGGCCCACGGCGGCCCGGCGGCCCCGTCGGGGTCCGTGCGCCGACGACGCGTCCGCTCAACGCACCACCACCTTCTCCACCAGCAGCCGCACCGCCGCCGCGACCGACTCCGCGTCGATCCCGGCCCCGTACAACTGCTCGTCGGGGGTGGCGGAGCCGGGCATGTTCGACACCGCCAGCCGTACCAGCCTCGGTACCGGCCGCCCGTCCGCGAACGCCTCGGCGACGGCGTCACCGATTCCGCCCTCGGCGCGGTGGTCCTCGACCGTCACCAGGCAGCCGGTCTCCTCCCCGGCCGTCCACAGCGTCTGCGCGTCGACCGGCTTGACCGAGTACAGGTCGACCACCCGCACCTCAATGCCCTCCGCGGCCAGCAGCTCCGCGGCCGCCAGCGCCTCCGGCACGGTCGTCCCGGCGGCGACCAGCGTCAACCGGTCCGCTTCTCCCCGCCGCAGCACCTTGCTGCCGCCGATGGGGAACTCCTCGTCCGGCCCGTAGAGGACGTCCGTCGCGCCCCGGCCGGTCCGCAGGTAGCGGATGCCGTCGAGGTCGGCCATCGTCGCGACGAGCTTCGCCGTCTGGTTGGCGTCGCAGGGGCACAGGACGGTGCTGCCGTGGACGGCACGCATCATGGCCAGGTCTTCGAGGCCCATCTGGGAGGGCCCGTCCTGGCCGATGGCGACGCCCGCGTGCGAGCCGACGACGTTCAGGTTCGCCCGGCTGATCGCCGCCATCCGCAGGAAGTCGTGCGCGCGGGTGAGGAACGCCGCGAACGTCGACACGTACGGGACGTGGCCGCGAGCCTGCATGCCGATGCCCGCCGCGACGAGCAGCTGTTCGGCGATGTAGCACTCGAAGTACCGGTCGGCGTGGTCCTCGGCGAAGTATTCGGTACGGGTCGAGTCGCCGACCTCGCCGTCCAGCGCGACCACGTCGCCGCGCGCCGAACCGAGCGCGGCGAGCGCCCTGCCGTACGCGTCGCGGGTGGCTACCGGGTCTCCGCCCTGCTCGAAGCGGGGCAGCGTCAGATGCCCGCTGGGCCTCGCGTGCAGGGTGCGGGCCGCGACCGGCTTGTGCACGTCGATGTGCCTGGCCCGTACGCCGCCCAGCTCGGCGATCGCCGCGGTCGCGTCCGGGAGCGGCTTGCCGTGCAGGCCCTCCTTGTCGGCGACGGCCTCAACCCCCTTGCCCTTGAGGGTGCGTGCGAGGATCGCGGTCGGCCGGTCGAGGGTCGAGCGGGCCTCGGCGTACGCCCGGTCGACGGCGGCCACGTCGTGCCCGTCCACCTCGACCGTGTGCCAGCCGAACGCGTGGAGGCGGCGGGTGTACGCGCCGAGGTCGTGGCCGTGCCGGGTCGGGCCGCGCTGGCCGAGCCTGTTGACGTCCACGATCAGCGTCAGGTTGTCGAGCTGCTCGGCGGCGGCGTGCTCGACGGCCTCCCACACCGAGCCCTCGGCCATCTCGCTGTCGCCGCTGATCACCCACACCCGGTACGGGATCCGGTCGAGCCGCTTCCCGGAGAGCGCCATGCCGACGCCGACGGGCAGCCCCTGGCCGAGCGAGCCGGTCGCGACGTCCACCCAGGGCAGCCGGGGCGTCGGATGCCCTTCGAGCCGGCTGCCCTGACCGCGGAAGGTCAGCAGTTCCTCGTCGCTGACGGCGCCGGCCGCGCGGAAGAGGGCGTAGAGGAGCGGCGACGCGTGCCCCTTGGAGAGGATCAGGTGGTCGTTGCCGGGGTGGTCGGGCCGGTCGAAGTCGTAGCGCAGGTGGTTCGCCAGGAGTACGGCGCCGAGTTCGGCGGCGGACATGGAAGAGGTCGGGTGCCCGGACCCGGCGGCAGCCGTGGCACGGACGGAGTCGACCCTCAACTGCTGGGCGAGATCGGTCAGTTCGTCGTAGGACAGGCCTTCGGTGGGCATGCTTCTCCTCAGTTGTCCGAGTGTCGAGTTGTCCCAATGCCGGTTCTCCGAGTGCGACGCGTCGGTTCTCCGACCGTGCCGGGTCCGGGTCCGGCGGGGTGCGGGGCCGGGTTCGCGGACCCGTCCCGCGTGCCCTCCCCCCGCCCGCCCAAACTCCGTGACCGGTGTGTTTCCGGGCGCGCTCCGGGGTTACCCGACATACACGGACGCACAGCACGCATACGCACGACCCGTCGGGAAGCGCATCTCCGTGTTCGTCTTCTGCCGCACCGAGGCGCCGCCCCAGGTTCAGGAGCCCTGAGATGAGGCTGACCCAGGCCGTCCACCGCCCGCCCTCCGCCCGGCGCCCGGCGCTGCGCACCCGGCTGGCCCGGTTGCTCGCCCGGCTCAGGTCCGTCGTCCCGCGGCGGCGGAACGCGTAGGGGCGCCCGTGCGCACCGTGGTCCAACTCCCCCTGGAACAGCTGGAGGTGTCCTGCTTCCTGGTGCCGACGGACGCCCCTGAGGCGGACGGCACGCTCTCCTGGGAGACCACGCCGGTGGTGGTGGCCGAGGCGCGGGCGGCGGACACCACGTACGGCACCGGCTGGACGTACGCCCCCGCGGCGGCCGGCGCCCTCATCGTCCAGGACCTGGCGCCGCTGGTGCTGGGCCTGGACGTGTTCGACGTCCCGGCGGCGCACGCGGCGATGTGCCGTGCGGTGCGCGACTACCCGCTCCCCGGGCTGACTTCGGCGTCCGTCTCCGCCGTGGACACCGCCCTGTGGGACCTCAAGGCCCGCCTTCTGGGCCTGCCCCTGTCCCGCCTCCTCGGCGCGGCCAGGTACGAACTCCCCGTCTACGGCAGCGGTGGCTTCACCACCTACCACGACACGCACCTCGCGTCCCAGCTGGCAGGCTGGGTGCACGGCCAGGGCATCGAACGCGTCAAGGTCCGGATCGGTGAGTCATGGGGCCGGGCGGTGGTACGCGACCTGGAACGGGTCCGCCTGGCCCGTGAAGTCATCGGCTCCCAGGCGGAGTTGTACGTCGACGCGAGCGGTGCGTACAACCGCAAGCAGGCGGTACGGATCGGCGGGCCGCTGGCCGAGCACGGGGTGGGCTGGTTCGAGGAGCCGGTGCCGCCGGACGACCTGGACGGACTGCGGGCGGTGCGGGACTCGGTGGTGTGCGACGTGGCGGCGGGCGGGCACGGGCTCGCCGACTGCGCGCGCATGGTGACGGCGGGCGCGGTCGACTGCCTCCTCCTGGACGTGACGCGGGGCGGGGGCGTCACCGGGTTCCTCCGCGCGGCGGCGCTCGCGCAGGCCCACGGGCTGGAGGTCTCGACGCGCGGGGCGCCGCACGCGCAGGCGCACGCGGCGGCCGCCGTTCCCAATCTCCGGCACGTGGAGTGGTTCCACGACCATGTACGGGTCGAGGCGATGCTCTTCGACGGGGTGCTGGACCCGACGGGCGGAACGATCCGCACCAGCGGCTCGTCGCCGGGACACGGGCTGACTCTCCGCCATGAGGAGGCGGAGCCGTACCGGGTCGCCTGAGCGGGCCGCTCGGCGCGGGGCGGCGGGGTGGTCTTCGTGCGAGCCGCTCGGCGCGGGGCGGGCGGTTCGTACGTGCGGGTGCGTCGTGGCTGGTCGCGCAGTTCCCCGCGCCCCTAAATGCCCGCCCCCTAGCCTCCTTGGGCAGCGGGGCCGCCCCCCCCCCGGGGGCAGTGGGGTCTCCCCTGCTCCTTAAGAGCTTGGGGAAGGGTGGGCAAGGGGGCGGCCCCCCACTGCGGCACGCCCCCACACGACCGCACGCCCCGCACCCCGCACCCCGCACAGACCGTCCACATCCTAAGATGCCCATCTCACCATCCAACACACGGGCGTACCGTACCCCCATGCCGAAAGAGACCGCCGTCTACACCCACGGCCACCACGAGTCCGTCCTCCGCTCGCACACCTGGCGCACCGCCGACAACTCCGCCGCTTACCTCCTCCCCCACCTCCGCCCGGGGCAGCGCGTGCTGGACGTCGGCTGCGGCCCCGGCACCATCACCGCCGATCTCGCCGCCCTGGTCGGCCCCGACGGCCACGTCACCGGCGTCGACTTCGCGGCGGGCGTCCTCGACCAGGCCCGTGGGACCGCCGCCGCGCGCGGCCTGACGAACGTCGAGTTCGCGACCGCGGACGTGCACGCCCTCACGTACCCCGACGACTCCTTCGACGTCGTCCACGCCCACCAGGTGCTCCAGCACGTGGGCGACCCGGTCGCCGCGCTGCGCGAGATGCGCCGGGTGTGCCGCCCCGGCGGCATCGTCGCGGCCCGCGACAGCGACTACGCGGCGATGGCCTGGTACCCCGAACCGCCGGTGCTGGACCGCTGGATGGAGCTGTACCACCGGGTGGCCCGCGCGGGCGGCGGCGAGCCGGACGCCGGGCGCAGACTGCGCTCCTGGGCGCGGCAGGCGGGGTTCGGCGACATCACCTCGTCCGCGGCCACCTGGTGCTACGCCACCCCCGACGAGCGCGCCTGGTGGAGCGGCCTGTGGGCGGACCGTACGGTCGCGTCGTCGTACGCGGACCTGGCGGTGTCCGGCGGGCACGCGACTGCCCTGCAGCTCAAGGAGATCGCCGGAGCGTGGCGCGAGTGGGGCAGCCGGGAGGACGCCTGGTTCATGATCCCGCACGGCGAGATCCTCTGCCGCGCCTGACGGCCGCTCCCCTTCCCAACTACCCTCGCTCCTATGGAGATCTTGGGAACCACACTGCGCATCTACGTGGACGACACCGCGGCCCTGGACACCACGGCCGCCTTCTACGAGCGCATCACCGGCACCCGTGCGCAGCGCTTCGAGCGCGGCGGGGTCTCGGTCGCCGCCGTCGGCTGCTTCCTGGTGATGAGCGGCCCGCGCGAGGAGATCGACCTGCTGCGCAAGGTCACGGCGACGGTCGCGGTGAAGGACGTCGAGGAGGCTCACATCACGCTCACCGCCGCCGGTGCGCAGATCGTCGCGGGCCCGGTCGCGACCCCGGTGGGCCGCAACCTGATCGTCCTCCACCCGGACGGCTCCGTCTTCGAGTACGTGGACCGGGGCGGCCCGTCCCACGGCCGGCAGGAGCCGTAGGCGCGCTAGGAGCCGTCCTCCCGTCGCCTGAAGTCGTAGACCCCCGGCACCGGTTCGTCGGTGACGGTCGCCCAGACGTCACCGACGGCGGTCGAGCCCTCGCGCAGGTCGGCGACCTCGAAGCCCTCGTCGAAGACGGCGCGGGCCGCTTCCCTGTCCCCTTCGGCCACCAGCAGCTGCGCCTCCATGAGGCGGAACCGGCCGGTGGCCCGGACGGCGGGCCGCAGCCCGGCCCAGACGGTGCGGGCCTGGGCCGGGCGGCCCGCGGCGAGCAGTGCCTCGATCGCCTCCCGGCCGAGCGCGGCGGTGGCCGCCGTCCACTGTTCGCCGTCGCGGCGCTCCTCGCAGAGGTCCGCGAAGGCTTCGGCGTACAGGTCGGCGGCCCGCTCCCGGTGTCCGGCCTCGCAGTCGGCGAGGGCCAGACAGCGGAGCAACGGCCAGCGGGACGGGGCAAGTTGAAGGCCGCGCTCCCAGCTGCGCACCGCCTGGGCGAGGTCGCCCGCGTGCCACTGGGCGATGCCCAGGTGGTACTCGGTGAGGGGGTCGGCGGGGGCGGTCTCCAGCATGTCGCGCCAGTGCGGGGCGACGAGCGAGGGCCCTGGCGGGACGACCTTGCGCGGCGTGGGGAGCGAGCCGCCGCGGAGCAACTCCAGCCAGGGCTGCTGCTGTTCGGTCAGCGTCGCCTCCGGGAAGGGGGTGCCCGGCAGCTTGAATCCGCCGCGCAGCACTTCCAGGGCTCCCCAGCCCGACCCCCTGGCCAGGATCTCGCCCGGCTCGTGGTCGGCATGGGCGAGCCAGGCGGTGTACGCGGCGTCGACGGCGGCGCGGGGCAGCGCCTCCTCAAGGGCGCGCTCCGCCGCCGTGCGCGCTGCCGCCCAGTCGTCGCCGTGCACGGTCTCCGCGTCGGCGGACAGCGGCCCGTACGCCTCCAGCCAGCTGAACCCGGTCTCCGCTTCGAGGGGTATGTGCTCCAGCTGGGTGCGGGCGAGCCCGGCCTGGATCTCGGCGTAGCCGGGGGTGCCGGGCTCGGTCAGCCACTCCTGCCAGCGGCGGCCCCCGCGCCCGTTGCCCCAGAGGAAGAGCTTGCGGCCGCGCAGCCGGTCGGTGGAGGTCTGCACGAGGCCCCGGCCCGCCCCGTCCAGGGCGGCGATCCACTTCCGCGACTCCTCGGGCACCTCGTAGAAGTAGTCGGCGGGGAAGTCGCTGCGGGTGGGGTACGTACGGTCGGCGCCGTCGAAGTCCGGGACGGGGACCCGGCCGAGCGACTTCTCGTACCCGAAGTACCAGGCCTCGTCGGCGGGGGCGAGGACGCGGGTGCGCCCGGTCTCCTCGACGGCGGTGTTGGACCACCAGTAGGTGGGCACGGGCCGCTCGTGCGGGTTGCGGACGCGTACGCCCACGTACAGGAAGTCGGAGTCGGCGGGCAGCCACAGGTCGATCTGGAAGGGGAGGTCGCGCAGTCGCTCCCACTCCCACAGGCGGACCATCTCGCCGCCGTCGGGGGCGGGCACGACGGCCGCGTGCAGCGGGGCGCAGGTGAGGGTGGTGTGGCCGGTCGCACCGATGTTCCACTCGATGCCGCCGGAGAACCAGGCCCCGTTGAGGGCGAAGTCGGCGGGCTGGAGCACCGGGTTGCGGTAGACCAGTTCGCGTCCCGTGGGCTTGTGGTGGAGGGAGTGGATCCGGCCACCGAGACCGGGCAGGACGGTCGCCCGCAGCCGGTCGTTCTCGATCACGACCGCGTCGAGGTCCGTCTCGGTGCGCTCCCGCCCGTACCCGTCGAGGGTCCGTACGGGAAGGAGCGTGCGCAGCGGTTCGTACCCCATCTGACGTGCCATGTCGCGCGGCAGGCCCTGCTTCGCCCGGTCCGCCGTCGCGTGCACCCCGTCGAGGGTACGCAGGCCGGGGAGGGGGTTCTCCGGGCCCAACGGGGCGGCGGGGAGGGTCAGTACGGCACGTCGCACCGTCGTGGCCAAAGCAACCTCACTCGTTCACTGGCTCGTCCAGGCGCAGCTCCGCACGCGCACCTCTTCCGTGTCCATCCGAACACGATCCGTACCGCCCTGACCAGGGGTTCCGGCGGTCGGATTAAGCAAAGGCGCGTGCGCGGCGTGCGCCGTACGCTGGCCCTTTCCGCAGCCGTACGACGCGAAGGGCCGCCAGAGGATGAGCACGCAGCACACGTACCGGGTCATTGTCCGGGGAGCCTGGGACGGGCTGTCCGAGGAGAGCAGGACCCGGTTGCTCGCCGAGCAGGACGTGCACGGCCTGACGTCGATGCAGTTCGCAGCGGCGGGCTCCCTCACGTACGACGTCCCGCTGAAGCACTTCTCGATGCGCTACCTCGTGGAGTCCGACGCGGCGGACGGCCCGGAGATGGCGTCGGCGATCGCCGAGGACCGTGCCGAGTCCGCGTTGAAGGAGCTGGGCCACGCGCACGGCGAACTCCGCTCCACCGCGACCGACATGGACACGATGAAGATCAACCGGAAGACGCGGCGCTGAGTCCTGGACCGTCCGGGAGCGCGGCGGTGACGTCGAGTTCCACGAGCTGCCCGGTGAAGCCGAGCCGGGTGACGCCCAGGAGGGTGCTCGCGGTGCTGAAGGCGGGCCCGAGCGGCGAGCCGACGAGCCGCTGCCAGACGGCCCCGAGCACTTCGGTCTCGTCCGTGACGACGTAGATCACGGTCCGTACGACCTGCTCGGGTCCCGCGTCGACGGCGGCGAGCGCGACCAGGGTGTTGGCCACGACCTGATCGGTCTGGGCGAGTACGTCGCCGGGGCCGGCCAGGTCTCCCGCCGCGTCCAGGGGGCACTGTCCGGCGAGGTGGGCGGTGCGGCCCGCTTCGACGACGGTGATGTGGTGGTAGCCGGGGGTCTTGTGCAGGGCTTCGGGGTTGACGCGGGTGAGGTGGCCGGTCGTGCGGGTGGGGTGGTCAGTCATGCGCCCCATGTTCGTTGCCAAAGTCCCTTGCGGGCAAAGGCTTTTGGGGCCGGCCGGCCCTGGTCCGCAGTTCCGGCGCGGTGAGCGCCCAGCGTTCGTGGTCGCGCCAGGCTCCGGCGATGAAGAGGAAGTCCGGGGAGTAGCCCTCGTAGCGGAAGTGCGCCGCCCGGACGAGGGCGAGGGACGCCTCGTTGCCCGGCTGGATGTTGGCCTCCAGGCGGTGCAGGCCGAGCCGGCCGAAGGCGTGCCGCAGCACGAGGTCCAGGGCTTCGCCCATCAGGCCCCGGCCGGCGGCGTGGGCGAACGCGCCGTAGCCGAGGGCGCCGTTGCGGAACGAGCCCTCGACGATGTTGTTGATGTTGATGAAGCCCGCGATGCGGTCGTCGTCTCGGGTGCAGACGAGGAAGCCCGCCCGGTTCGGGTCCTCGATGAGGGTGCTCGCGTAGCCGCGGAACGCCTCCGGGGTCCGTGGCGGTGCCAGCCACGGCCGGTGCAGCTCCCGGCTCTCGCGGGCCCGCGCGGTGAACTCCGCCGCGTCGCTGTGCCGGAACGGCCGGATGCCCACCCTCGGCCCCTCTGCGAGGTGGCGGGCACAGTGGGCGGCAGGTTGTTCGGGCATCCGGCCAGGCTACGTCCGGCGGCGGGCACGGCGTGCCGCGGGGCACCCCCGCGACCGGTCCCGCGACCGGTCCCGCGACCCGTCCCGTGATCGGTCGCGTACCGCTACGGGCACTTCTCGCCCGTCTTGACCACACCCAGCCTGAGCGTGCCGCCGCTCAGCTTGGCGCCCGCCTTCGGGGACTGGGTGCAGACCTTCCAGTTGGGCGGCCACAGCACCTTGCGGTGGTCCCCGCTGAGGTCCTGGATGTCGAGGGCGGTCTCGGCGCTCACCGTGCTGTAGACGCGGAAGAGGTTCCTGCCGACGAAGTTGGGCAGCGGGTCGGGTGCGTCGGCGGTCACCGCCACGGCTGCCGTCGCCGGTGCCGCTGCGGCCGGGGCTGCCGCGGCCACGCCCGCCGAAGCCACGCCCGTCGAGGCCACCGTCAGGGCGAGTACCGCACCGGCCGCCGCCGTCGCCGCACGCTTCCGAATCACTTGTGCCTCCTGCGTCGCTGGGGAAGGGGGCTCCCGCCCCACGGTGACCAGGATGAGCAGATCCCGGGCGCCGAGGGGCGGTCGGGCGGGCCGTACGGGTGACGTCACGGGGCCTGACTCCGTGGATTACGGTCCTGCCATGACGAACACCACCCCGAAGCGGATCGAACGAGTGCCCTTCACGGGCGACGAGAAGTCGACCCTGCTCGCCTCGCTCAACCAGCACCGCGACATCGCCCTGTGGAAGCTCGACGGACTGGACGACGAACAGTTGCGCCGTCCCCTGACCCCGACCGGCACGAACCTGCTGGGCCTGGTGAAGCACCTGGCGGCGATCGAGTACGGCTGGTTCTGCGAGACCTTCGGGTACGGGACAGAGAAGCTGTGGTTCGCACCCGAGGACGACATGGTCCTCTCGCCCGACGAGACGACCGCGCAGATCGTGGAGCTGTACGGGCGGGCCCGCGCGGCCTCGGACCGGGTGGTGGCCGAGCTGGACCTCGACCACCTCGGCACGTCCTGGGACGGTACGACGGTGTCGTTGCGCTGGGTCCTGGTGCACATGATCGAGGACACCGTCCGGCACACCGGACACATGGACATCGTGCGCGAGCTGATCGACGGGGCGACGGGCGACTACCGGACCACCTGGGACTAGAACACCCGCCGCACCGAGTCTCCCTGACGCTACGTCACACCAGTGCGGGCGCGTCCACCGTCAGGGTTCCCGCGTCCGCGTCCAGCACCGCCGGGACCCCCAGCGGCACGGTCAGCGCGGTCGCCGAGTGGCCGAGGCCCAGCTCCTCTACCACCGGCACGCCGAGCCCGCCCAGCCGGTCGAGCAGCAGCGGCCTGATCTCCTCCTGGTACGACCCGCAGTCCACCCACGACCCGAGGGCGATCCCCGCGACGCCGTCCAGCCAGCCGGAGCGCAGGAGCTGGGTGAGGATGCGGTCCAGCCGGTAGGCCTGCTCGCCGACGTCCTCGATGACGAGGATCCCGCCGCGCGCCGAGGGGCGGGCGTGCGGGGTCCCGAGGTCGGCGGCGAGCAGCGAGACGCAGCCGCCGAGGGTGACGCCGTGCGCCCGGCCGGGCACCAGAGCGCGGGCGGTGGGCAGCCCGAGGGTGCGGACGGTCTCCGGTGCGAAGAGGGTGGCGCGCAGCGAGTCCTGGGTGGGCCCGTCCTTGAGGAAGGGCAGGCTGGCGGTCATCGGTCCGTGCAGGGTGGCGACGCCCATCCGGACGGCGAACGCCTCGTGCAGTGCGGTGATGTCGCTGTAGCCGACGAAGGGCTTGGGCCGCCCGTACGCGGCGGTGGCCGCCCGCATCGCCGCCCAGTCGACGAGGTCGACCATGCGCTGGGCCCCGTACCCGCCGCGTGCGCACAGCACGGCGGCCACGGAAGGGTCGCACCACGCCTCGGTCAGGTCGCGGGCACGCGCGGCGTCTTCGCCTGCCAGATAGCCGAACTCCCGGTGCCTGTCGCCGACATGGGGCATCACCACCGGGTCCAGGTCCCAACCGCGCAGGATGTCGAGCCCCTGCTCCAGGCGGTCCTGAGGCACCGGTCCACTGGGGGCGACGATCGCGACGCGCGCGCCGGGGCGCAGCCTGGCGGGGCGGGACAGTTCACCAAGGGCGGCGGGACGGATGGTCACTTGTCGAGCTCCAGTCGTGGCACGTCGGTCCTGTCGATTCCGAACGCCTGGGCGTACAGGGAGAGTTCAGCCTCCAGGGCCCGGCTCATGGTGTCCGCCCTGCGGAAGCCGTGCCCCTCCCCCTCGAAGGCGATGTACGCGTGCGGAATGCCGCGCCCGGCCATCAGCCCGAGGAAGCGTTCGGCCTGGACCGGCGGGCAGACCGGGTCGTCGAGCCCCTGGAGCAGCAGGAAGGGGGCGGCGATGCGGTCGGCGTGACCGGCGGGCGAGCGTTCCGCGTAGGTCTCCGGGCAGGTGGCGAGCGGGCCGACCAGCGATTCCAGGTACTGGGACTCCAGGTCGTGGGTCTCGTCGTCGGCCCAGGAGACCAGGTCCAGGACCGGGTACTTGATGGTGCCGCAGGCGTAGACGTCCGTACCGGCGAGCGAGGCCGCCGTGGTGAAGCCGCCCGCGCTGCCGCCGCGGATCGCGAGCCTGCCCGGGTCCGCGGTGCCCTCGTCGGCGAGGGCGAGGGCGACGGCGGCGCAGTCCTCGACGTCGACGACGCCCCACTGGCCGCGCAGCCGGTTGCGGTACTCGCGTCCGTAGCCCGTCGAGCCGCCGTAGTTGACCTCGGCGACGCCGATGCCGCGCGAGGTGAAGTAGGCGATCTCCAGGTCGAGTACGAGGGGGGCGTGGGACGTGGGGCCGCCGTGCGCCCACACCACGTACGGCGGGAGTTCCTCGGCGGGCGCGATCCGGCCGGGGTGGTGCGGCGGGTAGATGTGTGCGTGGATGTCGCGGCCTTCGGGCCCGGTGAAGGTGCGGATCTGCGGTTCGGGGTAGTAGGCGGGGTCGACCGGGTCGTCGTGCGGGGAGCCGATGACGCGGGCCCGGCCGGACGCGGGGATGAGTTCCACGACCTCGTACGCGCTGCGCGGGCTGGCGGCGACGCCGACGACGCGGTCTCCGTGCACGGTGAGGGTGGCCGACCACTTGGTCCACGGGCCCGCCGTATCGACGAGTTCGCCGGTCTCGGGGTCGAGTATGCCGAGCGCGGTGGCACCCCTCCCGTGGACGACCGCGATCAGTCCGCTGTCGAGGGGGTGGAACCAGCGCATCCCGATCTGCCACAGCGGCCCGCCGAACTCCTCCTCCCTGCCCAGGCAGAGAGCCCCGCTGATGCGTCCGCCGTCGCGCCGCAGCCGGTAGAGCTCCCACCAGCCGCCCCGGTCGGAGACGAACAGCAGCGTGCCGTCCCGGTCCCACTCGACCTGGCAGACCGACTCCTCGTCGCCGCCCGCCAGGATCCGTACCTCGCGGAACTCCCCTCCCCCCGCCGGGATTTCGGCCACCAGTACCTCGGTGCCGTCCCACGGCATCCGGGGGTGGTCCCAGCCGATCCAGGCGACCTGCGTCCCGTCGGGCGAGATCCGGGGGCCGGTGACGAAGCGGTGCCGGCCGTCGCTCAGCTCCCGCACCAGGGCGCGGTCCTCGGCCGCGGACCCGTCCAGCGGTACGGCGGCGATCACCCGGCGCACGTCGGTGGGCGCCTCGCCGGTGAACTCCTCCAGTACGCACCACACTTCGCCGTCGCGGATCACCGGGTCGACCCAGCGCAGTCCGCCGCCGACGGCCGACACGGGGGTCAGCGGGCGGGGGCCTCCGTCGGCGGTGAGCGCGTCCGGCTCGTACGCGTACAGCCGCTGATCGGCGAAGTTCACGAAGACGACGAGCGGGCCGCCCGTCTCCCGCGCGGTCCCGGCCCAGGGCTGCCCGCCGTACTCGACGACCCGGCTGCGGACGTTCCACGGCGCGGGCAGTACCGTCTCCTCGACGCCGTCGGGACGCAGCCGCACCAGGGCCCGTCGGCCGCCCTCGCCGGGGCGCGGCACGGTCCACCACACTTCGTCACCGACCATGCCGACGAACTCCGGGGCGCCGTCGTGCGACGCCGCGAGCGCCGCGTCGATCGGCGACGGCCAGCTTCCGTAAGGCCCGGTGGGCACCATGCTGTCAACTCCCCCAATGGGATCAGACGCCCTCAGGTCAGGCGTTCCGAAGGTAATGGTCCAGGACGCGCACCCCGAAGTGCAGTGCTTCGACCGGGACTCGTTCGTCGACCCCGTGGAAGAGTGCCCCGTAATCGAAGCCCTCGGGAAGCTTCAGTGGCGAGAAGCCATAACCGGTGATGCCGAGGCGGGAGAACTGTTTGGCGTCGGTGCCGCCCGACATGCAGTACGGCACCACATGTCCCTCGGGAGCGAACTTTCGTACGGCATCACGCAGTTGACGGTAGGTCGGGGAGTCGACCGGCGCCTCGATCGCGACCGAACGGTGGTGGAACTCCCAGTCCACATGCTCCCCGGTGAGCATGTCCAGCGTCGACCGGAACTCGTCCTCGCCGCCGGGCAGAAATCTTCCGTCGATGTAGGCGGTGGCGCTGCCCGGGATGACGTTGACCTTGTACCCGGCGTCCAGCATGGTCGGGTTCGCACTGTTTCGTACGGTTGCTTCGACGAGCTCGGCGGCCGGGCCCAGCTTGTTCAGCAGCGCGTCCACGTCGAAGGCGGGGTCGTCGGTGTCCGGGGCGTCCAGGTCGTGCAGCGCCGCCAGTTCGCGCAGACAGGCCCGTACGGTCGGGGTGAGGCGGACCGGCCACTCGTGCTGGCCGATCCGGGCGACGGCGGAGGCTACCCTGCTGACCGCGTTCTGCCCGTTGACCTTGGAGCCGTGCCCCGCGGTGCCGTACCCGGTCAGCTTGAGCCAGCCCGTACCGCGCTCGCCTGCGGCGATGGGATAGATCTGACGGCCGGGTCCGGCGTGGAAGGTGTACGCGCCGGACTCGCTGATGCCTTCCGTGCAGCCCTCGAAGAGGTCGGCGTGCTCGTCGACGAGGAAGTCCGCGCCGTCGATCGCGCTGGCCTCCTCGTCGGCGGTGTAGGCGATCACGATGTCCCGGCGCGGGCGCACCCCCGCGCGCGCCCAGGCCCGTACGACGGAGAGCACCATCGCGTCCATGTCCTTCATGTCGACGGCGCCGCGCCCCCACACCACCCCGTCCCTGACCTCGCCGGAGAAGGGGTGCACGGACCAGTCGGCGGGTTCGGCGGGGACGACGTCGAGATGGCCGTGGACCAGGAGCGCATCGGCGCCGGGGTCGGCTCCGGGGATGCGGGCGACGACATTGGTACGTCCCGCGGTGCGCTCAAGCAGCCGCACGTCGAGGCCGGTCGCGGCGAGGCGCTCGGCGACGTACTCGGCGGCGGGGCGCTCGCGGCAGTCGCCGCCGCCCCGGTTGGTGGTGTCGATGCGGATGAGGTCGGAGGTGAAGGCCACCACCTCGTCCAGCGCGGTCTCGTCGATCACGGGGTCACCCATACTGCTCCTCCACAGCGGACGAGACGATCGTGGTGACCGCCTTGAAGGTACGAATGCCCTCATACATCGTCGGGCTGGTGTAGGAGACACGCCGTTCACCGGTTCGGTCCACTCCCGGCACCACCGTGGCGACGTCCGAGAGATGGGTCGCGTCGAACTCCAGCTCCACGGTGAACGACCCGCCCCGCACCGGCTCGTGACGTACGGCCAGCGGCACGGCCTCCTTGGCGGCGGCCCGGATGTCGGCGGCGGTGCGGGTGGGGGTCCGGCACACGGCGGCGTACCGGGAGACGTGGTCCTTGACCGCGACCCTGCGGGCGTACGGCGCGTATCCGTCCGCGTCCTTGCAGGTCAGGTCGTCGCCGGTGACCAGCACGACAGGGACTCCGTACTCGGCGACGACGTGCGCGTTGAGCAGGCCCTCGCTGGCGCGCCGCCCGTTGAGCCAGACGCCGGTGATCGAGTTGGCGAGATAGGTGTGCGCGAGGACACCCTCCGTACCGGCGCCGGTGTGGTAGCCGACAAAGGCGATGCCGTCGACGTCGCCGTGCTGGACGCCCTCGACCATGCTGAGCGACTTGTGGCGGCCGGTGAGCATCCGGGCGCGTTCGTCAAGCCGTTCGAGCAGCAGGTTGCGCATGGTCCAGTGGGCCTCGTTGATGAGGACCTCGTCCGCTCCGCCGTCGAAGAAGCCGAGGACGGCCGCGTTGACGTCGGAGGTGAACATGGACCGGCAGCGCTCCCACTGCGGGGTGCCGGGCAGCACGTCGGCGGGCCAGGTGACGCCGGTGGCGCCCTCCATGTCGGCGCTGATGAGGATCTTCACCGCTGCTCACACCCTTCTCTTCCGTACCACTGACATCCGGGGACATCCGTCATGCCCGGTGAGTGTACGGACGGTGTCCGGCAGCCCGGCCGGCGGCCGCTCCCGCGCTCAGCCGGTACGCCCCACCACCAGCCACTTCGAAGGCAGCTCGATACGGGTGCCGTCCGCGAGGTACTCGGTCGTCGTCAGCGGCATGTCCCCGCTCGCCAGTACGGCGAGCCCCGCCGCCCGGAACAGCCCCGGCACCTGCGCGTCCGGCATCACGCCGGGGGCGATCCCGTGCGCGAACACCGGGCGGAGCTTGGGCGGCGGCCCGTCGGGGTGGCGCGCCAGCTCGCGCAGGATGCGCCCGGCGGCCTCGGCGGGCTCGACGACGAACGCCCGCCCCCGCTCTCCCACCAGCGTGGCCACGGCCGCCGCCACCGGCCCCCGGTCCGCGCTCTCGCACTGGTGCAGCACGCTGCGCAGATACACCTGGGCATCGCCCAGCTCCCGGTGCAGCTGCCGTACCTCACCGGTCTCGGTGGCGTCGGCGACGGTGAATCTCACCTGCCCGCCCGGGTCGCTGCGGCGGGCCCGTGCGATGGCGGCGGGGGCGAGGTCCAGGCCCGCGACCCGGGAGAAGCGGTCGGCGAGGAAGAGCGTCTGGGTGCCGTTGCCACAGCCCAGATCGACGACGGGCAGGGCGGCTTCGGTCATGAGCGGCTCGAAGAGGGCGAGGTGGATGCCGGCGGTGAGGGCGGGCTCGGCGTCCCAGAGGACCGCGCCCACCCGGTCGGGCGCCTCCTGCCAGAACCCTTCCCAGGCGTCCTTGTAGCGGCTCGTCACGCTCATGGTCAGCTCCCGGGGTTCGGTGGGCCAATGGTGAAGATCCGCTCCACCGTCCCGCTCCTGCGGGCGCGCTACAAGGTGTCGACATACACCTTTGTCGGCCGTTCGAGCTGCGCCGACAGCCGCGCACGCCGCGCACGCGCCGTGCACGCTGGGGTTGACAAAGAGGCGGCGGCCGGTCCCGCCGGGACCGGCCGCCGCTGCCCGCTCACGTCAACCGCCTTGCGGCACGGGTGGGTTCAGTCCTCGTGGCCGAGCTGGAGGTCGCGTTCGGTGCGGCCGCCGCCCGCCACCTGGAGGACGGTGGCCACGGGCGGGTACCCGGCCGCGATCACCGTGTACTCGCCCGTCGACAGGTCGACGAAGCGGAACGTGCCGTCCGATCCGGTGGTGAGGGTGTCCACCACGTTGCCCGCCGCGTCGAGCAGCGTCACCCGGGCGTCCTCGACGGGCCGGCCGCCGCCGGCCCGCACGGTGCCGCGCAGTACGGCGCCGCCCGCCAGCTCGATGTCCTGCCGGGTCTCCCGCGCCGCCTGCACGCTGACCGGCAGCGCGGCGGGCCGGAAGGCGGGGGCGCTCGCGGCGAGGGTGTACTCCCCCGCGACCAACTCCGTGATGACGTAGCCCCCTTCGCGTCCGCTGCGCGTCGAGGCGACGACTTCGCCGCGTACGTCGGTGAGGGTGACGGCCGCGTCGCGGACGGGCGTGCCGTCCGCCGTGAGGACGGCCCCGGCGAGCCGGCCCGCGCCGCCGAGCACCACGTCCAGTTCGACCGGCCGCTCCCCCACGGTGACCGTGACGGCCTGCGGCTGGTGCCCGCCGGCCGCCGCGATCAGTACGTACGATCCGGGGCCGCGCACGCTCAGCGCGTACCGCCCGTCGGAACCGCTGGCGCCCCGGCCGACCTGCTTGCCGCCCACGTCGATGAGGGTGAGCGCGGCGCGCGGCACGGTGGAGCCGTCGTGGTGCTGGACGGTGCCGCAGACCGGGACACCGCCCGACTGCTGGGCGGGGAGCGGGAGATGGGGGGCGGGGAGGGGACGGCTCACGGGCTCGGCTGCCGCCGCGGGGGCTGCGGCGGGGGCGTTGTGCGCGGACACCAGTGGTTTCTCCTTGAGGAAGCAGGCGATGAGCAGGCCGAGCACGAGCACCGGCACGAGGTAGAGGAAGATGCGCGGCATGGCCACGGCGTACGCCTCGATGTAGGCGTCGCGCAGCAACGGCGGCATCGAGTGCACCAGCTGCGGGGTGATGGACTCCGGATCGGGCAGGTCGACTCCGGTCGGCAGGGAGTCGGCGAGCGCGTCGACGAGGCGGCCCGCGAACAGCGTGCCGAAGATCGCGGCACCGACGGAGCCGCCCATCTGCCGGAAGTAGGTGTTGGCGCTGGTGGCGGTGCCGAGGTCGCCCTGCGGTACGGAGTTCTGCACGGCGAGCACGAGCACCGGCATGATCAGCCCGATTCCGGTGCCGAGCACCGCCATCCACAGGCTGTAGTGCAGCTGCGAGGTGTCCGTCTCCAGCCGCGACAGCAGCCACATCCCGGTGGCGGACAGCGCGCTGCCGACGATCGGGTAGATCCGGTAGCGGCCGGTCCTGCTGATCAGCTGTCCGGAGACGATGGAGGCGACGACGACGCCGCCCATCATCGGCAGCATCAGCAGTCCCGACTCGGTGGCGGTGGCCCCGTCGACCATCTGGAGGAAGGTCGGGAGGTAGCTGGCGGCGCCGAAGAGCGCGATACCGACGACGGCGCCGACGAGTCCGGTGATGTTGAAGATCGAGTCGCGGAACAGCCGCAGCGGAATGAGCGGTTCGGCCGCGTAGTACTCCACGACGACGAACAGCAGGGACGTCCCGGCGGCGCCGGCCGCGAGACCGAGGATCACCCGCGAGTCCCACGCGTACTCCGTACCGCCCCAACTGGTCAGCAGGACGAGGCAGGTGGAGGCGGCGGCGAGCAGGATCGCGCCCATGATGTCCAGACGGGGCCGCACGGTGGGCTTCGGCAGCTTCAGTACGACGGCGACGACGGCGAGGGTGACCAGGCCGAACGGCACGTTGATGTAGAAGCACCAGCGCCAGGAGGCGTGGTCGGTGAAGAACCCGCCGAGCAGCGGCCCGGCGACGGACGCGAGCCCGAAGGCCGCCCCGACGAGCCCCATGAAACGACCGCGCCTGCGCGGCGGCACGATGTCCGCGATGATCGCCTGCACACCGATCATCAGGCCGCCCGCGCCCGCGCCCTGGATCGCGCGGAAGGCGATCAGCTGGTCCATCGTCCGGGACCAGCCGGCCAGCGCCGAGCCGATGACGAAGACGACGATGGCGAAGAGGAAGACGCCCTTGCGGCCGAAGAGGTCGCCGAGCTTTCCGTAGATCGGCAGCCCGATGGTCGAGGTCAGCAGGTAGGCGGTGATCGCCCAGGACATCCGGTCCAGGCCCTGGAGATCGCCGACGATCTTCGGCAGGGCGGTGGCGACGATCATCTGCTCCAGCGCCGCGAGCAGCAGCGCGAGCATCAGCCCGCAGAAGACGAGCCGGGTACGGCCGGGCGAGCCGTACTCGTCCGGAGGGAGCCCCCCGGACTCCCGCTCTGCTTCGTGCGGGGCCGGTGCCGACGGCCCGGACCCCTCCGTCCCCGTGCGGACCCGGGCCGGACGCGTCGCGTCCGACTCGTCCTTCAGCAGAGTGATGCCACCCACGTAATCGCTCCCCTCGTCGCGCCTGTCGTCACGCCTGCGCCGCCCATTTGTCGCATTCGGCAACAAGGCGGAGCAAGCGCGACGATTGACGCGCGGGGCGTACGCGGGCGGACTTCGGGCCGGTGGGAGCCCCTACGGCGTACAACCGACCGGCACGGAAGACCACTCGAACCGGTGAGTCCCGGATCTTCCCGTAACGCCCGTTGCGGGGCGGGGAGTTGCCCCTGTGGCGCACAGAGTTGGCCCTGCGGTGCGGGGAGTCGTCCCTGCGGCGCGCAGAGTTGGCCTGCGATCCGGGGAGTTGCCTGTCCCCCCGCCTACTTCTCCACCTCGGCGGCGAGCTTGGCGAGCACCGAGTCGTAGATCCGGCCGAGTCCCTTGGGGGCGAAGGTCCGCTCGAAGAATCCCCCGATGCCGGTGGCACCGGTCCACACGGACGTGACGACGGCCTTCGCGGAACCCTCACCGGCCGGGGTGACCGTCCAGGTGGTCACCATGGACGAGTTGCGGTCCTTCTCGACGAGCTGCCCGTCGGTCGGCTCGGTGACCTCCAGCAGGCAGTCGCGCACCCGCTTGCTGGTGGCCTGGAGTTTCCAGTGGACGAGGGTGCCCTCGCCGTCACCGCCCTCACGCACTTCGTACTCGCTGAAGTGCTCGGGCAGGAGCTTCGCGCGCGTGCCGCTGTAGTCGGCCAGCGTGTCGAACACCGTCTCCGCATCCGCCGCGATGATCCGCTCCGTCGTGGCCTCTACCTGCGCCATGCCTCTTCCTCCAGCAGTCGGTTTTCGGGTGGGTCCCCCAGGGTGTGCGCTCACCCAACCACCTCGGGGGCGGCCGCCAAAATCGGGGGAACACCACCGACGCCACGCACATCGCCACGGGAACGAACGTCGGCCGGCACCCGAGCACGGCCCATATCCAGCTGCGCCCAGGCACCCACCCGCGCGAAGATGCCACATGGCCTCCACCCCCGGCATCCGCCTGCGCCCCATGACCCTCGCCGACTGCGGGGCCGTCGCCGCCTGCCGCGTCCTCGGCTGGCAGCACGCCTACGGGGGCCAGGTCCCCCAGTCCTACCTGGACGCGATGAACATCCCCGACGACACCGAGATCCGTCGCAAGCACTTCACCACCGCCGGCCCCGACGTGATCAACCTCGTCGCCGAACGCACGGGCCGGGTCGTCGGCTGGGCCTGCTTCGGCCCGTACCGCGAAACCGAGGGCGCCGAGCCGCACAGCACCCCCGACCGCCCGACCGCCGAGCTCTACACCCTCTATGTGCACCCCGACCACCTCTCCACCGGCACGGGCCGCGCCCTGCTGGCCGAGTGTGCCGGGCGGGCGCGCACCGCCGGGTTCGCCGCGATGAGCATCTGGGTGCTCAGCACGAACGACCGCGCCCGCCGCTTCTACGAGAGGGCCGGGTTCACCTGCGACGGCACCGAGGAACCCTTCGAGCTGGGCGGCGCCACCCTGCACGACGTCCGCTACACGAGCCTGCCCAGCGCCGCCGCCGCTGCCGCCCCCAGCCTCGGGTGGTCCAGTGCCGCGTCGAGCACCTCCGTGGCCCGTACGTCCCGCAGCTGACCCAGCCCCTCGACGCAGGCGAGCGCCACCCGCCAGTGCGGCTCCCTGGGGGCGAGCAGGCCGCGCAGGGTGGTGATCAGGGCCGGCACGGACTCGGGTGCGCGCAGTGCGGTGAGCAGCCGGACCGGCTGCAGGGCGTACGCGGTGCGCATCGTGTTCGTCGCGAGCGCCGCGGCGGCGCGCGCCGTACGCGGGTCGCCGAGCCGGGCGAGCGCGTACGCGGCGGAGACGCACCGCTCCGGGTCCCGGTGGTTGAGCAGCAGGACGAGCGCCTCGAAGGCCCGCCGGTCACCGGCGCAGCCGAGCCGGAAGGCGGCGATCTCCCGCGCCCAGAGCGGCTGTTGGGGTTCGGTGAGGACCCGGGCGAGTATTTCGTGGTCCCCTGTCGCGATCAGTCGCTCGTACGAGGCCGACTCCCCGGCCTCTTCGCCCAGCCGGTCGATCAGGGACCGCAGTTCCTCGTCCATGCGGCCAGCGTAGCCAGCACGGCGGCACTCCGGGCGGCGTAGATCACATCCGGTGGGGTCGGTCCGGGGCTGGCGCGCTCGTTACTCGCCGGTTAGTCTCAAGTGAGCGGGTCGCCCCCACCACAGGGCCCAACCCCCGCTGAAAGATCGACTCTTGGCGGCCTGGTGACGCAGCCGCCACGGAGTGTCAGTCGGTTCGGCGTTTTTTGTACGGCAGGCCCGGGACAGGGCCCGCCGGTTCCTCCAGCACGACGCTCACGTCCGCACGCCCGCCGTGCGTCGACGTCCGTCTTCTTCGGCGCGCACCTCGGCGCGCGGACGCCCTCAGCAGACGCCCCTCTTCAGTCGTCACTCATTCTCTGGAGTCCCGTGATGGACACCCCTGTCTCCACCACCCCTCTCTCCTCCCTCAGCACGGTCGCCGTCGTCGGCCTCGGCACCATGGGCACCGGCATCGCCGAGGTCCTGGCCCGCGCGGGCCGCACGGTGATCGGCATCGACATCAGCAGTGCCGCGGCCCACCAGGCGGTCGCCGCGCTCGAAGCGTCCACCGCCCGCGCCGTGCGCAAGGAGCGGATCACCGCGGTCGAGCGGGCCGAGATGCTGGCCCGGTTCCGTACTTCGGTGGAGCTGTCGGACGCCGCGGAGGCGGACCTGGTCATCGAGGTCGTCCCCGAGTCGTACGAGATCAAGCACCAGGTCTTCCGCGAACTGGACGCCGTGGTCCGCCCGGAGACGATCCTCGCCACCGGCACCAACGCCCTCTCGGTGACCCGACTGGCCGCCGACTCGGCCCGCCCCGAGCGCGTCCTGGGCCTGCACTTCTTCAACCCGGCCCCCGCGATGAAGCTGGTGGAGATCGTCTCCTCCGTGCTCACCGCCCCGACCGCCGTCGCGGCCGTCACCGACCTGGCGCACGACCTCGGCAAGGAACCGGTCGCGGTCGGCGACCGCCCCGGCTTCGTCGCCGACGGGCTGCTGTTCGGCTACCTCAACCAGGCCGCCGCGATGTACGAGGCCAAGTACGCCTCCCGCGAGGACATCGACGCCGCGATGCGCCTGGGCTGCGGTCTCCCGATGGGCCCGCTCGCCCTCCTGGACCTGATCGGCATCGACACCGCACGCACCGTCCTGGACGCGATGTACGCGGAGTCGCACGACCGGCTGCACGCCCCCGCCCCGATCCTCAAGCAGCTCAGCGAGGCCGGGCTGACCGGCCGCAAGGCGGGCCGCGGCTTCTACACGTACGAGGAGCCGGGCAGCGACAGCGTGGTCCGTGACGCGCAGACGCCTCTTGAGGCGGCGCCGCTCACCACCGGCCGGGAGATCCGTACGGTCGGCGTCGCCGGCTCCGGAACGATGGCCTCCGGCATCGCCGAGGTCTTCGCGAAGGCGGGCTACTCCGTGGTCCTCGCGGCCCGCAGCGCCGAGAAGGCGGAGACGGCCAAGTCCCGCATCAACAAGTCCCTTTCGCGCTCTGTCGACAAGGGGCGGATGACGGCGGAGGCCCGCGACGAGACCCTCGCCAGGATCACCCCGGCGGGCTCCCTCGACTCCTTCGCCGACGTGGACCTGGCGCTGGAGGCGGTCGCCGAGGACCTGGAGGTCAAGCAGCAGCTGTTCGCGACCTTCGACAAGGTCTGCAAGCAGGGCGCGATCCTCGCCACCACCACCTCCTCGCTCCCGGTCGTCGCCTGCGCCCGCGCCACCTCGCGCCCGCAGGACGTCATCGGGATGCACTTCTTCAACCCGGCCCCGGCGATGAAGCTGGTGGAGATCGTCCGTACGGTCCTCACCGCGGACGACGTGCACGCGACCGTCCGCGACCTCACCACCAGGATCCGCAAGCACCCGGTGGACTGCGGCGACCGGGCGGGCTTCATCGTGAACGCCCTCCTCTTCCCGTACCTCAACAACGCCATCAAGATGGTCCAGGAGCACTACGCGTCCCTCGACGACATCGACGCCGCGATGAAGCTCGGCGGCGGTTACCCGATGGGCCCCTTCGAGCTCCTCGACGTGGTCGGCCTGGATGTCTCGCTCGCCATCGAGCAGGTCCTGCACCGCGAGTTCCGCGACCCGGGCCTGGCACCGGCGCCGCTCCTTGAGCACCTGGTCGCGGCCGGCTGCCTGGGCCGCAAGACGGGCCGGGGCTTCCGGGAGTATGCGCGACGGTAGGCAGGCGGGTGCTCCTGGCTGGGGCGGGCTGCTGGAAGGCGCGGGCGGCCCGCCCCCTCAGGCGCGCTCCCCTGCGCGGATGGGTTACGTTCAGGGCATGCCCCAGGCCCCCAGGACTTCTCGTACGACCTCTGCGCCCGACGTGCCCGAGAGCGCCGCGGGTTCGCGCGCGGCTGCGCAGCGCCTCAAGATGCGCCGCGAGCTCTCCGCCGCGGCGATGGAGCTCTTCGCGACGAAGGGGTACGAGGCGACCACGGTCGACGAGATCGCCGCGGCGGGCGGTGTCGCCCGCCGGACCTTCTTCCGGCACTTCCGCTCCAAGGAAGAGGCGATCTTCCCGGACCACGACGACACCCTCGTACGGGCCGAGGCGGTGCTCAACGCGGCGCCCCCGCACGAGCACCCGCTCGACACGGTGTGCCGCGGCATCAAAGAGGTGATGCGGATGTACGCCGCCGCCCCCGCGGTCTCCGTGGCCCGCTACAAGCTCACCCGCGAGGTGCCCACCCTGCGCGAGGCGGAGATCGCGTCGGTGGCCCGCTACGAGCGGCTCTTCACCCGCTATCTCCTGGGCCACTTCGACGAGCACGACCACCAGCCGGGCAACGACGACCCGCTCCTCGCCGAGGTCGCCGCCTCGGCGGTCGTCACCGCCCACAACCACGTCCTGCGGCGCTGGCTGCGGGCGGGCGGCCAGGGCGACGTGGAGACCCAGCTGGACCATGCCTTCGCGATCGTCCGCCGCACCTTCGGCTCGGGCATCGGGGCGGGCCGCTCGGCGGACCGCAGGACCGACACCGCCGCCCCCGTGGCGGCCACGGCGTCGGTCAGCGGGGAGGTACTGGTGACGGTGGCGCGCACGGACGCACCTCTTGAGGAAGTCATGCGCACCATCGAGCAGGCCCTGGCGAAGGGCTGACCCGGCGCACCACTGCGCCACCTCGTCCCCGACGGACCTCCCGTCGCACCGACGAACCTCCCGTCCCGCCGACGGGAACAACGCCGCCCAGAGGCCGCCTGCACCGGCGCCCGGGCGGCGTCGTCATGTCCGCACCCGCCCCGGTGCCCCCCGGACAGGGACCCGGCCCACGCCCCTGACCTGCACTGATCGATCATCGTTCATAAACTGATGGCACTCAGTGCCTTGTCACTTGTCACGGGGTGCCATACCTTGAAGTTGTCCGGGCGGCCGGCGTGCAGAGATCTCTCGTACGCCGGCTGTCCCCGCACACCTCCCGGTGTGCGCGCCCGGACGCCTGCGTCACAGGCAACCTCCCGCGCACCACCCCGCGCTGCCGATCCACCCGCATCACCGCCGAACCGACGGCACACCTCCACCCTCACTTCCCCCTCAAGCTCCCGAAGCACCGCCGGAGGCCCCCCGTGAAGGAAATCCTGGACGCGATCCAGTCGCAGGAAGCGACTGCCGCGGACTACGCAGCCCTCGCCGTCCCCGAGTCGTACCGCGCGGTCACCGTGCACAAGGACGAGACGGAGATGTTCGCCGGGCTCACCACCCGCGAGAAGGACCCCCGCAAGTCGCTCCACCTGGACGACGTGCCGGTGCCCGAACTCGGCCCGGGCGAGGCCCTGGTGGCGGTCATGGCATCGTCGGTGAACTACAACTCCGTCTGGACCTCCATCTTCGAGCCGATGTCGACCTTCGGATTCCTCGAAAGGTACGGAAAGCTCAGCGAGTTGACGAAGCGTCACGACCTGCCGTACCACGTGATCGGCTCCGACCTGGCGGGCGTCGTGCTGCGCACGGGACCCGGCGTGAACGCCTGGCGGCCCGGCGACGAGGTCGTCGCGCACTGCCTCTCCGTCGAGCTGGAGTCGAGCGACGGCCACAACGACACGATGCTCGACCCGGAGCAGCGCATCTGGGGCTTCGAGACCAACTTCGGCGGCCTCGCCGAGATCGCCCTCGTGAAGTCCAACCAGCTGATGCCCAAGCCCGACCACCTCAGCTGGGAGGAGGCGGCGGCGCCAGGTCTGGTCAACTCGACCGCGTACCGCCAGCTCGTCTCGCGCAACGGCGCCGGCATGAAGCAGGGCGACAACGTCCTGATCTGGGGCGCCAGCGGCGGACTCGGCTCCTACGCCACGCAGTTCGCACTCGCGGGCGGTGCCAACCCGATCTGTGTCGTCTCCAGCGACCAGAAGGCGGACATCTGTCGCGCGATGGGCGCCGAGGCGATCATCGACCGCAACGCCGAGGACTACAGGTTCTGGAAGGACGAGCACCATCAGGACCCGAAGGAGTGGAAGCGCTTCGGCAAGCGCATCCGCGAGCTGACCGGCGGCGAGGACGTCGACATCGTCTTCGAGCACCCGGGCCGCGAGACCTTCGGCGCGTCCGTGTACGTGACCCGCAAGGGCGGCACGATCGTGACCTGCGCCTCGACCTCGGGCTACAACCACGAGTACGACAACCGCTACCTGTGGATGTCGCTGAAGAAGATCGTCGGCTCGCACTTCGCCAACTACCGCGAGGCCTGGGAGGCCAACCGGCTGGTCGCCAAGGGAAAGATCCACCCGACGCTTTCCAAGGTGTACTCGCTCGAAGACACCGGCCAGGCCGCCTACGACGTCCACCGCAACCTGCACCAGGGCAAGGTCGGCGTGCTGGCGCTCGCCCCGAGCGAGGGCCTGGGCGTCCGCAATCACGAGCTCCGCGAAACACACATCGACGCGATCAACCGCTTCCGGAACGTGTGATGACCGACCGCAAGAAGGACCGCCCCTGGCTCATGCGGACCTACGCCGGTCACTCGACCGCCGAAGCGTCCAACGAGCTGTACCGGCGCAACCTCGCCAAGGGCCAGACCGGCCTTTCGGTGGCCTTCGACCTGCCCACCCAGACCGGCTACGACCCGGACCACGTCCTCGCCCGCGGCGAGGTCGGCCGGGTCGGCGTCCCGGTGTCCCATCTCGGCGACATGCGGCGGCTGTTCCAGGACATCCCCCTGGAGCAGATGAACACCTCGATGACCATCAACGCCACCGCGATGTGGCTGCTGGCGCTCTACCAGGTGGTCGCCGAGGAGCAGGGCGCGGACCCGGACCGGCTGCAGGGCACCACCCAGAACGACATCGTCAAGGAGTACCTGTCGCGCGGGACGCACGTCTTCCCGCCGGGACCCTCGCTCCGGCTGACGACCGACATGATCACGTACACGGTCAACCACATCCCCAAGTGGAACCCGATCAACATCTGCAGCTACCACCTCCAGGAGGCGGGGGCGACCCCGGTCCAGGAGATCTCGTACGCGATGTCGACGGCGATCGCGGTCCTGGACGCGGTGTTCGCGTCCGGGCAGGTCCCCGAGGACCGCAAGGGCGATGTCGTCGCCCGCATCTCCTTCTTCGTGAACGCGGGCGTCCGCTTCATCGAGGAGATGTGCAAGATGCGCGCCTTCGGCCGCATCTGGGACAAGATCACGCGTGAGCGGTACGGCATCGAGAACGACAAGCAGCGCCGCTTCCGCTACGGCGTCCAGGTCAACTCCCTGGGCCTCACCGAGGCCCAGCCGGAGAACAACGTCCAGCGCATCGTCCTCGAAATGCTGGCCGTCACGCTCTCCAAGGACGCCCGCGCCCGCGCCGTCCAACTCCCCGCCTGGAACGAGGCGTTGGGGCTCCCCCGCCCCTGGGACCAGCAGTGGTCCCTGCGCATCCAGCAGGTCCTCGCGCACGAGAGCGACCTCCTTGAGTACGAGGACATCTTCGCCGGATCGCACGTGATCGAGGCCAAGGTGGAGCAGCTCGTCGAGGAGTCCCTCGCCGAGATGCGGCGCATCGAGGAGATGGGCGGCGCGATGGCCGCCGTCGAGTCCGGCTACCTCAAGTCGCAGCTGGTCTCCTCGCACGCCGAGCGCCGGGCCAGGATCGAGGGCGGCGAGGAGAAGATCGTCGGCGTCAACGTCTACGAGACGACCGAGCCCAACCCCCTCACCGCCGACCTCGACACCGCGATCATGACGGTCGACCCGGCGAACGAGGCCCGTGTGGTGGCCGCCCTGCACCGGTGGCGCGACGACCGCGACGAGGCGCGCGCCCAGGAGTCCCTGGCCGCCCTCAAGGCGACCGCCGCCGGCACCGGCAACCTGATGGCCGCCACCGTGGAGTGCGCCCGCGCGGGCGTCACCACCGGCGAGTGGTCGTGGGCGCTGCGGGACGTCTTCGGCGAGTTCCGCGCCCCGACGGGGGTGTCGTCCGCCCCGGTGGCCGTCACCGCTGAACCGGGCACGCCGCTGGCCCTCGTACGGGAGAAGGTGCGGCGGACCGCCGACGAGCTGGGGTCCGGGCGGCTGCGCCTCCTGGTCGGCAAGCCGGGCCTGGACGGGCACTCCAACGGCGCCGAGCAGATCGCCGTACGCGCGCGCGACGCGGGCTTCGAGGTGGTCTACCAGGGCATCCGGCTCACGCCCGAGCAGATCGTGGACGCGGCCCTCGCCGAGGACGTGCACTGCGTGGGCCTGTCGATCCTGTCCGGCTCGCACGCCGAGCTGGTGCCGGACGTTCTCGTACGGCTCCGGGAGGCGGGCGCACCCGAACTGCCCGTCATCGTCGGCGGGATCATCCCGAACGCCGACGGCGCCGAACTGAAGCGGGCGGGAGTCGCCGCCGTCTTCACCCCGAAGGACTTCGGGATCACGGAGATCATCGGCCGTATCGTCGACGAGATCCGGAAAGCGAACAAGCTCGACCCTCTGGAGGTCCCCGCATGACCAGCGTCACCGATGGCACCGCCGTCAACCGCCTTCGTCCCCGCCGCTCCTGTCTCGCGGTCCCCGGGTCGAACCCCCGCTTCCTGGAGAAGGCTCAGGGCCTCCCCGCCGACCAGGTCTTCCTCGACCTGGAGGACGCCTGCGCGCCGCTCGCCAAGCCCGAGGCGCGGCACACCATCGTCAAGTTCCTCAACGAGGGCGACTGGACCGGCAAGACGCGCGTCGTGCGCGTCAACGACTGGACGACCGAGTGGACGTACCGCGACGTCGTCACGGTCGTCGAGGGCGCGGGCCAGAACCTCGACTGCATCATGCTGCCGAAGGTGCAGGACGCCCAGCAGATCGTCGCGCTGGACCTGCTCCTCACCCAGATCGAGAAGACGATGGGCTTCGAGGTCGGCAGGATCGGCATCGAGGCGCAGATCGAGAACGCGCGCGGTCTGAACAACGTCAACGCGATCGCCGAGGCGTCCCCCCGCACCGAGGCGATCATCTTCGGCCCGGCCGACTTCATGGCCTCGATCAACATGAAGACCCTGGTGGTGGGCGAGCAGCCGCCCGGCTACGGCGCCGACGCGTACCACTACATCCTGATGAAGATCCTGATGGCGGCCCGTGCCAACGACCTCCAGGCGATCGACGGCCCCTACCTCCAGATCCGCAACGTCGACGGCTACCGCGAGGTCGCCAAGCGCGCCGCGGCGCTCGGCTTCGACGGCAAGTGGGTCCTGCACCCGGGTCAGGTGGAGGCCTCGAACGAGATCTTCTCCCCCTCCCAGGAGGACTTCGACCACGCCGAGCTGATCCTCGACGCGTACGACTTCTACACGTCGGAGGCGGGCGGCAAGAAGGGTTCCGCGATGCTCGGCGACGAGATGATCGACGAGGCCAGCCGCAAGATGGCGCTCGTCGTCTCGGGCAAGGGCCGGGCCGCCGGCCTGCAACGCACCTCGAAGTTCGAAGCCCCGGAGGCCTGATCACCATGCAGTTCGGACGCACCTTCGAGGAGTTCGAGGTCGGCGCGGTCTACAAGCACTGGCCGGGCAAGACGGTCACCGAGTACGACGACCACCTCTTCTGTCTCCTCACCATGAACCACCACCCGCTCCACATGGACACCAACTACGCGGAGAAGACCACCGACTTCGGCAAGAACGTCGTGGTCGGGAACTACATCTACTCCCTGCTCCTGGGCATGTCCGTCCCCGACGTCTCCGGCAAGGCGATCGCCAACCTGGAGGTCGAGTCGCTGAAGCACATCGCGCCGACCTTCCACGGCGACACGATCTACGGCGAGACCGTCGTCCTCGACAAGACCCCGTCGAAGTCGAAGAACGACCGAGGAATCGTCTACGTCGAGACGAAGGGCTACAAGCAGGACGGCACGGTCGTCTGCGTCTTCCGCCGCAAGGTGATGGTGCCGACGGAGACGTACATCAAGGAGCGCGGCGGCGAGCAGCCGGGCCGCCCCGAGCCCAAGACGCAGGAGAAGAAGTAGCCATGGCCCGTCTCGCCCAGACCGCCGGTCTGACCGACGTACAGCAGGAAATCCTCTCCACCGTACGGAACTTCGTCGACAAGGAGATCATCCCGGTCGCCACGCAGCTGGAGCACCGCGACGAGTACCCGACGGAGATCGTCGAAGGCCTCAAGGAACTCGGCCTGTTCGGGCTGATGATCCCCGAGGAGTACGGCGGCCTGGGTGAGTCCCTTCTCACATATGCGCTCTGTGTGGAAGAGATCGCCCGCGGTTGGATGAGTGTGTCCGGAATCATCAACACGCACTTCATCGTGGCGTACATGCTCAAGCAGCACGGGACGCAGGAGCAGAAGGACACCTTCCTGCCCCGGATGGCGCTCGGCGAGGTGCGCGGCGCGTTCTCGATGTCGGAGCCGGCGCTCGGTTCGGACGTCTCCGCGATCAGCTCCAAGGGCGTCCGCGACGGCGAGGAGTACGTGCTCAACGGCCAGAAGATGTGGCTGACCAACGGCGGCACGTCGACGCTCGTGGCCGTCCTGTGCCGCAGTGACGAGGGTCACCCGGAGGGCACTGCTCCGCACAAGTCGATGACCACGTTCCTGGTCGAGAAGGAGCCGGGCTTCGGCGAGGTCCGCCCAGGTCTGACCATTCCCGGCAAGATCGACAAAATGGGATACAAGGGGGTGGACACCACCGAGTTGATCATGGACGGACTGCGCATTCCGGCCAATCGCGTACTCGGCGGGGCCACCGGCCGAGGGTTTTACCAAATGATGGACGGTGTAGAGGTCGGCCGCGTGAACGTCGCGGCCCGTGGTTGCGGAGTCGCTCAGCGTGCCTTCGAGTTGGGCGTCTCGTACGCCCAGCAGCGCCACACCTTCGGCAAGCCGATCGCCCAGCACCAGGCGATCCAGTTCAAGCTGGCCGAGATGGCCACCAAGGTCGAGGCCGCTCATGCGATGATGGTGAATGCAGCACGCAAAAAGGACAGCGGGGAACGAAACGACCTCGAAGCAGGGATGGCCAAGTACCTGGCCTCCGAATACTGCAAGGAAGTCGTCGAGGACGCCTTCCGCATTCACGGCGGATACGGGTTCTCGAAGGAGTACGAAATCGAGCGCCTCTACCGCGAGGCACCCATGCTGCTGATCGGTGAAGGTACCGCCGAGATCCAGAAAATGATCATTGGTCGGCGACTCTTGGAGGAATACCGGTTCCAGGGCTGATTGTTCGCTTTGCGTAGATTTCAACGCGAAGAAGATCACACCCTGTCACCTTCTCCAGGCGTCTTTCCGGCCGCTGACTCGCTTTCCGGCTTGCCCAGTTGCACCCCGCAACCGATAGCATCGCCGGAAAGCCGCCGTCCCCCGTCTCCGCGCGGCATCATCCGCTACGAAGGTCTTCCATGCCCCACAGCCAAACCTCTGCACCACGCGACGGCGTCTCCTCGGGTCTCATCCCCAAGGGTCGCCTTGCTCGCGGAGCATCGCCGTGGCTCCTGCCGACCGTCGCGACCGCGGCCCTCACCCTGGCCAAGGCGCGCAAGTCGGGCCGCTGGGCCGCCGCAGCCGTCCCCACCACCGCTCTCGCGGCGGGGATGCTGTGGTTCTTCCGCGACCCCGAGCGCGAGATCGCCCAGGGCCGGGTGATCTCGCCGGCCGACGGTGTGGTGCAGAGCATCATGCCGTGGAAGGACGGGCGCACCCGCGTCGCGATCTTCATGAGCCCGCTGAACGTCCACGTCAACCGCGCGCCCCTGGCGGGCACGGTGACGTCCGTCGAGCACGTGCCCGGCGGTTTCGTTCCGGCGTTCAACAAGGAGAGCGAGAACAACGAGCGCGTTGTCTGGCACTTCGACACGGAGCTCGGCGACATCGAGATGGTGCAGATCGCGGGCGCTGTGGCCCGCCGCATCGTCCCGTACCTGCCGCAGGGCACCAAGGTGGAGCAGGGCGAGCGGATCGGCCTGATCCGCTTCGGGTCGCGCGTAGACATCTACCTTCCGGAAGGTGTCGAAGTCGCGGTCGAGGTGGGCCAAACCACTACCGCGGGGGTGACCCGAATTGACCGTGACTGATCCAGAGACGCAGGCGGGCTGGGTTCCCGAGGCCGAGGCCGAGACCGACGCGGAGGACATGCCGCTCAGTCTGAGGCTGTCGATAGCGGACACCCTCACGCTCGGTAACGCCACGTGCGGATTCATGGCGGTGTACTTCACCACCACCGGAATCCTCATTCCGCACCTCCAGGGCAGCGCGGAGACCGGCATGGCGCGCAACAGCGCCGCCACCGCCGTGATCCTGATGCTGCTCGCCGCGATCTTCGACCTGTGCGACGGGCTGGTGGCCCGCAAGCTGCGCAGCTCGCCGATGGGCGCGGAGCTGGACAACCTCTCCGACCTGATCAGCTTCGGGCTCGCCCCCGCCTACTTCGTGCTCGTGTACGGAATGGTGGCGGACGACGCCCAGCAGAAGGTGGCGGCGGTAGCCGCGATCGTGGTGTTGCTGGCGGTGGTGCTGAGGCTTGCGCGGTTCAGTTGCGTGACCATGAAGGACGGCATGTTCCAGGGCATGCCGAGCCCCTTCGGAGCGCTCACGGTCGTCTCGATCGTCCTGCTGGAACTGCCCTTCATCCCGACCCTGCTCGCCGTGCTCGGCGTGGCCTGGCTGATGGTGAGCCGGGTCGAGTACCCGAAGCCGCGGGGCATCCTCGCGGTCGCGATGCTGAGCTGGATCGTCGGTGCGATGGGTCTCCTCGCGGCCTGGGCCTTCGACGCCCCCGGCGGCCAGCTGCTCCTGCAGACCGGCTGTGCGCTCCAGGTGGTCATGGGCGCGGTGATCCCGCTGTTCGCCACCGCGCGACGCGTGAACACCTTCCGCGGCAACCGTCGCGAGGCACGGGCGGCACAGCTGCCGTAGCGGTTCTCGTACGTACGTGAAGAGGGCCCCCGGCCGGTGCAAACCGGCTCGGGGGCCCTCTTTCGTGTGAAGCGCACGGGTGCCGGGTGGACGCGCCGAAGGCAGGCCCGGTGCGCTGCGTGCGGGTCCGCCGTGGCTGGTCGCGCCGTTCCCCCGCGCCCCTATGGGGCTTGGACACCGTCGCCGTCGAGCTCCGGGCGTACCAGGACCTTGATGTGCTCGTCCGGGGCGCTGAGCGTGTCGACGGCCGCGGCGATCCCGCCGAAGCCGACCTCGCCGGTGATCAGCGCCGCCGCGTCCACGCTGCCGTCGGCGATGCGGCGCAGGGTGTGCGCGTACTCCTCGGGCGGGTAGGCCAGGCACATCCGGACGGTGATGTCCTTGTAGATCCCGATGACCGGGCGGAAGGTGTCCTCAGTCATGCACGCGCCGATGAGCAGGACGGTCGTGCCGCGCGGGGCCTTCCGGAGGATCTCCTCCAGCATCCCCGCCTTCCCGGAGCACTCCAGTACGGTCAGCGCCTGCCCCGGCTCCGCGGCCTCCCGCCACGCGTCGAAGGGGTCGCGGACGGCGGGGTCCACCCCCGCGTGCGCACCGAAGGCGGTGGCGAGCCCCCTGCGGCGTACGGAAGGCTCGGAGACGATCACCGGGCCGATGCCGCGCTCGACGAGTACCGCCGTCGCCCCGAGACCGATGGGGCCCGCGCCGAGGACGACCGCGCCGGAGCCGGGCGGCAGGTCGCAGCGGGCGACGTTGCCGAAGCCGACGGCGAGGGGTTCGGCCAGGGCGGCGACCGGCGGCGGGACGTGTTCCGGGACCTCCACCAGGGCCGCGGTCTGCATGACCATGCGGGAGCCGAAGCCGCCGGGGAAGTCGTTGGAGTAGCCGATGGTGCGCAGCGTGCCCGTGGCGTCGAGCGCCCATGGCAGCCCGCCGACGGTGCGGCCCTCCCACTCCCCCGGCGTCAGGACGCGTGCGCACAGCTCGTGGCCCATGACGAGGTCGGCGTCCGGGTCGAAGACGAACGACGTGGTGCCCGAGTCGTGGGACGCCTTGAGGAAGGCTTCGGTGTGGCGGTACGCGGACAGGTCGGAGCCGCAGATCCCGGTGGCCAGGGTCTCGACGAGCACCTGCCCCGGGCCGGGGACGGGCTCGGGCACCTCGTCGACGACGAAGGCCCCGCCGCGCAGGACGGCGGCGCGCATCACCGGGCCCCTCCTTCGGTCAGCGCGTTCTCGACGGCCTGGCGCACGGCGCCGGTGAAGCGGGCGCTGTTGGCGTGCGCCCAGTCCATGGAGGCGGCGCGGCGGCGGTTGGCGCCGGTGAAGTGCGGGACGACGTACTCGGCGAACAGTTCGTAGCTGCGCCGCTTGTCCTCGGGCCTGCCGGTGGGCAGGTCGAGCAGCAGCAGGGTGCCGAAGCCGCCCGATGACGCGGCCAGGGCCTCGATGCGGGCGATGGCGTCGGCGGGGGTGCCGAGGATGGCGACGCCGAAGGTGGGGAAGCCGCCGGTGGTCCACTGCTTGACGGCGGACGCGGCGTCGCCGCCCCACGGCATGGTGCGGCCGGACAGCCCTTCGATGTAGCGCACGAGGTGCAGCACCCCGTACTCGGCCTGCCCGCGGGCCTCCTCCGCGGTGTCGGCGAGGTGCATCGGGACGACGAGCCGCCAGCTGTCGCGGTCCGCCGGGTGGCCGTGCTCCGCACAACTGCTCTCGTACACCTGCCAGTTGCGGGTCAACGCCGCCTCGCCCGCCGGGTCCCCCGCCGCCAGGGAGAGCAGCCCGATGCCGTGCTTGCCGGCCTGGACGGATCCGGAGGGCGACACGGTGGAGGCCACTGCCAGGTCGATGCCGTCGGGCCGGTAGGGGGCCAACTGGAGCCGGGCATCGGTGAGTTCGAACCAGTCGGTACGGGCGGTGACGGTCTCGCCGCGCAGCAGCGGCACGATCACGTCGAGCGCCTCGGCCATCATGGCGCGCTGCTTCAGCGGGTCGATGCCCATCATGAAGGCGTCCGAGGCGAGCTGCCCGGGGCCGGTCCCGAACATCACCCGCCCCCGGGTCTGCTGGTCGAGCTGCACGGACTGTGGGTGACGGCGGACGCGGGCGGCGTGGACGCGCTGCGGGAGCTGCTGCGGGAGCAGGGGGTCGCGGACCGCGCGATGTGGCTGGTGGCGCGGGTACCGAACGCCCTCGACGAGCGCCGACTCATCGACAGTGCCTGGGACTTGGCAGCGGTACGGCGGGCCCACGAGGACTTCCTGGAACGCTTCGCGGGCGCGCGGGCGGCGACGGACGAGGCGGCGTTCGTCCTGCGCACCCGGCTGGTGCACGCCTGGCGGCTGACCTTCGCCCGCGATCCACGGCTGCCGGACGCACTGCTCCCGGCCGGCTGGCCGGGGCGGGAGGCGACGCGCCTGTTCGTGGACACCTGGCTGACGCTGCGCGAACCGGCGGCCCGCCACTGGTCGGAGCTGGCGCGGGACCCGGCGGGACCCTCCTGCTAGGACCTGTCCGGCGGGAGCACGCCGCACAGTGCTTCCAGGGCGGCCCCGTACGCATGGTCCGGCGGGGTCGCGTACCCCACGACCAGACCGTCCGCGGCGGGTGTGGTGGCGTCGGGGTGCCGGAAGCCGGTGAGGCCGTCGAGTGCCAGGCCGTGGCGGGCCGCCGCCCGGAGGGTGGCGGTCTCGGTTCCTGCGGGGAGGCTGAGGACGGCGTGCAGACCGGCCGCGACACCGGTGACCCGGACGTGCGGGGCGTGTGCGGCCAGGGCGGCGGACAGCTGGTCGCGGCGCGCACGGTAGCGCTGGCGCATCCGGCGGACGTGCCGGTCGTAGTGGCCTGAGGCGATCAGGTCGGCGAGGGTGAGCTGGTCCAACGCGCTTGCCCACGCCTCCCGTTGGCCCTTCACGGCCAGTACGGGATCGACCAGGTGGTCGGGCAGCACCAGCCAGCCGAGCCGGATCGCCGGGGAGAGGCTCTTGCTCACCGAGCCGAGGTAGACGACGCGTTCGGGATCCAACCCCTGTACCGCGCCCACCGGTTCGCGGTCGTAGCGGAACTCGCCGTCGTAGTCGTCCTCCAGGAGCAGCGCGTCGTGGGCGCGCGCCCAGTCGACCGCCGCCACCCGGCGCGCGGAGTGCAGCGGACCACCGGTGGGGAACTGGTGGGCGGGCGTGAGGAGCGCCCCCTTGAGGCCCTTGTGGTTGCCCAACTCCCCTGTGTTCGCCCCGTATTCGTCGATCGACAGGGGTACGGTGCGCACTCCCGCCGCGTCCAGCAGATCGCGGTGGAAGGGCAGGCCGTACGACTCGACGGCGAGCGGGCCGCGCAGCAGCCCGCGCGTCCGGCCGCCCACCCCTCCGTACAGCAGCCGCAGCGCGTGCGCGAAGCCGGAGCAGATGACGATGCGGCCGGGGGTGGTGCGGACGCCCCGGACGCGGGAGAGGTATTCGGCGAGGGCGCGGCGCAGCTCGATGCGTCCCTGGGGGTCGCCGGGGCCGAAGGCTTCGTTGGGGGCGGCGACCAGCGCGCGGCGGGCGGCGGCGAGCCAGGCGGTGCGGGGGAAGGACGCGGCGTCGGGCTGTCCCTGCCGCAGGTCGTGCACGGGGCCCGGCGGCTGCGTCCGCTGCGGTGCGTGCACCGGCCGGGGCGGGGTCGCGCGGGCGGCGACCCGGGTTCCGGAGCCCTGGCGGGCGGTGAGCCAGCCCTCGGCGACGAGTTCGGCGTACGCGGAGGCGACGGTGTTGCGGGCGATGCCGAGGTCGGCGGCGAGCGAGCGGTACGGGGGCAGCCGGGTGCCGGGGGCGAGCCTGCCCTCGCGTACCGCTTCGCGCAGGGCGTGGGTGAGCGCGGCCTGCCGGCCGCCCTTCTCGGCGGGGAGACTCAGATGGAGGTCCGCACCGATGCGTTCGGCGGAATTGACCCAGGATTCCGGCATGGGAGTGCACCCTACCGGGGGTCTGTGCGAAAGGCCCGGCCCGGGGTTCGGACCGGGCCTTCGCCACGGCTCAGTGGTACGGCTCGGAGGTACGACCGCGGCGTACGACTCAGAGGCACAGCTCAGAAGCGCAGCTCGGAGCAGCGGCTCAGACGTGTGCGGCGGAGCCGAGCATGTGCGACGCGTTCTCCAGCGGGGAGAGCGCCGGGGCCGGAACCGGGGCGACGGTGTCGCGGCAGGTGAAGCCGAGCCGGGTGAGCGCCCGGGACACCTCGCTCGCGGTGAAGTCACGGCGGTCCTGGCGGGTGATGACCTCGCCCACCTGCTTGACGGGGTAGGTCCGGCGGCCGATCGTGACGGACTCGCCCGTGACGGGTTCGGGCTTGATGCCCTTCATCGCCTCCTGGACCTCGCTCTTGACCAGCTCGAAGGGGAAGCGGGCGATGACAACGCGCATGAGACCTCAACAAGGTTGCAGGGACGGAGAGTTGACGGGGAGCTCGGTGTTATGCGGCGCTGCGCTGGGTGCTTCCGGGGGCACGGCGCTGCTGCCCAGGACGGCCGCGGCGGCCGCGGGACGGGGAGCCGCCCCGCTTGGGCCGCTCGGGGGCGGTGATGACGACCGGCACCCCGGACGGCGCCTTCGCACCGGTGATGCGCGTCAACTCCGCTTCGCCCGCCCGCACTTGAGTGGTCTGCGGGGTGATCCCCGCGGCACGCATGAGGCGGGTCATGTCACGGCGCTGGTTCGGGGTCACCAGGGTGACCACGCTGCCGGACTCACCGGCGCGGGCGGTACGGCCGCCGCGGTGCAGGTAGTCCTTGTGGTCGCTGGGCGGGTCGACGTTGACGACCAGGTCGAGGTTGTCGACGTGGATGCCGCGGGCTGCGACGTTGGTCGCCACCAGCACGGTCACGTGGCCGGTCTTGAACTGCTCCAGCGTGCGGGTGCGCTGCGGCTGGGACTTGCCGCCGTGCAGCGCCGCCGCCCGTACCCCGCTGTTCAGCAGGTGGTCGGTGAGCCTGTCGACCGCGTGCTTGGTGTCCAGGAACATCAGCACCCGGCCGTCGCGGGCGGCGATCTCCGTGGTGGTCGCGTGCTTGTCCGCGCCGTGCACGTGCAGGACGTGGTGCTCCATGGTGGTGACCGCGCCCGCCGACGGGTCGACGGAGTGGACCACCGGGTCGCTCAGGTAGCGGCGTACGAGAAGGTCGACGTTGCGGTCGAGGGTGGCGGAGAACAGCATCCGCTGGCCGCCGCCGCGCACCTGGTCGAGCAGTTCGGTGACCTGCGGCATGAAGCCCATGTCGGCCATCTGGTCGGCCTCGTCGAGGACGGTGATCTCCACGTCGTCCAGGGCGCAGTCCCGGCGCTCGATGAGGTCCTTGAGCCGGCCTGGCGTGGCGACGACGACTTCCGCGCCGCCGCGCAGCACGTGGGCCTGGCGGCCGATCGACATGCCGCCGACGACCGTGGCCAGCCGCAGCCGCATCGAGCGGGCGTACGGGGTGAGTGCGTCGGTGACCTGCTGGGCAAGCTCGCGGGTCGGCACCAGCACCAGGGCCAGCGGCTGTCGCGGCTCGGCGCGCCTGCCCGCCGTACGGGCGAGGAGGGCCAGGCCGAAGGCGAGGGTCTTGCCGGATCCGGTGCGGCCCCGACCCAGGACGTCGCGTCCGGCGAGGGAGTTCGGGAGGGTGGCGCCCTGGATCGGGAAGGGTACGGTCACGCCCTGCGCGGCGAGCGCGGCCAGCAGCGGGGCGGGCATGTCCAGGTCGGCGAAGGTCTCGACGGCGGGCAGCGCGGGGGTGACGGTCACCGGCAGGGCGAATTCACCCTGTACGGCGGCGGGGCGACGGCCGTGGCCGCCGCTGCGGGCACCGGTGTATCGGGAGTGTGTACGAGTGGTGGCGCGGGGGTTGCCGGTGCGCGTGCTGCGGTCCATGCGGAACCTTTCCTCGATACGGCACGTGTCGAGGAATTCCCGGTGGCGGCCAGCAGGTGAACGCAGCGGAGAATCGCAGGATCGAGCCGAATAAAATTCGAAAGCTAATTCCAGCCGTCCGACTCCGGGCCCAGGAATGAGCAACGGGAAGCCGAAGAGAAATGGAATAAATAGGAAAAACGGGTGGTGGGCCGGAAAATCACGGCGCGGCACCATCCGGGAAAAAGCAACGAGCTGGGGCCCGCACCCCAAGGTGCGGGCCCCAGCTGCGTACTGCTGTGCCTAAAGATCAGGCGGGGGTGATGTTCTCCGCCTGCGGGCCCTTCTGGCCCTGCGTGACGTCGAAGTTCACCTTCTGGCCCTCCTGGAGCTCGCGGAAGCCCTGGGCGGCGATGTTCGAGTAGTGGGCGAAGACGTCGGCGCCGCCGCCGTCCTGCTCAATGAAGCCGAAGCCCTTTTCCGCGTTGAACCACTTAACGGTGCCAGTAGCCATGTCAAACTCTCCTTGGAAACCACAACTGCAACTGCAAACCACAACTGCAGATGAGAAGGACACTAGCACGGAAACGTCAATCGGTCTCCTGGAAGATTTTCTGCCTGCCGGACCGCTCCTGAAATTCTCCCCGCCGCAGGACGGATTTTTCTGCAGCCGCAGGGACAGATATTCCCTCGCGGCGGGCGGCGAAGGAGGCGCGGTAGGCGCGGGGGCTGGTGGCGAGGCGGTTGCCGAAGTGCTGGCGCATGGTGATCTCGCTGCCGAATCCGGTGCGCCGGGCGACCTCGGGCATCGGCAGATCGGTGTGTTCCAGGAGCTTCTGGGCGGCGGCCACCCGCTGGTCGAGGAGCCAGCGCAGGGGCGTGACGCCGGTCGCCGCGGTGAACTGGCGGGCGAAGGTGCGTACCGACATGCCCGCCCTGGCGGCGAGCTGTCCGACCGTCAGCGGTTCATCGAGATGCCGGATCGCGTGCGCGCGCACCGAGGCGAGGGCGTCGGCGCAGCGGTCGGTGCGCGGGGTGGGGTGCTCGATGAACTGCGCCTGGGTGCCGGTCCTGAACGGCGCGGTGACCATGGAGCGGGCGACCGTGGCCGCAACTTCCGCGCCGTGGGCGGTGCGGACCAGGTGCAGACAGAGGTCGATGCCGGCGGCGGTTCCGGCGGCGGTCCAGATGCCGCGGTCCTCGATGAAGAGCGCGTCCGGCTCGACGGTGACGTGGGGATGGTGGGTGCGGAGCAGCTCGACGAGGCCCCAGTGGGTGGTCGCGCGACGGCCGTCGAGGAGCCCGGCCTGCGCGAGCGTGAAGGCTCCTCCGCAGAGGGCGGCGATGGGAGTGCCGCGCGCGTGCGCCCGGCGGAGCGCCCCGAGGAGCGGGGCCGGGGCGAGGGTGAGGTGGTCGTCCAGGCCGGGCACGAGGATCAGGTCGGCGCGGGGCAGCCAGGCGAGGGTGCGGTCGGGGGTGACGGTGAGGCCCCCGCGCAACGGGATGGGGTGCGGGGAGGCAGCGACCCGGCGCAGGTCGAAGGCGGGGACGCCGCGGTCGGTGCGGTCGGTGCCCCAGACCTCGGTGATGACGGAGAGGTCGAAGGGGCGGATGCCGGGGAAGGTGAGGAGGGCTACACGGTGGGGGGAGGTTGGGGTGGCCACGGGGGCAGTAAACCATCGGTCGATGGGTTGTTCCCCCAATCACCCCCACCGCTCTCTTGGACAGCGGGACCGCCCCCTCACCCTCCTCCCCAGCCCCCTTGGACAGCGGGGCCGCCCCCTCACCCCGCTCCCCCGAGCCCCCTTGGGCAGCGGGACCGCCCCCTCACCCCGCTCCCCCGAGCCCCCTTGGGCAGCGGGGCCGCCCCCCGGGGGCGGAACGGGTGGGCAAGGGGGCGGCCCCCACGCGGAGCGCTCCCTCCCCCGACCGCACGCCCTCGCCACCGCACCCCCGCGCCCCGCGACCGCGACCGCTCCCCGTGCGGGCCGGTGGGCCGCTTCGCGGATGAGCCCCTCCCGCCCCTCCACCTAAACCGCTCGCCGCGGGGCGGGAGGGTGGGTGGTACGTGCGGGTGCGTCGTGGCTGATCGCGCAGTTCCCCGCGCCCCTAACGGGGCCGCTGAGCGCGCCCACGCGGCGGAGCCGCATGTCCAGTGCAGCCCCGCGCCCCTAACGGGGCCGGTGGGCGTCGTAGCTGGTCGCGCCCGCGCGGCGGAGCCCCGGGCACGGCTGCGCCGCGCGTCCTCAGGCTCCGGACGGGCTGAAGTTGCTGTACTCGCGCAGGTGTTGTGCCGTCAGTGTGTCGCCCTTGGTGACCAGTTCTTCCGGTGTGCCGGTGAAGACGATGCGGCCGCCGTCGTGGCCGCCGCCGGGGCCCAGGTCGATCAGCCAGTCCGCGTGGGCCATCACCGCCTGGTGGTGCTCGATCACGATCACCGTGTTGCCGTCGTCGACCAGCCGGTCGAGCAGGGCGAGCAGCTGGTCGACGTCGGCTATGTGCAGACCGGTCGTCGGCTCGTCCAGGACGTACGTCGCGGCCTTCTCCGCCATGTGGATCGCCAGCTTGATCCGCTGCCGTTCACCGCCGGAGAGCGTGTTGAGGGGCTGGCCGAGGCGCAGATAGCCGAGGCCCACGTCGGTCAGGCGGGTGAGGAGGACGCGGGCCTGGGTGCCCGCGGTGCCGCCCACCGCGCTGCCGTCCGCGAAGAAGTCGTACGCCTCGGCGACCGACATCCCCAGCACCTCGCTGATGTTCTTGCCGTTCAGCGTGTAGGCGAGGACCTCTGCCGTGAAGCGCTTCCCCGCGCAGACCTCGCACACCGACGCCACTCCAGCCATCATCGCGAGGTCCGTGTAGACCAGTCCGATGCCGTTGCAGTTCGGGCAGGCGCCTTCGGAGTTGGCGCTGAAGAGTGCCGCCTTCACGCCGTTGGCCTTGGCGAAAGCGTTGCGGATGGGGGTGAGGAGGCCGGTGTACGTGGCGGGGTTGGAGCGGCGCGAACCGCGGATCGGCGACTGGTCGGCGACCACGACGCCCTCGCGGCCCGGCAGGTTCCCGTGGATGAGGGAGCTCTTCCCGGAGCCCGCGACGCCGGTGACGACCGTCAGCACTCCGGTCGGGATGTCGACGCTCACGTCTCGGAGGTTGTGCTGCGAGGCGTCCTGGACGGAGATCCAGCCGGTCGGCTGCCGCGTCTCGGTGCGCAGCTCGGCGCGGTGCGAGAGGTGCCGGCCGGTGAGGGTCCCGGAGGCCTTCAGCCCTTCCACGTCCCCGCTGTAGCAGAGCTCGCCGCCCGCCGTACCGGCGCCGGGGCCGAGGTCCACGACGTGGTCGGCGATGCGGATGACCTCGGGCTTGTGCTCGACGACCAGCACCGTGTTGCCCTTGTCGCGCAGCCGGAGCAGCAGGTCGTTCATCCGGCGGATGTCGTGCGGGTGCAGGCCCGTGGTCGGCTCGTCGAAGATGTACGTGACGTCCGTGAGGGACGAGCCCAGGTGGCGGACCATCTTGACGCGCTGTGCCTCGCCGCCGGACAGCGTGCCGGCCGGCCGGTCCAGGCTGAGGTAGCCGAGGCCGATCTCGACGAGGGAGTCGAGGAGGTCGCGCAGATTCGCCAGGAGCGGGGCCACCTCGGGGGCGTCGAGGCCGCCGACGAACTTCGCGAGGTCGTTGATCTGCATCGCCGCGCACTCCGCGATGTTCACCCCGTCGATCTTCGATCCGGGTCGAAGAAGCCGGAGCCGACGATGATCCCCCACGGCCAGGAGTCCACCGCGTGGCCCGGCACGGTGACCGCGCCCTCGTTGAGGGACTTGTCCCGGTCGACGAGCTGGTCCACGTCGATGTCCGAGACCTGTCCCATGCCCTCGCAGCGCGGGCACATCCCGTCGGGCAGGTTGAAGCTGAAGGCGCCCGCGCCGGGCAGGTTCGGCACGCCCAGCCTGCTGAAGACGATGCGCAGCATCGCGTACGCGTCGGTGGCCGTGCCCACCGTGGAGCGGGAGTTGGCGCCCATCCGCTCCTGGTCGACGACGATCGCGGCGCTGAGGTTGTCGAGGCCGTCGACGTCCGGGCGGCCCAGGCTCGGCATGAAGGACTGGAGGAAGGCCGTGTACGTCTCGTTGATCAGCCGCTGGGACTCGGCGGCGATCGTCCCGAAGACCAGCGAGGACTTGCCGGAGCCGGAGACTCCGGTGAAGACGGTGAGGCGGCGCTTGGGCAGGTCGACCGAGACGTCCCGCAGGTTGTTCTCGCGGGCGCCGCGGACCCGGATCAGGCCGTGGCCGTCGGCGGGATGCGGTTGTCGCGTGGCCGTACTGACAGATTCCGAAGGCATGTGGCGAGCCTATGCGCAGGCACTGACAAGTGGCTGTTTCTCATCGATCGCTGACTTCCTACCCCCTGTCGGCCCTACGGCCCGCCCGGCAGGATGGGCGTCATGGACATCACTCAGAACACCGCACTGGTCGTCATCGACGTGCAGCAGGGCTTTGAAGACCCCTTCTGGGGAAACCGCAACAACCCCTCCGCCGACGACAACATCGCCGTGCTCATCGACGCCTGGCAGTCCGCGGGCCGCCCGGTCGTCTTCGTGCGGCACGACTCCGAGGAGACGTGGTCCCCGCTGCGCCCCGGCCAGTCGGGCAACGACTTCAAGCCCTACGTCGAGGACCGCCGCGGCAAGTCCGGCTCCCGTGAGGTCCTCGTCTCCAAGCTGGTCAACTCCGCCTTCTACGGCACCCCCGACCTGGACGCGTGGCTCAAGGCATCGGACATCACCCAGTTCGCTGTGGTCGGCATCCAGACCAACATGTGTGTGGAGACCACGGCCCGCATGGGCGGCAACCTCGGCTACCAGGTCATCCTTCCCCTGGACGCCACCCACACCTTCGACCTCAAGGGCCCCTTCGGCTGGCAGCGGAGCGGCGACGACCTCTCCCGCGCCACCGCGGTCTCCCTGCACGGCGGCCGCTTCGCAGAGGTGACCACCACCGAGGAACTGCTGAAGGCTGCCCGCACCGCACGCGACTGAATCACCAATTGGCCGTCAGTTCCCCGGAGTTGACCGGACGGCCTTCGGAACACCGGGTGTCTTCGCATCCGGCCGCATAACGACGGACGACGCGGCTGCACCACCACCGGAACACGGCATTCAACCGACTGCGGCGACTGGAGCAACTCGTGCAGGCCGCCGTGTGGGGGCCGAGCGGGGGGCAACATGCAGCGGTTCGAGGTCATCCACCGGGATCGGTGGTAGGGGCGGAGTGCGGGGCGGTGTCGGGGGTGGGGGCGCTCCGCGTGGGGGGCCGCTCCCTTGCCCACCTGCCCCCCCGGGGGGCCAGCCCCGCTGCCCAAGGAGGCGGCGGTAGCCGCCAAGGGGGGCTCGGGGGCAGGCTTTTAGGGGCGCGGGGAACTGCGCGGCCGGCCACGACGCACCCGCACGTACGAACCACCCGCCCCGCACCCCCGCCCGCTACCGCTACCGCAGAAAATCGCGGCCGATCTGTTCCGCGACCTGCTCCAGCAGCGGTCCCGCTTCGGCCATGCTCCGCTGGGGGTCCGGTTCCAGTGCGCTCAGTGCGTACGCCCTGCGGATGCCTGCCCGGCCCAGCGCCTCAGCGGGCAGTGCGAGCCGGCCGCACACCGCGACGACCTCCACCCCGCGTGCCCGCGCCGCCGCCGCGACGCCCGCGGGGGCCTTGCCGTGCAGGGTCTGCTCGTCGAGGGAGCCCTCGCCCGTGATGACGAGCGTGGCCCGCTCCAGGGCCGGGGCGAAGCCCAGTACGTCGAGCATGACCTCGATGCCGGGCCTGAAGCGCGCGCCGAGCGCGGCCAGCGCCCCGTAGCCGATGCCGCCCGCGGCCCCCGCGCCCGGGGTGTCGGCCAAACCTGTGCGGCCCGAAGCAGGGTCGAGGATCGACGCGTAGTGCGCCAGCGCCGCGTCCAGCGTCGCCACGTCCTCCGCCGAGGCCCCCTTCTGCGGCCCGTACACCGCCGGTGCGCCGACGGGCCCGGTCAGCGGGTTGTCGACGTCGCTGGCCAGGATCAGATCGACCCCGCCCGCGCCTGCAGCCGCCAACCGCGTGTCGAGCCCCGACAGGTCCGCCGTCGCGAGATCGCGCAGACCGCCGCCGCCCGGGCCGACGGGCTTGCCGTCCGCGTCCAGGAAGCGTGCGCCGAGCGCGGCCAGCATCCCGGCCCCGCCGTCCGTCGTCGCACTGCCGCCGACGCCGAAGACGATCGTCCTGGCGCCCGCGTCGAGCGCCGCCCGCAGCAGCTCGCCCGAGCCGTACGTGGTCGAGGTGAGCGGCTCGAAGACGCCCGGCGGCAGGTGCTGGAGGCCGGAGGCCTCCGCCATCTCCACCACGGCCGTGCCGTCCGCCTCGCGGAAGGCGTACGCCGCGGTCAGCTCTTCGCCGCGCGGGCCGGTGACCCGTACCTCCCGGCGTTCGAAGCCCGCGGCGACCGCAGCGGCCACCGTGCCGTCGCCGCCGTCGGCGACCGGCAGGGACTCGACCTCCACGCCCGGCACCGCTCTGCGCAGCCCGACCGTCACCCGCTCGGCGACCTGTACCGCCGTGAGCGAGCCCTTGAACTTGTCGGCTGCGACGAGCACATGTGCCCCGCCGCCTCCCGCACTGCTCGCAGCACTGCTGCCCGCACTGCTTGCCTTTCCGTGTACTGCTCCGTCCGCCACCTTGCATCCCTTGCTTTCGAACAGGCAGTCGCGCCGCCCCGACCATAACCGCCACCCCCGTCCCCTGCCCATGGCCAATCTCGCCCGCCGGGCCCCACCGGGGTCGGACCGTCCCCCTCCTGACGGCGCGCCAACCCTCAATATCATGACAATGCGCACCATAAGGTGTGCGGCATGAGTACGGAATCCCTTGATCCACCCCAGCCCGTCCCCGAGCCGGAGTCCCCGGGCAACCCACTGCACGACGGCAGGCCCGACGCCACCGTCATCACCATCGGCGTGCTCGCCGTGGCGGCCGTCGTCGCCTGGGCGTTTCTCGGCAAGAGCTCGTTCGAGAGCGCCTCGTCCACGGCTCTCGCCTGGGTCCTCAACAACTTCGCCTGGCTCTTCGTCATCGCGGCCGACGTCTTCCTCCTCATGTGCCTGTGCATCGCACTGAGCAGGTTCGGCCGGATCCGGCTCGGCAAGGACGGCTCGGAGCCCGAGTTCACCAACCTGGCCTGGATCGCGATGATGTTCAGCGCGGGCATGGGCATCGGCCTGATGTTCTACGGGGTCGGCGAACCGCTCCAGCACTACGTCACCCCGCCGCCCGGCTCCGGTGCCGCGGCAGGCACGGGTGACGCCGCCCGCGCCGCCCTGGAGTACTCCTTCTTCCACTGGACGCTCACCCCGTGGGCGATCTACGGCATCGCGGGGCTCGCCCTGGCGTACGCGACGTTCCGCAAGGGCCGTGGAAACAGGCTGAGTTCGGCCTTCGTGCCGCTGCTCGGCGAGCGCCGCGCGGAGGGCTGGCAGGGCAAACTGATCGATCTGCTCGCCGTCTTCGCGACCGTCTTCGGCACCGCGACCAGCCTGGGGCTCGGCGCCCTCCAGGTCGCCAAGGGCCTCAACATCGTGGCGGGCGTGGACGACACCAAGGGCGTCGAGCTGATCATCATCGCCTCGCTCTCGGCGGCGTTCGTCCTGTCCGCGTTCTCCGGCCTGCACAAGGGCGTGAAGTGGCTGAGCACGGCGAACATCGTGCTGGCCGCCCTCCTCATGCTCTTCGTGTTCGTCCTCGGCCCGACGGTCTACATCCTGGACGCGATCCCGGCGTCGGTCGGCGGCTACCTCGACCAGCTGCTCCCGATGGCGACCCGCACGGGCGCGTTCGGCGACAGCGAGTGGCTGGGCGCCTGGACGATCTTCTACTGGGCGTGGTGGCTGTCCTGGGCGCCGTTCGTCGGCACCTTCATCGCCCGCATCTCCCGGGGCCGTACGATCCGCGAGTTCCTGATCGGCGTGCTGCTGGTGCCCAGCGGGGCGACGGTGGTGTGGTTCTGCGTGATGGGCGGCTCCGCGATCCGCCTCGACCAGACGGGGGTCGCCGATCTCGCCGGTTCGGTGAAGGACGGCGCGGAAGCGTCCCTCTTCGCGATGCTGGACGCGCTGCCGATCGGTACGGTCACCTCCTGCATCGCGATGCTCCTCGTCATGACGTACTTCGTGACGAGCGCCGACTCGGCGTCCCTGGTGATGGGCTCGCTCACCGCCCGGGGCTCGCTGCACCCGCCGACCTGGCTGGTGGTGCTGTGGGGCGTGCTGATGGCGGCGGTCGCGGCCGGTCTGCTGGTCGCGGGCGGCCTGAACTCCCTCCAGACGGCGACGATCCTCGTCGCGCTCCCCTTCGTCCTGGTCATGCTCGGACTGTGCTGGGCACTGATCAAGGAGCTGCGCGAGGACCCGGGCGCGGGCCCGGCCCGCCACCACGCGCTGCACGGACTGCGGGACGCGGTACGGGCGATGGTCGGCGACGCGATCACCGAACACGGCCCCGACCGACGGCACCCGAGACTGCGGCGCGCGGCCAAGTCCCGTACGGACGAGTGAGGTTCGACAGCTAGCGGGGCGGTACGAGGGAAGGGGCACGGGAGTCGACTCCCCTGCCCCTTCCGTGTGTTCAGTACGTCCGCACCGCCGTGCCCCCTCCCGCCCCACGGTGTGGGCGCGAGCGGGCGCACACGGCGCGCCTACGCTGGACGGGTGACCCAGGAACTGCAGGACTACGCCACGTACATCGCCTCGCTGCCCCGCGTCCTCGCCGGAGCCGCCGCCCTCTTCCGCGACGGGGAGGGCCGGGTCCTGCTCGTCGAGCCGAACTACCGCGAGGGCTGGGTACTGCCCGGCGGAACGATCGAGTCCGACACGGGCGAGACCCCGCGCAGGGCAGCGCGTCGCGAAACCCTCGAAGAGATCGGCCTGGACGTCGAGCCCGGCCGGCTGCTCGTCGTCGACTGGTCCCAGCGCGAGGGCCGGCCACCGATCGCCGCGTACCTGTACGACGGCGGGGTCCTGGGCGAGGAGCAGCTGGCCTCGATCCGGCTCCAGGAGGAGGAACTGCTGTCCTGGCGGCTGGTCCCGGTCGACGAGGTGGAGACGTACGCGCTGGGCTCCCTGGGCGGCCGGATCCTGGCCGCACTGGCCGCGCTCGCGGACGGGGCGGGGGCCGTGGAGCTGGAGAACGGGCGGCGGGTCGCGCCGTAGGGTGGGCATTCAGGGGCGCGGGCAACTGTGCGATCAGCCACGGCGTGCCCGCACGACGCCCACCGGCACCCCCACCCGCACCCCCCGCTCCAGCCCCAGCGTGACCGTCACCGATGCCACGGCCAACACCCCCATCGCCACCCCCGGCGAGGTGAGCTGGGCGATGCCTCCCGCGAGTGCCGCCCCCACTCCCTGCATCGCCAGCATTCCCGACGTGTGCAGCCCCAGTGCGTGTCCGCTCAGGTCGTCGGGGGTCAGGGCCATCAGCCGTTCCTGCAGCAGCAGCGTGGCCGAGAAGCCGACGGACGCCACCAGCACCACCACCAGGGCCACCGGCAGCGAGGGGTGCAGGAAGAACACCAGGTACGGGGCCGCCAGCAGCAGCCGCAGTCCGGGCCCGCTGCCGGCCCGCCACCCGGGCGGCACGAACCGCCCCACCACCGTGTCGCCGATCAGCATCCCCCACGCCGCGAAGGCGAACAGCAGCCCCGCCTGCCCGGGCTCGTACGGTACGAACAGCGACTCGCAGCCCACGATCAGCCCGTTCGGCACGCACAGCATGAGGTAGACGTACCGGCGCGGCTTCGACGACCAGAGCAGCGCGTTGGTCCGCCAGGTCTCGCCCACCGATGCCCGTCCGCCCGCCCGCGGCGGCCTGCGGGTCAGCCCGAAGCGCGCGCACGCCGCCGACCCGAGGTAGAGCGCGGCGGCGACGAGCAGCGCGCCCCGCGGGGACATCAGGTTGACCAGAAGCCCACCGGCGGCGAATCCGCAGATCTGCATCGCGCCGTTGGACATGTTCAGCACGGAGCGGCCGATCAGGAAGCCGTCCCGGACGAGGATCTCGTTGAGGAGTCCGTACGTCACTCCCCCGCCGAGCGACGCGAAGACGCCCAGCGTCAGCAGGACCGCGAAGGACGCGCCCACCGGCAGCCCCGGTATCGCCTGGACGGCGGTGGCCAGGCCGAAGAGCAGGCCCATGCCCGCGAGTGCGGCGCGCGGCGGCAGCCGGTCGGCGGCGGACAGGAGGGTGCTCGCGCCGACGAGCTGCACGAGGGAGGGCCCGAACATGGCCAGCGAGGACAGCAGCGGCGAACCGGTCGATGCGTAGATCAGGATGCCGAGGGCGAGGCCGGCGACGGTCTGCGCCGCCGACTTCATGGAGACGGTCAGGAAGAGCGGGGTGAACTCGGGCTGCCGGAACAGCTCGCGGTAGGTGTGCATGGGAGGAGTGTCGGAGCCGGTGATCGGACGGCGTTACTGTTTCGCACCAGGGCGAAACAATCTTCGGGAGAGCGGTGACCGTGGGCTGGTGGCAGGTCGACGCGGACACGCTCGCGGGCGGACGGTTCGTCATCTCCCCGCTGAGCGAGGCGATTTCGAGCCTCAAGATGCTGCAGCGGCACGCCCCCGCCTCGCATGCCGGTGAGCGTTCCTGGCTCGCCGCCCATCTCCCCGCCTTTCGCCGCAGGCTCGCCGACGACCCGTTGACGCCGCTCCTCCTGGAGGCGGCGTTCCGTCCGGACTGGAACGCGGACTTCATCACCCCCACCCCGGCCGGCACGGGCGAGCAGACCTTCGCGCAGGAGGTGGCGCGGATCCGCGCCGCTCCCGCCGATGCGGTGCTCGCCGATCTGACCGTCGCGCTCGGCGGTCCGCCGCCGCCCGCCCTGCACCGCGACGACCTCGCGGAACGCGCCGCCGACCTCCTCGACTGGGTGTGGCAGCGGACCGTACTCCCCCAGTGGCCGCACCGCCGCCGGGTCCTGGAGGCCGACATCGTGGCGCGCACCGCCCAGTTGAGCCGGGGCGGCTGGGCGGCGGCGCTGGACGACATGCGGCCGGGGATGCGCTGGCTGGGCGGCGACCGGCTGCAGATCAACACCCAGGACTTCCCGCCGCGCGAGGCCTCCGGGGCGCGGCTCCTCTTCGTCCCGGTCAGCTTCGGTACCAGCTGGGTGTGCTGGGAGGGGCCGCACCGGTTCGCCGTGGTGTACCCGTGCGCGGGCTCCCTGGCGGAACCCGGCCGGCCGGCGGCCCCGGAGGCCCTGGGAGCACTCCTCGGCCGGGGCCGGGCGGGGATACTCGTCCTCCTGGACTCCCCGAAGAGCACGTCCCAGCTGGTCGCGCTGACGGGGCTCGCGCTGGGTTCGGTGGGCCGCCACCTGAAGGTCCTGCTCGATGCCCGTCTGGTACGGCGCAGGAGGGCGGGGCGGTCGGTGCTCTACTACCGTACGGAGGCCGCTGATCTACTGGTGAACTCGCAGACGGAGAGCCCTTCTTGACGATCACTCAGCCGACCGTACCCCGGACCCCGGCCCGTCTCCGCCGGGCGGTCGTGACCGTGTACGCGGGGGCGCTGCTCATCGGTACGGTCACCCACCTCGCGGACCTCTTCGCCCATGGCCTGCGCCCGCACCCCGAGTTCGCCCCGTGGTGGCTCGACCTGTACTGGACGTCGCTGGCCGTGCTCGATCCACTCGCCCTGTTCCTCGTCGTACGAGGAGCGGTACGGGGCCGCAGCGCGGCCGGGGTGTGGCTGGTGTGCGCGGTGATGGCGACGGACATCGCAGCGAACGCGTACGCGACGTACGGGCCGCTGCACAGCCGCGTACAGGAGGCGCCGGGGCTGCAACGGCTGCTGCTCTTCGGGCTGTTCGTGGCGGTGACGGCGCGGTGGCTGGCACGGGACTCGCGGCGCGCGAATCACACGTAGTCGCACGTAGTCGCACGTAAATGGCGTCGCGCCGGCCGCGTCCGGCTGCGTAACCTCCGCCCATGACTCTTGTCGCGATCCTCAGCGGTGCCGGTGTCTCGACCGATTCCGGCATCCCCGACTACCGGGGCCCGAACGGGTTGTGGCGGCGCGATCCCGAGGCCGAGAAGCTCGTCACGTACAGCTACTACATGGCCGACCCGGAGATCCGCCGCAGGTCCTGGCTGATGCGCCGGGAGCGGACGGCCCTGGACGCCGTGCCCAACGCCGCGCACCGCGCGGTCGCCGAGCTGGACCGGCGGGACGGTTTCGCGGTCCGGGTGATCACGCAGAACGTGGACGGGCTGCACCAGCTGGGCGGCATGCCGGACCGCAAGGTGTTCGAACTGCACGGTACGGCGCGGGCGGTGGTCTGCACCCACTGCAAGGTCCGCTCCTCGATGGACGAGGCCCTCGCCCGGGTGGACGCGGGCGAGGCGGACCCGCGGTGTCTGGCGTGCGGCGGGATCCTGAAGTCGGCGACGGTGATGTTCGGGGAGTCGCTGGATCCGGTGGTACTGGGCAAGGCGCTGGCCGTGACCAAGGCGTGCGAGGTGTTCGTGGCGGTCGGGACGAGCCTGGCGGTGCAGCCCGCCGCGTCGCTCGCCGGTCTGGCCGCCGAGCACGGGGCACGGCTGGTGATCGTCAACGCGGAGCCGATGCCGTACGACGGGCTGGCCGACGAGGTGGTGCGGGAACCGATCGGAACGGCGCTGCCCGCGCTGCTGGAGGGACTGGGGTAGGTAGCGGGGGCCGGTCCGGAAGGTCCGGTCTGGAATGGCCGGTCCGGAACGACGCACCTAGAAGAGCAGGCCCTCCTGTGCGGGCTCGCCCCGCTCCAGGGCGAGCAGCTGCTGCTTGCGTTCCAGGCCGCCGCCGTAGCCGGTGAGGCTGCCGCCTGAGCCGATGACGCGGTGGCAGGGGACGACGATGCTGATCGGGTTCTTGCCGTTGGCGAGGCCGACCGCCCGTGCCGCGCCGGGCTTGCCGAGGGCCTGGGCGAGTTCTCCGTACGAACGGGTCTCACCGTACGGAATCTTGAGCAGTTCGGCCCAGACGGTGCGCTGGAAGGGCGTGCCCTCCAGGTGGACGGGGAGGGTGAAATCCGTCAGCTCGCCCGCGAAGTAGGCGTTCAGCTGTGCGATCACCTCGGGGAAGGGCTCCGGGTCGCGGTCGCCGAAGGTCTCCTCCGGCGGCTGGTGGCGGTGGTTGACCATGTAGACGGCAGAGAGCACGCCGTCGGTGGCGACGAGGGTGAGCGGCCCGAACGGGCTCTCCATGAGGGTGTGTTGCTTGAACGCGGCCATGATGTGGATCAACTCCGTTACTTCGGGAGGTGGTTGATGGGGTGGGAGTCGGTCGCCCACAGGTACTGCACGGCGTACGCGCGCCAGGGCCGCCACGCGGCGGCGCGCGCGGTGAGGGCGGCCGGGGTGTACGGCAGGCCCAACCCCTGTGCGGCGCGCCGGATTCCGAGGTCGGAGGGGAGGAAGGCGTCGGGGTCCCCGAGGGCTCGCATCGCGATGACCTCGGTGGTCCACGGGCCGAACCCGGGCAGTTCGAGGAGCTGTGCGCGGGCCAGGTCCCAGTCGCTGTCGACGTCGAGGGTGAGGGATCCGTCGGCGAGGGCGGCGACGAGGGTGGTGAGCGTGGCACGGCGGCTGCGCGGCAGGGCGAGGGTTTCGGGGTCGAGGCCGGCGAGCGCCTCGGGGGTCGGGAAGAGGTGGGTGAGCCCGCCGTCCGGGTCGTCGACCGGCACGCCGTGCGCGGTGACGAGCCGGGCCGCGTGGGTGCGGGCGGCCGCCGTCGACACCTGCTGGCCGAGTACCGCGCGTACGGCGAACTCGGCGGCGTCGGTGGTGCGCGGCACCCGCCGCCCCGGCGCCCGTGCCACCAGCGGCGCGAGCAGGGGGTCGGCACTCAGCCGCGCGTCCACGGCGACCGGGTCGGCGTCCAGGTCGAGCAGCCAGCGGCAGCGGCTGATGGCGTGCGTGAGGTCGCGCAGGTCGGTGAGGGAGAGTCGGCAGGCGATGTGGTCGGGGCGCGGGGAGAGCGCCACGATGCCGTGCCCGTACGGGAGTTGGAGCGTGCGGCGGTAGGCTCCGGCGCGCCACTCCTCGATCCCGGGGACGGCGGTCGCGGCGAGGTGGCCGAAGAGGTTGTCGGGGTTGAGCGGGGCGCGGAACGGCAGCCGCAGGCTGATCACCCCGGGGGCCTGTACGTCCCCCTTCCGGCCGCGGGCCCGCAGCTCCCCGGGGGACAGGCCGAAGACCTCCCGCACCGTCTCGTTGAAGGTGCGTACGGACGAGAACCCCGCCGCGAAGGTGATGTCCGCCATGGGCAGCTGGGTCGTCTCGATCAGCAGCCGTGCGGTCTGGGCGCGCTGGGCGCGGGCCAGGGCGAGCGGCCCGGCGCCCAGCTCGGCGCGCAGCTGCCGCTCGACCTGCCGGGTCGAGTACCCGAGCCGGGCCGCAAGACCCGGCACGCCTTCGCGGTCGACGACGCCGTCCCGGATGAGGCGCATGGCGCGGGCGACGGAGTCGGCGCGGGCGTTCCACTCGGGGGAGCCGGGGCTGGTGTCCGGGCGACACCGCTTGCAGGCCCGGAACCCGGCCTGCTGGCAGGCGGCGGCGCTCGGGTAGAACGTCATGTTCTGCGGCTTGGGCGGGACGACCGGGCAGCTGGGCCGGCAGTAGATCCGCGTGGTCGTGACGGCGGTGAACACCCATCCGTCGAAGCGGGCGTCCTTGGACTGGACGGCGCGGACGCAGCGCTCGGTGTCGGTGTGCATGGCGCGGGTGTCCTGTGTGTCTTGTGCGTCCTGCGCTGCCGGAGTGAGTGACATGCCTCCAGCATCGGGCACTCGCCGCTGTCCGGCTGGCGGAAATCCGACATCGACCTGCGGGGACCTGTGTGTGGTCGGGCGGGGTACGGAGGCAGTGGCGAGCGGGGGAGGCGGTGGCGAGCGCGTGCGGTCGTGAGGGGGCGTGCCGCGGTGGGGGGCCGCCCCCTTGCCCACCCGTCCCGCCCCCGGGGGGCGGCCCCGCTGCCCAAGAGGGCTAGGGGATGGCGGCGTCAGCCGCCCGGGGGCAGGCATTTAGGGGCGCGGGGAACTGCGCGACCAGCCACGACGCACCCGCACGACGACCACCGGCCCGGCGGCCAGCCACCGCGCACCCGCACGAAGACCACCCACCGCCGCCCCCGGCTAGGGGACCCGTGCCGTCCAGTCCTCCGTTCCGAACTTCTCCGCCGCCAACTCCCGTGCCCGGCCCATCTCGTCCTCCGACACCGAGCCCTTCTCCAGCCCGTACCGCCCCCGGAACGACTCGATCATCCGCTCGATGACCGCCTCCCGCGCCAGTCCCGTCTGGCGGCGCAGCGGGTCGACCCGCTTCTTCGCGCTCTTCGTGCCCTTGTCGGACAGCTTCTCCTTGCCGATCCGGAGCACGTCCATCATCTTGTCCGCGTCGATGTCGTACGCCATCGTCACGTGGTGCAGGACCGCCCCGCCCGAGTCGCTGACCATGCGCTTCTGGGCGGCGCCCGCGATCTTCCCGGCGTCCGTGGCGATGTCGTTGAGCGGCTGGTACCAGGCCTTGACGCCCATGTCGCCGAGGGCGCCCAGCACCCAGTCGTCGAGGTAGGCGTAGCTGTCCGCGAAGGACAGGCCCTGGACGAGTGCGGTCGGCACGGAGAGTGAGTATGTGATGGTGTTCCCGGGCTCGATGAACATCGCGCCGCCGCCGCTGATCCTGCGCACGACCTCGATCCCGTGCCGGTCAGCGCCCGCCGGGTCGACCTCGTTGCGCAGCGACTGGAAGCTGCCGATGACGACGGCCGGGGAGCCCCACTCCCACACCCGCAGCGTCGGCGGCCGACGGCCGGCCGCGACCTCGGCGGTGATCACCTCGTCGAGCGCCATGTGCAGGGCCGGGGCCTGCGGGGCCTCGTGGATGAGCTGCCAGTCGTAGTCCGTCCAGTCCGTGGCGTGCGCGAGGGCGCGGCGGACCGCGATCGCGATGCCCTCGGCGGTGAGGCCGAACATCACCGTGCCCTCGGGGAGGGCGGCCTCGACCCGGGCGGCCAGGCCCGGGGCGTCGGTGTCGGCCGGGGCGCCCTCCAGGGCACGGTTGATGGCGAGGATGGCCTCGTCGGGCTCCAGGAAGAAGTCCCCGGCCACCCGGACGTTGCGCAGGACGCCGATCGCGCCTGCGGCACCCGCCGGATCCGCCGCGTCGGACTCGACATCGAGATCCACGACGACGAGCTTGCCGCCGGGAACCTTGTATTCACCGTGCACCGTGTTCCGCCTCCATCAGGCACCGCAGGGGTGGTTGTGACCTGCGACAACGCTATCCCGAGCCGGGACATTCCTCCCCTTCCCGGCGTTCCGCGGGACACCCCGGCCGCAGCGCGTTGTCAGTCCCGCGTGCTTTGCTGGACGGCATGATCGATAACTCGCTTGTCGCCGCTGTGGAGGAGGCCGTCCGCCGGGCAGCCGCCGACGAGATCATGCCGCGCTACCAGCAGCTCGCCGCGCACGAGGTGCTGGAGAAGAACGGCCCCTACGACCTGGTGACGGTCGCCGACCGGGGCGCCGAGGAGCACCTGACGGCCGCTCTCACCCGCCTGCTGCCGGGCTCGGTGGTGGTCGGCGAGGAAGCGGTCCACGCGGACCCCGCGGCGTACGAAGCGATACGGGGCACGGCACCGGTGTGGATCGTCGACCCGGTCGACGGGACACGGCAGTTCGTGCACGGCGAGCCGGGGTTCTGCACGCTGGTCGCGCTGGCAGTGGACGGCGAACTGCAGGCCTCGTGGACGTACGCCCCGGCGCTGGACGAGATGGCCGTCGCGGTGCGGGGGCAGGGCGCCTCGCTGAACGGCAAGCCGCTCCGGTCGGGCTCTCCCGCGCCCGGCAGTCCGCTCCGGGTGGCGATCTCGCACCCGGACTACACGACTCCGCAGGAGAAGCGGGCGCTGCTGGCGCTGTCGGTGGACGGGGTCGAGCCCCGGCCGTGCGGGTCGGCGGGCCTGGAGTACCTGGCGGTGGCCAGGGGCGAGCTGGAGTCGGTGGCGTTCTCCTGGGAACTGGCCTGGGACCACGCGGCGGGCCTGCTCCTGGTGGAGGAGGCGGGCGGCACGGACCGCACACGCACGGGCGAGCGCTACCGGATCACGGGCGGCAACGCACTGCCGTTCACGGCAGCCAGGGACACGGCGACGGCTGAACGGGTACGGGCGCTGCTGGCAGAGGCCTGAGCGACGGGCGAGTGGTTGGGCGGGTGGGAGGGAGAGAGGGAGGGTGAGTGAGTGAGTGGGGGGTGGGCTGGACGGGGCTGGTGCTCGCTCAAGCCTGCGGAGCGGGGGTCGTCATCCGCTCCCGCACCTCGTTCACCAGCGCGCCCGCCACCCGCACCGCCTCCTCGTCCAGTCCGTGCAGCGCCCGCGACGCCCGTTCGGTGAAGTCGGCCGGTGCGCAGGCGGTTCGGGCGGCCGCGGCCAGGGCGCCCTTCTCGTTCACGCACCACACCCGCCCGTGCGCCAGCATCGCCTGCGCCAGGACGCCGAGGGCGCGCGCGAGGCACAGCGCGACATGCAGTACGTCACCGCCGGCCACCGACTTGCGGGCGGCCGCGACCGAGAAGTCCGCCTCCCACGCCGCCCCGGTCAGCGCGTCGCGCAGGGCCTCCGGATAGTGCTGGGCCGCCGCCCGCAGTGCCGTCAGCCCGCCCGAAGGGTCCGCCAGCACGCGGCAGAGTGCGACCTCGCCCGCGTACGCGGGCGACCAGAACCCCAGCGGGTGTCCGGCCTGCACTCCGACCTCGAAGCGGCCCGCCCGGCAGTCCTCCCACACGCCCTCGACACGGTCGAGGTCGCGCAGGATCCAGTCGACCGCCGTACCCTCGACGGACAGCCAGGCCCCGCCGTTCACCCACGGCCCCCAGCCGCCCGGCCCGGCCACCTCCACCGGCTTCCCGGTGAACTCCGCGGCGAGAGAGGCGAGTTGGACGATGTCGGGCTCACCCCGGTAGTACACCCCCAGGTCCCAGTCGGAGTCCGGGCGGTGGGCGCCCCTGGCACGGCTGCCGCCGAGGGCCACGGCGTGCACACCGGGCACGGCGGCAAGGCGTTCGGCCATGGCGGCGACGGTCGCGTCGAAGGTGGTTCCGATGGTGCTGTTCACGGCGCGGACCCTACCCCCGCCGAGGCTGTCGGTGCACAGGAATACCCTGGGGCCCTGAAGTGACGTGGCGTGAGGAGTCCAAGGTGTCGCCGATGCTTGATGCAGTCGTCGTGGGGGCGGGCCCCAACGGACTGACCGCAGCCGTCGAGCTGGCCCGCCGCGGCTTCTCGGTGGAGGTCTTCGAGGCGAAGGACACCGTCGGCGGCGGCGCCCGTACCGAGGAGCTGACCCTGCCCGGCTTCCGGCACGACCCGTGCTCGGCGGTGCACCCGCTGGGCGTCGGCTCGCCCGCGTTCAAGGCGATGCCGCTGGAGCGGTACGGGCTGGAGTGGCTGCACCCGGAGCTGCCGATGGCGCACCCGTGGGACGACGGCACCGCGGCCGTGCTGTCCCGGTCGGTCGCGGAGACGGCCGCGTCGTTCGGTGCGCGTGACGCGGGTGCGTACCGCCGGCTGGTCGCCCCGTACCTGGGGCGGTGGGACACGCTCTCGCGGGACTTCATGTCGCTGCCGCTGACCGCGCTGCCGCGCCATCCGGTGACCCTGGGCAGGTTCGGCCTCGCCGGGCTGCCGCCGTCGACATGGCTGATGCAGCGCTTCCGCGACGAGAAGGCGAAGGCGCTGATCGCGGGCCTCGTGGCGCATGTGATCGCACCGCTGAGCGGGTTCGCGACGGGGGCGGTCGGCCTGATGTTCGCCCTGGCGGCGCACGAGAACGGCTGGCCGGCGCCGCGCGGCGGCTCGCAGGCCATCCCGGACGCGCTCACCGCGTACCTCCGCGACCTGGGCGGAACCGTCCACACCGGTTTCGAGGTGAAGCGCCTCGACGACCTGCCGCCCGCCCGCGCGTACATCTTCGACACCTCGCCGACCGCGCTCGCCCGGATCGCCCGCCTGGGCAACGCGTACGAGAACTACCGATACGGCGCCAGCGTCTTCAAGATCGACTATGCACTGGAAGGGCCGGTCCCGTGGACCGCCGAGGAGGCCCGCCGGGCCGGGACGGTGCAGGTCGGCGCCACGAAGGGCGAGATCGGCAAGGCGCTGCGGCAGGCCTCGGGCGGCACCGCTCCCGAGGCTCCCTTCCTGATCACGGCCCAGCCGAGCGTGACCGACCCGACCCGGGCTCCGGAGGGCAAGCACGTGTTCTGGGCGTACGGGCACGTGCCGCACGCGTGGGAGGGCGATCTGACGGACGCGATCGAGCGGCAGATCGAGCGGTTCGCCCCGGGCTTCCGGGACCGCGTGCTCGCTCGTGCGACGGCGGGGCCGCGCGAGCTGGTCGCGCACAACGCGAACTATGTGGGCGGCGACATCGCCTGCGGCGCCTTCTCCGGCCTCCAGGTGCTGCTCCGGCCGAAGCTGTCGCTGTTCCCGTACGGGACGAAGCATCCGGCGGTGTTCCTGTGCTCGTCGGCGACGCCGCCGGGGCCCGGGGTGCACGGGATGTCGGGGCACAACGCGGCGAAGGCGGTGTGGCGGAGGCTGCGGGCGGCGGAGCAATAGGAGCGGTAGCGGTAGGAGCAAGCAGGGGCGGGACCGGTAAGGGGCGTCTCGCCTCGCCGATCCTCGCCCGCCCCCGGAGAATGGCCGCATGGATTCCACGGCCCCGGACACGAACACGACCGCAGGCACGGACACGGGCGCGGGAACGGGCACGGGTGACGTCGGTCCCGACCTCGACCGCACCACCGCCTTCGACTACACCGCGTACATCCGGTCCACCCCCGACCAGATCTGGCAGGCCCTGACCGACCCGGCGTCCACCAGCCGCTACTGGGGCATGACCTTCGCCTCGGACTGGCAGGTCGGGTCGACGGTGATCTGGCAGGGGATGGGGCTCGGCGACGCCGACCCGGAGCAGGTGGTGCTCGCCGCCGAGCCGGGCCGCCGGCTGTCCTACACCTGGCACACCTTCATCCCGGCCTTCGCCGAGACCGTCGGCATGGACGAGGCGCTGCACGCGCAGCTGGCCGCCGAGTCGCGGTCGAAGGTGACGTACGAGATCGAACCGGCCGGACCGACCGTGACCCGGCTGACCGTCGTCCACGACGGCTTCGACAGGGGCAGCCTCACCCTCGCCATGATCCGCGACGGCTGGCCGCCGCTCCTCTCCAGCCTCAAGACGCTCCTGGAGACGGGCGAACCCCTGCCGGAACCCGAATAGCCCCGTGCCCCGAGCGGCACTGCTGCCCCGCTGCCCCGCCCTTTCAACCTGCCGCCCCCGCCCCCGCCCCCGGTGACGGTGACGGTGATGGCGACGACGACGGCGAAACCAGCCCCGACTCGTAGGCGAACACGACCAGTTGGGCCCTGTCCCGGGCACCCAGCTTGGTCATCGCCCGGCTCACGTGCGTCTTCGCCGTCAGCGGGCTGATCACCATGTGGGCGGCGATCTCCTCGTTCGTGAGCCCGCGTGCGACCAGTGCGGTGACCTGCCCCTCCCGCCGGGTCAGGCTCTCGAAGCCGGGCGCGGTGTGCCGGTCCGGCGGGCGTGACACGAACTCCGTGATCAGCCGCCGGGTCACGGACGGCGAAAGCAGCGCGTCGCCCCGGGCCGCGATGCGGATCGCCTGGAGGAGTTCGCCGGGCTCGGTGTCCTTGAGCAGGAACCCGGCCGCCCCGGCGCGCAGCGCGTCGAAGACGTACGCGTCCAGGCCGTAGTTGGTGAGGATGACGACGTGGGTCGCGGCCAGGTCCGGATCGGCGGCGATCTCCCGGGTCGCCTCGATGCCGGTCAGCACGGGCATCTGTACGTCGACGAGCGCGACGTCCGGCCGGTGCCTCCGGACCAGTTCCACACCGGCGCGCCCGTCGGCCGCCTCGCCCACCACCTCGATGTCGTCCTCGGCGGCGAGCAGCGCACGGAACCCGGCCCGCATCAGTGCCTGGTCGTCGACGATCAGCACCCGGATCACCCCGCACCCCCTTCCCTGATCATCACGATCCCCCTTCCTGGAGCGGGAGTTCGGCCCGCACCGCGAATCCGCCGCCCGCCCGTGGACCGGCGTACAGCGTGCCGCCCAGCGCGACGACCCGCTCCCGCATCCCGGTCAGCCCCCGCCCGACGGCGGGCTGGGGCACGTCCGCCTCCCCCTCGTTCTCCACCCGGACGCCGAACTGCCTTTCCCCGTAGTCGAGTTGTACGGAGGTCTTGGCACGGCCCGCGTGCCGGGCCACGTTCGTCAGGGCCTCCTGCACGATCCGGTACGCGGCCCGGTCGACGGCGTCGGGGAGCGTGCGTTCCTGCCCGGTGAAGGTCACCGACGCGGCGAGCCCGGCGGCGCGGGCCCGTTCCAGCAGTTCGCCCAGCCGGTCGAGGCCCGTCCCCGGCGGTACGACATCGGTGCGCAGCACCTCCAGCGTGGCCCGGAGCTCCCGCATCGCCTCGCCGCTCGCCTCCTGGATGGCGATCAGCGCGTCCGGCACCTCCTCGCCGCGCTTCCTGGCCAGGTGAACGGCGACTCCGGCCTGGAGCTTGACGATCGAGATGCTGTGGGTGAGGGAGTCGTGCAACTCCCGTGCGATGCGCAGCCGTTCCTCGCCCGCCCGGCGCAGGGCCGCCTCCTCCCGGGTGCGTTCGGCCTCGGCCGCCCGCTGCTCGGTCTGCCGCAGATACGCCTGCCAGTTCTTGTCGACGAGGCCGGTGACCCCGGCGCAGATGAACCAGCCGTGCAGCAGCAGCGTGCGCTCAAGACCACCGCCGGACGGGCTGGCCACGAAGAACCCCACCAGGAACAGCACACCGACCACGACTGCGGCCCCACGACGCCCCTGCCGGGTCACGGCGTGCACTCCGGCGACGACGGGGAAGGCCGCCGACGTCCCCGGATTCGAGTGGAGTACGTACCCGAGCATGCAGACGGCGGTGAAGGCCAGCACCAGTACCGGTGCCCTGCGGTGCACGGCCAGGGCGAGCGAACCGGCCACGATCAGAATCAGGTCGACTGCCGTCGGGCCCTGCGCCGCGTCGACGCGCGTGAGGGCGGCTGCCAGCATCGCCCCGCAGATGACCACCGCAAGTCCCGCGTCCACCAGCCCCGTTGGCCACCGGCCGGGCCACCGCCACTTCCCGCCGCCGTCCGGTCCCAGTCCCGGGTCCAGTCCCGGGTCCAGCCCGATTCCTCCCCCATGCCCCACCGCTCTTCCCACCGCTCTCCCCCGCGCACGATCCGCCGGACAGACCCTAAGCCGCCCGCCCCGCCCCGCGCCTCCTCCCGCCGGACCGGATCCGGACTACTCCCGCCGAAGTAGCCTGGGCTGCGGCCGAGTTGTCCGGAGCAGTCCCGAATGCCTCCCGCCGTACGACGCCCCCGCGCCCCCTCCCGGACGAGTCTTGCCCCCATGACCTCACCGTTTCGCTTCACCTCGCCCGAACCTCCCGAGTCTGCCACCGGAACGGTCGCCGACGTCCACGCCCAGGTGACCGCCGACTTCGGCGTCCCCCGTCCGCCGACCTTCGCGGTGCTCTCTCCTTCACCTCAACTCCTCACGGGCTTCTGGGCGTTGCTCCGTGAAGCCCTGCTCGCCGGGGACGCCTCGCGCACGGAGAAGGAACTGGTGGCCGCCGGTACCTCGCTCGCCAACGGCTGCGACTTCTGTACCAACGCCCACATCTTCCTGCTCTACGCGGGCGGCGAGCACTCCCTCGCCCGGCGGATCGGCGAGGGCCGCCCGCCCGAGGACCGGGCCCATGCCCGCCTCCTCGCCTGGGGCAGGGACGTCGGCACGCCACAGCCCTTCTCCTCCCGCCACGCGGAGGAGTTCATCGGCACGGCCCTCGCCTTCCACTTCATGAACCGCATCGCCGACACCCTCCTGACCGCCCAGGGCCTGGACACCGAAGCACGCAGGCTCCGCCTCCTGGAGACCGGTCCCGGCAAGCACCTGAGCGCCACCGTCCGCAGGAAGCTCACCCCCGGCGAGAGCCTCCCGCTGCTCCTGACCTCGGGGGACTCCCCCGCCTGGGCCACGCCGGGGTCGCCGGTCGCCACCGCGTACGCGGGCCTGCGCGAGGCCGCCGCCCTGGGCGCCGGACTGCTGTCCGACGACGACGTGGCGTACGTCCGTGAGACGGTGGACGCCTGGGACGGGGCCGGTCACCTCGCTCCGCACGACGGCCGGCTGCCCGCCCGTACGGACCGCCCCGGCGCCCGTATCGCGCTGCTCGTCGCGCTCGCCCCGCACCACCTCACCGCCGAGGACGTGGCGGCCTGGCTGGTGCCGCCGTTCAGCGAGCACTGTCTGCTGCACCTCGTCGCGTACGGGGCGATGGCCGCCACCGAACGCCAGGCGGAACGGCTCGCCGTACGGTCCGGGGAGCGGCCGGGGTGACGCGCCTCCGCGCCCTCTAGGAGGAGGCCGTCAGGGCCGGGATGACCGACTCGCCGTACGCGTCGACGACCGCCTCCCGCGCGTCGTGCATGGCGTAGACGGCGAACTGGTCGACCCCCAGCTCCCGCAGCGTCCGCAGCTTCTCGATGTGTGCCTCCACCGGCCCCAGCAGACAGAACCGGTCGACGATCTCGTCCGGCACGAAGTCGGTGTCCGGGTTCCCGGCCCGGCCGTGGTGCGCGTAGTCGTACCCCTGCCTGGCCTCGATGTACGAGGTGAGCGCCGCCGGTACGAAGTCGGAGTCCGCCCCGTACTTCGCCACGAGGTCCGCGACGTGGTTGCCGACCATTCCGCCAAACCACCGGCACTGGTCCCTGGCGTGGCCGAGGTCCTCGCTCACGTACGCCGGTGCGGCCACGCAGATCTTCACGTCCGCCGGATCGCGCCCGGCGGCGGATGCGGCGTCGCGTACCGCCCGGATCATCCACTCCGTCAGGAACGGGTCGGCGAGCTGCAGGATGAACCCGTCCGCCTTCTGCCCGGCGAGCGCGAGCGCCTTGGGCCCGTACGCGCCCATCCACACCGGAAGCCGTCCGTCCGTCACCCACGGCAGCCGCACCGACTGCCCGTCCACCTTCGCCTCCCGGCCCTCGGCGAGGTCACGGATGACCTCGATGGCCTCACCGAGCCGGGCGAGGGTGTTCGGCTTGCGTCCGGCCACCCGCATCGCGGAGTCGCCGCGGCCGATGCCGCAGACGGTGCGGTTGCCGTACATGTCGTTGAGGGTGGCGAAGGTGGAGGCGGTGACCTCCCAGGTCCTGGTCCCGGGATTGGTCACCATCGGCCCGACGATCAGCTGCTCGGTGTGTTCCAGGATCCTGCTGTAGATGACGAACGGCTCCTGCCACAGCACGGAGGAGTCGAAGGTCCAGCCGTAGCGGAACCCGTTGCGCTCGGCGCGCCGCATCAGGCCGACGACCTCGGATGCGGGTGGGTCGGTCTGCAGGACCAGTCCGAAGTCCATGGACATGAGGGGCGTACCTCCTGCGTGAAGTGTTCCGCTAGCCCTATCCACTTCGGGCCGTGCCGAACCGTGCCGAATGGTGCCTCCAAGTGGAGTGACGCCTGGTGGACGCCGTGTGGAAGGGGACAATCCTGAGCTTCTTGCCGGGCCCTGGCAAGGGGGCGCGGACCGTGTCTCCGGCGGGTCCGTGGCCGGTTTCACCTGGGCGCCCTCGCGCATACCATCGGTATGCGCGAGGGCGTGGCGAAGTGCCGGCGTTCCGTGCGAGCGGGTTCTGTCCGAGTGGGTTCTATCCGAGCGGGGCGAGACGGTGCAGCAGGGTGTCAGGGCGCAGCAGCGTGAGAAGACTCGGCAGGCTCTGCTGCGGGAGGGGCGGCGGCTGTTCGCCGACCGCGGCTACGGCGCGGTCGGTCTGTCGGAGATCGTCAGTGCGGCCGGGGTGACCAAGGGGGCGCTCTACCACCATTTCGACTCCAAGGCCGCGGTGTTTCGCGCCGTTCTGGAATCGGTGCAGCAGGAGGTCGGCGACCGCGTGGCGGCGGCGGCCGAGGCGCACGAGGACCCGTGGTCCCAGTTCACCAGCGGCTGTCAGGAATTCCTCACCGCGACCACCGACCCGGAGATCCAACGGATCATGCTCGTCGACGGGCCCGCCGTCCTCGGGTGGAGCGAGTGGCGCTCGATGGACGAGACCCACTCCGCCCGCCATCTCTCCGATGCGCTGACCGGCCTCGCCGAATCCGGGGTGATCGCCCCGCAGCCGGTGGTCCCCCTGGCGCACCTGCTGTCCGGGGCGATGAACGAGGCGGCCCTGTGGCTGGCTTCCTCGGCGTCGGCGGACGACCTCGCTCACACCCGGACGGCGCTGGACCGCATGCTCGACGCGCTGCGCACCGACTGACCTCCCACACCGTCCGGCAGCGAAGTACCGTGTTGGCGTACCTTCAGTATGCCAAGAGCGGGGGGCTACGGGATGACGCAAGGGGTTCGAGCGCTGCAGCGGGAGCAGACGCGGCAGACCCTGCTCCGCGAGAGCAGACGCCTGTTCGCGACGCTGGGGTACGGGGCGGTGGGTCTGGCCGAGATCGTCCGGGCCGGCGGCGTCACCAAGGGGGCGCTGTACCACCACTTCCCCAGCAAGGCCGAGCTGTTCCGCGCGGTCCTGGAGGAGGCCCAGCAGGAGGTGTCCGCACACATCGCCGCCACGGCGGATGCGCACGCCGGGGCCTGGGACCAACTCACCGCGGGCTGCCAGGCGTTCCTCAACGCCTCCACCGACCCCGCCCTGCAGCGCATCCTGCTCGTCGACGGCCCCGCGGTCCTCGGCTGGAGCCAGTGGCGCGCGATGAACAAGGACACGTCGGGCCGTCACCTGGCACAGGTTCTCGGCACCCTGATCGACGAGGGGACCATCGCCGCGCAGCCGGTCGCGCCGCTCGTGCACCTGCTGTCGGGGGCCATGAACGAGGCGGCGCTGCGCCTGGCCGCGTCGGCGACCCCGGGCGATCTGGCTAGCACCCAGGGGGCGCTGACACAGCTGCTCGCGACGCTGCGTACCCGCCGGTGAGGACCTCGCCTGACGCCCGCCCCGGCCTCTCACGCCGACCGGAGACCCGGTCGGACACCAGGTCCGGCAGCCGGTCGGGCAGTCGGTCGGACACCAGGTCCGACACCAAGTCCGGCACCAGGTCCGGCACCAGGTCGGGCATCCGGCCGAACCCCTCGCCCTGGCCGCCGAAGCGGCTCTGCCGTACGCGCCGGGCGCAGTCGTAGCAGCCGCCCTGTCCGCGCCGGATGTTGTTGAGGGTCGGCGTGCCCGTGTGACCGCATCTGACGCAACGGCACTTCCACCGGTCACCCACGCGGCCGGGGAAGGGTTCGAGCGGCTCCATGCCGATCGCGCGCATGTCCGCCGCCGCGGTCGCCGGATCCACCGGCGCCCTCCCCGCACACGCCCGGCACCCGCCCCCGCCCGCCCGGATCTTGGTGAGCCGGGGGCGGACGGTGCGCCCGCAGGCCGTGTGGCGGCAGCGCCACTTCATCCTGGCGCCCGGATAGGGCTCCAGCGGTTCGAAGCCCGCGATGCGCATGTCCGCCTCGGCCTTCTCCTGGCCTGCGATGCGCCGTCGTTCACCGGCGGCGGTCCGGCCGCACCTGCGGCACCCCGATATCGCGCCGCTGCGAACCGAGGTGAACGTCGGCGCGACGGCGTGCGCGTGCTGGGCGCAGCGGCACTCCCAGGCCACGTTCGCCCCCGGGTAGGGTCCCAGCGGCTCCAAACCGGCGGCACGCATGACAGCGACAGCCGTCGCGGGATCGATTCTTCTGGGCACGGCCCGTCCTCCCCTTGTTCATCCGGTTGTTCATCCGGTTGCGCGATCGCCCGCGGGCCGCCGAGCCGTCACGACGTCGATCCTGACCCCGTTGGGATCCGTCACGGTGCGCTGCGACTCCCCCGCCCCACCGTTCACCTCGATGGTGATCCGCACCGCACGCACGGGCAGTTCCTGCTCTTTCGGCAGGGCCGGATGGGAGTGGTCGAGGAGTACGAGCTCGTACGGCGGCGGTCCCGGCCGGCCGAGGCCGACGCACCACGGCGTTTCGTACGTGGTGCGGAAGCCGAAGAGCTCGGTGTAGAAGGCGCGGGTTTCCTCAAGACACGAAGTGCAGATCACCGGGCAGAAGCTGGTCAGCATGGGGCGCCGTCTCTACTCGCGTACCAACGGTATGCGAGTTGAACCTAATCTGCATACCGACGGTATGTCAACCTGGGTCCGACGGCGCCGCCGCTCGCCCTTGCCCGCCTCGCGGGGATGTGACGGGCGGGAACGTCGATCGTTGACAAGTCGACTCCCCTGCAAGGGAGTTGACCGTACGTCTACTTCAGATCGGTGATTGTGATGACGCCCTCGGCCCTGACCAGTTTCTATCCGGTGCTCTGCACCCGGCAGCTCGGAGCAGCCGTGGAGTTCTACCGGACGCTCCTCGGATTCGAGACCACCTTCGAGAGCGACTGGTACGTCAGCCTGCGCCGGCCCGAACCGCCGCACTACGAGCTCGCCCTGGTCGACGCGGGGCACGAGAGCGTGCCCGAGGCGTTCCGAAGGCCCGCTCAGGGACTCCTGCTCAACTTCGAAGTGGCGGACGTCGATGCCGAGTACGCGCGGCTCGTGGGGGCCGCCGGGCTGAAGCCCGAACTCGACCTGCGGAGCGAGGAGTTCGGGCAGCGGCACTTCATGGTGTCGGCCCCCGACGGCGTCCTGGTCGACATCATCACGCCCATCGCCCCCACTGCCGAGCACGCCGCCTGCCACACGGAACTCCCGCACGGCTGACCGGTCGACAGGGGCAGACGGCCGCCGCCCCGCCCCCGCGAGGGCGGGAACGGGGCGGCGCGGGCGTGGGAACGGGGAGCGGGGCGGGGCTGCCGCCGGGTCAGGCGGCCGGCTGGCCCTCGGCCTTGACTGGGGTCACGGAGGCTTCGGCCCCGTCCTCGTCGGCTCCCCCTGCGGGGGCCTTGACCACCACCGCCACCAGGACCGCGGTACCGAGCGCCAGAAGGACCCCGACGGCGCCGATGACATTCATGCCGTCGGTGAACGCGGCCCGGCCGGACTCCAGGAACGCCGCCGCCACGTCGGACGGCAGGCTCGCGGCGGCCTCCACCGCCCCGGCGAGGGTGTCACCGGCGCCGTCCGGAACGCCCGCGGGGACGTCCACCCCGCTGCGGTACACGGCGGTGCCGACACTGCCGAGTACGGCCACCCCGAGCGCCATGCCCAGCTCGGTGCTGGTCTCCGAGACCGCGGAAGCGGAACCCGCCTGCTCGGGCGGGGCGGAGCCGACCACGATGTCCGTACCGAGGGCGATGAGCGGTCCACCGCCCGCGTAGACGAGTGCGAAACCGGTCACCACCTGTGCGATCCCGGAGGAGCTGTCCGCCAGGGCCAGCATGACGTGGCCCGCGGCCGAGACGGCGAGCCCGACGGCGACGACGTACGCGGGCCGGATCTTGCTCGCGGCCATGGGGGACACCATGGACGTCACGATCAGCGCACCCGCCGCGGGCAGCAGGTACAGACCGGCCTTCATCGGGGAGAGCCCCCCGACCAGCTGCAGGTACTGCGTCACGAACAGGTAGGTGCCGCCCGCCACCAGCATGCTGAGCAGCATCGTCACCAGCGTGGTGCGGAACGCGGGGTTGCCGAAGAGGCCGAAGTCGAGCAGCGGACTGTCCAGCGTGCGCTGTCGGCGGACGAACACCGCGGCGCAGACCACGCCCACCACGAGCGCCGCGACGGGCACCGTCGAGACGCCGTCCTTGGCGATCTCCTTCAGCCCGTAGACCACCGGCAGGATCGCGGCCAGGGACAGGCCCACGCTGGTCAGGTCGAGCCGGCCGGCCTCCTCGTCGCGGTACTCCGGCAGCAGGACGGGTCCGGCCAGCAGCAACAGCACCATGACGGGCACGCCCAGCAGGAAGACCGAACCCCACCAGAAGTACTCCAGCATGGCGCCGCCGACGACCGGGCCGAGCGCGATCCCCACGGAGAACATGGTGATCCAGACCGCGATCGCCACCCCGCGCTGCCTCGCGTCGCGGAACATGTTGCTGATCAGCGCCAGGGTCGAAGGCATCAGGGTGGCACCGGCGATGCCCATGGCGGCCCGCGCCGCGATCAGCGTGGCCGGGTCGGAGGCGTACGTGGCGGCGACCGAGGCGACGCCGAACGCGGCGGCACCGATCAGCAGCAGCTTCCGGCGGCCGATGCGGTCGCCGAGGGTGCCCATGGTCACCAGGAAGCCCGCGATCAGGAAGCCGTAGATGTCGATGATCCACAGCATCTGGGAAGCGGTCGGGTCCAAGGCGGTACTGACATGGGGCACGGCCAGGTGCAGCACGCTCACGTCGATGGACAGCAGCAGTGTGGGCAGCGCCAGCACGGCGAGACCCAGCCATTCGCGTGGTCCGGCCTGCTGGGGGGAATCGGTGGTGGTGCTCACGCTGGTTCCTTTCCGAAATGCTTCGCATGGCCACCCGAAACGGGGATCGGGTGACGGAGTGGGTGAACGGTGCCGCTCCCGGCGGACGGGCCCTCGCGGTCGGCCGACGGGCCCCCGCGGTCGACCGGCAGGCCCCCGCGGTCGACCGGCAGTCCTTCGCGGTCCCGCAGCAGACGGCCGGCGACGGTCTCCGCGTGGGCGGGCGCGTACAGGTAGAAGTGGCCGCCGGTGAACATCAGCCGACTGAAACCGCCCGACGTTTCCAGCGACCACAGGTGCAGCCGCTCGGCGACGACCACGGGGTCGTCGACCGCGCCGAGCGCCAGGATCGGGGTGCTGGTGCCGGTCACCGGCCGCTCGTACCGTTCCATCGCTTCGAGGTCCGCGCGGATGGCGCGCAGCGACAGCTGGACGAGGTCCGGCCGGTTCAGCAGGCCAGGAGCCATGCCGCCGATGTCCACCAGGTGGTCCAGCAGTTCGGCGTCGCTCCTGAGGTGGGCGAACGGCGGCTCGCTGGGAAAGCAGGGCGGCTGGCGCGCGGAGACCGCCAGCAGGCGGGGCGCGAGGCCCCTGCGCTCCATCGCTCTGGTGAGTTCGTAACCCAGCACACTGCCGAAGCTGTGCCCGATGACCGCGTACGGCAGTGGCTCCCGCTCCGCGAGCGACCGGCCCAGCGCCTCCACCTGGGGTGCGACCCGGGTCAGCGGCGCCTCGTTGATGCGCGCGCCCCGCCCCGGCAGCTGGGCGACGAGCAACTCGACGTCCGCCGGGAGCACTTGCCACCAGGAGCGGAACGCGGAGGGCCAGCCGCCGGCGTGCGGGAACGCCACGATCCTGAAGCGGGGCCGGGTGCCCTGCCCCGGACCGGCCCCGGGGGGCCGGCGCCCGCCGGCCCCCACCGTCATCCACCAGTCGCTCATCGCCCTCCTCCCGGGGACGGAGCGGCGGACGGGGTGGCGGACGGAGCGTCAGAGAGTGCTGCGGAGGGCACGTCGGAAGCCGTACGGGACAGCAGCGGGTGGTGGGTCTCCAGGTGGGTGATCACCCGGTCCTGGTGCCGCTGGAGACGCTGGCCGGGAAGGTGGTCGAGCGAGTGCAGGAACGGGTCCTGCGGCGCCGGCAGGCCCGCGATCGCCGCGGCCGTGCCCAGCACCAGCGTCGGCTGGTACCAGGCCGAGTAGCCGCCTTCGTGGGCGAAGACGATCCTGCCCCGCGTCAGTTCGTCGGCGAGCCGGCACAGCGTGCTGGTCATGGCGTGGAACGTGCGGCTGGTGCACATCATCCGGCCCATCGGATCGTGGCCGCTCGCGTCGACGCCCGCGGCGACCAGGATCAGATCGGGGCGGAAGGCGCGGGCGGCGGGTTCCACGAGGCGGTCGACGGCGGCGAGGTAGGCGTCGTGCCCGCTGCCCGCGGGCAGCGGCACGTTGAGGGTGCTGCCCGCCCCCGCGCCGGCGCCCGTCTCCGTGACGAGACCGGACGCGGCGGGGAACAGCCCGTCCTGGTGGAGGGAGATGTAGAGGACGTCGGGGTCCTCGTAGAAGGTGCGCTGGATGCCGTTCCCGTGGTGCACGTCCCAGTCGAGGATCAGTACCCGGCGCGCTCCGTGGCGCTGCGCGGCACGGGCGGCGACGGCCACGTTGTTGTACAGGCACAACGCCATCGCCCGGTCCGGCTCGGCGTGGTGGCCGGGTGGCCGCACGAGGCAGTAGGCCCGGTCGAACCGCCCTTCCAGGACGCTGGTGGCGGCCTGTACGCAGGCGCCGACGGCGAGCCTGGCGGCCTGCGCGCTGTGGTAGTTGACGTGCGCGTACACGCCCGCGTCCCCCGAACCGATCGCCGACGTGGCCTCGACCCGCTCGATGTGCTCCGGTGTGTGCACCAGCAGCAGGTCCTCGTCGGTGGCAGGCGTGGGCGTGACGCACGTGAACCTGTCCTGCACGCCCGACGCCTTGACCAGCCCTTCCGCCCTGCGCAGGTCCGGGTCCACCGCGAACTGCCGGAGCGGCTCGATGCCGGGCCCCACCGGCACGTACCCCGATCCGGAGCCGGGGTCGTGCCAGAAGCAGATCTCGTGGCTGTACCACGCGAGGTGGGGCGTGCTCACTGGGCCGACACACCCAACGAGGCACGGCTCACTCCGGAGACCCGCTCGATGTACCGGAGGTAGTACTCGCGCTCCTCGTCGGGGGTGCGCTTGGCGCGGAAGGTGGTCTCCAGCAGGCCCAGCACCTCGTCGGTCTCGTGGACGGTGAGCTGCCTGCCGTCCGTCTCCTGCTCGGTCGTACGTATCCGCCCGGCCGGCTCCAGGACGCCCCTGGCGTACTCGGCCTGGTCGGTGGCGTGGTTGCGGGTGGAGGCGATGGTCTTGAGCACCGCTGCGAAGAAGGCGGCGCTGTCCGTGCCGGTCGGGTCCTGGCCGGTCACGTCCGTGCCGGACGGGTACGTGCCGGAGGTGTACGTACCGGTCATGTCTGTGTGCGTCATGTCTGTGTGCGTCATGTCTGTGCTCCTCGGTCTGCCGTGCGGTCGGTCGGCTGGTCGACGTGCTCTGGTGCCCGGTCGATGGAGCTGTGGAGCTGAGCGGTCAGGCGATCAGGCCGCAGGCGCGGCCGGCCTTCTCCAACGTCGCGACGGCCGCGTCCAGGTCGGCGTCCGAGTGGCTCAGGCTGACGATGGTCCGCAGTCGGGGAAGGGTGCGCGGCACCGCCGGATAGACGATCGGCTGTACGAACAGCCCGTCCAGCTGGCACAGCCGCGCCATCTCGTGGGCCTGCTCGGAGCTCTGGCAGACCACCGGCACCACCGGTGTCTCGCTGGCGAGCGTGTCGAAGCCCAGGGCGCGCAGCTGCCCGAGGTACCTGGCCGTCCTGGCGCGCAGTTCGCGGGGGCGTTCCGGGGACGCCTCCATCACTTCGATCGCGGCCTTCGCCGCCGCGACCTGGGCCGGTGTCACCGCGGCGGAGAACATCCAGCCGCGGGCGTTGTTCTTCAGGGCGAAGACGAGGTCGCGCGAGCCCGCGACGTAACCGCCCGCGCTGGGCACGGTCTTGGACAGCGTGCCCATCTTGACGGCGACCCGCTCCGGGTCGATGCCGAAGTGCTCGGTGATGCCGCGTCCGGTACCGCCGAGCACGCCGAGGCTGTGCGCCTCGTCGACCATCAGCGGGGCGTCGTACCGCTCGCACAGCTCCACGATGCCCGGCAGCGGGGCCACGTCGCCGTCCATGCTGAAGACGGCGTCCGTCACGACCAGCCGCCCCGCGTCGCCGACCTTGCGCAGGGCCCGTTCCAGGTCGGCCAGGTCGTTGTGGGCGTACGTGATGACCCGGGCGCCCGACAGGCGGTAGCCGTCGAGGATGCTGGCGTGGTTGTAGACGTCGCCGATGACCACGTCGCCGGGGCCGACCAGCGCGCCGACCGTCGCCACGTTCGCCATGTATCCGCTGGAGAAGACGATCGCGTCCTCGGTGCCGAGGAAGCGGGCGAGCGTCAGTTCCAGTTCGCGGTGCAGGTGCAGGGTGCCCGCGAGCAGGCGCACGCCGTGGGCCCCGGTGCCGTGCTGTTCCACGGCGCTCAGGGCCTGCGCGTCGATGTAGTCGTGCCCGATGAGACCGAGATAGCTGTACGAGGCGAAGTTGAGGTACCAGCGGCCGTCGAACTTGATCCGGGCGCCGCTGGCCTCCTGGATGACCGGCTCGTAGAAGTACTCGTCCCTGGCGACGACGAGGCGGTCCTCCGCCGACAGCGTGTCGATGCGCTGTTCGAGGAAGGTGCCTCGCGTCGAGGAGGACAGCCGGCCGGGCAGGGTCCGCCGGGGTGTCCGGCCCTGGCCCTGCGGGGTCCCGCGCGGTGTCCGGTCCGGTACGGGCGGGGTGACGGCGGCGGGCGGGCGGACGGCGGCGGGCGGGGTGACGGGGTCCGGCGTCCGGAAGCGGTCCCAGTCGGCGACGAAGGAGTCGGCAGCTGGGCCGTCGGCGGCGCGGGTACGCGGCTCCCGGGCCGGGTCCGCAACCGGCACGGGTGCCGGTGCCGGTACCTGCGCCTGCGCCTGCGCCGGAGCCACCGTCGCGTCGGCGGCCGGGGCGGCAGAGCGGGCCGAGGGGATCGAAGGGGCTGCAGCGGCTACGGGAGCTGCGGGGGCCGAAGCTCCGGGTGCCACCGTCAGTTCCAGGTGGTCGAGCAGCGCGCCGACGTCGCTGTGCTCGAAGAAGACCACGGGGTCGACCTCGGTCCCCTCGGCCGACAGGGCGGCGGCCAGTTCGACCGCCATCATCGAGTCGAGGCCGATCTCCAGCAGATTGTCTTCGGGGGACACGTCGTCGATGTGGAGGATCTTCTTCAGGGCGGTCGACAGCGACGGCCACAGTCTGCTTTCCGGTGTCACAGCGGTCATTCGTGCATCCTTCGCATTCGCAGCGGCAGAAAGGACGTAGTGCGCGGGGGTACGGCCGAGGGCCGTGTGCAGCAGGGCGACGCCTTGGTCGGCGGTCAGGGCCGGGATGCCGTGAGCGGCGGCCCGCGGGGCGACGGCCTCGCCCATGCCGACGGTCCACAGGCCCCAGCCGAGGCTGTACCAGGGCTCGCCCTCGGCTCTCTTACGGGCGGCGTAGCCGTCCAGGTAGCCGTTGGCCGCCGCGTAGGAGCTCTGCCCGAGGTTCGCGCGTACGGCCGCGACCGACGAGAACAGGGCGACGAAGTCCGGCCGTGCCCACCTGGCCACCAGGTCGGCGACCGCGTGCACTCCGCCGAGCTTCGGGGCGAGGACCTCGTCCACCTGCTGGGGTGTCAGGGTGCGGGCCAGGCCGTCCCGGAGCACCCCTGCGGCGTGGAACACCCCGTTGTAGCGCTCGGCTCCGGCGAGTGCCTCGCCCAGCCGGCGTACGTCCGTGGCCACGACGTCCACGTCGCAGAGCCCGTCGAGACGGCTCAGCCGCCGCCGGTTCTCCCCCCGGTCCGGGACGGTCCTGCCCACCAGGGTCAGGTGGGCGCATCCCTCCCGGGCCAGGAACTCGGCGACCCGCAGGCCGATGCCGCCCATGCCGCCGGTGATCAGGTACCGCCCGCCCCGCAGCCGCAGAGGGCCGGGGGCCGCGGACGACGGCCCGGGGATCGCCGGCGATCGCTCGGCCACGGGCTCGTACCAGCGGCCGTCGCGCCGGGCGAGTTCCGGCCCGGCACGATCCAGCGCTTCCCGCAGGAGGGCGGCGCGGTCGTCCGCGTGCTCCTCACGGCCGAGATCGATCAGGCGCACCCGGGTACGCGGGTGTTCGACCTGCAGCGTGCGGCCGAGCCCCCACAGCGCGGTCATGAGGGGATCGACGCTCTCCCGTCCGGTCACCTGATGGGCCGAGGTGGTGACGATCGCCAGATCCGGCATCGGGGGGCGCGCCGCCAGCCGGCGGACCAGGGCGAAGACCCCTTGCAGGGTCCGGGCCGCCGCTGCCTCGCCCGTCGTGTCGCGCGGCGCGACGTACAGCACGCCGTGGACGGGGGTGTCGCCCAGGAGTGCGTCGAGGCGCTCCTGGGTCAGCTCATCGGGGGTCGTACGCACCACGGGCCGCCCGCCCGGCAGCGGGAGGCCGTCCGCCGAGACCACCAGTAACGCCCCGTCGGACGCCGCGGGCAGGAAGACCGGATCGGCCTTCCGCCAGCCGAGTGTCTCGACCGTCCCGACGACGGGCGTGCGCTCCGCGGTGGGCGTGCGCTCCGCGGTGGGCGGGAGATCCGCGGTGGGCTGGTGATCCACGGCGGGCGGGTGCTCCTCCCCCGGCCCCGGCGGCGCGGTGGCCCCGGCGGATGTGCCCGGCGGCGCGGTGGCCTTGAGGGTGATGCGGTCCAGTTCGAGCAGGACCTCTCCCTGCTGGTTGCAGACGGTCGCCCGGCCCCGCACGACGCCGGTGCGGGCGCCGGTCGGCTCCTCCCGCTCGACCAGTGCCAGCACCGTGCCCGAGATCCTCCTGCGCGCGACGATCCGGCCGACGTACCAGGGCAGGCACGCCCCGGCCGCCCCGTCGTCGAGCATGCCGAGGGCCTGGAAGACGCTGTCGAGCAGCGGCGGCGGGACGAAGGACCGGGCGAAGGAGTTCCCGTGCGGGTCGTCGGCCGCCCGCAGCACCGCGAGCATGCGTCCCCCGCCCCGGCGGGCGGACCTGATCGCCCGGTAGGCCGGTCCGTAGGTGATGCCGCTCGCCCGCCGCCACTCGTCCACGGCCGTGCCGGGCACGGTCTCCGTGCAGCCGGCCTGCAGCCCGGCGACGTCCAGGTAGCGCGGCGGCGGCAGCGGAACGCGGGCGGCGCGGGCGGTGCAGTGCTCGCGCGGTGTGCCGTCACCGCCCGGCTGCGGCGAGCGGACCGAGCACTGTCCGTCCTCGGTGGTGTGCACCTGGAGCTCGGTGCCTGGACCTTCCACCCGCAGCGGCGCACGGAAGGCGACTTCCTTCAACGTCCACTGTCCGTCGGGGTGTTGGGCCTCGCAGGCGGTGAGGACGGCATCGATCTGGGTCGCGGCCGGGACGACCGGGGTGTCGCCGATCCGGTGGTCGACGACCAGCGGATCGGCTGCTCCGAGGGGGAACCGGGTGCCGCTCATGTCCGCAGGCCGAATCGCTCGGAGGCCTTGACCAGGCCGTTCGCCTGGATGTCGACGACGTGTTCACCCGCGTAGTACCGGCGGGTCTGTACTTCCTTGATCGCGTGGGCCTTCTGCAGCGTGCGCCGTTCGCCTGCCGCGAGGTCGAGCGTCGCCAGTTTGAAGACCTTCGGAATGCTGCGGCCGTTCTTGCGCACGTGGTGCACCACGTAGTCGACGGTGACGCTGTGGGCGCGGTCGTCGGTGTTCTCGATGTCGAAGCTGAGGACGACGGTGTCCCCGACGGTCACCGACCCGGGCGTGATCTCCAGCCGGGGTACGTGCACGTGCTCGCCGCCGGTGGCCCCCAGGATCTCCAGGGCCTGCTGGTCGCCCTTCTTCACCAGGGTGCGGAGCGCGTGCTTGACGATCCAGGTCGTTTCCGGGGTGGGGCTCTCGCGCATCCAGCGCAGTGCCGTCGCGAGCGCGATCTCAGGGGCGTCCTTCGAGATGTCGTTCAGGTTGTTCGCGACGGACTTGCGCACGTACTCCGAGGGGTCGCTGCGCAGGGGTTCGAGGACGTCCAGGACGGGCTGCGGGTCCTTCACGAAGACGGCGAGGGTGCGGGCCCAGGGCAGCCGGGAGCGGATCCCCTCGGTCGCCAGCCGCCGCACGTTGTGGCTGGGGCTGAGGGCCCACTGCTCGACGCGCTCCATCGTGAGCGCGTAGTGGTGCTCGATGTAGGGCCGGATCGCGTACTCGCCCGTGTGCCGTTTGGTGATCTCCTCGATGGCGTCCAGGGAGACCTCCGGGTGCTCAAGGCCGTACTCCTCGACGAACCTGGCGACGGGCATGAGGAACCAGCTGGCGTTGAACATGCCCTCGCCCTCGGCGAGTTCGTCCCCGAGGATCGGGACGAGGATCGCCACGGCGGCCGGGTAGTCCTGCGGCAGCCGGGTGCGCAGCCCCTCGGCCAGGACGAGGACGCGGTCCTTGAGCTCCTTGCCCGGGATGCGCCGCTCGACCTCCGCCGCGTACCCCTCGATGTCGAACTCGGGGTGGACGGCGCGGATCCTGCCGCCGATGAGGCGCGCCGCGTCGCCGTTGAAGTGCCGCTTCAGTCCGTACTCGCTAGCCATGGTGCTCGGGCCTTTTCGTCTCGTGGAGGTGGGGTCGGTCGGTATCGGTATCGGTGTTCGTGGCGCCCGCCGAGATCCAGAACCGCCTTCGGCCGAAGGGGTAGGAGGGGGCGGTGGTGATCCGGTGCCGCTTGTCGTGATGGAGGCCGGCCCAGTCCAGGTCGGCTCCGGTACGGCGGTAGTGGGCGGCCAGCGCGGCGTGCAGCTGCACCTGGTCGAGGTGTCCGCGCCGCAGCGTGGTGATCCAGGCGGGGTCGGCGCCGGGGAGGGTCGCACGGGCCGACGCGGTCAGCTGGGGGTGCGGGCCGATCTCCCAGACCGTGTCGGGGGCGGTGTCGCCGAGGGTGGTGACGGCCTGTGTGAAGAGAACGGGCCGGCGGACGGCCCGCGCCCAGTGCTGGGGGTCGGTGGCGGTGGCGGGAGTGTGCCAGGTGCCGGTGAGCGTGGAGGCGAAGGGCAGCGCGGGTGCGGCGAGTTCCACCGCGGCCAGGGCATCGGCGAACGGTGCGACGGCCCCTTCCATCGCCGCGGAGTGGAAGGCGTGGCTGACGGTGAGGGGTTGGGTCCGGTGCGAGGTCTGCTCGCGGAAGCGGGCGACGGCCTGCGCGGGTCCGGTGATGGTATGGACGCGGGGCGCGTTGTGCGCGGCGATCTCCAGGTCGGGAAAGTCCCGGAGCGCGGCGACGAGGGTCGCGGTGTCGGCATGGACGACGGCCATCGCGCCCGAGTCGGGCTGGGCCTGCATGAGCCGGCCGCGCAGGGCGGTCAGACGCAGCAGATCGGGCAGCGACAGCACCCCGGCGGCCCACCCGGCGGTGAGTTCGCCAAGGCTGTGACCTGCGACGGCGGTGGGCCGGATGCCCAGCGCTTCGAGCTGGCGGACCAGCGCGACCTGCACGCTCACGATGCCGATCTGCGCGTACCGCGTCCGGTCGAGGCGCTCGCTCGCGTCGCCGTGCAGCAGGTCGAGCAGCGGAACGTCGGTGTGCGGGGCGAGGAGTTCGGCGCACTCGTCCAGGGCCGCACGGAAGTACGGCTCGGTGGCGTACAGGCCGCGGCCCATTCCGGCGTACTGCGAACCCTGCCCCGTGAAGAGGAACGCCGTGCCGGTCGCCCGGTTGCTGTGCCGGGTGAGAGGGACGCCGCCGGACGCGACCTCGGTCAGCCGCTCGGCCAGCTCCCCCGCCGTCGCTCCGTGCACCGCGGTGCGGTAACGGTGCGAGGCGCGGCCGGTGTTCACGGTGTGGACGAAGTCGGCCGGCTGCCCCCAGGGATCGGCGGCGAGGTGCGCGGCGTAGGCGCCCGCCAGGGCCCGGACGGCCGGCTCGTCGGCGGCGCTGACCCGCAGCAGGTGGCTCTCCTGCGCCTCCGGCGGAGGGCCGGCCGTGGGAGGGGGCTCCTCGACGATCACGTGCGCGTTCACACCCCCCATCCCGAACGCGCTCACGGCGGCGCGCCGGGGCTGTTCGCCCCGGGGCCAGGGGAGGGGACGGTCGGCGAGGTAGAACGGCGTGTCCTCGAACCGGATGTGCGCGTTCGGGCGCGTCACATGCAGCGTCGGCGGAATCAGCTCGTGCTCCATGGCCAGCAGGACCTTGACCAGCCCGGTCAGTCCTGCGGCGGGCTCCAGGTGCCCCACGTTCGTCTTCACCGAGCCGATCGCGCAGTACTGCGAACGGTCGGTGAACCCGCGCCACGCCCGGGTGAGCCCGTCGATCTCGATGGGATCGCCGAGCCCCGTCCCCGTGCCGTGCGCCTCCACAAGACCGATCGTGTCCGGGGAGACCTCCGCGTCCCGCAGGGCCGCCGCGATGACGTCGCGCTGGGCCCGGGGGCTGGGCGCCGAGTAGCGGGTCGTACGGCCGCCGTGGTTCACGGCGGCCCCCTTGATCAGCCCTCGGACCCGGTCGCCGTCCCGCAGCGCGTCGTCGTGCCGTCGCAGCACCACGGCGACGGCCCCCTCCCCCGGTACGAAGCCGTCGGCGGTGCTGTCGAAGGTGCGGCAGCGGTGCCGTGGCGACAGGGCCATCAGATCGCCCATGGAACGGAAGTACTCCGGGCTGAGTCCGGCGTGCACCGCTCCGATCACCGCGGTGTCGATGTCCCCGGAATGCAGGTGCTGCAGCGCGGAGTGGATCGCCACCAGCGAGGACGAGCACAGGGTGTTCACCAGTGTGCTGGGCCCGTGCCAGTCCATCAGGTAGGACAGCCGGTTGGCGATCATCGCCTCAAGTCCCAGGCCGCGCCCCTCGGGGACACCGTGGCGCACCCGCTCCTCGTGGTAGTGGTCGTGGCTGTACGCGATCCACAGGCCGGTGTTGCTGTTCCCGGCCCGGTCGCCGGACCTGGCGCCGTCTTCGACGGCCTCCCAGATCGTCTCGTACACGATCCTGGCCTGCGGGTCGATCTGCGGGGCCTCGCGCGGCGAGATCCGGAACGGGGTGGGGTCGAACTCGTCCACCCGGTCCAGGAAGGAGGCGTGCGGGGCGGGTCCGTACGACGGGTCCCAGCGGTCTTCGGGCGCCCGGCGGACGGTGTCGCGCCCCTCGGCGAGAAGGTCGGCGAAGGCGCCCAGGCCGTGCGCGGTGGGCAGCCGGACGGCGGCGCCCACGACGGCGACGTCCCGTGAGCGGGTGCCGGCGGCCCCGGGTGCGGTACGGGGGTGTGACCGCGGGGCGACGACGGTACGTTCCCCGCCGGCGGGCTCGGCAGCTGCGGGGGCCGGGGGCTGCGGGGCCGGAGGGGCGGGGGGTTGCGGAGGCTCGACGGCCGGTGGTGCCGGGGCCGGTGCTGCGAGGGCGTCCACCGTCGTCAGGAGGTCCGGTGCCTCGCCCAGGACGAACTCGGCGAATTGACGGGCGGTCGGATACTCGAAGAAGACCGTCGGATAGAGGGACAGGCCGTACTCCTGGGAGAGGCGCTCGCTCAGGGTCACCAGGCCGACCGAGTCGAATCCCGCGGAGAGGAACTCCGTATCGGCGTGCTCCTCGGGCACTCCGGTCAGGTCCAGGAACCAGGCGAGCACCCGGGCGGCCGACGAGGACGGGGTGGCGGGACCACTCGGCGGTACGGCGACCGGACGCGGCGGTACGGCCTCCGCGCTGAAAGCCTCCGTACTGGATGCCTCCGTGCTCGGCAGCTCGGTGCTCGGCGGCTCCGTACTGGATGACGCCGTGCCGATCGTCTCCGCGCCGAACGCCTCCGCAGGGACCCGCTTGGACGACATGTCTCCGAACACGAGCAGCGGGTTGCCCCGCTCGTCGGTGACCGTCTGCGTGACCCGGCAGGCTTCGTCGTTCCAGAAGGCGGTCTCGGTACGGACGTAGGCGGCGGCCTCCAGCGGTCCGAAGACGTGCACCCGGCCCACCGAGAGCGGGATGAACGCGGCGGCCTCGGCGGCACCGAACACCGGGTTGCCCGGATCGATGGCGGCGATGGTGACGCTGTCGAGCAGGCCGGGGAACAGGTGCACTCCGGCCGGATTCAGCTCGCGCTGCCGCGCACCCTCGATCCGTGCGAGCGTGCCGCCGTCCGGGAGGCTCGACACCCAGGAGATGTTCCGGTAGTAGCGGCCGTGGTGGTAGCCGATGCGCCGCAGCCACCGGTAGAGGCCCGAGCCCGCGTACAGCTCGGAGCAGGCGTCGAGGAGCGGGGCGATCGGTACGGCGGCCGGCGCGGGGACGGGCTCCGCGACGTATCGGCCGGTGACGAAGGGGGTTCCGCTCACCGCGTCCGCCACCGTGAACCGCAGGTCCGCGCCGACCCGGCACACCACGCGGTGCGCTCCGGTGGGGATCAGCGGCCGGTGGAAGAGGACGTCCGCCACCCCGTGGAAGGGCTCGCCGCGCAGCGCGGCACCCTCGCGCAGGAAGTCGAACCACGCCACGCCCGGAAGCATGATCGTCCGGTAGACGGCGTGCTGGGCGATGGGCGATTCGCCGGGGCCGAACACGCGCGAGAACGCGTACCCCGCGCTTCCGCTTCCTTCGTACCCCGCGCTCCTCTCGTCCTCGACGAGTTCAGCGGGTGCTCCCGGCTCCGCCGAGCGCAGCGGTTCGCGCAGGTTCAGGGCCCCGCCGCGCAGCTGCGCCGACGGCAGCAGTCGTGTGCTCCACGCAGCTCCGCCCTGGAACGCCGTCCAGTCGATGTCCCGGCCGGCGGTGAAGAGTTCGGCGGTGAGTGCGGCGAGCACCGCGGCCACTCCCCGCTCGTCGCGGGCGCCGCCAAGCCGGGCACAGAGTTCGCCTTCGCCGTCGGCTGCACGGTCGGCCCCGGGGGGCGAGTCGCTGTCGGGCCCGAGCACCCGGGCGAGCGCGTCCTCCAGGGTTACGCGCCCCCACCCGAAGTCCTTGATCGCCTCCCACCCGGGAGGCAGGTCCACGGCTGCGTCCGGCACGCCCAGGTCGTGCAGCGCCACCACGAGCGCGGTCGCCTCGCTGATCCGGAGCAGTTCGCCGGAGAAGTCGGACAGTCGTGCACCGGTCGCCGCCTCGAAGCGGCCGACGACCTCGTGCACGGCGGGCACGGCCCGGTCGAGGGCCGGGAGCCATCCGGGCACGACGGCGGCCTGGTCCGGGCGCACCGGCACGGTGCGCGGGGGGCCGCCGGGGCCGGCGGCTCGGTCACCGTCGCCGTGCAGGAGCCACGCGCGCAGACCGGCGGCCAGTTCCGCGGCGTCGCCCCCGGAGACCGCCACCCGCTCGGTGCGGTGCGGGCGTGCCAGTCGTGCCGTGGCGCACACGTCGACGAGGCCGTCCGCGACGGTCGGCAGGAACTCCAGCCACTGCGCCACCAGTTCGCGAAGCGCGTAGGGGCTGTCTGCCGACAGGGGCAGTACGTGGAACGCCCGGGGCGCCTCGGCGGTGGGCTTCCCCGCGGGGAGCCGTGGGACGGACTCGGCCACGATGTGCGCGTTCGTGCCGCCGAAGCCGAATCCGCTCACCGCTGCCCGTCGCACCGGCACCTCGGGCCAGGGGCGCTGTGCGTCGGGGAGGTAGAACGGGCTGTCGGCCAGGTTGAGGCGGGGGTTGGGCGCGTCGACCGCCAGGGCCGGAATGGTCCCCTCCCCCAGCAGGACCAGGATCTTCGCCAGTCCTGCCAGTCCGGACGCCGAGTGGAGGTGGCCGATGCGGCGCTTCACGGAACCGAGGGCCACGGAGTTGCGGGGAACACCGCGGCGGCCGAACACCTCGGTGAGCGCCCGCGTTTCGATCGGGTCGCCGATGGCGGTGCCGGTGCCGTGCGCCTCGACGTACTGGACGGTTGCCGGGTCGACCGTGTCGTAGACCTTGCTCAACAGCTCCACCTGGGCTTCCAGGTTCGGCGTGGTGACCCCCATGGTGCGGCCGTCGTTGTTGACCGCCGTCCCGCTGATCGCCGCGTGGACGAAGTCGCCGTCGGCGAGTGCGGCCTGCATCGGCTTCAGTACGAGGGCGACGGCGCCTTCGCCGGGCACGTAGCCGTTGGCCCTGCGGTCGAAGGTCTGGCACAGACCGTCCGGGGACAGGGCTCCGGTCCTGGAGAGCAGGACGAAGGTGAGCGGATCGATGAGCAGGTCGACCGCGCCGACGACAGCCAGCTCGCAGGCCCCGGCCGCCAGGCTCTGGCAGGCGAGCCAGACCGCCGACAGCGAGGACGAGCAGGCCGTGTCGACGACCAGGCTGGGACCCGACAGGTCGAACCGGTCGGACAGCCAGGACGCGACGAAGTTCTGCGACCGTCCCCACAGGGCGGCGGGCCTGAGGACGTCGGGCCCGGGAGCGTCGGCCCCGAGTCCGTCGGCGGGGCCTGCCGGGTCCTGCGGGACCAGGCCCCGTCCGTGGTCGAATCCGTACGAGTTCATGCGCGCGCCGACGAACACGCCCGCGTTGAGCCTCCGTCGCACCCCCAGGTAACCGGCTTCCTCCAGGGCCCGCGCGCCGACTTCGAGCATGACGCGCTGCTGGGGATCGAGGAGAACGGCGTCCTCGGCCTTCATGCCGAACGCCTCGTGGTCGAAGGAGAACGGATCCAGCAGGAACGCGCCCCGGTGGTGGGTTCCCCGGTGCGGTCCTTCACCCAGGTACAGGGCGCGGTCCCAGCGGCTCGGCGGAACGTCGCCGACCTCGGCCCCGTCGCGCCTCAGCAGGTGGCTCAGGTCCACGGCGTCCTCCGCCCCGGGAAGCCGTACCGCCAGGCCGATCACGGCGATGCGGCTGTCGAGCTCGGTCACAGCGGTCCTTTCGTACGACTCGGTGGTCATGGCCTCTTCGGTGGTCATGGCCTCATCGGTCCCGGTCGGGGGTGAGCAGGGGACGCAGCAGCGCGCTCAGCGCGGATGCGCCTGGGTGATGGTCGGGAGCGGGCGGCCCGGACGGTCGGGCCGGTCGCGCCGCTCCGGCTGCTCCGGCCGTTCCGACGAGTCCGGCCGCGATGTCGGCGGCCGTGCGGGCCCGTACGAGAAGTGACGGATCGACGACCAGACCGCAGCGCTGCTCCAGGGCCGTGGCCAGTTCCGCGATCACCAGGGAGTCGAGTCCGAGAGCCTGCAACGGGCGCTCTCCGGGGTCCTCGCCCAGTACGTGGACGAACGCGTCCGTCACGTACGCGCGGAGTTCGGCCGTGTTGTCGTGGTCCTCGCCGTCCCTTGCCATCGCGGTACGGGGTTCCGCCTGCCCGTCGGAAACTTCCGGCACGGCAGCCGTGGGCGCGCTCGCGGACGGGCTCACGGGCGCGCTCGCGGACGGGCTCACGGGCGCGCTCGCGGACGGGCTTCCCGGGAAGATCACCGCGCCTCCCGACCGCAGGTGGTCGAGGAACGCGGCCACCGCCCGGTCGGCGCTGAGGGAGTGCACCGCGGAGAAGGACGCGTCCGCCTCCATGCCGATGCCCGTCCAGTTGGGCCAGGCGTGCGCGGTGACGGTGGTGGTGGCGTCGTTCTCCCGGTCGGCCAGGGCCAGTTGGTAGGCGTTGGCCAGGGCGTAGTCGACCAGCCCCCGGCCGGCCCCGGCCTGTGTGCCCGCGATCGAGGACACCAGCACGACGAACTCGGCGCCCCGCTGCTTCCCCAGCCGCACCGCGTTCAGCGAGCCCGCGACCTTCGGGGCGGTCACCTTGGCGGCGTCGTGCCAGGGCCTGCGGTGCATGGCCCCGAAGGGGTTGACTCCGCCGGAACAGTGCACGACGCCGAGCAGTTGGCCCCATCGGCCGCCCCACTCCTCGGCCACGGCGGTGAGGGCTGTGGTGTCCGCCACGTCGCAGCGCAGGTACTCGACGTCCGCCCGCCGCGCCAGCTCCCGCAGCGGAGCGGAGTCCGCGGCATGGACCGCGGACCTTCCGACGATGCCGACGCGCTTCGCTCCCCGGTCGATCAGCCGCTCGGCCAGGCGCTGCCCGACGGCGCCGAGCCCGCCGGTCACCAAGTAGTAGCCGTCGGTGGACAACTCGTGTGCTGGACCGGGCCGGACGCTCACCGTCTCCGGCACGTACCTGACACCCCGCCGGTACGCCGCGACGACACCGGAGTCCGGGTCGGCAGTCGCACCTCCGCCGTCGGGAATCGAGGCCAGGGCCATGAGCTCCGCGACGATCTGCCGGGCTCGGGCGTCGACGGTGTCTGCCGGATCCAGGTGGACGACCGCGCACGTCTTTCGACTCTCCGCGCAGGCCGCTCGTACGGCCATGGCCTTGGCGGCGGTCTCCGGCCGCAGGGCCGCACGCTCCGCGGCGTGTACTGCCGCACCCCGTTGGCCGGCCCACAGCAGCTTGCCGTTCGACGAGACGGACGACACCAGGGCACCCAACTCGGCCCAGAACGAACCTAGTTCATCCGCGTCACCGATCTCTTCAACGGTCTGTCCGCCGGAGCCGTCCACCATGACGACCGCGTCGGCCGGTTGCCCGGGTGCCGCCAGGAGCACCCCCCGCTCGCGGAGGGCCGCCGTCATCGCGTCCGCCATGAAGGGCTCGGCGGTGACGAGGCGCACGGCGAGGGGGTCCGCCGAGGAGCGGGGCGGGAGTTCCCCCGTACGCCAGACGAGTTGGCGGGCCGCCACGCCCTGCGGGATCTCGGCGTCGGCCTGCGCCGGGGTCCGTACTCCGACTCGATGCATGTGCCAGTACTTCTCTGTGGCGAACGGATACGTCGGGAGGTCCGTGAGGCGTGCTCCCGGTGCGGAGAGCGCGGCCCAGTCGACGTGCGCGTATCCGCCCCTGACCAGATCGACGACCGCCTCCGGGCTCAGGCCGACGACGTTCTCCGCGCTCAGGTCGATGTCGGCGCGGGCCATCGGAACACCGCCCGCGGCGACGTCGCGCAGGGACGCCGCGATCTCTGCGGCGGTGCGTCCGTGCACGGCCGTCTGGAACTCCAGGGGAGAACGGCCGATGTTGGCCGTGTGGCAGAGGTCGGCGGTCTCCCAGCCGTCACCCGCCCTGTCGAACCGGTCTGCGTAGGTGGTGGCGAGAGAGCGCAGTGCGGTCTCGTCGGCCGCGGTGACCCGTACGACATGACTGCCTGCGGTCAGCGGGGGACGGGGCTCCGCCAACGGCGGTTCCTCGACCACCACATGCGCGTTCACGCCTCCCATCCCGAAGGCACTCACCGCCGCACGACGCGGCTCCGCACCACGCGACCACTCCCGCGGCCGGTCCGCCAGATAGAACGGCGTGTTCTCGAAACGAATGTGATCGTTCGGACGCCTCACATGCAACGTCGGCGGAATCACCTCGTGCTCCATCGCCAGCAACACCTTCACCAGCCCCGCCAACCCCGCCGCAGGCTCCAGATGACCGATGTTCGACTTCAACGAACCAATCGCACAGAACTGAGAACGGTCCGTGAACCCACGCCACGCACGCGTCAACCCCTCCACCTCGATCGGATCACCCAGCCCGGTCCCCGTACCGTGCGCCTCCAGCAGACCGATCGACTCCGGCGAAACCCCCGCATCCTCCAACGCCCGGACAATCACCTCCTGCTGCGCCGCACTGCTCGGCACCGTCAACCCACTCGTACGACCCCCGTGATTGACCGCACTCCCGCGGATCACCCCACGAATCCGGTCCCCGTCCCGCAACGCCGCCGACAACGGCTTCACCACCACCGACACCACCCCCTCCCCCGGCACGAACCCGTCCGCACCCACATCGAACGCACGCGACGAACCCGAGGGAGACAGGGCACGCAGGTTCTTCATGGCGGTGTAGTGCAGCGGCGACATGGCCACCCGGACGCCCGCGACGATGGCCTGTTCGCACTCGCCGTCACGGATGCTCCGCACCGCCGTGTGCAGCGCGACCAGCGACGACGAGCACAACGTGTCGATCGTCATGCTCGGACCGCGCAGATCCAGGAAATAGCTCACCCGGTTCGCGAGGAAGGCGTTGTGGTTTCCCAGGCCACTGGCCGCGTCCAGTTCCGGCGCGAGGTTGTAGTCCTTGTAGTGCTGGTAGCTGGCTCCCACGAACACGCCCGTGGAGGAAGGGAGTTGGCGTGGCGGGAGGCCGGCCGATTCGAGCGCCTCCCACGTCGTGCGCAGCAGCCAGCGCGCCTGGGGATCGAGCACCTGGGCCTGCTTGGGGAAGAAGTCGAAGAACCGGGCGTCGAACTCCTCCACGTTGTCGAGGAACCCCCCGACGTCGGGCTCCTCTCCGGCAGCGCGGTCGTCCCAGCGGTGGGCCGGTGCCGGACGGATGCCGGTGCCGCCGCCCGAGAGCAGCGGCCACAGCCCTGCGGTGTCGGGAGCGCCGGGCAGCGCGTGGGCGATCCCGATGATGGCCATGTCCTGCGGCCGCACCGTGCTGTCGGGTACTGGAACGGCCGCGCCGTCGGCGGTCGGTTCCGTCGTCGGCGCCGCCTGTTCCGCCAGTTCCGCCACGTATGCGGCCAGGGTGCGGCAGTCGGCCGCGTCCAGGACGTCCGTGGGGCTCAGCGGCACTCCGTACGACTCTTCGATCCCGGCCGCGACGGTCGTCGCCAGCAGGGAGTCGAGCCCCACGGAGGACAGCGAGGTGGTCGGCATGATGCTGGGATCGTGGAACACGCTCCGCACCAGCTCGACGAGTTCCGCCTCCGCCACCGCGGCCGCTTTCCCGCGCGGGATGGTGGCGCGGGTGCGGGCCGGTGGGAGCGGGTCGGTCACCGTCCGGTACTCGACCGCCTCAAGCCTGACCAGGGCCCGGCCGTCGGCGGACAGCAGGCTCGCGTCGCCGCGTCGCGCGCCGTCCGGCCCCGACCCGCGCGCCTCGAACAGGACGAAGGCCGCACCTGCCGGATCGCCCCACTTCAGCACCCGCCCGATGGAGACCGGCAGATAGGTCGTCGACGCCGCGGCGGGGTCCGCCAGGGTCAGTACGGCCATGCTCTGCAGGGCCGCGTCGAGCGCCACCACCGCGCGCTCCAGCGGGCTGCCCGTGGCGGCCCCGATCCGTGCGAGCACCCGGTCCTGGCCGTAGCGCACTTCGGTGAGGGAACGCAACGGCTCGTCGATGTCCATCGACTTCGCCGCGAACCACGCGTAGAGGCCCTCCGGTTCCAGCGTCCGGCCCAGTTGGGCACGCAGCGCCGCGAGGTCTCGGGTGCCCGCCCCGGTCCCGGCTCCGGCCTCTGCCGCTGCCTCGACCTCGACCTCGACCTCGATACGGGCGATCACTCGGTCTCCGTACCGGAACGTGACCGGACCCCGGCGGGCCGGTTCGTCCAGGTCGCTGCTGAGGCCGTGGTCCCCCGTCCCCCTTCCCGTGAAGGCGATCCGCCCCAGGACGTCGGCCCGTTGGAGCCCGAGCGCCACCGGCAAGGCCCCCGGGACGGTGTCCTCGCCGAACACGCGGTGGGCACGGGACAGCCGGCGTACGACCTCGGTCAGGTCCGCAGCGGGCTCGGCCCCGGACGTGGCCCCGGCGGACCCGGCTCGCTCGGCGGGCTCGGCGGAACCCGTCCGGAAGGGGTAGGCCGGCAGCACGATACGGGCGACCGCCGTGCCGTCGTACACGTCACGCCAGTTCACGTCCGCGCCGCCGACGTGGCGGAGGGCGGCGCGCAGAAGCGCTCCGTCGGTGGTGGCCGACCCGCTCGCCACGGAGGTCTCGCCCCGCACCACGTTCCCGTGGGCCCCGCCCCGGCTCATGGCGTGCTCAAGACCGGTGCTGATCTCCCGGGCCGTGGACCCCAGGACGGCGACGCGGTACCGCTGGTGGTCGCGTCCGACGGCGGCCGAGAAGCAGAGCGCGTCGAGGCTCGGCGACGAGTCCCGCAGCAGCCGGTGGACGTCCGCCTCGCGTCCGGCCAGGGCGTCCGGCGTGTGCCCGGAGAGGACGAGGAGGTGCTCGCCTGCGGCCTCTGACCGGGACGTGTCCCGGTCGGCCCGCCCGGTGTCGTACTCCTCGACGACGATGTGCGCGTTGGTGCCGCCCATGCCGAAGGCGCTGATGCCCGCGCGGCGGGGTCCTTCGGACGTCCACGGCCCCGGTTCGGTCGGGATGACGAAGGGCCCTGCGGACAGGTCCAGGTGCGCACCCGGGGTCTCGAAGCCCGCGAGGGGCGGGATCTCCCGGTGCCGCAGGCAGAGCAGGACCTTGACCAGTCCCGCGAGTCCGCTGGCCGGTTCCAGATGGCCGATGTTGGCCTTCACCGCGCCGATGTGGCACGGGTCGCGGCGGTCCGGGTCGCCACCGAACACCTCGGTCAGCGCGGCGATCTCGATCGGGTCCCCCAGCCGGGTCGCCGTGCCGTGCGTTTCGATCAGGGAGATCTCGGCGGGGGCCACGCCCGCGTCGTCCAGCGCGGCCCGGACCACCGCGGCCTGTGCCTCGCTCCGGGGGACGGGCAGGGCGCTGCCGCGGCCCCCGTGGTTGACCGCCGTGCCCCTGATCACCGCCCAGATCCGGTCCCCGTCCCGCTCGGCGTCCTCAAGACGCTTGAGCATCACCGCCACGGCTCCCTCACCGGGTACGAAGCCGTCGGCCCGGTCGTCGAAGGGGCGCGGCCCGGTCGCGGACAGGGCTCCGAGCTGGCTCAGGCTGCGGTAGTACCAAGGGGTGAGCCCCACGTGGCAGGCCGCCACGAGCGCGGCTCCGCAGGTCCCCGCCCGCAGCGCGGCGACCGCCTGCTGGACGGCGACGAGGGACGAGGAGCACAGGGTGTCGACCGTCTGGGACGGGCCCGTCAGGTCGAGTGCGTAGGAGATCCGGTTGGCCAGCACGGCGTTCAGGGACCCGAGCGCGGTGTGCGGTCCCACCTTCTCCAGGCCCTGGGCGTCCCGGTGGTGGGTGTACGTGGCGCCGACGAAGACGCCGATGTCGCGGAGGCCCGCGAGGCCGCTCTCGTCCCGCACCGCCCAGGCGTGCTCAAGCAGCAGCTTCTGCTGTGCGTCCATCTCCTCGGCCTCGCGTACCGAGATGCCGAAGAAGGCGGGGTCGAAGCGGTCGATGTCGGAGACGAAGGCACCGGTGCGGCAGTAGGTCCCCGTCATGTGGGGGCCGCGCCTCTCGTAGTGCGCGTCGATGTCCCAGCGGTCGGCGGGTACCTCGGTGAACGCGTGGCCGCCGGACCGGAGCAGCGGCCACAGGTCCGCCACGTCGCGGGCACCGGGCAGGTCGCCCGAGACGGCGACCACGGCCACGTCCCTGCCGCGCGCCGTGTCCCCGCCGTCGCGTGGGCCCGCCACGGGTTCGGTCACGACGCTGGGCGGTGCCGGTGCCGGTACGGTCGGGCCGGCATGCGCTGCCGCTTCCACCGGGGCAGTCGGCAGTGCCGGTTCCGCCACCGCGCCGGCCGCCCCGTACCGGTCGACGAGTACCTGCCCGAGTTCCGCGAAGTCGCCGTACTCCAGGAAGAGCGTGGCCGGGAGCTGGATGTCCCACCTGCGGGACAGTGCCTCCGACAGCTCGATGCTCATGATCGAGCTCATGCCGTAGTCCGCCAGGGGCGTCCCGCGGTCGAAGGCGGTGACGCCCAGGTGTTCCGTCAGGAAGCGCTCCAGTTCGGCCTCGACGCGTTCCCTGCCGCCGTCGGCGTGCACGCCGTCGAGGGCTTCGGTGCCGTGTGCGCCGCCGGGCGCCTGCGTCGCGGAGGTGACCGTGACGGTGCTCGGTGCCTCGACGGGCCCGGCCGTGGAGTCGTCCGCGTCGGGGTGCGCGACGACCACCTGCCGCGCGTCCGTCCCCAGTACGGCCATCAAGGCGTCCAGGGCCTCGTCCGTGCCCAGCGGCCGGACGCCCCTGCGCCGGAGCTGTTCCGCGACCGCCGTTCCCATGCCCACCTCGCCCCACAGGCCCCAGTCGACGCTGAGCCACGGCGTGCCGTGGGCGTGCGCGAAGGCGTCGAGGTAGGCGTTGGCGGCGGCGTACCCGCCTTGGCCGAGATTGCCGAAGGTGCCGGAGACCGACGCGAACAGCACGGCGAAGTCGAGGTCCGTTCCCGCGGTGGCGGCGGCCAGTTCACGGACGCCGTCGACCTTGGGCCGCAGCACCGCTTCGACGTCCTCGGCAGCGGCGGTACGGATCAGCCCGTCCTTGAGCGCACCCGCCGCGTGAATCACCCCGTGCAGCTCGCCGAACTCGCCGCGGAAGCGTTCCACCACGGCCGCGAGTTCGCCGGGGACGGTGACGTCCGCGCGGTACGAGACGACGGGGCACCCGCGCGACGCGAGGGCGGCCAGCCGGTCCCGGTCGGCGCCCGCCGCACCGGACCTGCCGACGAGGGCGACGGCGCCGGCGCCCTCTTCCCCGAGACGGCCCGCGACCTCCAGGCCGAGGCCGCCGTGTCCGCCCAGGACGAGATAGCGGCCGCCCGCCCTGACGGGCCGCCGTGCGGGGCGGGCCTGCCGCTCGTGCACGCGGACGGGCACGTGGCGTACGCCCTGCCGGTAGCCGACCTCGGTGGGGCCGTCGCCGAGCTCCGCCAGGAGCCCGGGGTCGAAGGCGTCGTCGAGGTCGACGAGCCGGGGGCGCAGCCCGGGATACTCGATGGCCGCGGTGCGGACGAGACCCCACAGCGCGGCGCGCGCGGGGACGGGCGTGTCCGTGTCCGCCACCGGCTGCGCGGCCCGGGTCACCACGTAGAACCGGGACTTCCGCTGCCGTTCGCCGAGTGTCTTCAGGGCGGCGAGGCAGCCGTAGAGACCGAGGCCGAGGTCCGCCGACTCCGACCGTGCCTCGCGCGGGTCGCCGCTGTTCCACAGGTGGACGACCCCCGCGATCGGGTCGCCGACCGAGTCCCAGAGCTGTCGGAACGCGTTCTCGTCAGGGCGCGGCAGCATGCGGTGGTCGGAGTCCTCGGCGTGCGCGAGGGCCGCGCCGACACCGACCTCGACCACGCGGGCGCCCTCGGCGCGCAGTTGCCGTACGGTGCGCTCCCCCGGGCCGCCGGTCGCGGCGTCGTGCAGCACGACCCACGTGCCGGCCGCGGGTTCGCGCGGCGCTTCGCCGCTGGGCGCCGGGCGCCAGTGGATCTGCGAGATCGGCTGCGGGGCCCGCCGGGCCGCGGGCGCCGAGCTCTTCGCACCGCTCGGCCCGGTCGCGCTGGGCAGCCCGGTCGCGCTGCTCGGCCCGGTCGTCCCGCGCAGACCGGCCGTACTGCGCATCCGCACACCGCGGAACTCCGCGACGACGTCTCCCGAAGGACCCACCAGCAGGGCGTCCGCCGTCGAGTACGCACCGTCGACACCGGTGCGCCGCGCCAGGACGGTGACACCGGTGGCGAGGGCCGACAGTTCGGCGAAGACGGCCAGGCGTGCGATGCCGATCGGCAGCATGGGACGGGGTCCGGCTGCTCGCGAGAGGTCCTGCAGCGCACAGCTCACCACCTGGAACACGCCGTCCACCAGGAGGGGATGCGCGTACCAGGGCAGGGGCTCGGCGTCGGCGCGCAGCCGGGCCCGTGCCTCGCCTTCGCCGACGGCGAGCTCGTGCACCGTACGGAAGTCGGGCCCGTACTCCAGGCCCTCGTGCGACCAACTCCCGTACAACTCCTGTGAGTTGATCGTCCGGGTATGGACGGGCTGCCAGCCGACCGGGGGCGTGACGTCGCCCGCAAGGAGGCGGCCCGTCCCGGTGGACAGAGACTTGCGCTCGCCCGCCACCAAGGTGCTCAGTTCGAAGCGGGTGTCCGCGTGGGTCTCCGTGCTGGCGTCCGCCCCGTGGGTCACGTCCAGCCGGACGGCCGCCGTGGCGTCGTCGGCGAGGGTCAGGGGCCGCAGGAAGGCCACGTCGACGAGCTCCAGCGGGACGAACGGCCTGCGCCGCGCGATGCCCACCATCGCCATCTCCAGCTGCACGGATGCGGGGAGCAACCCGCTGCCGGTGGCGCGGTGTTGGGCGATGAGGGGTTCGTGGCCCGCAAACGTCTTCTCGTACGTCTCGGCTCGGTGCGTCACTGTCCCTCGCTCTGGTGCTCGTAGTGGCGGTCGAACAGCGGGTGGCCCACGGCCCCCGTCGCGGTGCGGCGGCGAGCGGGTGGCGCGGCCAGCTCCTGTCGGTCGAAGGGGTAGGTGGGGATGGTGGTGGTGCGGTGGTGCTTGCCGTGGTGGAGTCCTGGCCAGTCCAGGTCCGAGCCCGTGTGGTTGTGATGGGTCGTCAGAGCGGTGTGCAGCTGGGTCTGGTCGTCGCGCCCGCGCTGCAGCGTGGTGATCCAGACGGGGTGGGGCTCGGGGACGGCGGTACGGGCCAAGGGAGTGAGGTGGGGGTGGGGTCCGATCTCCCAGACGGCGCGGGGATTCGTCTCGCCCAGGACCGCCATGGCTTCGGCGAAGCGGACCGGCCTGCGAATGGCGGCGGCCCAGCGGTCGGGGTCGGTGGCCGAACCGGCCGTGTGCCAGCCCCCGGTGGAGGTGGAGGCGAACGGGATGGTGGGCGCCTGGAGAGCGGTGACGGCCACGGCCTCGGTGAAGGGAGCGACGGCCGGCTCCATGACGGCGGAGTGGAAGGCGTGGCTCACGGTGAGGAGTTGGGTGCGGTGCGGGGTCTGCTCGCAGAACCGGGCGACGGCATCGGCGGGTCCTGTGACGGTGTGGCTGCGCGGAGAGTTGTAGGCGGCGATCTCGACGTCGGGGTGCGCCAGGAGCGCGGCGCCGAGGGTGTCGGTGTCGGTGTGGACGACCGCCATGGCCCCTCCCGCCGACTGGTCCTGCATGAACCGACCGCGCAGCGCCGTCAGTCGGAGCAGGTCGGGGAGGGTGAGCACGCCGGCCGCCCACGCGGCGGTGAGCTCTCCGAGGCTGTGTCCTGCGACGACGTCGGGACGGATCCCCAGGGCGTCGAGCTGGCGCGTCAGGGCGACCTCGACGCTGACGATGGCGATCTGCGCGTACCCGGTCAGGGGCAGGAGGTGGCTGGCGTCGCCGTAGAGCAGGTCGAGCAGCGGTGTGTCGACGTGCGGGGCGAGGAGTTCGGCGCATTCGTCCAGCGCGGCACGGAAGTGCGGCTCGGACGCGTAGAGGCCGTGCCCCATGCCGGGGTACTGGGATCCCTGTCCGGTGAACAGGAAGGCCGTGGTGGCGGGTTTGCCGGTGTGGCGGGTGACGGGCGTCCTGCCCGTGCCGATGTCGGTGAGCCTGGCTGCCAGTTCCTGGGCGGTGGAGCCGCACACCGCCACCCGGTGGCGGTGTGCGGCACGTCCGGTGTTCGCGGTGAAGGCGAAGTCGCCGAGCTGCTCGTCGGTCGTACCAGCCACGTGATCGGCGTAGGTGGTGGCGAGAGAGCGCAGTGCGGTCTCGTCGGCCGCGGTGACCCGTACGACATGACTGCCCGCCGTCAGCGGGGGACGGGGCTCCGCCAACGGCGGTTCCTCGACGACCACATGAGCGTTCACACCTCCCATCCCGAAGGCGCTCACCGCCGCGCGACGCGGCTCCGCACCACGAGGCCACTCCCGCGGCCGGTCCGCGAGATAGAACGGCGTGCTCTCGAAACGAATGTGATCGTTCGGACGCCTCACATGCAGCGTCGGCGGAATCACCTCGTGCTCCATCGCCAGCAACACCTTCACCAGCCCCGCCAACCCCGCCGCAGGCTCCAGATGACCGATGTTCGACTTCAACGAACCAATCGCACAGAACTGAGAACGATCGGTATGCCGACGCCACGCACGCGTCAGACCCTCCACCTCGATCGGATCACCCAACCCCGTACCCGTACCGTGCGCCTCCAGCAGACCGATCGACTCCGGCGAAACCCCCGCATCCTCCAACGCCCGCACAATCACCTCCTGCTGCGCCGCACTGCTCGGCACCGTCAACCCACTCGTACGACCCCCGTGATTGACCGCACTCCCACGAATCACCCCACGCACCCGGTCCCCGTCCCGCAACGCCGCCGACAACGGCTTCACCACCACCGACACCACCCCCTCCCCCGGCACAAACCCATCCGCACCCACATCGAACGCACGCGATGAACCAGAGGGGGAGAACGACCTGAGGCGGGAGCCCAGTTGGAAGTACTGCGGCGACATGCCCATGTGCACGCCCGCGACGATGGCCTGTTCGCACTCGCCGTCACGGATGCTCCGCACCGCCGTGTGCAGCGCGACCAGCGACGACGAGCACAACGTGTCGATCGTCATGCTCGGACCGTGCAGATCCAGGAAGTAGCTCACCCGGTTCGCGAGGATCGCGTTGTGGTTGCCCAGACCCGCCGCCGTCTGTACGACGTCGCCGACGACCACGTCTCGGTAGTGCTGGTAGCTGGCGCCCACGAACACTCCCGTGGACCGGTGCGCCTCGCCTGCCTGGCCCGCGTCCTCCAGCGCGCGCCAGGCGGACTGGATCAGCTGGCGTTGCTGGGGGTCGATCCACTGTGCTTCGGCGGGCGAGAGGCGGAAGAACCCGGCGTCGAACTCGTGGAGCCCTTCGACGAAGCCGGCCCTTCTGAGATACACGGTGCCCGGCTTGCCCTCGGTGCCGTAGTACTCGTCGATGTCCCAGCGGGAAGCGGGCACTTCGCGCAGGCAGTCCTCGCCCGCCAGCAGGACCCGCCACAGGTCTGCGGTGCTCGCCGCGTTCGGGAAGACCCCGTCGAAGCCGACGATGGCGATGTCGTGGAGATCGGTGGCGGCGGTGGCGCCGGCTCCGCCGGGCTCGGATGGCAGGGGACGGGGGGACGCGGAGACGGCGGGCGCGGGGGCGATGGGCTCGGGAGCGGAGGGCTCGGCAGCGGCTGCCTCAGGGACTGAGGGCTCGGGAACGGAGGGCTGGGGAACGGAGGCCTCGGGGACGGCAGCGGCTGCCTCGGAGGCGGTGGCCTCGGCCGGGGCGGTCGTCGCGCCGTACTCGTCGCGCAGTTCGGCGACGAGCCGGTCGACCGTACCGACCTCAAGAACCATCGTGACCGGGATCTCGATGTCCAGCTTCGCCCGGATGTCCTGTGCCAGCGAGACGGCGAGCATGGAATCGAGCCCCTGCTCCTGCAGCGGAACGTCCGTTTCGAGATCGTCGACGCTCATCTCCAGGGCGGACGCGACCCATTGGGCCACGGCCGCGTCGAGTCCACCCGCCCGCCCGAGGTTCGGTACGGGGCGGTGTCCGCTGTGCCCGTGGGGCTCGGCCTGCGGGGTCCTCGGGGCCGGGACGCGCGCGGTCCCCTGGGCCGTCCCCGACCGCGGTGTTCCCGACGGCGGAGGCGGTGCGAGCCGCTTCCAGGTGATGCCGCGCGCCTCCAGCACGGGCCGGTCGCCGTCGAGGATCACCAGACTCGCGGTCAGCAGCCCGGCGTCCGGGCCGGTCTCCCTGTCGCGCTTGGCGTACACGCGGGCGGTGCCGGGAAGGCGGCCGAGGACGGTGAGCCGTTCGATGGCGAAGGGCACGTACAGTCCCTGTGCGCCGCAGGCGGCGAGGGCCACTTGGAACGCTCCGTCCAGCAGCGTGGTGTCCGCCACGCCGACGGGTTCCGCCTCGCTCCGCAGCACGCCCCGCGCCTGTCCCGGCGCGGTGGACAGCGAAGCGACGGTCCTGAAGCCCGCGCCGTAGCCGAGCCCGTCGCGTGCGAAGGCGCGGTACATCGCGTCGAGGTCCACCGGGGCGAAGCCGTTGGCGGGGGCCGGCTCGACGAGCGTCGGCTGCTCGGGGTCGGTCACGTCGGTGTCGCAGACGAGGGAACCGGCGCCGTCGCGGAACAGCACCGCGGTTCCGTCCCGCTCGGCCGACAGGGCCGTACGGGCTTCGACGGCCGCGCGGAAGGTCGTGTCGCGGAGGGTGAACCGGTCCCTGCCGAGGAACTCGGCCACCTTGTTGGGGTACGCGGCCCCGGGCAGTGTCGGCCTGCCGAGCACCACGTGCTCGACGGCTTCCGGGTGCTCCGCCCATGTGTTCGTCGTGCGGGCGGCCTCGTTCCCCGGCTGTTCGGCGGGCTCAAGCCAGAGGTACTTCTCCTCGTGCGGCGCGGTCGGGAAGCGTACGCCCGCACGCCCCGGCCCTGCGGAGATGTCCGCCCCGGCGACGAAGCTGCGTGCCACCGCCGCAAGGTCCGCCCGGCTGGTCGCGCCGCTGATCGCCGTGTCGCCGACCGGCTCCGCCGCCGTACGTTCGTCCGCGGCTGCCACTCCCAGGTAGAGGGAGCGCGTGTCGTCGACACCGGCCAGGAACAGCCGCAGTTTGTCGTCGAGTTGCTCGACGCTGTCCACCACGCAGGCGAACCGGTGGGATGCGGCAGGCCGCAGCAGGCTCGCCCTGCTCAGCGCCGCCAAGGGCGGGCAGTACCCGGAACGCAGCATCAGGACGAGCCGCTGAGCCAGGACGCGAAGGGCCGCGTCCGTGCCCGCCGACAGGGTCAGCAGGCACGGCCCGGCGTCCCTGGTGTCCCCGGCGTCCCCTGTGTCGGCCGGTGTGCCGGGGGCCGCCTCGACGACGGCGTGGGCGTTGGTGCCGCCGAAGCCGAAGCTGCTGACTCCCGCCACCCGGGGTCCGTCCCACGGCAGCAGCCGGTCGGCGACGAACAGGGCGGAGCCTTCGAAGTCGAAGGACTGGTTCGGAGTGCTGTGGTGGAGGGACGGCGGGATGCTCCCGGCCTGCAGCGCGAGGACCGCCTTGATGAGTCCGGCGATCCCCGCGGCGGGTTCCAGGTGGCCGATGTTCGTCTTCACCGAGCCCACGGCGACCGGCTGTTGGACCGGCTCGCCGAGAACCGCGTGCAGCGCTTCGAGTTCGATGAGGTCGCCGAGTTGCGTACCGGTGCCGTGCGCCTCGATGTAGCCGATGTCGCCCGCACCGAGGCCGGCGCCCGACAGCGCCTTGCGCAGCACCGACTCCTGGGCCGGCCTGCTCGGTGCCGTCAGGAAGCCCGCGCGTCCGCCGGTGTGGTTGACCGCGGTGGCGCGGACGACGGCGAGGACCGGGTCCCCGTCGCGTTCGGCGTCGGCGAGCCGCTTGAGGATGACGACACCGCAGCCCTCACCCCGTACGTAACCGTCGGCCGCCTCGTCGAAGGCCCGGCAGACGCCCTGCGGGGACAGCATGCCGTTGCGCGCGAAGGAGCGCGTCTTGTCCGGGGTCAGCACCAGGTTCGCCGCCCCGACCACGGCGGCGTCCACCTCGCCCGACCGCAGGTGCATGGCCGCCTGGTGCAGTGCGACGAGGGACGACGAGCACGCCGTGTCGACGGCGAGGCTCGGCCCCGACCAGTCGAACACGTGCGACAGCCGGTTCGCGACCATGGAGACGGCGGTGCCGGTGGCCACGTGCGGGTCACCGTGGCCGATGCTCCTCGCCACCAGATCCGGGAAGTCGCTCGCGATGGTGCCGACGAAGACGCCGGTGTCGGTCCCGAGCGAGGCCTGGTCGTGGCCGCAGCTTTCGAGTGCCTCGGCCGTCACGCTGAGCAGCAGCCGCTGCAGGGGGTCCAGCCGTCGCGCCTCGCGCTCCGTGAGTCCGAAGCGCGCGGCGTCGAAGAGCTCGACGCCGGTCAGCCAGCCCGCCGGAACGTCGTCGGCTTCGGACCAGAGGTGTCCCCAGCCGCGCTTGCCGGCCGGTGCGGCCCCCACGCTGGAGACGCCGTTGACGAGGTTGGACCAGAACTCGTCCGGTGTGGCGGCCCCGGGGAACCGGCAGGCCATGCCCACCACCGCCAGCGCGTCGTCCGCGCCGCCATGTGCCTGTTCCGGCTCCTGGACCTGCGCCGACCCGTGCGCCGGCGTCAGCTCCTGTCCCGCGTCATCCAGCAGCCGGGCCAGCTTGGCCGGGGTTCCCGTGGCGAAGATCGCCGGAGCGGTGATCTCCATGCCCAGTTCACGGCTGAGCCGCACGGCGGCGACAGCGGCGTTGGCCGAATCGCCCCCGCGGTCGAAGAAGTTGGTCTCCACGTCGAAGCCGGGCTGGTCCACCGTGCGCGCGAAGACCCGCGCGATCGCTTCCGCCAGCTCCCCCGCGGCCATGCCGGTCGCCGCGGTGCCCGCCGGGACAGCCGGTGCTTCCGCCGGGGCGGGAGCCACCGCCGCACTCGCCGGTGCCTCGGTCCGGGCGGTCGCAGGCACGATGTTGTCCCTGGTGGGCTGTGGCAGCCGGGCCCGCGCCACCTTGCTGTTGTCGGTCAGCGGCAGCGCGTCGATGCGTACGTACGCGTCGGGCACCATGTAGTCGGGCAGGGAGCCGCTCACGAACTCGTCCAGTTCGGACTTCGTCGCCGCCGCGTCACCGACCAGATAGGCGGTCAGCCGCGGCTCGCCACGGTCCTCGAACCTCGCCGCTGCGACCACGGCGGCGGTGATGCCGGTGAACCGCTCCAGCACCCGCTCGATCTCCGCGGGCTCGATCCGGTGGCCCCGTACCTTCACCTGGGCGTCGGCTCGGCCGAGCCACTCGACGGCGCCGTCGGCGTGGCGGCGCGCCTCGTCGCCGGTCCGGTACAGCCGCAGACCGGTGGCGGGGTGCGCCACGAAGGCCTCCGCCGTGAGGTCCGGGCGGTGCGCGTAGCCGCGTGCCAGCCCTGCTCCGGAGAGGTACAGCTGGCCCGTCGTGCCCGGGGCGCACTCCTCCCACCGCGCGTCCAGGACGTGGAGTTCCATCCTCGGGAGCGGCTCGCCCAGGGGGACGTAAGGCCCGACGGAGGTGACCCGGTGGCACGAGGCCCAGACGGTGGCCTCGGTCGGCCCGTACAGGTTCCACAGTTCGCGTGCGCCGGTGTGCAGGCGCTCCGCGAGCGCCGGGGGCAGTGCCTCTCCGCCGGAGAGGACGGTGAGTTCCGCGTGCGGGGACCAGTCCGTGTCCAGCAGCAGGCGCCACATGCTCGGGGTCGCCTGGGCCACGGTCGCCCCGCGGGTCAGCTCGGCCAGCCGGCGCGGGTCGCGGGCCTCTTCGCGGGAGGCCAGGGCGACCGTCGCACCGACGGTCAGCGGCAGCAGCAGTTCGAGCAGGGAGATGTCGAACGCGACGGTGGTGTGCGCGAGCACGACGTCGTCGGCCGAGGTGCCCAGCCGTTCGCCGATCCCGACGAGGAGGTTCGCCAGCGCTCCGTGCTCGATCTCCACGCCCTTGGGGTCGCCCGTCGACCCGCTGGTGAACAGCGTGTACGCGAGGTCGCCCGCGCCCACCCGGGGCGGCACCGCCTGGGCGGAGCCGTCCGGTTCGGGCACCCGCAGGACGGCGCCGAGCGACTCGCCCAGGGCGTGCGTCCTGGCGTCGGTGACCAGCAGGTCGCACTGCGAGACCGCCACGTACCGGCGCAGCCGTTCCACGGGATATCCCGGGTCGAGCGGCAGGAAGGAAGCACCGGTCCGCAGGATGCCGAGCAGCGTGGGGAGCAGGTGGACGTCCCGTTCCGTCAGCACGCCGACCACCGATCCGGCCTCGATGCCGTGATCGTGCAGACGGGCGGCGATGGCGTCCGCCCATGCGTCCAGAGCTGCGTAGTCCAGGGTGTGTTCACCGCTGCGCACGGCGGTGGCCGCGGGCCGGTCGGCGACCACGGCGGCGATCAGGTCGAGCACGGTCCCGGACCCGGGCTCGGGCTCGGGCTCGGGCTCGGGCTCGGCGGCCGGGACTTCCAGCGGCCCTGCGGCCCCGGCCGGCTCGCCGTACAGCATCTCCGTCAGGGCAAGGTCCTCGACCCGCTCGGTGAAGGCCAGCGCCTCGTCCCGTTCCATCGCGGTTTCGCGTACGAAGACCGTCGGCGGGCCGTCCTGCGGGCACAGCAGCGCGATCTCGGTGTGCGGTTCGGCGGACGCCTCTTCGCCCGCCAGACGTTCGAGGACCATCACGCTCGTGAAGGTCGGTTCCCCGGAGCCCAGCGGGTGCCCGGCCACTCCGAGGCGGGCCTCAAGGTCACTGGCGTAGCCGTTCCTGGCGAGCGCCGTGTTGAGTTTGTCGTGCAGCGACAGGGTGCTGTCGCCGTCGAAGCGCACGGGGAAGCGCGCGGCCGCGATGCCGTGGGTCTCTTCCGCGAGGACCCGCGCGGACGAAGGCGACCAGGCGAAGTCGAAGGTGCGCTCTTCGGTGCGCTCGGCCACGGCCGCCAGGAAGGCGCGGACGACACCGACCGCCTCCTCGCGCGAGCGCGGCACGAACGCCATCTCGTACCGGCCGTAGTGGGACGCGGCAGCGGAGAAGTCACCGACGGACAGCGGGGCGGGGCGTACCTCCTGCAGCCTGGTGCGCCACCAGGGCTCGTGCGCCCGCAGCTGCTTCTGGGCCGCGGCGACCGCCGCCAGCCGCTGCGCCGTTACGGGCGGCAGCGGGGCTCCCTCGACGACGCCCAGTCGCTGAGCCGCGGCCTGACCGCTCAGCGCGCTCCCGTCGACCGCGGTGAAGTCGCTCAGGACGAGGTCCGCGTCCGGGGCGGACAGCGTGAGCGCGGACGTGGTCACCGACAGCACGGTGGTGGCGCTGCGCGGTTCGTCGCGCGGGACGCGCCTGATCTGCCGGGTGAACACGGCGCCCTGCTCGGTGATGAGCGTGGGCAGCGCCAGCGGGTTGGGGAAGGAGCCGTAGTCCAGCGCCTTGGAGATCCGCGCGGCTTCACCGGCCGTCGTGCCGGCGTGGATGAGTCCGCCGGAGGCCATGCGGGCGGAGCGCCGGTAGAAGCGCCGTTCGCGGGCGGCTGTGTCCACCGGGTCGGGCAGGGTCCGCGCCACGACGTGCGGCACGAGGTCGCCGAAGACGGCAATCCCGTTCTCGGCGCTCTCGTAGGTCAGGGACAGGGCGGTGGAGTGCTCACGGACCGGGAACCAGCGTTCCAGCAGCACGCTTCCGGCATCCACCGCGGTCGTCATCCGGTGCCAGGTCGCCGCGTGCCGTGTCTCGCCCTCGTACAGCGCCCAGGCCGGGACGTGGCTGCCGGAGTACCGGGGCAGGGGTCCGTCGTGGAAGTTGACGGCGGCGACCCTGGGGAGTTCCAGGACCTCGCCGGACAGGATCCGGAAGTTGACCATGCTGAACAGGTAGTCGAAGGGCACCTGCGACAGCGCCGCCGACAGGTCGCCGTGCGGGTCCAGTACGGGGACGGAGTGCTCGCGCGCCCAGGTCGTCACCGCCGGGTCGTCGCTGAAGACGCCTTCGATCCGCACACCGGCGTCGAGGAGCTGTGCGGCGCACTGGGTGAGGACCCGGGTTCCGCCGATCAGGAAGCAGTTGGCCGCCATGGTCATCCCCGGGCCTCGCTGGACTCGACGGACTTGCCGGCCTTGCCGGACCCGACGGACGTGCCGGACCCGACGGACTCGCCCGACCCGACGGACTCGCCGGCTTCGCCGGAGTCGGCTTCGCCCGTGGTCTCGGCGGCGACCCAGGCGTCGATCTGCGAGACGACCTCCTCGTCGAGGGAGAGCTGTCCCGGGGCCCACAGCGGGTTCGACAGACCGCGGTGCGTGCGCTCGCACATCTCCCAGTCCTCGTAGTTCGCCTTGTCCCACAGCGCGAACACGGCCTCGTGGGAGAAGTCGCTCTTGGCCGTCTCCGAGGGGTGGAAGAGCCAGAAGTGCCGGACGAAGCACGTACCCGGACTCTCCGGCCAGACCCACTGCATCATCACGTAGTCGGCGGTGAACCCGAACAGCAGATTGGGCAGGATGGTGATCCAGTTGATCTTCTGCAGGTCCCCTTCGGGCACGAGCGGCATCGGCGAGCGCCCGCTGCGCCCCGTCATGGAGACGGAGTTGTAACCGCCCCGGATCGACTGCCACGCGCCGACGATGTCGCCCTTGAGGCCGTAGGTGCCCGCGTCGTCGAAGTCCGTGATGCGGTGCAGGTCCTTGTGCGCCGTGGGGAAGTGCAGGCTCTCGTTGACGTTGTGCGCGACGAGCTTCCAGTTCGAGGCGACCGGATAGTCCTTCGCCTGTACGCACTCCAGGTCGGCGAGTTCGTAGACGCGCGCGAACTCCCCGAACTCGCCCAGGGAGGTGTCGAGGTCCGGTGCGTCGTCGGAGAAGGCGATGAAGACGACCCCGAACCTGACCTCGGTGCGGACCGGCAGCAGCCCGTTCTTCTCCTTCTCGAAGAAGTGGTCGAAGTAGGTGCCGTTGAGGCTCTTGAGCTTGCCGTTGCGGTCGTACACCCAGCAGTGGTAGAGGCAGACCAGGCTCTGCCGTTTGCCGACGGGCTCCTCCACCAGCTTGTAGCCCCGGTGCCGGCAGTAGTTGTGGTAGGCCTGAATGCCGTCGTCCCCGTGGATGATCAGAACGGATCCGGTGCCGATGTTCAGGGTGCTGTACGCACCCTTCTCCTTGAGCCGGGAGACGTGGTCCACCGGGAGCCAACGCCGGCCGTAGATCCCGGCCATCTCCCGCCGGTGCTGCTCCTCACCGGTGTAGAACTCGTGCGACCTGCCGATACCGCCGGTCTCGAAGTAGGGCCTGTCTTCGTCCTGCTCACTGATCAGGTCGAACATGCTGGACGCGCGTGTCATCTGCTGGGCTCCCTCAAGGGTGAGGCGCATGGATCGCGTGGCGGATTGCCAAGGGCCCCGGGCAACAGAACCGGAGCAGGTGATGCCTGGATGCGTGACGGCACGACGGCCTCCGACGGAGGCATCACGTGAAGGCGTCACGTCGGCCGCGGAGCGAGGGCTCCGCGCGGCCGGGCGAGGGGAAGACCGGGCCACAGGGCCCGGAACCCGTCAACCGCGTCCAGGGGAACGCAGGTTGACGGGTCGACAGGGGGTGTGTCACTGCCCGCTTCCGGGCGCTGTGGTGCGGGGAGGTCAGGCCATCGGGTCGTATATTCGCTGGTCCTGCGGTACGCCCGCGTCGTCGTAGAGGCGCTCCAGGGCGTCCGGCGCGTAGATCTCGTGGTCCGCCACCACTCCGGCGATCAGACCGAGCATCTTGTTGGTCCACTCCTGGCTCGTGCTCATCGCGCTCATCGTCGCCTTGAAGAACGGCGGGAGTTCGGTGAGTTCGCTGAGCGTGGTGGTGAAGTCGTAGACGCCCGCGCTCTCTTCGTCACGCACCTTGTTGTACTCGGCCAGCGCCTCCTCCATCGGCCGCTCACCGGCAAGGCCCTGGTGGACGCGGTCGGCGAGGAGCTCGCCGTGCAGGAAGGCGTCCGTGATGCCCCAACCGGTGTACGGGTCCTTGTGGTAGCCGGCGTCACCGACGAGGGCCCAGCCGGGGCCGTGGGCGCGGCGGTAGTAGTTGTCCGGGTAGCGCATGGGCCTGAAGTCCTCTTCGCGCCTGCCCGCGTCCCGCAGTTGCTCGCCCATGTCCGGCGAGACGTCGTCGAACACGGCCTGGAAGCGGTTCTCCACGTCCTGCCGGAAGTCCTTCAGATGGCGGCGGCTGCCGATGATGGCCAGCATGGTCAGGCCGTCGTTGGTGGGCCAGCTGCCGAACCACTGCTCGTTGAGGCCGACCTTGTGGTGCAGCCCCCAGTCCAGCCCGCTGTAGTACGAGTAGTAGATGAAGCCGGCGGCGGGGCGCACGTTGTACAGGTCGGCGCCCACCTTCTTGGCGACCGTGGAGTGGAAGCCGTCGGCGCCGATGACCACGGTGGCGCGGAACTCCTGCTCCGGGCCGTCTCCCGTACGGCCGCGGATCCCCACCACTCGGTCGTCGGAGCGGACCAGGTCGGAGACCGTGAACCCCTCGACGACCTCGGCACCGGCCCGCCGGGCGGCGTTGACCAGGATCTCGTCGAGCACGGTGCGGCGCGGGCAGTAGACGGCGTCGACGCCGTCGACCGCGTCGGCGAACCCGTTGAGTTCGACGCCCCGGTACGCGTAGTGCATCTTGCGGAGCGCCGGCGTCTTCGCGTCGATGATCTCGTCGAGCAGGCCCCACTCCTGGAGCTTCAGGAGGCCCGCTTGGTGGATGTAGTGGGTCGAGACCGTGTCGCTGGGGAAGGAGGACCGGTCCACCACCAGGACACGGTGCCCTTGTCGTGCCAGCAGCATGGCGACCGGAGATCCGGCGCAGCGGGCACCCACAACAATCACGTCGTACATGGCGATCCCCTGGGGTCGGCTCGATTGAGGCGCATGCGCACGTTTTCCTTCAGTGCTGTGCGGCGCTGATTCAGGACACTATGAGTTCGCCTTGACCAAGGTCAAGAGTTGGTGGATGTCAGGTAATGACACGCAGTTATGGCAGCTTAGGGGAATAGAGGATTCCGCCACATGAATGGGCGATTCCAGCGCATGAAGATTACTTTTGTGCCGATTTTTCCCATGAAAGAGTCGTCACGGCATGGCCTAGATCACACCATCGAAGCCACACCCGGCACCCTCTTCTCTTCACGTGACGCACACACCGTCGCCGCGCAAAGACCCGTAGAGGTAAAGCACAGCGCCATCAATAAGCCGAACTTGACCCGCGCATTACCCAGAAGAAGTACCCCGTGAAATTAAGCAGAAGAAGTCACCTGTGAAGTTTCAAGAAAGAATGAGCCACCCGGGCACGGGCGGGAGGCGCGGCAGGGGCAGCGGGATCCGCCGTCACGGCCCGGCGGCGCCCGCCAGGCGTACGGTCGAGGGCATGCGCATCGTCTCCCTGCTTCCCGCGGCCACCGACATCGTGGCCGAATTCGGCCTGACCGCAGACCTGGTGGGCCGCACCCACGAGTGCGACTGGCCGCCGGAACCGCTCTCGTCCGTGCCCGTGGTCACGGCGGCCGGGTTCTCCTCCGACGCCCTCAGCAGCCGGGAGATCTCGGCCGCCGTGGGAGGCAGCACCCACAGCGGGTCCTCGCTCTACACCCTCGACGTCGAAGCGCTGGCCGGCCTCGCCCCGGACGTGGTCCTCACCCAGGACCTCTGCGACGTGTGCGCGGTGTCGTACGGCAGCGTGTCCGAGGCGGTGCGCGTCCTGGACGGCGGCGGCCCGAAGGTCCTCAGCCTGGAGCCGCGCACGCTGCACGACGTACTGGACTGCCTGGTTCGGGTGGGTGAGCTGCTGGGGGTGCGGGACACCGCCCTGGAACGCAGGGCGGCCCTGCTGGACCGCCTCGCAGAGGTGCGGAAGACGGTCGCGGGGCGGGCCCGGCCGCGTACGGTCGCCGTCGAGTGGCTGGATCCGCTGTGGCCCGCCGGTCACTGGGTTCCCGAGCAGATCTCCGCGGCGGGCGGCGAACCACTGCTCGCCTCGCCGGGGGAACACACCAGGCCGATGGAGTGGCAGGCGGTACGGGACGCCCGGCCCGAGGTCCTCCTCGTGCTGCCGTGCGGCTTCAACCCCGAGCGCACGGAGACCGAGCGCGAACTGCTCACCGGGCTTCCCGGCTGGGCGGAACTGCCCGCCGTCCGCGACGACCGGGCCTGGGTGCTGGACGGTCCGGCGTACTTCAACCGGCCGGGACCTCGCGTCGTCCGCGGCGCCGAGGTGCTCGCGCACGTCCTGCACGGCGTGACCGTGGCCGAACCCGTGCGGGAGGGCGAAGCACGGCGGCTGCGCTGACGAGTCCGGGGACGAGGGATCGGCCCGAGGGATCGTTCAGAGCGGGAGCGGGGCGGCGGTACGGGCCGGATGACCGGGGCCGAGGAACACCGCGTGGCCGGTTCCCCCGGGGGCCGGATGGGTGACCTGGGTCCAGTCGCGGTGCCGGTAGAAGGCCAGGGCGGCAGCGGCGCGCACCGGCGTCAGCAGCCAGCACCGTCCGTCCGGCGCGTCGGCGGTCACCGCGCCGAGGAGGCCGCTGCCGAGGTTCCGGCCCTGCGCGGCGCCCGTGACGGCGAGTTCGTCGACCTCCCGGCCCCCGCACAGCCAGGCGGTCGCACGCTCGACGCCCAGACAGGCCACCGCCTGCGGATAGCAGCGGTCGGGCGGCAGGGCGTCGGGCGTGGTCCACCCGGTCGCGAAGCCCAGGACCGCGTCCCCGTCCGTGGCCAGGGCCGCCACGAACCCGGGGCGCCGGACATCGCCGACAAGCCGGTCGAGGTACCTGTCGGCGTCGCGCCCGTCGCCCCGGTCGGCGTCATGCCCGTCGCGTCCCTCGGCGTCATGCCCGTCGCGTCCCCCGGCTTCACGCCCGTCCCGCGCTCCGGGCCCGGCGCCGAAGGCCCCGGCGTAGATCCGCCGTATCTCCCGTGCCCTGCGCAGCAGTTCGGTGCCGCTCACCCGGTGCACCTCGGGAGCGGTCACGCGGCCCTCGCCGGAGTGCGGGCGACGGGGTGCAGGGCCGCGTACTCCAGGGGTGCGGAAGGGTCGATGGAGACGTCCAGCGGGGCGGGCCGCGCGCCGGCCCTCACCAGCAGGTCACCGACGGCGGCGATCATCGCCCCGTTGTCGGTGCACAGGCTCAGCGGCGGTACCCGCAGTTCGATTCCCGCCGCCCGGCAGCGCTCTTCGGCCAGCGCCCGGACCCGGGAGTTGGCGGCGACGCCTCCCACCACCACGAGGGTGCCCACCTCGTACTCGCGGCAGGCGGCCACCGCCTTGCGGGTCAGGACGTCGGCCACCGCCTCCTGGAGCGAGGCCGCGCCGTCGGCGAGCGGCAGTTCCTCGCCGCGGAGCCGGTGCTGCTCGGCCCATCGCGCGGCCGAGGTCTTGAGCCCGGAGAACGAGAAGTCGTAGCGGGAGTCGCGCGGTCCTGTCAGCGGACGGGGGAAGGCCACCGCACGCGGATCCCCTTCCCGTGCGGCCCGGTCGACGGCGGGCCCGCCCGGGTAGGGCAGTCCGAAGACCCTGGCGACCTTGTCGAAACACTCCCCGGCTGCGTCGTCGATGGTGTCACCGAGGTGGACGATCCGGTCCCGGGCGAGGTCCCGCACCAGCAGCAGCGAGGTGTGGCCGCCGGAGACGATCAGCACCATGCAGGGGTCGGGCAGCGGCCCGTGCTCCAGGGTGTCCGCCGCGACGTGCCCCGCCAGGTGGTGCACGCCGTACAGCGGCACACCCAGTGAATAGGCCAGTGTCTTGGCTCCGGCGAGCCCCACCTGCAACGCACCGGACAGCCCGGGCCCCGTGGTCACCGCGACGGCGTCGATGTCGGACAGCCGCAGCCCTGCCTGGCCGAGGGCCTCCCGTACGACCGGGGCGAAGGAGTGCAGATGCGCGCGGGCGGCGATCTCCGGGACCACCCCGCCGAACCGGGCGTGCTCGTCCATGCTCGACGCCACCGCGTGCGCGAGCAGCCGTCCCTCCGAAACGATCCCCGCCCCGGTCTCGTCGCACGACGACTCGATCCCCAGCACCACGCGTCCCGCCACCACCGGCATCTCCCTCGCACCACAACACTTGCACCTACAGAGTAATTGCAAGTGTTGTGCAATAAGAGGGCGGGCCCGGTCGCCCCGTCACCCGGTGCGCGGGCGTTCACCCGCCACGGGGTACGGGACGAAGGTGCTGCTGTTCTCGTCGATGGCCAGCGGACGGTCCAGCGGGGGCACGGCCCGCTGCGGGCAGTCGGTGCGTTCGCAGAGGCGGCAGCCCATGCCGATGGGGACAGCGGCGGAGGCGTTGGTGAGGTCGAGGCCGTCGGAGTAGACGAGCCGGGAGGCGTGCCGGATCTCGCAGCCGAGGCCGATGGCGAAGGTCTTGCCCGGTTCGCCCCAGCCGCCGCGGTGCCGGGTGACGGCGCGGGCGGTCCACAGGTAGCGCTGCCCGTCGGGCATGGCGGCGACCTGGACGTGGATGCGGCCGGGCGCGGCGAAGGCCTCGTACACGTTCCACAGCGGGCAGGTGCCGCCCGCGCGGGAGAAGTGGAAGGCGGTGGCGGACTGCCGCTTGGACATGTTGCCCGCCCGGTCGACCCGTACGAAGGAGAAGGGCACGCCGCGCAGCCGGGGCCTCTGCAGGGTGCTGAGGCGGTGGCAGATGGTCTCGTAGCCGAGGCCGAAGTGGTCGGTGAGCCGCTCGATGTCGTACCGGAACTCCTCGGCCGCCGCATGGAAGCGGCGGTACGGGAGGATCAGCGCGGCGGCGAAGTGGTGGGCGATGCCGATACGGGCCACGGGCCAGGCTGCGGAGTCCGGTGCGAAGTCCTCCGACGCGAGGGCGGAGAGCTCGTCCGCGTACTCCAGCAGGGCGAGCTGGGTGGCCATCCGGAACGCCTGCTGACCGGGGCGCAGCCGGGCCGAGAGGTGGAGCACCCGGGCCTGCGGATCGAAGCGGTGCAGGTGCCGGGCGCTGTCTGCGGCCAGCCGCACGCCGTGCCGGTCGGCGAGCCGGGCCGAGAGGGCGCCGAGGACTTCGCCGGGGCGGATGCCGATGTCCGCGGCGAGTTCCTCGGCGGCGAGGTCGATGTCGTGCAGGTAGTTCTGCCTGCGGTAGAAGAACTCGCGGATCTCCTCGTGGGCGGAACGGGGCTGCGCCGGCGTCTGGGGGCCGCGCCCGTCCGCGGCCTCGGTGAGCCGTTCCGTCAGGTGCTGGTTGCGGCGGCCGAGGTCCACCAGGAGCGTCGCCGCGGCGGGCACCCGGGAGGCGAGGTCCGCCAGGTCGGACCCGGTGACGCGGCCCGCGGCGACCTCGTCGGAGAGCGCGTCCCGCAGGTCGGCCACCAGACGGCTGGTGTCCCGCTCGGAGAAGAAGCCGGGGTCGATGCCGAACGCCTCGGTGAGCCGCAGGAGTACGGGGACGGTGAGCGGCCGGGAGTCGTGCTCCATCTGGTTGAGGTAGCTCGCCGAGATGGCCAGCACGCGCGCCAACTCGGCCTGGCTCATGCGCCGTTCCTCGCGCAGCCGCCGCAGTCGCGCCCCGGCGTAGGTCTTGCTCACGCGTCCCCCTCGTCCCCGGCCCCACGGATTGGCAACCTTCGCAGAAGGCCCCCTGAAGATGCGCAGAAGTTAGCACGCATCCGCACTTGTTGGCACTGCGTGCCAATGCCAGAGTCGAACCACGGCCAGCCGGACTCCGGCGGCCGGAGCGGAGACCGGGGCACGATTCGCGCCCTGACGTCGGCGATCCCGGCACTCCTTTCCGGCCGTACGGCAACATTGCTTCTTGCTGTTCACACGGCTCCGGCTGGCCGCACCCTTTCAACGAACGGCACTCAGTGCCAGCTTTGCAGACTTCACACGACGCATCCGGGAGACGGTCATGGCGCAGGCAGGCACGACAACGGAGACGGCTCAGGAGCTGGCCCGGCGGTGGGCGAGCGACCCCCGCTGGCAGGGGATCGAGCGCACCTACTCCGCCGAGGACGTGGTCCGGCTCTCCGGCAGCGTCCGCGAGGAGCACACCCTGGCCCGGCGCGGCGCCGAACGGCTCTGGCGCCAACTGCACGAGCGGGACTACCTCCACGCGCTGGGCGCGCTGACCGGCGGCCAGGCCGTGCAGCAGGTGAAGGCCGGGCTGCAGGCGATCTACCTGTCCGGCTGGCAGGTGGCCGCCGACGCCAACCAGGCCGGGCACACCTACCCCGACCAGTCGCTCTACCCGGCCAACTCCGTTCCCCAGGTGGTCCGCCGGATCAACAACGCCCTCCTGCGCGCCGACCAGATCGCCACCAGCGAGGGCGACACCTCGACGGACTGGCTCGCGCCGATCGTCGCCGACGCCGAGGCCGGGTTCGGCGGGCCGCTCAACGCCTTCGAACTCACCAAGGCGATGATCGCCGCCGGCGCGGCGGGCATCCACTACGAGGACCAGCTCGCCTCCGAGAAGAAGTGCGGCCACCTCGGCGGCAAGGTCCTGGTCCCCACCGGCCAGCACATCCGCACCCTCAACGCGGCCCGCCTCGCCGCCGACATCGCCGACGTCCCCACCCTGATCGTCGCCCGTACGGACGCCCTCGCCGCGAACCTCCTCACCAGCGACGTCGACGAGCGTGACGCACGGTTCGTCACGGGCGAGCGCACGGCCGAGGGCTTCTACCGGGTGCAGAACGGCATGGCCCCGGTCATCGCACGCGGCCTCGCCTACGCCCCGTACGCCGACCTCATCTGGGTCGAGACCGGCACCCCCGACCTCGCCCAGGCCCGGGAGTTCGCGGAGGCGATCCACACCGAGCACCCCGACCAGATGCTCGCCTACAACTGCTCGCCCTCCTTCAACTGGCGGGCCGCGCTGGACGACGACCAGATCGCCAAGTTCCAGCGCGAGCTGGGCGCGATGGGCTACCGCTTCCAGTTCATCACCCTGGCCGGCTTCCACTCCCTGAACCACGGCATGTTCGAGCTGGCCCGCGGCTACGCAGAGCACGGCATGACCGCCTATGTCGACCTCCAGGAGCGGGAGTTCGCCGCCCAGGAACACGGCTTCACCGCCGTCAAGCACCAGCGCGAGGTGGGCACCGGCTACTTCGACCAGATCTCCACGGCGGTCAACCCGGCCTCTTCGACGACGGCACTCAGCGGGTCCACGGAAGAGGAACAGTTCCACTGACGGACACCCCACACACACCACCCGCCCCACTGCACGCGGGGCACCGTGCGTACGGTGCACCACGGGCAACGCACCGCGGGCAACGCACCGCGGGCACCCCGGCCCACCACAGGCGCCGCACCGCACGCACCACCCACCCCACCGCGTGCGGTGCCCCGCACACACCACCCGCCCCACCGCGTGCGGTGCCCCGCACACACCAGCGGCGCACCGCACGCACCACAGGGCACGCACCACACGCCCGACCACACGCGGGGTACCGCACCGGCCGTCCACCGCCTGCGGTGCCCCGCACACACCGGCAGCGCACCGCAGGCAATGCACCGTACGCACCACCGGGCTCACCGCAGGCGCTGCACCGTACGCACCACCCAGCCCGCCGCAGGCGGTGCCCCGCACGCACCACTCGGCCACCACCCGCAGGGCCCCGCACGCACCGGCCGTCCACCGCCTGCTGTGTCTCGCACACAGACGGCGCACCGCAACAACCCATCGAACGCGCCGCCCAGCCCGCCGCAGGCGCTGCACCGCACCCACCATCCAGCCCGTCGCCTGCGGTGCCCAGCCCACCAGCGGCACACCGCAGGCAACCCACCGCACCCACCACCCGGCCCACCACACGCGCTGCACCGCACACACGACAGCCCACCGCAGCCAACTCGCCGTACGCACCACCCAGCTCACCGCATGCGATGCCCCGCACGCACCACCCAGCCCGCCGCAGGCAACGCACCGCCGGTGGACGAGCCCGCCGTGCCCCCTCCGGGCACGGCGCGGCGCCGAAGTCCGCCCCGCCGTCCTGCGCCGCGCTGAAGTTCGCCCCGTCGTCCCGCGCCGCGCCGGAGTCCGCCCCGTCGTCCCGCGCCGCCCCGGACTCCGCCCCCTCGTCCCCCCTGTCCGCCCGTATCCAGGCGCGGGCCCGCTCCCCCGCCCCGAGCCGTCCGCACACCTCTCGCTGAGGAGACCCGTATGACGACCACCACCGCTCTGCGAGGCACCGGCACCGTTCAGGTCCTCGGCGTGCCGGGCGACCGCCACGACGAGATCCTCACTCCCGGGGCCCTCGACTTCCTCGCCCGTCTCGACGCGGCCTTCGTGCACCGTCGCCTCGACGTGCTCACCGAGCGCCGCCGCCGGGCCGAGCGCGCCGCTTCTGGCGTCCCGCTCACCTTCCCGCTGACCGGCACGGCGATCCGCGCCGACACCGGCTGGCGCGTCGCACCGCCCGCCCCCGGTCTGACCGACCGCCGGGTGGAGATCACCGGCCCGCCGGACCGGCGGACGGCCGTCGAAGCCCTCAACTCCGGTGCCCAGGTCTGGATGGCGGACTTCGAGGACGCCACGTCGCCCACCTGGCACAACGTCATCGGCGGTCAGCTCACCCTGCTCGACGCCGTCGAGCGCCGCCTCGGCTTCACCACCGCCGATGGCAAGGAGTACCGGCTCCGCGACGACGCCGACCTCGCCACCATCGTCGTACGCCCCCGCGGCTGGCACCTCGTCGAGAAGCACCTGGTCGTGGACGAACGGCCGCTCTCCGCCTCGCTCGTGGACTTCGGCCTGTACTTCTTCCACTGCGCGCAGCGACAGATCGACGCCGGGCGCGGCCCGTACTTCTACCTCCCCAAGCTGGAGAACCGCGAAGACGCCCGCCTGTGGAACGACGTCTTCCTCCTCGCCCAGGAGCTGCTCGGCATCCCCCGCGGCACCGTCCGCGCCACGGTCCTCATCGAGACGGTCCCCGCCGCGTTCGAGATGGAGGAGATCCTCTACGAACTCCGGGAGCACGGTGCCGGGTTGAACGCGGGACGCTGGGACTACCTGTTCAGTCTGATCAAGACCCTCGGCCACCGCTCCGACTTCGTCCTGGCGGACCGCTCGCAGATCACCATGACGGCCCCCTTCATGCGCGCGTACACCGACCTCCTGGTCCGCACCTGCCACAGGCGCGGCGCCCATGCCATCGGCGGCATGGCCGCACAGATCCCCGGCCAGGAACCGGCCGCCGACGAGGCCGCCTTCGCCGCGGTGCGGCTGGACAAGGAGCGCGAGGCCGAGGACGGCTTCGACGGCACCTGGGTGGCCCACCCCGGCCTGGTGCCGCTGAGCCGCACCGCCTTCGACGACGTGCTCGGACAGCGTCCGCACCAGATCGACCGCACCCGTGAGGACGTCGACGTGGCGCCCGCCGACCTCCTCGCGGTCCGCCGCTCCGGCGGCACTCCCACCCCGGAGGGCATCCGCACCAACGTCTCCATCGCGCTGCGCTACTTCGACGCCTGGCTGCGCGGAGAGGGCGCCGTCCCCCTGAACGGCCTGGTGGAGGACGCGTCGACAGCCGAGATCGCCCGCGCCCAGATCTGGCAGTGGATCCGGCACGGCTGCGTCACCCGTGACGCGGTGCGCCGGATCGTGGACGAGGAGGTGGCCGCCCTGGGCGCCGAGTACCCGTGGGCACAGGTCGACGAGGTCCGCGCGCTCTTCGAACGTGCCGCCCTGGCAAGGGACTTGCCCGCCTTCTTCACCACCGACGCCTACACCCGCCACCTCGTCACCAAGTCCGGAGGCCGCTCGTGAACACTCCGATCAGCACGAACGCCCCGATCAGCACGAACGCGACGATCAGCAGGGTCGGCATCGTCGGCGGCGGGCAGATGGGCGCCGGAATCGCGGAGGTCTGCGCACGCGCCGGGCTGCACACGGTCGTCTGCGAGGCCGACGCCCTCGCCGCCCGCGCGGCTCGCGAACGCGTCGCCGTCTCCCTGGAACGCGCCGTCCAGCGCGGCAAGCTGGACCGCATCTCCGCCGAGTACGCCATGGAGCGGCTGGTCTTCACCGGCAGCCTCGACGACCTCGCCGACCGGCAACTCGTCGTCGAGGCCGTCGTGGAGAACCCCGCCGCCAAGACGGAGGTCTTCGCCGCGCTCGACAAGATCGTCGAGGACCCCGAAGCCGTACTGGCCACCAACACCTCCTCGATCCCCGTCATGCGCCTGGGCATGGCCACCCGCCGCGCGGACCGCGTCCTGGGGCTGCACTTCTTCAACCCGGTGCCCGTCCTCCCGCTCGTCGAGGTGGTGACCTCGCTCCACACGTCGCCCCAGGCGGTCGCCCTCGCCGAGGAGTTCGCCACCACGGCGCTCGGCAAGACCGTGGTCCGCTCCCAGGACCGCGCCGGATTCGTCGTCAACGCCCTCCTCGTCCCGTATCTCCTCTCCGCGATCCGGATGGCCGAGTCCGGGTTCGCCACCGCCGCCGACCTCGACGCCGGCATGGAACTGGGCTGCGCGCACCCCATGGGACCGCTGAAGCTCGCCGACCTGATCGGTCTGGACACGGTCGCCTCCATCGCGGAGTCCCTCTACGACGAGTTCAAGGAACCGCTGTACGCCCCGCCGCCACTGCTCCAGCGGATGGTCGAGGCGGGACTGCTCGGCCGCAAGACGGGCCGCGGATTCCACCGGTACGACCAGGGCTGAGGGGCCAGGGCCGGTCGCGGCGCCGAGGGGCGTGCGACAGGGGAGAAGCCGGGTGCGCCAAGGGCGGGAGGTCCGCGGCGCACCCGGCCGCACGCTTGATTCCCGCTGGAAACCGTGTCTCTTTTCACGCTCCGGAGTACGAACCCCCGTGACGGCAGGGGGTCTCGGCGCCTAGTGTGTCGGGTGCAACTGGTTCGCCCTGCCCGCCAGGCAGGCGCGTCGTAAGAGGGAACCCGGTGAGAATCCGGGACTGCCCCGCAGCGGTAAGTGGGAACGACCGCCGTCATGAGCACTGGGTCCGGCCAAGGACCCGGGAAGCGACGGCCAGTAGGAATCTGCCCCGGCAGGTGTGCCCGCGAGTCCGAAGACCTGCCCGTTGCCCGTACGCGACCGTTCGCGTGCGGACATCCCGGTGACCTCGTGGGCGGGTCGGCGTACATATCAGGTGGAGACCGCGCCCGTCGCGCGCGTGCCGATCCACCTGGTTCCGTCATCCCTTCGCGTCCGTGATCCGTCTCCGGGATTCTCAGGAGTCATCTCGCGAAGGAGATTTCCGTGACAGCGAAGTCCGCAGCCGCGGCAGCACGATCCACCGTGTACGGCTACCCCCGCCAGGGCCAGAACCGTGAGCTCAAGAAGGCCATCGAGGGCTACTGGAAGGGCCGCGTCACCGCCGCCGCCCTCCAGGAGGCCGCGAAGGACCTGCGCCGCACGAACTGGCAGCAGCTGGCCGACGCCGGCATCCACGAGGTGCCCACCGGTGACTTCTCGTACTACGACCACGTCCTGGACACCAGTGTCATGGTCGGCGCTGTCCCCGCCCGCCACCGCGGCGCCGTCGCCGCCGACGTCCTCGACGGCTACTTCGCCATGGCACGCGGAAACCAGGACGTGGCACCCCTGGAAATGACCAAGTGGTTCGACACCAACTACCACTACCTCGTACCTGAGTTGGGCCCGGACACCGTCTTCGCGGCCGACTCCACCAAGCAGGTCGCCGAGCTGAAGGAGGCCCTCGCGCTCGGCCACACCGCGCGCCCGGTCCTCGTCGGCCCGGTCACCTATCTGCTGCTCGCCAAGCCCGCCCCCGGTGTCGCAGCCGACTTCGAGCCGCTCACCCTGCTGGACCGGCTGCTGCCCGTGTACGCCGAGGTCCTCGCCGACCTCCGGGCGGCCGGGGCCGAATGGGTGCAGCTGGACGAGCCCGCCCTGGTCCAGGACCGCACCCCGGCGGAGCTGAACGCCGCCGCCCGCACCTACCGCGAGCTGGGTGCCCTCACCGACCGGCCGCAACTCCTCGTCGCCTCCTACTTCGACCGGCTCGGCGACGCCCTCCCGGTGCTCGCCAAGGCGCCGATCGAGGGTCTGGCACTGGACTTCACCGATGCCGCGGCCGCCAACCTCGACGCGCTGGCCGCGGTCGGCGGGCTGCCCGGCAAGCGCCTGATCGCGGGCGTCGTCAACGGCCGCAACATCTGGATCAACGACTTCGAGAAGTCCCTCAGCACGCTCGGCACCCTCCTCGGCCTCGCCGACCGGGTCGACGTGGCCGCCTCCTGCTCCCTCCTGCACGTCCCCCTCGACGCACAGGCCGAACGCGACGTCGACCCGCAGATCCTCCGCTGGCTGGCCTTCGCCCGGCAGAAGACGACCGAGATCGTCACGCTGACCAGGGGCCTGACCCAGGGCACCTCGGCCATCACCGCCGAACTCGCCGCGAACCGCGCCGACCTGGCCTCCCGCGCCAATTCCCCCATCACCCACGACCCGGCCGTCCGCAACCGGGTCGCCGCCGTCACCGACGCGGACGGCCGCCGCTCCGCACCGTACGAGGAGCGGGCCACCGCCCAGCGCGCCCACCTCGGGCTCCCGCTGCTGCCCACGACCACCATCGGGTCGTTCCCGCAGACCACCGAGCTGCGCACCGCGCGCGCCGACCTGCGCGCCGGACGCATCGACACGGCGGGCTACGAGGAGCGCATCGAGTCCGAGATCCGTGACGTCCTCTCCTTCCAGGAGAAGGCCGGCATCGACGTCCTGGTGCACGGCGAGCCCGAGCGCAACGACATGGTGCAGTACTTCGCCGAACAGCTCACCGGCTACCTGGCCACCCAGCACGGCTGGGTCCAGTCCTACGGCACCCGCTACGTCCGCCCGCCGGTCCTGGCCGGCGACATCTCGCGGCCCGAACCGATGACGGTGCGCTGGACGTCGTACGCGAACTCCCTCACCGACCGCCCGGTCAAGGGCATGCTGACCGGTCCCGTGACCATGCTCGCCTGGTCGTTCGTACGGGACGACCAGCCGCTCGGCGACACCGCCCGCCAGGTCGCACTCGCCCTGCGCGACGAGGTCAACGACCTTGAGGCGGCCGGGACTTCGGTCATCCAGGTCGACGAGCCCGCGCTGCGCGAGACCCTGCCGCTGCGGGCCGCCGACCACGCCGCCTATCTGGACTGGGCGACGGAGTCCTTCCGGCTGAGCACCAGCGGCGTGCGTGACCGGACGCAGATCCACACGCACATGTGCTACGCGGAGTTCGGCGACATCGTCCAGGCCATCGACGACCTCGACGCCGACGTCATCAGCCTGGAAGCGGCCCGCTCCCACATGCAGGTCGCCCGCGAGCTCGCCGAGCACGGCTACCCGCGCGAGGCCGGACCCGGTGTCTACGACATCCACTCCCCGCGCGTCCCCTCCGCCGAGGAGGCAGCAGCCCTGCTCCGCAAGGGACTTGAGGCCATCCCGGCCCAGCGCCTGTGGGTCAACCCGGACTGCGGCCTGAAGACCCGCGGCTGGCCCGAGACCCGGGCGTCGCTGGAGAACCTGGTCGCGGCAGCCCGCACCGTACGGTCGGAACTCCCCGAGTCCTGACCCGGACCGCGGTCGAGGGCCGGGAGGGAGCAACCGCACCGCGCTCCCTCCCGGCCCTCCGGCGGGATGTCCTCGAAGACATCAGGGCGTGCGGCGAGGCACCACCGGCGCTCAGGACTTGGTGGTCGTCCAGGCGCTGCAGGTGCTGTCGACGACGTGCTTGTTGCCCCACGTTCCGGCGCAGACCCGGAACTCAAGGACGTATCCCTCGGTGAAGTCCTTGTTCTTGTACCGGTACTTCTGGAAACCGGCGGTGTTCCAGATGGTCCCCTGCCGGATGGTCCCCTGCCGGATGGTCGCCTGGCTCTCGGGGTAGATGCTGCGCCAGGCGACGAGGGCCGAGCGCCCGTCCTCCTTGTGGTCGACGATCTCGAACCAGTCCCCGGTCCTGCGGTAGCAGGCCTTCCCCACGGAGTTGGAGACGCACTTCATCGCAGACGGAACACTCGCGTCCCACGGCGCGTCGTCGGCCTTCTCGACCGAGAAGATGACGGCCGATGCGCTGCTGATCGTGAACAGGGTCGCGGCGGCGACGCCACCGAGGACGGTGGCTATGCGTGCTTTGAGCAAGGCGGTTACTTCCTGCGACGGTGGTTCAGCCGGAACGCTGAGATTGTAGGGCTGCCCGGCTCCGCTCCCCCAGGTGGTCCGCCGAGCCGCCTCCGCCCGGGGCGCCGCCGCAGTCAGCCCGAGTTCGGCGGGTGCTGCGTGTCGAAGGCGAAGAGCGTGTTCTTGGCCGCGGCCACGACCAGCGCGCGCCCGGCGACAGTTGCCCGCGGGCTCGCGCCCTGCTCCCCCGTCAGGCCCTCGGCCTGCGGGTCCGTCGTCCACAAGGGTGCGCCGTCGCGCGGCGACAGCGCGACCACCCGGCCGCTGGCCGAGCTGAAGTACAGCGTCCCGACGCCCGCCACGGGACCCGACGCCCCCTCCACGCTCGTCTGCCGCGACCACTTCTTCCGGCCGGTCGCGGGGTCGAGCGCGGTGACGAGACCGGTCTGCCCGCTCACGTAGACGGTGCCGCCTGCCATGCCGGGCGTCCCCGCGTACGTCTTCGGCAGCCGCGCGTACGAGACCTTCCTGGCCGCCGGGTCGACCCGGGCCACCCCGTCGTAACCGGCCAGCGCCGGTCCGTCCCTGTGCTCCTGAAGGAGTACGAGCCTGCCGTCGGCGACGCCCATCGGCACGGCGGGCCCCTTGACCACGAGGGGCCTGCCCAGTGCCCCCGAGGCGCGGTCGACCGTGTACAGGGCGGGGTGGCGCACCTCCAGTTCGTCCACCTCCGCGCGCGGCGCGCACATCGCGTAGAGCTTCGCGCCCGCCGGAACGGGAGCGCACTGCGCCGCTGCGGGGAACGGCGTCCTCCAGGCAACCTTGCCGCTGTGCGCGTCCCGGGCCTCGAAACGGGAGTTCGACGCGTCGACCGTCACGACGGCGGAGCCGACCACCACGGCGTCCAACGACCGCCCCGTGACGGCCTTGGACTGGGCGCCGGACGGCACGGACCACAGCTCCCGGCCCTTGTCCGCGTCGACGGCCACCACCTCACCGGCAGGACCCTGCGGGGTGTCCTGGCCGGCGAAGCGGTAACCGAGCACCGTGTCGGCGGTGGCGCCCACCAGGTGCATGCCCTGGACGGGGACGCCCGGACTCTTCGCCGTCCACACCCGCGAACCGTCGGAGGCCCTGATCCGGGTCGCGACGACTCCGCCGCCCCCGCAGAACAGCGCGTCGTCGCGCGCGACGCAGCGCAGCTCGTCGGGGATGTCCTCGCGGCCGCCCGGTACGGTCTTGCGCCACGGCCCGAAGCCGTCCGGAAGTGCGGCACCCGAGACGGCGACGCTGTTTCCCCCGTCCCCGCCGCCGCTCCCTTCCGAGCCGCTGCCCGGCCCGCCCCAGCCGCCGGCCGTCACCGCGGCGATCCCGCCGCCGATCGCCGCCACGGCGACCGCGGCCGCCAGCACGGAACGCCACCGGCGGCGCGGACGGCGGCCGTCGGGAGTGCTGGTGCTTCCCGCATCGGGACCGGCCGGGGCGGTGACCGGGACGGTGACCGGGCCGGTGGCCAGGGCGGCGGCCGGGGTGAACGGCGGCGGAGTGGCCGGTGTGTCGAGGTGATGCTGGGTGTGCGTGTCCCGGGTGCGGCCCGGGGCGGCCCGGTCCCCCTCGATCCCGCCGAGGTCGGCCGGCAGGTCCCGCAGCAGTACGAGGAGCTCGTCCGCCGACGGGCGCCCCTCGGGCTCCTTCTCCAGGCACGGCTCGACGACCGCCCGCAGGGCCGCCGGTACGGAATCCAGCGTCGGCGGCTCGTGCACCACCTGATACGCCGTCATGTACGGGCTGTCCGCGTCGAAGGGCCCCTGCCCGGTCGCCGCGTAGACCAGCAGGGTCCCCAGCGAGAAGACGTCCGACCGCGGCCCCACACCACGCGGCGCCTGCAGCTGCTCGGGCGACATGAAGGGCGGCGTGCCGATGACCCGCCCCGTCATCGTCAGCGTCTGCTGGTCCGCCGCGCGCGAGATGCCGAAGTCGATGACGCGCGGACCCTCGGGCGAGAGCACGACGTTCGAGGGCTTGAGGTCACGGTGGATGACGCCCGCCCGGTGGATGTCGCGCAGCGCCTCCGTCAGGCCGATGGCGAGCGTACGGAGTTCCGTGCCGGTCAGCGGGCCCTTCGCCGCGATGTGCTGGGCGAGCGTGTGCCCCTCGATATAGGTCGTCGCCATCCACGGCTGCTCGGCGTCCGGGGCCGCGTCGACCACGGCAGCGGTGAACGCGCCGCTCACCCGCCGGGCCGCCGCCACCTCCTGCCGGAAGCGGATGCGGAACTCGTCGTCCCCCGCGAACTGCTGGTGGATCAGTTTGATCGCGACGGGGCGCCCCGAGTCCGTACGGGCCAGAAAGACGGTGCCCATGCCGCCCGAGCCGAGCCGTGCCTCCAGCGGATAGCCGCCGATCTCGGCTGGGTCCCCTCCGCGCAGCGACACTCTTCCCGACCTTCCGTCCCCCGTGCGCCTCTGACACCACGGGCCTGCATACCTGGTTCCTTCCCCAAACTAGCCGCCGGGCTGTGGACCACGGCAAGCCGGGGGACGACAGGACACTCCCCGCCCACACCACTCACAACTCCTCGGGGCCCAAGTAAAGGGAATGTGAAGGGCGACGTAGCATGTGGGCGACTATTTCTGGTTTTCATGAGCAAGTGGGGGAATCACATGAAGTTCACGCGTATATCAACGCTTGTTGCGTCCGCGGCCATTGCGCCTGCCGTCCTGTTCGCCTCTCCGGTGCACGCCGCTGACGCCAAGTCGTCTGCCGTCTCCGCACCGGACGCCGGGTCGAAGACCCCCGCGCAGCAGGAGGAGAGCGACCGGATCGAGATCCTGCGGCTGATGGCGGCCAAGGACGCGGGGCGGGGGCTGAAGGAGGCGGGGAGCCAGGCGATCGACGAGGGTCCGGCCGCCATGCGGAAGTTCCTGGAAGTGGGCCAGCACCAGGCCCGCATCGTCGACAACCGGGTGCGGGCCGTCCAGATCACCAGCGTCGGGGGGCCCGGTGTGAAGGAGGCCGCCAAGAAGGCGCTCATGGGTACGCCCGAGGACGTCCAGGCCTTCCTCGACAAGGGCCAGCACGAAGCCCGCATCGTCGACAACCGGGTGCGGGTCGGCCAGCTCATGAGTGTGGGTGGCCCCCGTGTGAAGGAGGCCGGCAAGAAGGCCCTCATGGGGACGCCCGAAGACGTCCAGGCGTTCCTCGACAAGGGCCAGCACGAGGCCCGCAAGCAGGACGAGGCCGATGCCGCGGGCTCGAAGGACAAGGACGGCTCGAAGGACACGGGCAAGGACGCAGGCAAGGACAAGCCCGCGCCCGACACCTCCAAGGAGGCCGACAAGGACGCTGACAAGGGCACCGGCGCCGGCACCGGCACCGGCACTGCCGACGACAAGGGCAAGCCCGCGCCCGACGCGTCCGAGGGCGGCGACCGGGGCGCCGTCTCCGGCACCGGCGACACGGCCGGCAAGCCGGTGACCGCCGCCGACAAGAACTCCCCGGCATCCGCCGCCGACGACACGTCCCTCGCCACGACCGGCGCCGGTTCCGCGCTGCCGTGGGCCGCGGGCGGCACCGCGGTCGCGCTTGCCGCAGGCACGGGCCTGCTCGTGGCCTCGCGTCGGCGCCGCTCCGCCCAGGGCTGAGCCGGCCGTTCCGCGCAAGGCGCGGACGGGGGACTGCGCGCCGCCACTGACCGGGCGCGCAGTCCCCCACGCCCCTCCACCGGGGCGCGGGACCTACGAGTCCAGGTTCACCCAGAGGTGGTAGTTGCTGGTGGTGCTGCTCTTCTTGCAGTACCAGTCGGAGTAGACCGAAGCCCGCCCGTCCGCTTCGCATGCGCTCTTGGTGCGGTAAGTACCCACGTCGGTGTACTTGCGGGGCGCCGCCGCGTCGGCCGCGAGACCGTCCACCGCGACGGCCGATGCCGTGCTGGTCCAGGAGGGCGCGGGGGCCGCCTGTGCGGCGGCGACCGGACCGGCGGCCAGCAGAGCGGCTCCCGCCGCGAGACCGGCGAACCATGTACGAGTACGCATGATGCTCCTTCATGATCGGTGTGTCGGACGAAGACCGGACGAAGTGCCGGACGAATGCGCCAGTGGCCGGGCAAGAACCGAAGCCGACCGGTGCCGACGATGTCCGCACATCCACAGGGCCGACAAGGAGATTCGGCGTTCGTATCTGTTCGGAACAGTGCTCACCGCGTTCCGACCGCACTCGAACAAGGCCGGATTCGGCGCTGACCAGTCACCGTCTCCGGGGCCATGCTGAAGTAATGGGTCAGAAGGGAGATGGCTGTGCCGAGCCACCGGAGGAATCACCACAGCCCGCACAGGCCCGGACTCCTGCCGAGTTCACTGCGGCCCTGCGCGCACTGCGGCTCTGGTCCGGGCTGACCTACCGCCAGATCGAGGGCAAGGCCACCGCGCACGCCGACACGCTCCCGTCCAGCACGATCGCGACCACTCTCGGCCGCGTCACCCTGCCCCGCGAGCAATTCGTCGACGCCTTCACCCGCGCGTGCGGCCTGGGGCACGAAGAAGTACGCGAGTGGCTTGAGGTACGCCGCCGCATCGCCACCGCCCCACCCACATCCACCGCCGCGTCCGCGTCCGAATCCGCGTCCGCATCCGCGTCAACCAGTGATGAGACCGACGACGACGGTCCCGTCGCTCCACCCCCCGGTGCGCCTGCCCCCGTACGCACCCTCCGGTGGCGCCGGGCGGCCGGCCTGCTCGCCGCCGCGGGCATCGGGCTCGCGGGCACACTCGGCGTCAGCAGCCTGCTCCACGAACCGTCCACGCCGGCCGCCCTGCCCGCGATGCCGGTGACCGGGCTCCGCATGCTGGCCGTGGGCAGCTGGGCACAGATCCACCCCGCTCGCACACCCGGGCTGTGCCTCTCCGAGGGCAAGGACCGCACCGGCCGGTACGAGACCGCCGTCGCCGCCCAACGCCCCTGTACGGAAGCCGCTCTGCCGCAGATGTTCCTCGAACCGCTGGGCAAGGACCTCGTACAGATCCAGTGGCATCACCCGAAGTACGGCATCGGCTGCCTCACCGTCCTGCCGAACGGTCCTGGCCGCGATCTGCTCGAACCCCGCGACGACTGCGCCGACGACGACCGGACCCAACAGTTCCGGATCGAGCCCTTCGGCCCGCCTGCCCGAGACCGCTTCCGTATCCGCCCGGTCGTCACCGGCCGCTGTCTGGGGCTGCGCCACCAGGACACCGAGGACGGAGCGGAAGTCGTCCAGGGCCGCTGCTCGGGCGCCACCGACCAGGACTTCCTGATCGAGCTGACCCCACCCCCGCGAACCGCTGCCGGCCGGACCCCTTCGTCACGGTGACGACCCGCCTCCCGGTCACGTACGCGGCCGGGAGGCGGGCGACCGGCTCAGCTGTTGTCGCTCGGGATCAGGAACAGGTGGATCGACTGGTCCTTCGCGCGCAGTCGCTCCCCCGTGCCCTTCTTCGCGCGGTCGGACACGATCACCACGTGGTCGGCCGAGACCCAGGACACGCCCTCCGCGTTCCCGTAGACCGTGCGCCCCTTGCCGTCCGTGGGGAGGCGGTGGACCGTGCCCTCGTCGACCTCCCACTTCTTGGCCGAGATGCGGCCCACCCACAGCGCGGACGACGCCTGCGACAGGACGGCGATCCGTCCGTCGCGCACGGACACGCTGCTGTAGTCCTCGAAGGGCAGCGACTGGGGCAGCCGGATCGTGTCCGTGTGGGCCCAGCCCTTGCCGTCGCGCCGGAAGACCTGGATCCGGCCGCCGCCCGGCGTCCTGCCCTTCTTGCCGCCCTCGCACCGGTTGCCCTCACAGAGGGCGAGGAGGTGTTCCGTGCCCGAGCGCTCCACCCACTCCAGGCCTTCCATGCCCTTGTTGGCGTCCGCCAGGTCGAAGTCCAGGTGCGTCGATCCGACGGAGCGGCCCTTCGCGTCGTACTCGTGCACACGGGCGCGGAAGCCCTTGGGCTTGACCGGTTCGGCCTCGCTCAGCATGAAGTAGTGGTCGTGCAGCGCGTCGTGGGCGAGGTCCTCGTACCCCACGGCCGTCTCAGCCGCCGAACTGCCGGACTTCTTGGGCACGTTGGCCTCGAAGACGCCGTTCTCCGGTGCCTTGGGCGACAGTTCGCTGCTGACCCGGATGAGGGAGCGCAGGTTGTCGCAGACGATCAGGAAGGCGCCGTCGCGGTAGAGGACCCCGCTCGCCTCCAGGCGGGTGCCCGCGCCGTCGCCGATCAGGTCCTGGATCTTGGCTTCCTTGACCAGGCGCAGCTCGCGCACGGCCTCGGCCCCGGACTTGGCCCGGGACTTGGACTCGGTCCTGGTCCTGGACCTGGAGCCGGACTTAAGCTCGGACTTGGACCTGGACTTCGCGGAACTGGACTTCGCGGAAGCGGACTTCGCGGAACCGGACTTCGGCTCGGGACCGGACTTCGCCTGGGCCTTGTCCGACTTCTTGGTTGCGGTCATGAGGGCAGTACCTCCATCGCGCCCGGGAACGTCGCCCCGCTGGCGCCGTTGGGATAGGTCTTGCGCAGCTCGGCGAGCTGCTGGCGTGCGTGGTCGTAGCGCATGCGCGTGTAGTGGAAGATCCCGTACGTGAACTGCGAGCCCCGGCTCAGCTCCCACTGGCGGTACCCGGCGCGGTACACCTCGTCGTTGGTGAACTGCCGCCCGGTGAAGGGCTGTCCGTGCTGGCTCGTGGACTCGCCGTACGCGGCGGACGAGATGAGCTGCCACAGACCGTCGGTCCGTCCGGAGCCCTCGGCGCCGAGCAGCGCGGCGACCCGCTCGGGGCCGAACTCCGAGTCCAGCAGGTACTCCAGGTGGTCGAGGTAGTACTGGCAGAAGTCGTGGTGCCGCAGCAGGTTGGTGAACAGCGGCAGGTGCGACGTCTCGTGCGGGGCGTGCGTGATCCGGCAGTAGTTGCGGGTCATGGCGGGCCAGTCGAGCAGGTCCGTGTACTGCCAGGGCGTCGAGAAGTAGTCGATGCCCGAGCTGTTGTCGTAGTCCCACGGGATGAACGTGAAGTACGGGCGGGCCATGAAGCCGCCCGGGTCGCCGAGCCGGCCCGAGTTGTAGAGGTAGTAGTTCGACGGGGTCGCGAAGTAGTTGTCCCAGCTGCCCAGGAGGACGTTGGCGCCCGCCCAGCGCAGGAAGGCCGGCACGTTCAGGACCTGTTCGACCGCGTCGCGGAAGGCGTCGGTCGCGAACCGGCCCTCACCGCCCGCCAGTCGCACGCCGTTGACGGTACGGACGAGAGTGGCGAGGTCGTCGTAGGTGCTGGTGACGGGGTTCTCCTCGTTCGTCTTCAGGCGGTACGTACGGACGTCCTCCAGGCTGCCCTCGGTGAAGTACTGCCGGCCGCCGTCGGCGCCGGTCGCGGTGGCGCGGTGCTCCAGGGTCGCGCAGCCGACGTCGCCGCAGTACGCCTTGTAGAGGTTGCCCTCGGCGTTCTTGCCGAAGTGGTCCTTCAGGAACTTCTTGTCGACCTGCTCGATGACCGAGAACAGGCCCATGTAGCGGTCGTTGATCGAGAAGGTGGCGTACGTGTGCTGGGCGGCCGGGACGCCCGCGCGCTCCAGGAGCCGCCAGGCGACGGCCTCGCGCATCTGCGACGGGTCGTTGTACATCGCCTTGAGGTTGATCCGCTCCATGCCGTAGAGCCGGTCCTCGCTCTCCCCGACCTCGAAGTCGATCTTCCAGGAGCGCTTGGGGGCGTGGGCGGTCAGGTTGCCGCTGTTGACCATGGAGAACGACGGTGTCGCGAGCAGCGAGTCGTCCGGGGTGCCGCTCCTCGCGAGGGTCAGACGGGCGCCCTGCGGCGCCTCCATGACCTCGTCGGCGGTCAGGACGCCGGGCGGCCAGCCGGTGACTTTGACCTGATACATGTCCTGAGCGAAGAACTCCGTTTTGTTCTCGGCCGAGTCGAGGAGTTCGTCGACGATCCGGCCGACCGCGGTGGGCCGCCCGGCCGCGTCGCGCAGGAGGAGGCTGCCGTCCGCCGGGGTGTCCGGTGTGTCGCCCTGCTCGGCGAGCAGCAGGTCGTACAGGGCGCTGAACTCGGCCTTCGTCCGCAGCGCGGCATCGGCAGGACCCGCCGTCGCGTTGGCCTGCTGGGCAAGCCGCCGCCCCGTGCCAGGCGGCAGCGCGGAGATCGCGACGGCCTGGTTCTTGAACGCGTCCCGGAACGTGCCCTTGCTGATGGTCCTGTCCATCACGGCCTCCCTGGGTGAACCTTCCTCTCTACGCCCGGCGCCACATGACCGCCAGCCCCAAAACCGGCCCTGCGGTCCCCGGCCACCCGGCTCTGCCCGGGGCGGCCACGGCCCGCGGGCTCGCGGTGGTCAGGTGAAGCACTTGGCGCGCAGCTGCGTGCGGGAGGTGACGCCGAGCTTCGGGAACGCCTTGTACAGGTGGTAGCCGACGGTGCGCGGGCTCAGGAAGAGGCGTTCGGCGATCTCTCCGTTGCGCAGCCCCTGCGCGGCGAGCCGGATCACCTGGAGCTCACGGGCGGTCAGCCGGGCGCCCTCGCCCGGCGGCACGGCGGAAGCCCCGGGCTCCTGCGTGGCCCGGTCACCTGCCGCACGCAGCTCGGTGCGCGCGAGCTCCGCCCACGGCACCGCGCCCACCCGGTCCAACTGCGCCTCTGCCTGGTGGAGTTGCTCACAGGCCTGCTTGATCCGGCGGTCGCGGCGCAGCCACTCCCCGTACAGCAGGTGGGTACGGCCCGTCTCGAAGGCCGAGGGGCCGGGGTCGGCGAGGGCGTCCAGGAACAGCTCCTCGGCCGTGTCGCCGTGCGCGAGGAGTGCCTGGCTGCGCAGCCGGGCCGCGCGCGGATACGGGTCGTCCGCTTCGGGGATCCCGCTGCGCCAGTGGGACAGGACCCGGCGGGCGCGCTCGGGTTCCCCGGCCCGGACGCACGCCTCCACGAAGTCGGGCAGCACGGCCCGGCACAGCATGAAGTGCTCCGCCGAGCCGCCCGGCTCACAGACCTCGCCGAGGAGCTGGACGGCCCGGACCAGCTGCCGCCCGGCCAGCGCGTTCAGGCCGAGCGCCCCGTGGGCGAGCGCCACCGCGGAGGAGATCCGGCGGGGAGTGGCGATCTCCAGGCACTCCTGGGCCAGTTCGTGGCAGCGGTCGCTGTCGCCCTGGGCCGCGGCCAGCCAGGCCAGCATGGCCCGCAGGTGGGAGGCGGCGCCCAGCTGGCCGGTCTCCAGGGCGAGAGCGAGTGCCTCGGCGCCGTTGGCGGCGGCCGACGGCCAGGGTCCGGTGACGAGTTGCAGCGCCACGAGGGGCGCCAGGGACATCGGCAGGGAACCGATCGCGTCGTTGCGGCGCAGGGTGTCCACCGCGCGCTGATGTGCCTGGAGCAGCGGTTCGGTGGCGTCGAGGAGATTGGGCAGGTACGTCGGCGGCCACACCCAGGGCCTGGGGTCGGCGGGGGACAGCCAGGTGTCCGGTATGTGCGCTCCGGAGCGGTCGCGGCCCGCCGCGCAGCGGCTGCCGCCGAGCGAGGCCAGATAGCGGAAGTGCGCCGCGAACCGGTCGCGCCCCGCGGTCTCGGCCGCCGGAAGGCGCTCCAGCAGCCCGGCGATCTCCACGAGCCGCGCCGGGTCGCCCGCCACCCACGCCGAGCGGGCCGCCATCACCAGGGACTCGTGGGCGAGTTGGGGGTCGTCCTCCTGGACGAGGCGGGCGCCTTCGAGGAGCGTGCGGCAGGCGACGGCCGGGTCGCTGGAGGCGTGGGTGATCGCGCCGCGCACCCGTACGAGGCGGGCGCGCAGCGCGGGTGTGTCCGCCAGCGGCTCCGCCTGCCTCAGCAGGGCCTCGGCCTGCGCGGTCTCGGCGGCCGTCCAGGCGCACTCCGCGGCGTCGATCAGATGCCGGGCCCGGCGGTGCGGGGTGGAGGACAGGGCGGCGGCGCGGCGCAGCGCCTTGGTTGCGGTGGTGACGCCTCCGGAGCGCCGGCACCGGCCGGCCAGCTCGGCGAGGAGCTCGGCGACGTCGTCGTCGGGGCCGACCGCGGCGGCCGCCAGGTGCCAGACGCGCCGGTCGTCGCCCTCGCCGAGGGACCGGGCCAGGGCGATGTGGGCGGCGCGGCGCTCGGCGAGCGGCGCTCCCTGGTAGACGGCCGAGCGGGCCAGGGGGTGTCGGAAACGTACCCGTTCCTGGTCGAGCGTGGTCAGGCCCAGGGAGGTGGCGACGGACAGGTCGTCCATGGCGCGTTCGGCGTCCTGGGCGGCGCGCAGGATCACCGCGAGGTCGCCTTCGTGCTCGGCGGCGCAGAGCAGCAGGGCGTTGCCGGGCTCGGCGAGCAGGCCCGTGGCGCGGAAGCGGAACAGCCGCTGCAGCCGTTCCGTCAGCGGCAGTTCCTCGGGCAGCGCGGCCAGGCCGCCGAGCTGTTCCGGGCTGAGCGCGGCGGACAGCTCGACCAGGGCGAGCGGGTTGCCGCCCGCCTCGCGCAGCAGCCGCTCGCGCACCTGTGGCGCGGCGTCGGGCCGCAGCCGTGCGAGCAGGGACTGGGCGGCCCACTCCGGCAGCGGGCCGACGCGCAGTTCGGGCACGCCCGGGGCGGGGAAGGGCACCGAGCCGTCGCGTACGGCGAAGACCACGGCGACCCCTTCGGCGTCCAGCCGTCGCGCCACGAACAGCAGCGCCTCGGTGGAGGGGGAGTCCAGCCATTGCGCGTCGTCCACGAGCAGCAGCAGCGGGGCCTTGCGGGACGCCTCGGAGAGGAGGGTGAGCGCGGCCAGGGCGACGAGGAAGCGGTCGGCGGGCGCGGTGTCCATGCCGAAGGCCGAGCGCAGCGCGCCGGACTGCGGCGGTGGCAGGAGGTCGGAGAGGGGGAGCAGGGGGCGCAGGAGTTGGTGGAGGGCGGCGAAGGGCAGTTCGGCCTCGCTCTCCACGCCGACGGCCGAGAGCACCCTGGCGTCCGGTTCGGCCTCCTGTGCCAGGTGCGCCAGGAGTGCGCTCTTGCCGATCCCGGCGGGGCCGCGCAGCACGACCGCGTCGCTCACCCCTCGCCGGATGTCGATGGGGATGCTCGCTAACTCACCCACCTCGCGTTCCCGTCCGACCAGCATGTGTCGTTCCTTTCCCCATGGTCCGTGCGTTACCGGTCTGAACAGTACGCATCCGTCTACCGATGCATTGACTGATCAGTTCGGCTTTAATCCGGCCAGAACTGGCCGTCTTCGCCGGTCGACCGGCATCTGCGATCCCCGTCGCCCGACAGATGCCCGGAACCGGGCGGTCGGCGGAGGGTGGTGCGGACGGAACACCTACGGGGCGGCACCGCACCCGTTGCCGTCCCAACAGGACCGTTCTCACAAGGAATTCACGTCTGGCGTGGGTGGATATATGTCGGTATCTGAAGTTGCTTCGCATCACTCTGCCTCCGAAGGGGAGGTGGCGGACCCCCTGTTCCCCGGCCCGTACGAGGTGGTGGAGGGCCCGCTCGACCCCGCCGACCTCCTCGCGGTCGTCCGCGGGGTCGTCGACGGACACCGGGGGACGCTCGCGCGACCGGAGCTGACGGTGCACGCACCGGACCGGTACACCGTCCTGGCCGACGGCGCCCGCCTCGACATCCGCAGCAGTCCGCTGCCCGACGAGCCACCCGGCACCCTGGACCCCGTGCTGGAGGGGCCGCCGCACTGCCGCATCCTGCTGCTGGCCTCGGGCGGGGTCACGGAGCGGGCCCGTGCCCTGTTCGACGAGCTGACCGAGGCGATCGGGCGGCGGGCCCGCTGCTACACCGAGGCCGAGGCCGCCGCCATCGTGGCGGGCATGCCGCTCCTCGACCGGTACACCAGGCCCGAACCTGCCCTGGACGGCTGGGCGTTGGTGTTCCGCGACCACTACGTGGAGAACAGCGTCGGCTTCCTCCTCGCCATGGAGCGCGCGGGCCTGGACCCGGAGTGGATCTTCGCCCTGTCCAAGGGCGACCGCACGCTGCACCGGGAGCGGGTGCACTCCTGGTTCCTGCACCGCGGCTACGCCAGCGACGTCCTGGACAACTCCGTCATCAACGGCACCGCCGGGGCGGCCGAACAGGCGCGCGCCCGGGCGGTGGACGCCCAGGTCGCCGCGTTCGTCCGGCGGGCACACGCCGCCGGGCGCAAGGTGCTCGTCATCGATGACGGGGGGCTGCTGGCGCAGGGGTACGGCGCGGAGGGCGAGCAGGGCCGTGCCGGTGCGAACGGCCGGGGCGGCGAACACGTCGACGCCGCCATCGAGCTGACCGTCAGCGGACTCAAACGCGTCGCCGCCGCACCCGGCCGCCTCGCCATCCCCGTACTGAACATGGCCCGCTCCCAGCTGAAGTCGAGGCTGGGCTACAACGAGATCGCCGACTCCTGCGTCCGCAGGCTGCGGGCGATCGTACCGGGCCAGAAGTTCATCGGACGGCACGTCCTCCTCATCGGCTACGGCACCCTGGGGGCTCGGGCCGCACGCTCCCTGCGCGCCCTCGGCTGCCGCGTCGCCGTGGTGGACTCCGACATCCTCGCGCTGATCACCGCGGCCGAGGACGGCTTCGACACCCACCGCACGGTCGCCGGGGCGCTCGCCCACCACCGCCCGTTCCTCGTCCTCGGCAGCAGCGGCGGCACCGCCCTCACCGCCGAGGACGTCCCGCTGCTGCCGGACGGCGTCCTGCTCGCCGGGTTCGCCACCAAGGACTTCAGCGTCCTGACCGAGGGCTACCCCGGCGCCCGCGCACAGCCCATCCCCCACGTGGGAGTGCGCTACCGCCTGCCGCACGCGACCACCGTCACCGTCCTCGGCGACGGCCGCTCGCTGAACCTCTTCGAGTACGAGGGCATCGCCAACCGCGGATACGACGCCTACCGCGCCGGCACCCTGCTCGCCGCCCTCGCCCTCTGCCGCGACCCGGACAGCTTCCCGCCGGGCGTCCATCTGGAGCCGGTGGACCGGATCATCGACGAGGCCGGGCTCTTCGACGCCTACTACAGCGCGTACCTGTGCGCGGAGACGGCACCGCTCGGCACCGGAGTTTTCGGCAGCACCGCACCCGGTGAGGACGCCCATGTCCGGTAGGCCGCACGTGTGCGTCATCGGATACGGCGTGGCCGGCCGGCTGCACCACCGGCTTCTGGCCGCCATGGGCATGTCCGTCTCCGTGGTCGATCCCGACGCCCGCACCCGCGGCGCGCTCGCCCCCTCCTGCCCCGGCGCCGCCACCGTCGAAGAGCTGCCCGCCGACCTGCGGGTGGACATCTGGTCGGTGTGCACCCCGACCGCCGCCCACATCGGGGCCGTGGCGGCCGTCCTCGCCCGCGACCCCGATGCCCGCATCCTGGTGGAGAAGCCCGCCTGCCGGTCCTGGGAGGGCCCCGAACTCACCGCTCTGCTCGGTGCGTACGACCGTGCCCGGCTCGTGGTGATGAACCAGTACGCGCACGCCAAGGCCCCCGCGATGCTCCAGGCCGTGCACGCCGAGTTCGCACCGCGCCACCCGGTGACGGCCGTCCGGGTCGCCTTCAGCAAGGACCGGCGCGAGGACATCGCCGCCGGGCGCTTCGTCGACCTCGACTACGGCGTCTTCGGCTACGAATGGCTGCACATGCTCGCCGTGCTGGGCGGCCTGCTGCCCGCCCCGGCCTTCCACCGCTATCTCCAGTCCGACCCCGCCCACGACACGCTGCGCATCGCGCCCGACCCCGAACTGTCCAGTACCGCCGCGCACGACCTGACCACCGTCGGGGTCGGGGCCGACGAAGGCGGCCCTGTCGAGGTCGAGCTGTACTCGACCATCGTCGGCCCCGACGCCCCGCGGGGCGCCCTCGCCCCCCAGTGGGCCCGGCGGCCGGGACCGGCCACCGACAGCAGGCTGCGGCTCGCCCGGGTCGAGGCGGGACCCGTGGAGTTCACCCTGGAGCTGGACCCCGTCTTCCTGCCGGGCGGCACCCCGTTGCCCCGCAACACCCACCGTCTGACCATGGACGGCCCCCGTGGCTACCGCGAGTGGCTGATTCCCGACTCCCCGATGGACAACGCGCTGCGGGCCTCCATCGCGGCCCTCCTCGGCCCCGCGGGCCGCCCCGCACTCGACCTGCGGCCCCTGGACCGCATCGGCCGGCTCGCCCGCGTGGCCCACGACGCCCGCACCCCCTGGACGACGCCTTCCGGCGGCCGGACGTCCGCCGCCCTGCCCACCTGAGCCTCTTTTCCCGACCACGCGACCACGCGACCACGTCAAGCCTTCCTTTTCCCCTGCCGCTATTTCCTGATGAGAGTGAAGCGTCCATGAGCCGGATCTGCCTCGTCATCCCCAGCAACAAATTCGACCAGTACTTCATCCAGCTTCCCCTGGACGCCGTGACGGCCGCGGGCCAGCTGCGCGCCGAGGGCCACACCGTCGCCATCTGGGACCAGCGCCTCCAGGACACCCCCGACGGCGACGAGTTCGACCACCTCGTCTTCTACACGGCGATCGCCGACCGTGCCCAGTGCTACCCGCTGGAACTCGGCCCGGTGCGCGCCGCCGTCGAGCGGGCCACGGCCCTGTTCCCCTCCGCCCGCACCGTCGCGGTCGGCCCGCACGGCACCAACCTGCCCGACTCCACCCGCGCGGAGCTCGGCGTCGACCACATCGCCCCGGGCGAGACGGACTCGGCCACCGTCGGCGCGGTCCGCAGCCTCCTCGCCGGGGCCCGCACCCCGGTCCTCTCCGACACCGCGACCCCGCACAACCTGCTCGACTCGCCCGAGCCCCGCCCCCGGCCGTTCCCCAACCTGTCCCTCGAAGAAATGGCCTTCCCCGCCTACGACTTGGTGCCCACCGCCCGCTACACCGCCGAGGTCATCAACGACGGCCTTCCCCTGCCGGGACCGTGCGGCATGGTCCTCGCCGCCCGTGGCTGCACCTACGGCTGCACCTTCTGCCATCTGCCGTTCGGCACCCGCATGCGCAGGCAGCCGCTCGACCGGGTGGTCGACGAGGTGGCGGCCCAGCAGGCGGCGGGCCTGAATTCCATCTTCTTCCTCGACTACGTCTTCGGCATCAACCGGGCCTTCTACAGCGACCTCTGCTCCCGCCTGGAGGGCCGCGGGGTCGGCTGGTTCGGCCAGACCCGCGCCGAGGTCGTCCTCAAGAACGACGTCTGCGCCTGGGCGCGCGCGGGCTGCCAGGGCATGTGGCTGGGCGCCGAGTCGCCCGCCATCGCCGACACCGGCGTCCACAAGCGGGTCAGCGAGAAGCAGATCACCGAGGCCGTCCACAAGCTGCGCGACGCCGGCATCGTGCCGTTCGCGTTCGTCCTGCTCGGTCTGCCGGACGACCAGGCGTGCAGCTCCGGGCGCCTGGTCGACTGGGCCGCCGGGCTGCCCGCCTGGTTCGGCATCAACCAGCTCTTCCTGCGGCCGGGCACCACCCTGTACGACGAGCTCGCCCCCCAGTACAACGGCGGCTCCCTGCCCACCACCTGGCGCGAGGTCCAGGAGGTCACCCGCCGCTACCGCGCCGCGTACCCCACCGACCTCGACGCGCAGCAGCAGCGGCTCACCGAGCTCCCCAACTACCTGGGCAACGCCATTGCCCCGGTGGCGAGTTGAGGAGGGAAGCGATGACGGACGCCGTACGCTTCGGCATCCTCGGCTGCGGCTCCGTCGGCGGATTCACCGGCCGGCTGCTCACCCGGCCCGACGGCCCACTGCGCGAGCGGGCCCGGCTGGTCGCCGTCGCCGGTCAGAACCTGGCGCGGGCGAAGGCGCTCGGCGCCGAGCTGGACCGTGACGCGCTGACCGTGCCCGAACTCCTCGCCCGCCCCGACATCGACGCCGTCGTCGTGTGCACCCCCAGCGGCACCCACGCCGACATCGGCTGCGCGGCCCTCCGGGCGGGCAAACACGTACTGGTCGAAAAGCCCGTCGAGGTCACTCCGGAGGCCGCCGACCGGCTGATCGCCGCCGCCGCGGAAGCCGGCCGCACCCTCGGAGTGGTCTCCCAGCACCGCTTCGACCCGGCGGCCCTGGCCGTGAAGAGCGCCGTCGACCGTGGTGAACTGGGCCGTATCACCTCCGTGTTGATCGAGGTCCCCCTGTGGCGGGCGGCCGACTACTACGCCTCGGGGAACTGGCGCGGCACCCGCGCCCTGGACGGCGGCGGCGCCCTGATGAACCAGGCCGTGCACGCGGTCGACCTCGCCCAGTGGCTGGTCGGCCCCGTGGTGCGGGCCGCCGCCCACACGGGGCGGCTCGCCCACGACGGCATCGAGGTGGAGGACGTGGCCACCGCCAGCCTGGAGTTCGCGGGCGGCGCGCTCGGCGCGCTGCTCGCCACCACCGCCGCCTATCCCGGGCGCGTCACCCGGGTCGCGGTCAACGGCGACCGCGGCTCGGCCGTCATCGACAACGACGAGCTGGCCTACTTCCACGCGGCCCGCGAGGGCGAACGGGGCGCCGCGTACGGGGCGTACGGCGCGGGCGACCAGTCCGCCGAGCGGCTCCCGCGTCCCGGTCCCGAGCAGGAACGCGACCGCGCGGGGCTCCTCTACGAGCCCCACCGCGACCAGTTCGCCGACTTCTGCGACGCGGTACGCGACGGCCGCGCCCCGGCCGTCGACGGCACCGCGGGCCGCCGGGCCGTGGCCGCGGTGCACGCCGTGTACACCGCGGCCCGAACCGGGCGCACCGTCCGGGTCGACGACGGCGCGGGCACACCGGCACACCACCAGGAGAGGACCCCATGAGCGAGACCCTGCACCACGCGCCCGGCGAGCACGCTCCCGTCCAGGAGCGGAAGGCGGCCCTGGCCGCCCTCTTCGACCGCAGCGCCCCCACGTACGAACGCGTCGGCGTCTCCCACTTCGCACCGATGGGAAGGGACCTGGTGGAGCACGCGGGCATCCGCGCGGGCGAACGGGTCCTGGACGTGGGGTGCGGCACCGGCAGCGTCCTGCTCGCCGCGGCCCGCGCGGCCGGGCCCCGCGGGGCGGTCACCGGCGTCGACCTGTCGGCGGGCATGGTGCGACGGGCGCGGGCGGCCATCGCCGAGGAAGGCCTCACCAACGCCCGCGCGCTGGTCGCCGACGCCGAGCTCACCAACCTGTCGCTCGAACCCGCCGGGGCCGCCGGGGCCACCGGGGCTGCCGGAACTACCGGGGCCACCGGGGCCACCGGGGCCACCGGGGCCGGCATGTACGCCGACACTGCCGAGGCCTTCGGCTCCGACTGTGGCTACTGGGGTCCCTGGCCGCCCGAGTCAGGATCCCTCGACGCGGTGCTCGCCGGGATCTCGATGTTCTTCTTCCCCGACCCGAAGGCCGCTGCCGCCCGCTACCGCCAACTCCTGGGAGCCGAAGGACGGTTGGCACTGTCGTGGTGGGGACGCCAGGACGAGCGCTGGAATCCGGTGTTCGCCGCGAGCGCCCCCTTCGGCGGCGTCTCCTCCCACCGCCTCCCGGAGGACAGCCCCTTCGTGTCGACCGACGCCCTGCACGCCGCGCTGACCGAGGTGGGCTTCGCGGTCGTGGACACCGTGGAAGCCGACTGCGTCACCCGTTTCCGCGGCCCGCACCAGTGGTGGGAGTGGGTGTGGTCGACGGCGGGACGGCAGTTCTGGGAGAGCGTGCACGAGGAGGACATGGCCGCGGCCACCGCCGCCGTCAACGCCGAACTCGCCCGGCTCCAGGCCCCCGACGGCAGCCTGACCAGCACGAACAAGGTCCGCTACACCGTCGCCAGGGTCACGCGATGAAGGGCACCGCCGTGCGCGGCCAGGGGAGCCCGGCGGGTGGCACCGGCACAGCCCCGCACGGGCGAGGCGCCACCGCGCCCGCCGCCCACCCGTTGTTCTCGGCCCCCTGGCTGCGCGAGGCCGAGCGGATCGCGGCCGCACACCGCCCCGACGAGGACACCGCCCTGCGGGTCGGCTTGAACCTGACCGATCCGACGGCGGACGCCCCCCGACAGGTCCTCGTCCTCGCGGACCTGACGGACGGCGCCCTGTCGTTCCGTACCGGAACCTGGGAGCAGCGGCCCACCCTCGTCCTGACGCTCAGTCACGAGGACGCGCTGACACTGCTGTTCGGCGACCCCGAGCAGCGCGTGCGGCTCTTCGAGGACGGGGGGCTGCGCCTGGAGGGCGTATTCCTGTTCATCTTCTTCCTGGACCGGCTGTTGCAGCAGGACCCTTCGGGGGCGGTGGCGAGGCTGCGTGCACTGACCGCCGACGCCCCGCCGTCCACGGATGCCTGGGGCGAGGGAGAGCGGGGCGGGGCCGTAGCGGCCGGCGCACCCGTCCCGGCCGCGCCGCTCAACGTGCCGGAAGCAGAAGCGGAGGCAGCAGCGGAGACGGAGGCGGCACGCGCGGCCGCCGACACGCTGCCGCGCACCATGGCCGCCCTCCGCGCCGAACTCGACCGCTCCTCCCCCGGCGCCCAGCTCTACGTCTCGCACGCGCCCACCGGCACCGCCGTCTCGGCGGCGCTCGGCACGTGCCGTCCCGGGGTGCCCTTCACCCGCCGCTCGCTGCCCATCTGGTACTGCTGCGCCAAGACCCTCGGCGCGGTGGCCGTCGGCCAACTGTGGGAGCGGGGCCTGCTCGATCCGGACGACCGGGTCGTGACCCACCTCCCCTGGTACGCCGGCGAGGGCCGCGAGCACGTCACCCTCCGCCAGCTCCTCACCCACACCTCCGCCGTCCCCATGGGTCTGGACCCGTTGCACGGCATCATGGCCGCGCCCGTGGCACAGCGCCGCGCGCAGCTGCACACGATGACCGTGCCCGCCTCCCCCCTGCCGGGAGCGCGCATCAACTACGCGCCGTGGTGGGCGTGGTTCCTGATCTCGGAGGTCGTACGGGCTGTGGACGGCCGGGACTACGAGCGCTACCTCACCGAGGAGATCCTCGCGCCCTGCGGCATGACCGACACCCGCATCGTCCTCACGCCCGAGGAGTACCGCGCGCACGCGGACCGGCTGCCGCTGATCCACGTCACCGGCGGCGGTCTGCCCGTACAGCCCACCCACTGGTACGCCACCGAAGCAGCCTGCACCCGGCCCATCCCCGGGCTCAACGTCCGCGGCCCGGTGTCCGATCTCGCCCTGTTCTTCGAGGCGTTGAACGCCGGAGGGCAGGGCAGGCACGGGCGGATCCTGCGGCCGCAAACCGTCATGGCGCTCACCGCGCACCACCGGGTCGGCCTGGTCGACCCGTTCGGCAACGCCGACTGGGGGCTCGGCTTCCGCATCGAGTCCCGGCACCTGGGCGAGGAGTGCACGGCCTTCAGCCGGTACGCGTCGCCGCGCACGTTCGGCCACTACGGACTGTGGACCTCGGCGGTGTTCGCCGACCCGGACGCGGGGCTCGTGGTCGCCCTGCACCTCAACGGCAAGACATGGCAGGAAGAGCACCAGGAACGGATGATCACGATCGGTGACGCCGTGTACCGGGACCTCGGACTGGCCCCCGCAAGCACCGCCACCGGAACGGAGAACCCCGCATGACCGCCCAGACGCCTGCCCAGACGCCCACCCACCAGACGCCTGCCCATCAGACGCCTGCCCAGATGACCGCCCGGACCGAACCGGCCGCCGGAGTCGATTCCCCGCACGCCATCATCGATGTCGCCGTCGCCTTCTGGAAGTCCAAGGCCCTGCTGAGCGCGGTGGAACTCGGGATCTTCTCCGAGCTGGCCCACACCCCTTCCACCTGCGCCGAGTTGTGCGAACGGCTCGGCATCGCGGGCCGCGGCGCCGCGGACCTCCTCGACGCCCTGGTCTCCCTCGGCCTCCTCCTTCGGGACGACGGCGTCTACCGCAACGCGCCGGTGGCCGACCTCCACCTCGACCCCCGTAAACCCGCCACCGACATCTCCGGCTACCTGTCCTTCCTCAACGCGGGCTTCGGCTGCTGGGCGGGCATGACCGAAGCGCTGCGCAGCGGCGGCCGGATCGACTTCTCGGCCGCCCTGTCGGCCTCCGTGTCCGAGGACCACGGCGGTGCGGGCGACCCGAAGCTGGTGGGGGCGCGCGCCGCGGACGACACCTTCGGGGAGGCGTACGCGGCACCGGACCAGGTGTCCGGATTCCTGCGGGCGATGACGGGCTACAGCATGGGGGCCAACCAGGCCGTCGGCGAGAAGTTCGACTGGTCGTCGGCGCGCACCGTCGCCGACGTGGGCTGCGCCGAAGGCTCCCTGCTCGCCCAGGTCCTGTCCCGTCACCCGCACTTGGAAGGCATCGGCTTCGACCTTCCGGTGGTCGGCGGCGGGTTCGACGCCCACCTCAAGCAGGTCGGCCTGACCGACCGGGCGCGCTTCGCGGGCGGCGACTTCTTCGCCGATCCACTGCCGACCGCCGACGTACTCGTGATGGGGCACGTCCTGCACGACTGGGACCTGGACACCAAGAAGATGCTGATCGCCAAGGCGTACGAGGCGCTGCCGCCCGGCGGTCGCCTGCTGATCTACGAATCCCTCATCGACGACGACCGGCGCGAGCGCACCACCGGCCTCCTGATCAGCCTCAACGTGTCCACGGTCTCGGTCGGCGGCCGTGGCTACACCGGTGCCGAGTGCGGGGAATGGATGCGCGCAACCGGCTTCACGGAGGTGAAGGTCAGCCACCTGGACGGACCGGAACACCTCGTCGTGGGCGTGAAGCCGGACGTGAAGTGACGTGTGCACCGTAACCGGCGGCCAGCCACCCACCCGGCCGAACGAAACCGCGGGCACCCCCACGCCAATCGCCCCGCAGCCCGCTCCCCAGCCCGGTGCCCGGCCCACCCCGCAGCCCGGTCCTCAGCCCGCTGCCCAGCCCGCTCCGCAGCTCGGTCCGCAGCCCGGCCCCCTCCCCGGGTTCCTGCCGTCGTCCGGCGGGCTCCCCGATGTGGTGCGGATCCAGGCGCCCACCGGGGACCGGCTGTGGCTCGTCACCCGTTTCGGCCTCGGCCGCGCCGTGCTGACCGACGACCGGTTCAGCCGTGCGGCCGCGGTCGTCGCCACCGCCCCCGCCGCACACCCGATGCGCCCCGACCCCGACGCGCTCACCAGCCTCGACGCGCCCGCCCACACCAGGCTGCGCCGGCTGGTCAACCGGGCGTTCACCCCGGCCGCAGTCGCCGCCCACGAGGACGGCATCCGGAGCGACGCCCGCGCCCTCCTCGCCGGACGCGAACGCTTCGACCTGGTGCGGGAGTTCGCCATGCCGCTGGCAGCGGCCACCATCTGCCGGGTGCTCGGGGTGCCCCCGGCGGAACGCGGCCGCTTCACCGCCCTCGCCGACCGGGCCCTCGGCCTCGCCGCACCGGAGGCCGGTGGGCCACCGGACGTCCCCGCCGCCCAGCGGGAGCTGCGCCGGTACTTCGCGGCGCTGGTCGCCCAGGCGCGCCGCGCGCCGGGACCCCATCTGCTCGGCGCCCTCGTCCGGGCCCGGGACGACGGCGCCGCGCTGAGCGAGCCCGAACTGACCTCCCTGGTCGAGCTCCTCCTCAACGCGGGCTACGAGACCACCACGGGCCAGCTCGCCCTCTCGGTCCTGCTTCTCCTCCAGAACCCGCGGGAGTGGCAGTACCTGACCCGGCATCGTGAGGCGGTCCCGGGCGCCGTGGAGGAACTGCTGCGGTACGCGCCCGTCGTGCCCATCAGCTTCACCCGCGTGGCCAGGCAGGACGTGAACCTCGCCGGGGCAACGGTGCGCGCGGGCGAAGCCGTCCTGGTCTCTCTGCTGCACGCCAACTTCGATCCCGACGCCAACACCGCTCCCGACCAGCTGTCCGTACGGCGCGCTTCCGCCCGCCACCTCACCCTGGGCCACGGCGCACACGTCTGTCTGGGCGCCCAGCTGGCCAGGATCCAGCTCACGGTGGCCATCGAGGAGCTGACCCGCACCGCACCCGATCTCCGCCTGGACACCGACGCCGGCGCTGACACCGACGCCGACGTCCTGGACTGGCGTCCCCCCGAGGTCATCGTCCGCGGCCCGACGTCCCTTCCGGTACGCCGGGCCGCTCCGTAGGCTCGGTTCAGGTACGGGGAGGCCGCTCCGCAGGCTCAGTTCAGGTACTGGGAGATCGAGCGGGCGAGGTACGCCCCGTGCCCCGCCCGCCCCTTGAACTCGCCCTGGTCGACGATCACTTCGCCCCGGGACAGCACCGTCTCCACCCGCCCGGTGATCCTCCGACCCTCGTACGCCGAGTAGTCGACGGCCATGTGGTGCGTGGCCGCCGAGACGACCTGCTCGGCGGCGGGGTCGTAGACGACGATGTCGGCGTCCGCGCCCGGCGCGATCGTGCCCTTCTGCCCGTACAGGCCGAACATCCGGGCCGGCGTCGCGCACGCGATCTCGATCCAGCGACGGCGGCTGATGTGTCCGTCGACGACGGCCTGGTGGAGGAGGTCCATGCGGTTCTCCACCCCGGGCAGCCCGTTGGGAATCTTCGAGAAGTCCCCGCGGCCCAGCTCCTTCTGCCCCGAGAAGCAGAACGGGCAGTGGTCCGTGGACACCACCTGAAGGTCGTTCGTACGCAACCCCCGCCAGAGCGCCGCCTGGTGCTCCTTCGGCCGCAGCGGCGTCGAGCAGACGTACTTCGCACCCTCGAAGTCCGGCTCGGCGAGGTTGTCGGTGGACAGGAACAAGTACTGCGGACACGTCTCGCCGAAGACGGGCAGCCCCTTGTCCCGGGCCGACACGATCTCCGCGAGGGCCTCCTGCGCCGACACGTGCACGACGTACAGCGGAGCGCCGGCGACCCGGGCGAGCTGAATGGCACGGTGCGTCGCCTCCGACTCCAGGAGCGCCTTGCGCACCTCGCCGTGGACGCGCGGATCGGTCCGCCCCCCGGCGAGCGCCTGCTCGACGAGGACGTCGATCGCGATGCCGTTCTCGGCGTGCATCATGATCATTCCGCCGTTGCCGGATGCCTGCTGCATGGCGCGCAGGATCTGGCCGTCGTCGCTGTAGAAGACGCCCGGATAGGCCATGAAGAGCTTGAAGGACGTAATGCCCTCCCCCACCAGCCGGTCCATCTCCCGCAGCGTCTTCGGATTCACGTCGGAGAGGATCATGTGGAAGGCGTAGTCGATCGCGCACTTCCCGTCGGCCTTCGCGTGCCACGCGTCCAGGCCCTCGCGCAGGCTGTGGCCCGGGGACTGGATCGCGAAGTCGACGATGGTGGTGGTGCCGCCCCAGGCGGCCGCCCTGGTCCCGGACTCGAAGGAGTCGGCGGCGAAGGTGCCGCCGAAGGGCATCTCCATGTGCGTGTGGGCGTCGACGCCGCCCGGGATGACGTACTTGCCCGATGCTTCGATCGTCGTGTCGGCGGTCCAGCCGTCGGCGGTGCTGGAGCCGTGCGCGGCGAGGGCGACGACGCGGCCGCCCTCGACGAGCACGTCGGCGTGGGTCTCGTCGGATGCGGTGATGACGAGACCGCCCCGGATCAGGGTGCGTGTGGTGCTGCTCATGGGGTCGAGGCCTCCCGATCAGACGCTGTGCAGGGCTCGTTCGAGGACGGCGGCGCCTTCTTCCGCCTCCGCGACCGTCAGGGAGAGAGGCGGGGCGATGCGCAGCACGCTCGTGTTGTGGCCGCCGCCCTTGCCCACGAGCAGGCCGCCTTCGCGGGCGGCCTCCTGGACGGCGGTGGCCGCTTCGGGCCAGGCCTGGTCGGTCCCGGGGCGGACGATTTCGATGCCGGCCATGAGGCCGCGGCCGCGTACTTCCCGTACGCAGGGGACGGTGGCGGCGATCGCGCGCAGGCGTTCCAGGAGGAGGCCGCCGACCCGGCGGGCATTGCCCTGGAGGTCGTGTTCGAGGAGGTACGAGAGGTTGGCGAGGCCGGCGGCCATGGTGACCGGGGAGCCGCCGAAGGTGGAGATGGAGCCGGAGTCGAGGCAGTTCATGACGTCGGCGCGGGCGACGACGCCGCCGATCGACATGCCGTTGCCGATGCCCTTGGCGAAGGTCAGGATGTCCGGCGGGCCGTTCTCGGCGTGCGCCTGCCAGCCCCAGAAGTGGTCGCCGGTGCGCCCCCAGCCGGTCTGCACCTCGTCGGCGATCCACAGGATGCCGTGCCGGGAGAGGACTTCGCGGAAGGCCGCGTACAGGCCGTCCGGCGGGGAGGTGAAACCGCCCACGCCCTGCACCGGCTCGGCGATGAGCGCGGCCACCTGGCCCCTGGTCTGCCCGAGTACGTCTTCGAGGTCGGCGACGCACGCCTCGATGAACTGGGCGTCGGAGAGGTGCGCGTACGGGCCGCGGAACCGCACGCCGCCGTGCACGTAGAGGGTCTGGAGCGGGGAGAGGCTGGTCGGGGACCAGTTGCGGTTGCCGGTGAGGGCCACCGTGGAGAAGGAGCGGCCGTGGTAGCTGTTGCGCATCGCCAGGATCTGGTTCGAGCGGCGGTACGTCGTCGCCAGCATCAGCGCGGTGTCGTTGGCCTCCGTGCCCGAGGTGGTGAAGAAGACGCGGGCGTCGGGGATGCCGGAGAGGTGGGCGACCCGCTCCGCCAGGTCGACCATGGGGCGGTTGAGGTAGAGGGTCGAGGAGTGGACCAGTCGGGCCGCCTGTTCGGAGACCGCCTTGGTGACCTCGGGCAGTGCGTGCGCGGTCATCGTGGTGAGGATGCCGCCGAAGAAGTCCAGGTACTTGCGCCCCTGGGAGTCGAAGACGTGGCGGCCCTCGCCGTGGGTGAGCTCGATGGGGTCCTGGTAGTAGAGCGCGAGCCACTCGGGCAGGACGGCCCGGTGGCGGGAGTACAGGTCGGTCACGGCTGAACCAGTCCTTCGTACGCGTCGGGGCGGCGGTCTCGGTAGAACGCCCACTGGTGGCGGACTTCCTCGATGAGGCCGAGGTCCAGGTCCCGGACCAGGAGTTCCTCCTGCTTGTCACCGGCCGTCTCGCCGACGAACTGGCCGCGCGGGTCAACGAAGTAGCTGGTGCCGTAGAAGTCGTTGTCGCCGTACTCCTCCTGGCCGACGCGGTTGATCGCGGCGACGAAGTACTCGTTGGCGACGGCCGCGGCGGGCTGTTCCAGCTGCCAGAGGTGGGCGGAGAGGCCGCGGGAGGTGGCGGAGGGGTTGTAGACGATCTGGGCGCCGTTCAGGCCCAACTGCCGCCAGCCTTCCGGGAAGTGGCGGTCGTAGCAGATGTAGACGCCGACCTTGCCGACCGCCGTCTCGAAGACCGGCCAGCCCGCGTTTCCCGGTTTGAAGTAGTACTTCTCCCAGAAGCCCTTGACCTGGGGGATGTGGTGCTTTCGGTACTTGCCGAGGTAGCTGCCGTCGGCGTCGATCACGGCGGCGGTGTTGTAGTAGAAGCCGGACTGCTCGCGCTCGAAGACCGGGACCACGATCACCATGCCGGTCTCGCGGGCGAGGTCCTGCATGCGGCGCACGGTCGGGCCCTCGGGGACCGCCTCGGCCCAGCGGTAGTGCTCGGCCTCCTGCACCTGGCAGAAGTAGGGGGCGTTGAAGACCTCCTGGAAACCGATGATCTTCGCGCCCTGCCGGGCGGCCTCCCGGGCGTGTTCCTCATGCTTGGCGATCATGGATTCGGTGTCGCCCGTCCAGGTGGCCTGGACCAGGGCGGCGCGTACGACGTTGGCCATGACTCGTCTCCGTTCAGCCGGGTTCCCTTCCGTCCGACAGGACGTCAGAGACCTTCTACGCCCGTAGAGTTGGGACGTGGATGCTTGAACGTAAGCCGCGCCGGAGAGCGGGGCAAGACCATCGTCGCGAACCAGCCGGAGTCAATCTTGAATCGCACCCGCAGGGGTGAACGGAAGGCCCCGCGGCTCACCTAGAGTTCGATCTTGATGCCGACGTGCGGACGCCTGCCGCGGCGCACCAGCGTGGCGGGCAGGTCCGTGAGCCAGAACTGCCAGGTGTACTTGCGGGCGATCAGCCTGCGGACCTCGCGCAGCCCGTCCTCGTCGAGCACGGTCGCCTTGCCCTCGACGGTGGGCGCGTCCGGCTTGAGGCGCCCCCGCACGTCGCAGGGGGCGACGGTGACGCCGCCGTTGCGGCGAATGCGCCTGACCTTCCAGGAGTCCGCGTTGGTCCACACGTACAGCGCGGAGCCGTCACCGGCGACCCATACCGGGGTGGCGACGGGGGTGCCGTCCTTCCGGAAGGTGGTCAGGCTGATGTAGCGGGTGCGCGCGAAGGCGGTCCGGAGATCCATGGGGCGACCCTACGCGCGGTGCCCCTCCCGCGCGGCGAGGAGCTCGGGCAGGTGTGCGCGGGTCCACGCGCACGCCGTGTCGAGCGGGCCGAGGAGCGAGCGGCCGAGCGGGGTGAGCGCGTACTCGACGCGCGGCGGATTCTCCTCGTACGCGGTACGGGTCAGGAAGCCGTCCCGCTCCATCGCCCGCAGGGTCTCGGTGAGGACCTTCGGGGTGACCCGGTGCAGGGGGACGCGCAGCTCGGTGAAGCGCCGCGGGCCTTCGGCGAGGCAGCGCAGCACCATGCCGGACCACTTGTCGCCGACCCGGAACGGGAGCCGGCGCGCGTCGCCGCAGCCGGGGGCGTCGAAGAGGTCGGCGGGGAGAGGTGCCGGGGGCGTTCCGGCGGGCGCTTTGCTGCTGCTCATCCGGTCGACGCTAGCCCAGTACCGTTGAAGTAACCAGGGGTGCCCGGCCTACCTTCCTCGTCACGCAGTCGTACACGACAGGGGAGTCCGGGATGAGCAGCAGGATCGTCGTTTTCGGTGCGGGCGGACGGGTCGGCAGGGCGGCCGTCGCGGAGGCGGTCGGGCGGGGCCATGCAGTGACGGCGGTGGTCCGGGACCCGGGCAAGTACCCGGACCTGGGATCCGCTCCCGCCGTCACCGTCGTACGGGGAGATGTCACGGACGCCGCGTCGGTGGCGGCCGTGGCGGCGGGCCACGAAGCGGCGCTGAACGCGTCGGCGCGGCTGGACATCCCCTCCGAGGAACACTTCACGGGAGCGGCGAAGGCGCTGGTCGCGGGGCTCGCGGAGGCGGGGGTGGGACGGCTGGTCGTACTCGGCATCGCGACCACGCTGGAGACGGCTCCGGGGACACGGGTCATGGACGATCCGGGGTTCCCGGCGGAGTACCGGGCGTTCTCGCAGGGGCACGTGGCGGAGTTCGAGGTGCTGCGGGCCTCGGGCGCGGACCTGTCGGGACGGTCGGGGCGGGCAGGCCTGTCCTGGGTGATGGTCGTCCCGCCGATGGATCTGGACGCGGCGGGGCCGCGCACGGGGCGCTACCGGACGGCCGAGGGCACGGTGCTGGACGGGCCGGGGCACCTCTCGCACCCGGACCTGGCGATCGCGCTGCTCGACGAGATCGAGACGCGGCGCCACCACGGGGTGCAGCTCGCGGTGGCGGACCGAGCAGTGGCGGACCGGGTGGTTGCGACCGCTCACGGGCGGGCGCGGCCGGGAAGTGGGCGGCTAGTGGGCCGGCAGCAGTTCGCTCCGTACGAGAAGTTCGTCGAGGGAGAGACCGAGCGTGCCCGCGAGGGCGGCGACCGTGAAGAACGCGGGCGTCGGGGCCCGGCCCGTCTCGATCTTCCGCAGCGTCTCGGCGGACAGCCCCGCGGCGGCGGCCACGTCGGGCATCGTGCGCCCGGCGAAGGTGCGGGCTTCACGGAGCAGCTGACCGAGGCGTTCGCCGCGCTCGCGCTCTTCGGGGGTGAGGGGGGTTCGGACCATGCCGTTATTCTAATACCTTCCAGACCGGTATAATAATTGGCGCAAACCCCCGCCCTCCCCCGCTACGGGCCCCGGCTACGGCCTCCCCGCCGGATGCACCACCATCGCCGAACCCCCACCCCTCCGTACCTTCTCCGCCGCTGCGATCCACCGGCCGTCCTTCAGCCGCTGGACCCCCGTCGCCGCCCCGATCTCCGGGTTCTCCTTGAAGACGTGGCCGAGCGCCTCCAGCTCACCGCGCACCGGGCTGTTCCACAGCCCCGGCTCCAGCTCCGTCGTCGCCGCGTTCCGCTGGCTCGCGCGCGGTGCCGCGATCGCGTCCACGAGCGGCAGGCCCCTGTCCAGGTGCCCCGTCAGGCTCTGCAGCACCGTCGTGATGATCGTCGCCCCGCCCGGCGAACCGAGCGCGAGCACCGGCCGGTCGTGCCGGTCCAGGACGATCGTCGGGGAGATCGAGGACCGCGGGCGCTTGCCGGGGCCCGGCAGGTTCGGGTCGTGGACCGCCGGGTTCGCCGGGGCGAAGGAGAAGTCCGTCAGCTCGTTGTTCAGCAGGAAGCCGCGGCCGGGGACCGTGATCGCACTGCCGCCCGTCGACTCGATCGTCAGCGTGTAGGACACGACGTTGCCCCACTTGTCGGCCGCCGTGAGGTGCGTCGTGTTCTCGCCCTCGTACGTCGTCGGCGCGGCCTGCCCCGAACTCCCGCACGTGCGCGACGGGTTGCGCGGGTCGCCCGGCGGCAGCGGGCTGACCAGGACCGCGTCGTCCTTGATCAGGCACTCGCGCGAGTCCGCGAACCTCTGCGAGAGCAGCCCCTTCGTCGGCACGTTCTCGAAGGCCGGGTCACCGACCCAGCGGCCCCGGTCCGCGAAGGCGATCCGGCTCGCCTCGATGTACCGGTGGAGGTACGCGGCCTGCGACGCCTTCGACAGGTCCGTGCGCTCCAGGATGTTGAGCGCCTCGCCGACGCTGGTGCCCCCGGACGAGGACGGGCCCATGCCGTACACGTTCAGTCCCCGGTAGGAGACCTTCGTCGGCGCCGGCCGCTCCGTCTCGTACGCGCGCAGGTCCCGCTCCGTCAGGTCGCCGGTGCGCACCACGCGGGTCGACTTCGGGTCGACCGGGGGCTTGCGCACCGTACGGACGATGTCGCGGGCGAGGTCTCCCTTGTAGAGCGCGCCGACGCCCTCCCGGCCCAGCCTCTCGTACGTACGGGCCAGGTCCGGGTTCTTGAACTTCGAGCCCACGACGGGGAGTTGACCGCCGGGCAGGAAGAGCTTTGCCGTGTCGGGGAAGTCCCGGAAGCGGGCCTCGTTGCCCTGGGTCTGCGAGCGGAACGTCGCGTCGACGGTGAAGCCGTCGCGGGCGAGGCGCTCGGCGGGCTTGAGGAGGCTGCGCAGGGACTTCGTGCCCCATGCGTCCAGGGCCGTCTTCCAGGTGGCGGGCGTGCCCGGGGTGCCGACGCTGCGGCCGCTGGTCATGGCCTGGTCGGTGGGGATCGGCTTGCCGTTCTCCACGAAGAGGTTCTTGTCGGCGCTGCGCGGGGCCGTCTCACGGCCGTCGATGGTGCGCACCTTGCGGGACTTGGCGTCGTAGTGGACGAAGTAGCCGCCACCGCCGATGCCCGCCGAGTACGGTTCCGTGACGCCGAGCGCGGCGGCCGTGGCCACTGCCGCGTCGACCGCGTTGCCGCCGCCCCTGAGCACCTCGATGCCGGCCGCCGACGCATCCGCGTCGACGCTGGCGACCGCACCGCCGTAGCCCACGGCGACCGGGACCTTCGCGGGCGGGGTGGCGGCGCCGGACCCGGCGGTGGCAGCGGACGGGGCGGTGGCAAGGGGGGCAACGGGCGGGCTCGCGCTGCCCGGTGGCGCCGCCGCTCCCACCGTGACGACTGCCGCCGTCGCGGCCAGCAGGGACAGTGCCCGTACGGCGGGCCTGGCAGGTCGGTCGGTTCGGCGCATGCGTACCTCCTGGCGAAAACAAGTGCGCGCAGCGTAGCCCCACCGTCATGCCCCCGCCAGGTGCCGAGGGGTGCGCCCGGCCAAGTGGGGCGCGCCGTCAGCCGCCCGCCACAAAGCCGCAACAAGCCGCAACAAGCCCTCATCCGGGCCGCAACCGGGCGGCAATCGGGCAGCCCGGACCCCTGCAGGTACCGCCCGCCCCGGCGGCCGCCCGGGGCCGCTACCATGCGCGCCCATGAGTGACGACCTCCGCAACATCCTCGTGGGCGTGATAGCCGTCGGCCTCGGTGCCGTCATCGGCTGGCTCGCCCGTACGTACTTCTGGCGACGCAAACTCCGGCGCAAGCAGGCGTTCTTCGGGATGCCGAGGAACGCCGAGTCGCTGCTGGTCGTCAACCGTGACCCCGGCGGCGGCGACAGCGCCGTCCACCGCTTCGACGTCTTCGCGCTCCTCGAACTCTCCGCCCTCGTCAAGGAGTGCGGCGCGCACGCCCAGATCCTCTCCCACGACATCGCCCAGCAGGGCTTCGGCGAGCGTACGGAGTTCTGCGTGGGCGGCCCGGGGTCGAACCGGCGGATGACCGCCCATCTGCAGAGCCTGCTCCCCGGGATCCGCATCAACGTGGACGTGGAGCCCTCCCCCGACCGGGGCGCCTTCCAGATCGGCACCGAGCGCTACCGGCTGGAGCCCGGGATCGCCGAGTACGTCCTGCTCGCCCGGCTCACCGTCGGCGACGGCGCCCGCCCCGTCTTCCTCTTCTGCGGGCAGCGCGCCATCACCAACCAGGCCGCGACCCGCTATCTGGCCCGCAACCACGAGAAGCTGGCGCGCAAGCACGGCGACCGGTCGTTCTGTCTGCTGCTGAAGGTGGTCAACTCGCAGGCGTACGGCCCCGATGTGGTGGAGCTGGTCGCCGACGTGACGCGGGCGGCCCAGACCCCGCTGCCCGTACCACCGCGCAACTCCCACCGCGCCGTGACCTGATCCGGGTACGGCTCAGCCCGCCCAGACCCGCTCAACCCACGTCCAGCTCAAGGGACTTGAGCCCGTTGATGAAGTGCGAGACGAGGCGGCGGGGCGGGGCCGCGAGCCGGTAGGGCGGCAGGACGCGCAGCGCCTCCTCGTGCAGGACGCGCAGCTGCAGACGGGCGAAGTGCGCGCCGAGGCAGACGTGCGGGCCGTCGCCGAAGGACACGTGCGGGTTGGGGTGGCGGGCGAGGTCGAGGCGGTGCGGGTCGGCGAAGACGCGCTCGTCGTGGTTGGCGGAGGCGTGGAAGACCACGATCTTCTCGCTTGTGCGCAGCCGCTGTCCCGCGAGTTCGGTGTCCTCGGCGACGGTGCGCCGGAAACTGAGGACGGGCGGGTGGTACCGCAGCAGCTCCTCGACCGCCGTCTCCAACTTCATCCCAGGGAGCGCCTGTTGGGCCTCCGCGTCCTCAGCCAGGGCCAGGAAGCCGCCGGGGGCGGCGCTGCGGACGGTGTCGTTGCCCGCGACGGTCAGCAGGAAGAAGAACATCTCCAGCTCCGGACCGCTCAGCCAGGTGCCGTCGCCCGCCGCGTGGGCCAGCGCCGTCATGATGTCGTCGCTCGGATGCCTGCGCTTGTACGCCGCCAACTCCCGCGCGTACGCGAACATCTCACCCAGCATCGCGGGTGAGCGGGGGTTGACCGGGAGCCCGTCGGGGCCGCGTACCGCCCGGTGGGCCTCGTCGGGGTCCTGGTAGGCGATGACGCGTTCGGTCCAGCCGAGGAGCAGTCCCCGGTCGCTCTTCGGGACTCCGAGCAGGTCGGAGAGGTTGAGGAGGGCGTAGTCGTCGGTGACGGTGGCGACGAGGTCCAGGACGCCGTCGCCGTCGTGGCGGGCGCGGTGCACCGCTGCTTCGAGGAGGCTGCGGGCACGTGCCCGCACCCGGGACTCGAAGCGGTCGGTGCGCCCCGGGGTGAAGGCCCGGCTGACCAGTCGGCGCAACTTGCCGTGGTCCGGCGGATCCTGATTGAGCATCATGCGCCGGATGAACGGGAGGTCGTCCGGGTCGGGGTCGCGGATCTGGGTGGCGCCGAGACAGGAGGAGAAGGTGCGCGCGTCCCTGAGGACGCGTACGACGTCGGCGTGCCGGGTGACCGCCCAGAATCCGGGTCCCGCGGGCCAGCCCAGCACCTCGTACTCGTCCTGCCGGGCAACCGGCCGGGTGTCGCGGAGGTGGCGGTAGGCGGCGTGCGGGACGCCCCGGGCGTAGATGCGGGGGTCGAAGACATCGGGGACGTCGGCGGCGGGGGAATCGGGCACAGCACCGGGGACCTCGCTCGTGACGTTCACGACGCGTCCGCCCGCAGGAAGTCCTCGACGGTACGGACGAGTTGGAGGGGCACCTCGTCCATGGCGTGGTGCCCGGCGGCCGGGAGTTCCACCAGCTCGGCGTTCGGGTACCAGCGCATCCAGGTCTGCCGCATGACGTAGGCGTTCAGCGCCGGGTCGAGGGCGCCGACGACGGCGAGGGCCGGGTGCTCCGAGCCCTCGACATCGGTGTGGAAGTCCTCCCCCGCCCAGGAATCGAGCCAGCTGCGGAACGCCTTGGGGTCGCTGCGCTCCACGGACTGCCGCACCATCCGGTCGAGCCAGGCGGCGGGGCGTACGCCACCGGTGGTGCTGTCGATGATGGCGCGCCGGTTCGCCGGGTGCTCGGCGGCTCCTGCGAACAGCTCCCAGCCGTCGGGCGGCATCTGCAGCCCGCTCGCCGGTACGGGCGAGACGCCGACCAGTCGGCGCACCCGGTGCGGCGCGGCGGCCAGCACCCGCTGGACGACGGCGCCGCCCATGGAGTGGCCGATCAGCGAGAAGCGGTCCCAGCCGTACTGGTCGGCGAGGGCGAGGAGGTCGGCGGCGCCCTCGGCGGTGCTGAAGTCGCCGGGCACGTCCTGGGCCTCGCCGTAGCCGCGCAGATCGACGAAGGCGTACCGGAAGGACTCCAGGTCGAGGTCGGGCAGGACCGCCGCGTAGTCGGCCCGGTCCGCGAGCCAGCCGTGGACGGCGATGACGGGGTGGGGGCCGTCCCCGATGAGGGAGTGCGGCGGGACGTAGGGGGTCACGGACACGGGATCTCCGATCACGCGGGGTCTGCGGGCCGGTGGGCGTCGGGCCGTTGAACACGGAAAGCGAGCAAGGTTCACGGTGGCGCGAACGGCGGTCCGTGACAAGGGCGCGACGACAAAGGCGCGCCCCTCCCCCGCCGGCCGGCGGCGGGCCCGTCAGCGGCGCTGGTCCTCGACGTGGAGGGTGGCCGGGGCGTACTGCCTGACCAGGGCCAGGACGTCCTCGGGGACCAGTTCGAAGACCATCCGCTCGAAGCACAGCCCCTGCTTGAACTGCGGCGCGCTCCCCGTCATCAGCGAGAGCCTGCGGTACGCGGCCCTGGGCCGGCAGACGTACGGGAGCGAGCCCGCCGACTCCCGCGCCTCGACGATCAGGTACTGGGCGGCACGCACGCCCACCGCACGTACGGACACCAGGTCGTCCCACGGAACGGTCCGCTCCGGGTAGAGCGGCAGTCGCACCGAAAGACCCCGCGGCCCGACCGCGATGCTCAGCGGGTGCACCGCGTACCCCACGTACGTGACGGCGACGAAGAGCAGCAGCAGGCCGAGTGCGGACATCAGTGCGCCGGACAGCGTCGCGTTGTTCGCGCCGTCGACGACCGCGTAGACGGTGTAGCCCCACATCACGGTCACCACCGCCGCGGCGATCGGCAGTGCCATGACCAGCCGTCGCAGCGGCAGCTCGATTCTGGTGTCCTCCGTCGGCACCGCGTCCCGCGGGCCGTTCGGATCCTGTGCATGCGTCATGGAGAGAGCTTCGGCGCTGGGCGGCCCGAGCACCAGTACCCGGCAGTAATCGGCCCTGTCTCCCTCTCTCACCTCCACGTTCGCCCCCCTACTCACCTCCCCCTACCCACCTCCCCCGCCCACCTCCGCTCAGCCTGCCACCGCCTTCTCCGGCATCCGGGCCGCGATCCTGCCCCGGTAGTGGTCGACCACCACGGCGATCATGATGACCGCGCCGGTGATCATCTGCCGCTGGAAGTCGGAAACCCCCATCAGCAGCAGCCCGTTGGTGAGGACGCCCAGCAGGCACGCACCGAGCAGCGTGCCGATCATCGAGCCCTTGCCGCCGGAGAGCGACGCACCGCCGATGACGACCGCCGCGATCGCGGACAGCTCGTACCCGCTGCCGATGATCGGGCTGGCGATATTGAGGCGGGCCATGTACGTGACGGCCGCGATGCCGACGGCGAATCCGGCGATCACGAACACCGCGACCTTGACGACGCTCGTACGGTGCCCGGACAGCCGCACCGCCTCCTCGTTCGACCCGATCGCGAAGACCAGCCGACCGAAGACGGTACGGGTCAGGACCAGGTGGCCGATCGCCACCATCACCAGCGCGATCCAGAAGAGCGAGGGGATGCCCAGGAGGGTGGAGGTGCCGAAGTGGCTGAAGCCGGCCGGGAAGTCGTACAGCGTCTGCGCGTCGGTGTATTCGAGGGCCGCGCCGCGCGCCACGTTCAGCATGCCGAGCGTGACGATGAACGACGGCACGCGCCAGCGTTCCGAGACGAAGCCGTTGACGAAGCCGCAGGCCATGCCGACCAGTGCCGCGACGACGACCGCGAGCAGGACGGCCACCGGCGTGGACAGGCTGGTCGAGGTCAGCACCTCGCCGGCGACGACCGCCGAGAGGGCCATCACCGAGCCGACGGACAGATCGATGCCGCCGACCAGGATGACGAAGGTCATGCCGACCGCGAGCATCGTGTTGAGGGTGATCTCGGTGGCGATGTGCGTGAGGTTGTCGGACGTCGCGAACTTGGGCGCCGCGAGCGTGAAGATGAGCACCAGGGCCAGCAGCGCGATGCCGATGCCGGCCTCGCCCATCACCTGACGGGTCAGCTGGCGGGCGGTGCGGCGCTCCTCGACGGGCGCCGGGGCGGCTTCCTTGGTGGGGGCGGGTGTCGTCATGAGGAGGTCTCACCGTTCTTCGTGAGGGATACGTCCGTGGGCGCGGCCGATGCGTCCGTGGGCACCGCCGGTACCTCCGTGGGCGCGGCCGTCTCGGCGGGCGGGGCGTCCCGGGGTGTGTCCGTGACGGACTCCCCGCGTGCGCTCGTCATGGACTCCCCGCGTGCGTCCGTCACGTACCCCGAGTAGGCCAGGGAGAGGATCCGCGAGCTGTCGAAGTCCTCCCGCGCCACTTCCCCCGCGATCCGGCCGCGCGAGAAGACGAGGATGCGGTCGCAGATGCCCATCAGCTCGGGGAGGTCGGATGAGACGACCAGGAGTGCCTTGCCGTCGCCCGCGAGGTCGGTGAGCTGCTGGTGGATCTCGTAGCGGGCGCCGACGTCGATGCCGCGCGTCGGCTCGTCGACGACCAGTACATCGGTCCCGGCCAGCAGCCACCTGCCGAGCACGACCTTCTGCTGGTTGCCGCCGGAAAGGGTGCGAACCGCCGTACGGACACCGGGGGTTCGCACTCCGAGCCGGTCGACGGCCTCGCGTGCGTACCGGTCCTCGTCGGCCCGCCTGAGCAGTCCGCCGCGCGAGATCCTGCGGGTGGCGGCGAGCGTGACGTTGGCCGCCACGGGCATGTCGAGGACCAGGCCCTGGCCCTTGCGGTCCTCGGTGAGCAGGCTGATGCCGTGCCGCACGGCGTCCCGGGGCGTACGGATGCGCACCCGTCGGCCCTTCACGTACACGTGTCCACCGTCGTGCCGGTCGGCACCGAACAGCGCCCGTACCGTCTCGGTGCGGCCCGAGCCGACCAGCCCGGCGACGCCCACGACCTCGCCCGCGTGCAGCGCGAAGCTGACGGGGCTGCCGCCGCGCGGACGCAGGTTCTCCGCCCGCAGCAGCTCGTCGCCCGCCGGGCGGTCCACGTGCGGCGGGTACTCCTGCGCCAGGTCCCGGCCGACCATCAGCCGGATGACCTCGGCGGTGCTCGTCCCGGCGAGGTCCTCCGTCACGACGTGGCGGCCGTTGCGGAAGACCGTCATGCGGTCGCCGATCCCGAAGACCTCCTCCAGGTGGTGCGAGATGTAGAGGACGGAGGTGCCGCGTGCGGTGAGCCTGCGGATCACCTCGAAGAGCCGCTCCGTCTCGCGGGAGGTGAGGGTGGCGGTCGGTTCGTCCATCACGAGGACCCGGCAGTCCTGCCACAGCGTCCGGGCGATTTCGAGGAGTTGCATCTGGGCGATGCCGAGCCGTTCGACCGGGGTGCGCGGCCGGACGTCGAGTCCGACCTCGTCGAGGAGTTCCCGCGCGCGCCGGTCGAGGGTGCGCCGGTCGACCATGCCGTACTTGCGGGGCAGCCGCTGGAAGAAGAGGTTCTCCGCGACGGTGAGGTTGGGCAGCAGATTGAGTTCCTGGTGCACGACCTGCACACCGGCCCGCATGGCGGCGGCGGTGTCCCTGGGCGCGTACGGTGCACCGCCGAGCCGCATGGTGCCGGTGTCGGGCGGCTGGATGCCGGCCAGGATGCGGACGAGCGTGGACTTGCCCGCACCGTTCTCGCCGAGCAGGGCGTGCACCTCCCCCGCCCGCAGTTCGAGCCCTACGTCGTCGAGGGCCTTGACCCCGGGGAAGGCCTTGCCGATGCCGGTGGCCTCCAGGACCACCGGTGCGGCGCCCTCCGTCCCACTCGTGTGCTCACTCGTGTGCTCACTCATGTGCGCACTCATCCCGCGTCTGCGCCGGTGACGACCTTGACGTCGGTCTTCACCCAGGCCCCGGACCTGCCCCCGTCGACGGCCTTCAGCGCCACGTCGATGCCGTCGGCGGCCTGCTTGGCGGCGAACTGGTCGACGGTGGACACCACTTGACCGTCCTTCAGGTAGGGCTTGACGGCGGCGATGTTGTCGAAGGACGCCACGACGACCTTGCCCTTCCTGCCGGCCGCGCCGATCGCCTTGACCGCGCCCAGCGTCATCGAGTCGTTGGACGACATGACCCCCTGGATGTCGGGGTGCGCGGTGAGCATGTTCGACAGGACGGTGTACGCCTCGTCGGTCTCCCAGTGCGCGGTCTTGGACTCGACGACGGTCAGGCCGCCGTCCTTCGCGGCCCTCTCGTAACCGGCCTTGCGCTGCTGGGCGTTGGCGGCGCCCGGGTTGCCCTCCAGGATGACGACCTTGCCGCCCTTGCCGAGCTTCTTGGCGAGGACCTCGCCGGACAGCCGGGAACCCTCGGCGTTGTCGGGGCCGACGAACGGCACGTCCAGCTTCGCGGCCTTCAGCGCGCCGTCGTCCAGCTTGACGTCGATGTTGACGAGCTTGATCCCGGCCTTGGCGGCCCGGCCGAGCGGGGCGACGAGCGCCCGGGAGTCGGCGGGAGCCAGGACCAGGGCGTCCGCCTGGTCGGTGATGCAGCGGTTGATGGCGGCGACCTGGCCGTCGATGTCGGTCTCGTTCTGGATGCCGCTGGTCTTGAGGTCCAGGGTGCCGAGCTTCTTGGCGTGCTCCTCTGCGCCCTTCTGCATGGTCTGGAAGAACTCGTTGCCGAGCGACTTCATGATCAGGCAGACGGTCGGCCTGCCGTCCTTCTTCTTGTCCTTGCCGCCGCCCGCGGCGGTGGAACCGCCCTCCTGCCCGCAGCCGGCGAGGGCGGCGGCAAGCAGCAGCGACGAGGTGACGGCGGCGGCACGGGAAAGCTTGCGGTTCATCGTGGAACTGCCTTCCGGGAAAGGAGAGTTGATGTCTTCCGGTGGTACTAGAAGGGGACTCCCGCACGCAGGACGACATTGGCGTACGGAGTGGTCTCACCGGTCCGTACGACCGCCCGCGCGTGCCGCGTCAGCTTCTTGAGCCGTGCGTGCGGCACCCGGTCGAGGGGAGCTCCGGCGAACTGCTGGTCGAAGACGACGAGCAGGTCCGGATCGGCGGCCTCGTGGGCCACGGTGGCGTGTTCCACGACGAGTTCGTCGAGGACCGCTTCGAGTACGGGCAGGAACGCGGGTTCGCCGCGTCGCCACACCAGGTCGACGACCTCCACCCCGGGCGGCACCGGAAGCCCGGGGTCGGCGACGACCAGCAGGTCACCGTGGCCGAGGGAGGTGATGATCTCCAGGAGGCGGGGGTGCCAGAGACCGTCAGTGCGCACGGCGCACCTCGTGCGCGGTGTCCTCGGCCGGCGGTACGGCGCCGAGCAGCGCGTCGACCTCGGCGGTGGAGGGCAGGGAGCTCTGGGCGCCGGGGCGGGTGGTGGCGAGCGCCCCCGCCGCACAGGCCCTGCGTACCGCTTCGGGCAGCGGCACACCGGAGCCGAGGGAGAGGGCGAGCTGCGCGCAGAAGGCGTCTCCCGCCCCGACGGTGTCGACGGCGTCGACCGTGAACCCGCCCTCGCTGCACGTGAATTGGGGACCGGCAGCGACCGCACCTTCGGCCCCGAGGGTGATGACGACGGTGCCGGGCCCCAGCTCCCGGAGCGCTCGGGCGTGCTCGCTCCAGTCGGTGTGCGTATGCGGGAGCAGCCCGGCCGCCTCGGTCTCGTTGACCACCAACACATCGACAGCACGCAGGAGTTCGGAGAGTCCGTGCCCTCCGGAGGGCGGCAGCGGCGCCGCGTTGAGAACGACCAGCGCCCCGGCCTCCCGTGCCTCGCGGGCGGCGGCGAGCACGGTGGGCAGCGGCACTTCGAGCTGCAGGAGGAGGGTGTCACCGCTGCGGGCAACGGCACCGCCGGTGAGGCTGCCGAGGGCGGGCACGTCGAGGTGGCGGTTGGCGCCGGGCGAGAGGGTGATGGTGTTCTCGCCGTCCTGCTGCACGACGATGAGCGCCAACCCACTTGCCACACCGGGGAGTTGGGCAACGCTGCGGGCGTCGACGCCCTCCTTCACCAGCCGTTCGCGCAGTTCGCCGCCGAGGGCGTCGTCGCCGAGCAGGCCGACCATCCGCACCTCGGCGCCGAGCCGCGCGGCGGCGACCGCCTGGTTGGCCCCCTTGCCTCCGGCGCCGCGTACGACGTCGGCACCGGGCACGGTCTCGCCGGGCCGCGGCAGTCTGGGCACGGTGACCGACAGGTCCATGTTGAGGCTGCCGACCACGACCAGTCGTTCACTGCTCACTGGATTCCACCGTTCTTTCCGAGGAGTTCTGCCGCTACGGCACTGTGTTCGCCGCCCGCCGGGTCCGGGCATCCGCAGGAGCCCCTGGCCAGCAGGGTCACCGGGAGGACGTCCCGGGTGGGCGGCAGGTCGGGTTCCCGCATCCGGTCGAGCAGCCGCCGCACCGCCGTGCGTCCCAGCTCGTCGTACGGCTGGCGCATGGTGGACAGCGCCGGGCAGGTGTACGCGCCGGCGGCGATGCCGTCGAAGGAGACGAGCGCCAGGTCGTCGGGGACCCGGATGCCCAACTCCGTTGCCGCGCGCAACACTCCGGCCGCCTGCTCGTCGGACGTGACGAACAGGGCGTCCACCGACCGGTCCCTCGACAGCAGGGCGAGCCCCGACCGGTATCCGTCGAGCCGCCCGAAGGAGCCGTGCAGCAGGGGCGCCGCTTCGGGGCACGCCTCCCAGCCCGTACGCCCGCCGGATCCGGTCCCCGCCCTGAGTCCGGCCCGTTCCAGCGCCGTGCGCCAGCCGACGACGCGGTCCACCGTCGGGTGGATGCCGAGCGGCCCCGCGATGCAGCCGACGCGGCGGCGGCCGTGGGCGAGGAGGTGCTCGGTGGCGACCCGGGCGCCCCGGGCGTTGTCGACGAGGACGTAACTCGTCGCCACGCCGTCGAGCTCCCGGTCGAAGACCAGGCTGGGGACGCCCGAACGGGCCAGTTCGGCGCGCCAGGCCTTCTCGCCGTGGGAGGGGATCAGCACAAGGCCGTCGACCTGGCGGTCCACGAACGTACGGATGTAACCGGCCTCGCGGTGCGGGTCGTCGACGCTGTTGCCGACGAGCAGGGTGTATCCGGCGGCCCAGGCGTGGTCCTCCAGCGAGCGGGCCAGCTCGGCGAAGAAGGGGTTCGCGGCGTCGGGCACCACGAGCCCCAGCGTCATCGTGTGGCTCATCCGCAGCGAGCGGGCGACCGCGTTGGGCCGGTAGCCGAGCTCCTTGACCGCCGCGAGGACGCGTTCGCGGGTGGCGGGGGCGACGGAGCGGGGACCGTTGTTGAGCACGTAGCTGACGACCGAGGGCGAGGTGCCCGCGAGCTGCGCCACTTCCTGTCGTGTTGCCATGCCGACCCCCGGTCTTCCCGTCCCCGTCGCGCGGACCGGAGAGGTCCGGCCGCCGCAACACGAGTTGGCAACTCGTGTTGCGGCAGGATTATGAGAAGCAACCCGCGCAACCGCAAGGGGTGCGCACCATTCGGCTACTCGCTGCGCAGCAGTCCGACGTACAGGTCCCAGAACCGCTCGGCGTCCACGTCGAGCACGATCCCGGCCTTGCGGGTGCCCTTCGGGTTGTTCGGCGCGTCGAACTCGCCGAGCTTGTAGCCGAGCGAACGCCCGTAGTCCGCACCGAAGTCGGCGTTCACATCGACGTACCGCACGTCGGTGCGCTTCGCGACGGCCGGGTCCAGGAAGACGGCCGCGGTGATCGCGTCCCACAGCAGGAACGTGGCCTTCGGGTTCTTGGCGAACTCGGGCCCCTGGAGGTCCTTGAAGATCTTCTTGATCGGGGTCTCCTTCCCCGCGACGATCCGGTCGTACTCCTTCTTCCCGTACACGACGTGCTGCGCGGCGTCGTCGGGCACGATCGTCTGCTTGCGGAAGGGCGTACGGAGCGAGATGCGCGCCGACTCGGGGTCGAACCACCAGTTGAACTCGGCGGCGGGGGTGGTGTTCCCCGGCTTGTCGAAGGCGCCGCCCATGTAGATCACTTCCTTGATCAGCGGCACGATCTCGGGGTGGGTGCGCACGGCGAGCGCGAGGTTGGTCGCGGGCCCGTCGGCGAAGACGGTCACCTGGTTCGGGTACCGCTTGACCTGCTCGACGATGAAGTCGGCCGCGGCGGTGTCCTTCTTCGGCCTGGTCCTCGGGTAGCCGCCGTACGGGGGCTTGGCCAGCTTGTCGTACGCCGGTGGGCGCTTGGAGTCGAAGGCGCCGCCGTACGAGGGGTTCCCGTACAGCGCGTGCTCGGCGCCGAGGCGCTCCTGGCGGCCTGGCATCAGGGGTTCGCCCGCGCCCATGACGACGGGGATGTCGGTGCGGCCGATCAGCTCCAGCTGCCGCAGGGAGTACGCGGTGCCCTCCTCGACCCAGGTGTTGCCGCTGACGACGGTGACGCCGAGTACGTCGACGTTCTTGGCCTTGGCCAGCATGAACATGGTGGCGGCGTCGTCGTTCAGCTCGCCCATGTCGACGTCGAGGACGACCTTGCGGCCGTCGCCGGCGTGCGGGGCGGCACGCGTCTTCTCGGGTGCGGGATTCTCGGGCACGGGGTTCTCAGGTACGGGAGCCGCGGCGGCGACCGACGAAACGAGCAGGGCGGCGGCGATCAGCGGGCCGAACAGTCTCTTGCGCACGGGGGTCCTCCGTCAGGAGAGAGCGGGAACGGACGGCGCGATTATGAGAAGCAATCCGGTCAACGGCAAGCCACGACGCGCCCCCGCCCGCAAGGGGCCGTAAGGACCGCTGTCCAGGGACCTTGGTCCTTACCCACTGCGGCACTTGTCACAAAGCGCCTCATTCGTTTGGCGCAACCAAGACTTACCGGATTACCTCCTTCTAGAGAGGACAGACAAGGACAGACATCACGCACCGCACGGAGGTTTTCCAGTTGACCCGTATACGCCGCCCGCGCACCCGGCTCCGTACCGCAGCCCTCACGGGCACGGCACTGCTGGCCGCAGCAGCACTGACCGCCTGCAACGGCGGCGGCTCGGGCTCCGCATCCGGTTCCGCCGCCGCCGAGGAGACGCCGCAGACCAAGGTGTCGGTGAACCTCTCGGGCAAGCAGGCCAAGGCGGGTGAACCGGTCAAGGTGACCCTGACCGACGGCGGCAAGCTGGACAGCGTCACGGTCAAGGACGCCAAGGGCGGCACCCTGACCGGCCAGATATCCACCGACGGCAAGTCCTGGACCTCGGCCCGCACCACCTCCCCCGGCACCGGCTACACGGTCGAGGCGAAGGCCGCGGGCGCCACCGCCACCAAGGCGGAGTTCACGACGGAGGCGGCCGACAAGGTCAACAAGCTGTCCATGGCCCCCGGCAAGAACACCACGATCGGCATCGCGCACCCCGTCTCGATCGTGTTCGACAACCCGGTCAAGAACAAGGCCGACGTCGAGAAGCACCTCAAGGTCACCACCTCGAACAACACCGAGGGCTCCTGGGGCTGGATGACGGACTACTCCGGCAAGGACCGCGTCGACTGGCGCCCCAAGGAGTACTGGAAGTCCGGTACGAAGGTCAGCCTGGAAGCCGATCTGAACGGCGTGAACTCGGGCAAGGGCGGCGGCTGGTTCGTCCGCGACTACAAGACGGACTTCACCATCGGCAAGAACCAGGTCGTCAAGGTCGACCTGGACAACCACCGGCTGAAGCTGCTCCGCGACGGACAGCAGATCAAGGACGTCCCCATGTCGGCGGGCACCCCCGGCGGCGACAAGGCGTCCTGGCGCGGCAAGACCGTCCTGATGTCGAAGGAGGGCACCATCAACATGCGCTCCGAGACGGTGGGCCTGGGCGACGCCTACGACAAGATGGTCGACTACTCGATGCGGATGACCTGGTCGGGCATGTACGCGCACGCCGCTCCGTGGAACGCGGGCTACTTCGGCAGCGCCAACAAGAGCTCCGGCTGCGTCGGCATGAGTGACGCCGACGCCAAGTTCATCTACGACCAGGTGCAGGTCGGCGACCCCTTCGAGGTCACGGGCGACGACGCCAAGGGCACCCAGGCCCTCAACAACGGCTACGGCAACTGGAACGTCTCCTGGTCGGACTGGCAGGCCAAGAGCGCCCTGAAGGCCTGATTCCGGCACAGAGCACCGGCTCCGGCACACAGCCCGGAAAGCACCCGGCGCGGGTGCCCCCCTTGCGACTACCGTCGGGTCACTTCTCACCGGCGATGCACGGGACACCCCACGAAGGTCACCGGCACCAAGGAGAGCGGCACCCTCGTCGCGTACCTCTACGACGTGGGGCCGCTCGGCCTCGGCAAGCTGGTCAGCAATGCGCCGTACACCTTCCACGGGCAGCAGCCGGGCCGGCCGTTCCCCGTCGACCCGGAGCTGAACTCCGCGGCCTACGACGTCCCGGCCGGCCACCGGCTCGCCCTGGTGGTCGACACCGTCGACCCGCTCTACATCGAGCACAACCCGTCCGGCGCGCAGCTGACCTTCTCGTCCCCCGCGGCCGACCCGAGTCTCGTGTCGGTACCGCTTCGCAACAAGTGATCCCCGGCTGCTGCCGGACAGGCTTGCCCTCTGCCCGTTGAGCTACTGTCTGCCCGGCAGCAGCGTCCCCGCCTCGGCCGGACCGATCTCCACGGCCTCCGTCTTGGGATTGCGCCGCTGGCGCCTGGCCACCCAGTTGGCGAACCAGGAGAGCAGCATGCACATCCCGATGTAGATCGGCGAGATCACCAGAACTACGGGGATGAACGGCAAATCGTAGTCGAGATTGGACGCGATGAGCTTTCCGGCATGGAGAAACTCCTCATAGGTGATCAGATATCCGAGGGAGGTGTCCTTCAGCGCGACCACCAGCTGGCTGATGATGGTCGGCAGCATCGCCCGGACCGCCTGCGGCACCAGGACGTGCGTCATGACCTGCGTCTTGCGCATACCGAGCGCGTACGCGGCCTCCCGCTGGCCGCGGTCCACGGAGTGCACTCCGGTACGGAACACCTCCGCGAGCACCGAGCCGTTGTAGAGCGTCAGTCCGGCCACCAGCGCGGGCAGCGGCTGGACCTTCAGCGCCACGAAGATGAAGAAGATCATCACCAGCACGGGCATGGCGCGGAAGAACTCCACGCACAGCGCGGACACCCAGCGCACCGGGCGGTGCTCGGACAGACGGCCGACCGCGAGCAGCGCTCCCAGGGCGAGGGAGAGCACCGCGGCGTACGCGAACGCCTTGAGCGTGTTCGCGAGTCCGTGGAGCAGGAGTTCCTGGATGCCCTTGTACTGGAACGGGGTCCATTTGGCCGCCGTGAACTGGTCGGTGTGGAACAGGAGGTACACGATCCAGCCGACGACCGCGAGCAGCAGGATCGTCGAGACGATCCCGTACGTCAGGTGCCGCTGCCGGGTCTTGGGGCCGGGAATGTCGTAGAGGGCGGTGGACGCCGTCGCGAGGGCACGGCTCATCGGGCGACTCCCCAGCGCTTCTCCAGCGTGTGGAAGAGCGCGCTGATGGTGAGGGTGATGATCAGGTATCCGACAGCGATCCAGATGAAGCTCCAGATGACGCTGTAGCCCAGCTCGTTGAGGGTCTTGTAGGTGCCGAGCAGCTCGGTGACGGAGAAGGCGCCGGCGATCGCCGAGTTCTTGGCGAGCGCGATGAGCGTGGAGCCGACGGGCGGGATCACTGACCGGAAGGCCTGCGGCAGCACCACCGTGGCGAGGGTCTGCCCGAAGGTCATGCCCAGGCTGCGGGCCGCCTCGCCCTGCCCCAGCGGCACGGTGTTGATGCCCGAGCGCAGCGCCTCGCAGATGAAAGCGGAGGTGTAGCAGCCGAGCGCGAGCACCGCGAAGAGCTGGAAGGGCAGGACGAGCCCGAACCTCGGCAGCCCCAGGAGCACTGCGAAGAACAGCAGCGTGAGCGGCGTGTTCCGCAGCACCGTCACCCAGGCCGTGCCGAGCGCCCGGAAGGAACCGACCGGCGAGACCCGGCAGGACGCCATGACGAAGCCGAGCGCGAGGGCCAACAGGGAGGCGTAGACGGTCAGTTCGACGGTCCCGACGAATCCCTTGCCGTAGAGGGAGAAGTTCTCGGTGAGTACGTTCATGTGGGTACGGGGTCCCTCAGCTCGCCGGGTAGCGGTCGATGGGCGGTGCGGGAGTGGCCTTGCGGCCGGACAGGCCCAGCGTCACGTCGTACGCCCTCTGCCAGTCGCCGTTCTTCTCGCGTGCTTCGAGCGCGTCGTCGATGGCGAACCGCAGCGCGTTGTCGCTGCGCGGGACGCCGATGCCGTACGGCTCCTTGGAGAAGGGCTTGCCGACGACCTTCATCTCGTCGGGCACCTTGGCGGCGTACCCCATCAGGATCGTGTCGTCGGTGGTGACGGTGTCGACCTGGTAGGTCAGCAGGTTGTCGACGCAGACCGAGTACGTGTCGTACGCGACGAGGTCCGCCTCGGGGTGTTCCTCGTCGATGCGCTGGTACGGGGTGGAGCCCGCTGCGGAGCAGACGCGCCTGCCCGCCAGGTCGTCGGGGCCGTTGATGTCCTTCTCGTCGGTGCGCACGAGGAGGGACTGGCCGGCCATGTAGTACGGACCGGCGAAGCCGACGAGCTTCTTGCGCTTGTCGTTGATGGTGTAGGTGCCGACGTAGTAGTCGATCTGGCCGTTCTGCAGGGCGGTTTCGCGGTTCGCCGAGGCGATCGTGCGGAACTGCACCGAGGCGGGGGCGAAGCCGAGCGAGGCCGAGACCATCTTGGCGATCTCGATGTCGAAGCCGGAGTAGCGGCCGCTCGCCGGGTCCTTCTCACCCATGTACGGCTGGTCCTCCTTGGCGCCGACGACCAGGCGTCCGCGCCGCTTCGCCTTCTCCCAGGTCGGCGAGGAGGGCAGTGAGAAGCCCGACGCGACCTTGTAGTCGGGGAGTTGGTCGGGGCTGGGACCCTTGACCGGGGGGCTGCCCTCCTTGCCGCAGGCGACGGCGAGGAGCGCGACGGCCAGCGCGACGAGGGTCTTCTTCAGCGGGACGTTCTTCAGCGGGGAGTTCTTCAGTGGGGGGTTCTTCAGCGGGGTCTTTCCGGTACGCAGCATGGTCGGCCCCCGCTCAGTGCTTGAGGATCTTGGAGAGGAAGTCCTTGGCACGGTCGCTCGAAGGGTTCGTGAAGAAGTCCTCGGGGGTGCGGTCCTCGATGATGCAGCCGTCCGCCATGAACACGACGCGATTGGCGGCGGACCTGGCGAAGCCCATCTCGTGGGTGACCACGACCATGGTCATGCCGTCGGCGGCGAGCTGCTGCATCACCTCCAGGACCTCGTTGATCATCTCCGGGTCGAGGGCCGAGGTCGGCTCGTCGAACAGGAGCGCCTTGGGGTCCATGGCGAGGGCGCGGGCGATGGCCACGCGCTGCTGCTGGCCGCCGGAGAGCTGGGCGGGGAACTTGTCGGCCTGCTCGGCGAGCCCGACGCGCTCCAGGAGTTCCCGGGAACGCCTGTCGGCCTCTTCCTTCTTCCGGCCGCGGACCTTCGTCTGGGCGAGCGAGACGTTCGCCAGGACGGTCTTGTGCGCGAAGAGGTTGAAGGACTGGAACACCATTCCGACCTCTGCGCGCAGCTTCGCGAGCGCCTTGCCCTCCTCGGGGAGGGGCTGTCCGTCGATGCGGATGCTGCCCGACTCGACTGTCTCCAGCCGGTTGATCGTCCGGCAGAGCGTTGACTTGCCCGAGCCGGACGGGCCGATGACCACCACCACCTCCCCGCGGCCGACGGTGAGGTCGATGTCTTGGAGGACGTGCAACTTTCCGAAGTGCTTGTTGACGTCACGCAGCTCGATCAACGGATCGACGGCCATACGCTGCCCTACCCACTCTCAGCTGTGTCGAGGTCAGCGCAAACTATCCATCCCGGAAAGGGACTTCACGCTCGACACGCACAAGAGGGACGAACCGCAAATAGCCGTATTTACGCGGTTGACGCAGTCACGCCTCAGAAGGCGGGGATCACGCCTGCGTTGACCCGCTCACGCCTCGGAAGGCGGGGGCACGCCTGCGTTGCCCCGCTCACGCCTCGGACGCCTCCGCGTACACCTGCGACAGCTCGGGGGCTCCGGTCGCCGCCCAGTCCAGTCCGGCGCCGACCACTTCGATGTCCCGGCCGGAGGCCAGCATCACGACGGGCGTCCCACTGGGCCACAGGTGCCAGTGGGCCCCGGACACGGTGCGGACGATCACGGTGCCGAGGTAGAGACCCGCGTCGTTGCCGAACCAGGGCAGCTCCTCCGGGTCGTCGCGCCAGCGCGGCGGGAGCTGGTCGAGTGCTTCCAGCGAGGCGGGGGAATCGTCCAGTTCGAGGCCCTGCTGGGCGGCCCGGACACGCAGCAGCTCGCACTCGGCGAGCAGTTCGGCGATGCCCTCCGGGTCGGCGTCGTCGGACACATACACCGCCGTGCCGCGCGCCATGGCATGGCGCTTGCGCCAGGCGTCCAAGAAATTCATACCGTTCAGGTTCGCACCCACATGGCTCTGTGCACCACAGGCGCGCGGGGTTGACGCCCCCTCAGGACCCGGCGGCGGGGGCCCGAGAGGGCGTCGTACGACGTCAGAGCTCCAGGTCGACGACCACCGGGGCGTGGTCCGACGCACCCTTGCCCTTGCGCTCCTCGCGGTCCACGTAGGCGTCCTTGACGGCCTCGGTGAACGGCTTGTTGCCGTAGGCGAGGTCGATGCGCATGCCCTTGTTCTTGGGGAAACCGAGCTCGCGGTAGTCCCAGAAGGTGAACGGGTGGTCGTACTTCAGCGGGCGCGGCACCACGTCGCTGAGGCCCTCGTCGCGGAGCGCCGCGAGGGCGGCCCGCTCGGCGGGCGTGACGTGCGTGGCGCCCTCGAAGAGCGCCGGGTCCCAGACGTCCTCGTCGGCCGGGGCGACGTTGAAATCACCCAGAACGGCGAACGGCCGTGACCCCGCCGCGTCTTCGGCGACGGCGGCCCTCAGCGCCTCGAACCAGGCCAGCTTGTACGTGTAGTGATCGTGCCCGACCTCGCGGCCGTTGGGCACGTACACCGACCAGAGGCGGAGCGGGCCGCAGGTCGCGGAGACGGCCCTGGGCTCCTGCACCCCGCCGTACTCCGGGCCGCCGGGCAGGCCGACGACGACGTCCTCCAGGCCTGCTTTGGAGACCAGTGCCACGCCGTTCCACCGGCCGTCGGCGTTGACCGCGGACTCGTAGCCGAGCTCGCGCAGCTGGTCGGCGGGGAACTGCTCGGCGGTGGACTTGGTCTCCTGGATGCACAGCACGTCCGTGCCGGTGTTCTCCAGCCAGGCCAGCAGCCGGGGCAGTCGGGCGGTGATCGAGTTGACGTTCCAGGTGGCGATGCGCATGGTTCTCAACCTACTCGTCGGGTCTGACAGTCACAGAGCCACGGAGTCTCCGGGCACGAGGTGGTGGTGCTGCGCGCCGCCGCCGAGGTTGCCGATGTGGTGGCCGTACAGCGGCAGGGCGAGGTCGGTGAGGAGCGCGTCGTGGATGTCGTACGCGCGGCGCGGCTTGACCTCGCGGACGTAGTCGATCACCTCGGAGACCTTGCTCCAGGGGGCCATCACGGGCAGCAGCAACGTCTCCACGGGGTGGTCGGGGACGGTGAGGGCGTCGCCGGGGTGGAAGACGGAACCGTCCAGCAGGAAGCCGACGTTGGTGATGCGCGGGAGGTCGGGGTGGATGACGGCGTGGAGTTCGCCGTGCACCTGGACGTCGAATCCGGCGGCGCCGAAGGTGTCTCCGTGCCCCACGGTGTGCACCCGGCCGGGGAACGCGGCGGAGATCTTGTCGGCGACGCTGCGCAGCGTCCAGATCTCGGCGGCCGGGTTCGCCTCCAGGGCGGCCCGCAGGTGGTCCTCGCTGAAGTGGTCCGGGTGCTCGTGCGTCACCAGGATCGCGTCGGCACCGAGCGCGGCGTCGGACTCGCTGAAGGAGCCGGGGTCGACGACGAGGGTGCGGCCGTCCTTCTCCAGGCGCACGCAGGCGTGGGACTTCTTGGTCAGGGCGATACGGCTCACGCTGTCGCTGCTCACGCTGTCGCTGCTCATGTCCTCGCTACTCATGTCCTCGCTGCTCATGGCTTCCATCCTGCTGCTCATGGCCTCCATCCTGCTACGGCTGCGGCGTGGTCTCCTGTCGGACCACTTCCCTGGCGGTCTCGAAGGCCGCGTGCGCCGCCGGGACGCCGCAGTACACGGCGGTCTGGAGCAGCACCTCGCGGATCTCGGCCGGGGTGAGCCCGTTGCGCAGGGCGGCCCTGACGTGGGCGGCCAGCGACTCCTGGCGTCCTCCGGCGACGAGCGCGGTGAGGGTGATCACGCTGCGGGTGCGGCGGTCGAGTCCGTCCCTGGTCCAGATCTCGCCCCAGGCGTACCGGGTCAGGAGGTCCTGGAAGTCGCCGGTCATGTCGTCCGCGCCGGCCAGCGCCTCGTCGACGTACCCCTCCCCCAGTACCTCGCGGCGCACCCTCAGGCCTTCGTCGTACGGGTCGGGGCGGCCGACGGGGAGCGGCTCCGGCTCGGACGCCGCCGCGGGGGCGTGCACGGGCTGCGGCGCGGCGTCGGCCGGGGCCGGTGTCTCGACGGCGTCGGCCGGGACCGGCGGTACGGGTGCCAGCAGCGTGGTGCTGGTGTCCTGCCAGGCAGCGGTGAAGTGCCGCACCAGCAGGTCGGTGACGGCGGCGGGCTGCTCGACGGGGGTCAGGTGGGAGGCGCCGGGTACGAGCGCGAGGCGGGCGTCGGGGATGCCCGCGACCAGGGTGCGCGCGTCGGCGGGCCCGGTGACCTGGTCCTGCTCGCCGACCACGACGAGGGTGGGCACGGCGATCCTCCCCAGCTCGGGGCGTACGTCGAAGGCGGCCAGGGCCTCGCAGGCGGCGATGTAGCAGCCGGGGTCGGTGGTGCGGACCATCTGGACGGCCCACTCGACGATGGCGGGCTGCGCGGCGGCGAAGGCCTCCGTGAACCAGCGGCCGGGCGCGGACGCCGCCATCGGCTCCATGCCGTTCGTACGGACGATGACGCCGCGCTGTCGGAACTCGTCGGCGGTGGCGAACCGGGGCGAGGCGGCGACCAGCGCCAGGGAGGCCACCCGGTGCGGGTGGCGCAGGGCCAGCTCGGCACCGATCGCACCACCGATCGAACAGCCCGCGTAGCCGAAACGCTGGATGCCCAGCTCGTCGAGGACGGCCAGCAGCCTGCCCGTCAGCTCACCGACCGAGGCAAGGGGCTCGGCGGGGGCCCCGCCGTGCCCCGGCAGGTCGTAGCGGAACACTCGCCAGGTGCGGGCGAGCTCAGGTATCTGGCGGTCCCACATGTGCCATGTTGTCGCGAGAGAAGGGCCCAGAATCAGGACTGGAGCGTCTTCTGGCCCGTCAAAGCGGTATTGCAGGGTCTTCGCAGTCGTCTCACTCACCCGACCACGCTCCCACGTCTCACATTTCTCTCACGACAGGGGTCGGCAGACCGATCAGACCATTCCAGGTATCCGCCGCCGAACGAAGATCCTCCACGTCCGGCTTCACGTACCAACGCTGCGTGGTCCTGACGTCGGTGTGCCCCGCCCATCGGGCGAGAAGATGGTCAGGAACCCCATTGTTCGCCAGGTAGGTGAAACAACTCGCGCGGGCATCGTACAAACGAACCCGTCGCAGCGCGTTGTCGGCCATGACCTTGTACGCCTGCTCGCGCAACTGGCCCACGTCGAGCGGAGCCCCGAGCTCGTCCACCAGCACGTACCCGCTCCCCTCGTACGCCCGCCCCGCAGTCAGCTTCTCAGCTACTTGGGTGACCTTGAAGTGCCTGAGGGCTTCTCCGACCAGGGCGGGCAGCGGAAGAGCCCGTTCGCCGGCAAGCGACTTCGTGTCCTTCTCGACCACTGTCTTGTTCCCTATCAACGTGCGGGTGTTGGCCACGGTCAGGACCGCCGAGTCCAGCTCTAGATCGCCCCACCGCATGCCGCACACCTCCGCGGGACGCAGACCCATCAACGACAGAAGAAACGGGGCGTACAGCCGGTGGCCCCTCACCGCGCGTACGAAGGCATGGACCTCCACCACACTCCACGGCGCCACCTCCGCTTTGGCTTGCCGCTCCGCCTTGCGCACCTTCCGAGGGATCCTGACCTCCTGAGCCACGTTCACCGCGACCAAACGCCGAGACACTGCCCGGTTGAGAGCCTCCTTCAGTCGGGTGAGAGACATTTCCACCGAGGTGACCCCCAGTCCGGGGCCGGCCTTCGTGGCGCGTACCCGTCCCTCCCGAAGCGCCCACAGCATCCATGCCTCGACATCGTCCTCGGTGAGCTCCTGGAGCTGGATGTGCCCCAGCCTGCCCCGGACACGGTCCAAGGTCACCCTGTAGGTGGAGATCGTGGTCTCCTCCAGATCCTCCGCCTTCATGGCGAGCCACTCATCGAGCCACTCACCCACGGTCATCTTGCTGCGCAGCACGAGCGCCCCTTCATAGCGGCGGACCGTGATACGTGCGTACTCGGCCTTCGCTTCCGTGAGCGTGCCGAAGGTACGGGTCAGCTGCTTGCGCTTCCCGGTAGTTGGGTCGGTTCCGACGTCGACGACAAACCGGTACCGGACCTGACCCTTCGCGTTCGGCGACAGCTTCTTGATCGGGTCAGACAGGATGCTCACTCTCCTTGAGGGCGCGGAACTCCACATCGGCGGTCCCGACGCTGTCTTTCAGCGAAGGGCACCGCGGTCGTCAGGGCAGCAGACGACGGCACTCTCCGCGTCCGGGGTTTGCGGCGCTGCCTGCTTCGTCCGCCACGGCTCCACTGCCAAGCGCAGCCGAGTGCGAACACCGTCAATAATCGGGAGGATCGCCGGTTTGGCTAACCGGGGATCGTCTGCTATGTATCTCTCGGTGGGCGTCGAACCCTGTTATTCGCGCAAGCAGCCTGATCGAACTCGGCATCGACCAGTCAGCGGTCGGTCGAGCCAGCGCTAGTAGGGCTGCCGGGCGAGCGTCAGAACCCCGGACGTCACCGTGACGGGAACCCCGTCGCCAGCCAGCTCTCTCACGCGCGGGTAATCGGGTCTGGTGCAGGTTCGGGTGACGGGTTCTGTCACGCCGCCTGGAGGGCTGGTGTGTTCATGGCGGTCTCGAATTCGACGGGGGTCAGTCGGCCGAGTGCGGCTTGTCTGCAGCGCCGGTGGTAGGTCCGCTCGATCCAGGTCACGATCGCGATCCGCAGTTCCTCGCGGGTGGCCCCAGCCTTGGCCTCCTCATCAATGCCCGCGCCCGACGCATCCACTTCCACAACGCCACCGGGTGGACCCCGAAGTCGGCGGCGACCTGCTCGACCGTCATACCCGGGCCACGGTTCTGCGCGACCCGCACGACGCCCTGGCGGAACTCTTCCGGATGGGGCTTGGGCCTAGCGACATCCTTCCCACCTGCCCTGCAGGGCAAGCCACTTCAGATGTCACCCGATCGTGCGGCAGACCCGCACTTTAGGATCATCAGATCGCAGCGGAGAGCGGCAAGTAGGAGGTCGCGGTCGTGCGGTTCGCCGTAATCACCAACGACAGTCACTAGGACAAGCGGCACCCACAAGTTCGTGTTAGGAGCCCATAGGTGCTCGTGTACTAAAGGCGAGAAATCGTCAAGACCTGTGGATCGGATATTCGCGTGGAGCGGCGAGTGAGTCCCGGTTCTGCGCCACTGCTGCGATGAGATCTTCAAGATCGCATTCCATAGAGGCGTTGACGACAGGTTCGAAGTCATAGACTCTCGCTGCGGCTTCGGCGAAGTCCGAGGGGTAGAAGCTCCACCCCTCGATGCTGCTCCAGCCTGCCTGGATGGTGGCTCGGCTTCCGCTCGGCGACGAGACGCGGAGCCAGGCCGTGCACTGGTCCGAGAAGTCGAAGGGCATGAAGACGGTGCCTCCGGTGGGCCGCAGCTGCCGCAGGTGCTCACCCCACTGATCGAGGAGTCGCGCAAGGCCATCGGCGATGTCCTGACCTGCCAGTGCCGACTCGTCGTTGGCGAAGTAGTACGAATCGCAGGCGTGCCGATAGACGCCTAGTCGCAGCAGCAGGTCGTCATGGACATCGCGATCGGTGACGCGCTCCAAGCGCAGCGGAAAGTGGTTCACGGGGAGGGCTCCAACCTGGTCAAGTCTGAGGCTACGCCACTGCCTTCTCGGGGCGTTCGACGAGGTGGCCGCGTTCGAAGTGGGCGCCGGCCCGGACCAGGGCGACGAGGTGGGGTGCGTTCACGGCCCGCCAGCGTTCCTGGGCTGACTCGATGAGCTTGAAGACCATGGCGAGGGCTGCGGCCCGGCTGCCAGCGCCCTTGGTGACCTTGGTGCGTAGCCGGACGGTGGCGAAGGTCGACTCGATCGGGTTCGTGGTCCGCAGGTGCATCCAGTGTTCGGCAGGGAAGTCGAAGAAGGCCAGCAGTTCGTCCTCGTCGTCCGTGATCCGCTTGACGACCTTGGGGTACTTCGCCCCGTACTGCTTGGCGAACGCGGCGGTGGCCTTGGCCGCGAAGTCCTTGTCCTCGGCGTTGTAGATTTCCTGGATCGCGCGCTTGGCCGCTGGCTGGGCCGACTTCGGCAGCGCGTCAAGCACGTTCGCGGTCTTGTGCACCCAGCACCGCTGGTGGCGGGTATCGGGGAACACCTCGTTCAACGCGTTCCAGAAACCGAGCGCCCCGTCGCCGACGGCGAGGAGCGGGGCCCGCATTCCCCGGCGGGCGCAGTCCCGCAGCAGCCCCGCCCATGCCTCGGACGACTCTCGGTAGCCATCGGTCATCGCGATCAGTTCCTTGGTGCCGTCCGCTCGCACGCCGACCATGACCAGGACGGCAGCCTTCGCCTCCTCCAGACGAATGCGCAGGTGAACGCCATCAGCCCAGACGTAGACGTAGTCCGTGGCGGACAGGTCACGGTCCATGAACGCCTTGTGGTCAGCCTGCCACTGTGTGGTCAGCCGCGTGATTGTCGCGGGTGATAGGCCGGCGGAGGAGCCGAGGAACTGCTCCAGCGCGGGCATGAAGTCACCGGACGACAGGCCGTGCAGGTAGAGCAGCGGCAGGACCTCGCTGACCTTCGGGGATCTACGCGCCCAGGGCGGCAGGATCGCCGAGGAGAACCGCTTACGCTCCCCGGTGGCCTCGTCGACCCGCTTGTCGTTGACCCGCGGGGCCTTCACCTCGATCGCCCCGGCCGCGGTCGTCACCTTCCGCGGCTGATGGAAGCCGTTGCGCACGACCAGAAGGTGGCCGGAATCGTCCCGCTGGTCGGCCAACTCGGCTATATAGGTGTTGACTTCGGCTTCCAGCGCGGCGGCCAGCATCCGCCTCGCGCCCTCGCGGACGATCTCGTCGATCAGGGAACCGTGTGGTGTCGTTCCGTCTTCGTTGACTACCGTGAGCACGGGCGTGCCTTCCCGACCGACGCGCCAACGTCGGCCTACTCGATGACCGTCACAGGATCATTTGGGAAGGTACGCCCTTCACGCGCCAACCCGAGGCAGATCCACAGGTATTGAGCATTGCTCACTTAAGGCAGGGCTCACGCCCTGTGCCGACTCCCTTCACAACTCTGTCGAGAAGGACCGCAACGGATATGCTCCTGCGGCCCTCTCGGAGCCTCCACCAGCATCTTGTTCCTGCCGGAACTGCTCTTCGTTCTGGACCCTCGCCATCGTCCTCACCCCGACAACAGGTACCTGGCATGGGAGCAGATCACTGTTTGGCAACAGGGCCTTCGCTCTGTTGGCTGACCCCGGCAAACAGGTAACGGTTACGGGTGCAACGCTCTCTCAATCCATGCGTCACCAGGCGGAGGAACAAAGAAGTAGCCGCCGCCGGTGGTGAGGAGGTACTTGGCCATGGCTTCGCCTTCCAGCCGACGTTGCACGGCCTCGAAGCCTTCGGCCAGGTCTCGCTGAAAACAGGAGAAGATCATCCCGCGGTCGCCGTCGTCGCGGACATAGCTGTAGCTGCGCCTCAGGATCGGGGGTGGTGTGCGCCGGTTCGGCGCAGCTAGTCGTACATGGGAGTCGAGCGGCGTGAGTTTGCCCTTGGGGTCAGAGGCGAAGTTCGCGCGTTCGCCTGCTGGGGTGCCGTCCAGCCAGCGTCCGTCACGGCGTCGGCCGATGATCTGCTCCTGCGTTTCAACCGGGTCAGCGTCCCACAGCTCGGTGGCCATGCGGATGATCCGCACGACCTGGTAGGTACCTCCGACGGCCCACTTGGGCTGGCCTTGCTCGGGTCTGACGAGTGCGCGCTCGTTGGCTGCGTGCTGGCTGTCGGGGTTTCCGAAGCCTTCGGTGAAGTGGAACGGATTGCGTGCCAGGGCTCGCCCGTCCACTGTCTCACCAGCTGCCTGGGCCCCTTCAATGCGCCACCGCACGCGCCACCCGTGAGCACGTGACAGTACCTGACGGGCAGCCGTGCGGACCGCTCCAGCCGTGGGCCCGGCTATCTGGAGCAGCACGTCTCCATGGCACTGGTGAGGATCGAGAACATCTCCCGCATGGGCTGGCATGGATCTCAAATGCCGCAGCGTAGTGCCATGTTGCCCCAGGAGGCTGGCCCCCAGTCCGATCCTCGCTTCCAGCCCGCCGACCTGCAGCTCATCGAGAGATTCCAGCACTGGCTTGAGGTCATTGCGCCGGGCTTTCCTGCCGCCGTCTCGCCTGTCCAGGGAAACGAACACGGCATGCGGGGCAGGTGGCTGTCCCAGCTGAAGCCGCCCCGACGCGGCGGCGGCCTTCCCTGTCTCGCGTCCCTGGCAGCTGAGCCAGAGGCCGCCGCCGACAGTGGCCACCACGGCTGTCGCAGGAGCGATGAGTGCCGCTCTCCTGTTCAATGCCCCTCCTTGAGCATCAGTCTTGCGGACGTGCTGCAACAGCACATTGCTCAGCTATCTCTCAGCAGGTTGCTGGATTCCCGACTGTCCGTTTCGTCCTCCCCCGTTGTGTGCGAGCCGACAGCGATCAGCTCCCGGAGGCGCTCATTGCCGACTTCGAAGAAGTTCGCTCTGTTGAAGGCCAGGCCGAAGGCTCCCGGGGCGCCCAGGGTCTCGTTGGTGCACAGGCGGTACAGGGTGAGGTTGTCGTACATGTTTCAGCTCAGGCTCATGTGCGTGACCGGCCCGAACACGATCTCCATGCCGGTTGGCCCACCAGTACCCTTGTTGCTTCGTAGGAGCAGCTGCTGGGGACGCCATGTAGCGTGCGACGAGAATGCTCCGTCTCGTTTGCCAGATCGATGCCGAGCACACCACCCTTCCTGATTTCAGGCGAATACCCAGGTAAAGAGGAGGCGTACCAGTCTCTCTGCTTCCTGGTCTCGTCTGAGTGTTGCGACCGAGTCACCGACCGGGGAACGACTCCGAAGCGTCAGCCCGTCGCATGACCTCCTCAGAACCACCACCCACGAGTCGCGGGTGAAGCAGGCTTATGTACTGTGCGTGCCCGAGCAGAGAGTTCCTCAACTGACGCAGGTTTCGGGCGCTGAAGGAGATGCGCCCTCTTGCTTCCGTGATACCGGCAGCGATGGCAACCTGCTCAAGTTCCGCAGTCAGCACACTGCGTTCGAGTGTGGCGGTCACAGTGGAGACGAGCTGTCCTTCGCTGGGGTCCAGGCTGATGTCGTAGCGAACCGCGCCCTGCTTGTAGCTGGCAGTGGGGAGGTATTCGAGCGAGGAGACCTCTGGGCCTTCCAGCCCCGCCTCCCGGGCGAGAGGCCCCAAGGTCGTGCGCACCTCGTCACAGAAACTCTCAGCAGACGGAACCATCTGATACTTCTCCTTTTGTCGACGGACACGTTTTCAGGGACGTACTCGGATGACTTCCCAGTAGTCATCGACCTTGCGCCACCCATACCCCTTTCCTTCCAGGTACTTAAGCTCCCTCTGGTACACGTTGCCCAGCCGGTAGAGCGGTTTCGTCGGATCGGTCACCAGACGGATTGGTATCCCTCGTGCCAGGGCGTCATCTATGAATCGTTTGTTGCGAGTCCAGTTCCAGGCGCCTGTCCCCTTGGTCCCATTAGCCATCGTTCCGCGAAGGTTGAGGACGTGGAAGTCAAGGTCGGGGTGGGCTGCTCGATGGCCATTAATTCCAGGTCTGTTCCCCAGTAGGCAAATGTTGGAGTTGTGAACCAGGACGTCTGCACCGCTGGAACCCACGTAGTAGGTGTGGAGGTCGTCGACGGTGAGGTTGTAGACGGTCGTCGACTCGCTGCGATGGCTGATGGTGTCGATCTGGACCCAGGTGCCGGCGCCTGTTTGGAGCCATTGACCGGAGTCGAGGTTTCCGGCGTCTACCCACTGGTGGAGTGCGGGGACCCAGAAGGGGTGTCCGTCGGTGGCGGTGAGTTTCGCTGTTCGGTGGCCTGTTGTCCCGTCGATGTCGATGGTGAGGTCGACGAGTTGTTTGTTCCCAGTCCCCGTGATGAGAGTGGTGACGGTCCGCGCTCCAGTCTCGCCCGTCTCTGGGTCGGTGGCCCGGACCTCGTCACCGATCTCTATGTCCTTGATGGGTTTACGGGTGCCGTCGGCCATGACCACGAGGGTGTCCGCAGCGAAGCTGTTTGGCCTCAGGCAGCTTCCGCCGAGTTTGGACCCCATACCGGCGCCGACCAATCCGAAGGCGCATCCCATGGCTGCGGCTCCACCCACTTGTCCCCAGTTGACCTTGCGGCCTGACAGGCGCTGCCCGAGCCAATCCATGCCGCCGTCGACGAGTCCGCCGACCACGCATCCGGCGAGCAGTGGGTTGTTGCCGGAGGGGTCGGTGTAGGTGGTGGGTGAGCTGAGGGCGTACTGGTAGAGGTTGGTGCCGCCGGCGTGGCCGATGGAGTCTTGGGAGATGAAGCGGCCTGTTTGGGGGTCGTAGTAGCGGTTGCGGTAGTAGAGCAGGCCCTGTGTCGTTAGCGTGCCATCCCTGCCCCCGGTCGACACAGCTCGTCATAGACTCCGTGATCACTCGTCCATCGAGTCAGACCGTGGCCGGGACTGCAGCCACCATTCTCCCGCCGGCAACGTCCCAAGGGCATTGGCCCGCAGCTGAAATCCAGCCGCCAGGGCCTCACCCTCGACATGTGAGCCTCGGGGCGTGGGTAGAGAAGCTGCTGCGTCGCGATCGTGACGGCCTCGTCGTGCTACTCCCTCGGCGGGGGTCATGGCTGTGCGGGCTTGAGCAGGTGGAAGACCTCGCGGGCGACGTAGCGCTTGAGGCAGCGGATGATCTCGCGTCGGGTCTTGCCCTCCTTGAGACGACGCGCGTAGTACTCCTGGGTGCGAGGGTCCCAGCGCAGCCGAGTGAACACGATCCGGTGCAGAGCGGCGTTGGCCTGCCGGTCACCCCCGCGGTTGAGCCGACGGCACTGCCGGTGTCGGCGTACACGTGAACACTGCTCTGGCAAGCGCTTGCTAGGGCCACTCCACCCCTATGCCCGACGCTACCGTCCGCGTCGGTGCCCGGGACCCGCGGAGTTGGCCCCGGTTGGAACAGACCCAGGAGGACGAGGGGCCGGAGTCGCCGCGTGTCGGCGTGTGCGCGGCTCCGGCCGCTTCAAGGGGTGGCTGTGAACGGCGGGCCCAGGTCTGGGAGCAGGGGTGAAGGCTCGCCGTGCCGGTCGGGATGGACGGTGTGGAGCCCCCGCCTCCCTCCTTTGAGTCGTAGACAGGCTGAAAGACCACGCAACCCCGCGAACTCGTCCGCCGGACAGCTCGGTTCAGCCGACGCCGCGCCGGCCTGCACAGCCGCTCAAACGGCCGTCACTGGTGGGCAGGGAGTTGTTGCTCCAGTATCTGCAGCCGCTGGGACATGCGGTAGAGGTAGCGGACCTTGGTCCGCAGGACCAAGGGCTCGACGGGCTTGAAGACGACCTCGCAACCCCGAGCTCTTCGGCTTCGTCCGCCCAGGCGCCGTTGTGCGCGGCCCCGGTCATCAGCACGACGGGGATGTGCGCCGTCTGGTCCAGGCCGCGCATGTAGCGGACGGCGTCCAGCCCGCTGACGTCCGGCATCAGTACGTCCAGAAGCACCAGTGCCACGTTGCCGTGCAAGAGAGTCTTGAGGGCCCGCTCATCGCTCACGGCCCGTTCGAGAAGACAGCCAAGCGGCGCGAGGACGCTCGCGACGGCGAACAGACTGTCATCGTGGTCGTCGACCAGGAGGATCTTGGCTTCGTCAGCCATGCCTCGTTCACGCTCCCTGCGTGGTCCCAAGTTCGAGGGGGCTCCTCATCTTGTTGCCCAAACAGTGCCCTCGGGCCTCGTCACCCCACCGCCCCCGCCGCACGTTGTCGTAAGAATCCACCGGTGGGGCCACGTCAACTTGGTACGCCAGTGGAACCACAAAACGCTGGCGCCGTAGAGCCCCCAATGAAGTGCGTACAGACACGCAGTCCTTGCCAGGGCCGTCCCAGTCACCGGGACATGCATGCTGCGGGCGGGTGGTGGCCTTCGGCTACCACCTGTGCGTGGCCTGCTTATCGGGAAGTGCGGATGGTCCGATACGCGTCGCAGTGGGAGCGGGTGCGTCTCCGGCACGCGCGGTGGCAGGAAACGACAGATCGCTTCCAATGACGACTGACACCTCATCGCCGTACGACAGATTACAGAACTCCTTCTTTCAGATTCCATCGCATTGCGGCCAAGGATGCCCAATTCTGCCACATCAAGAATACATCAGAAGAATATGTTAGTTGATTTTCCTGCTGCGGTATTCTTTCCGCCATAGAACCCTCGGCATGTACACCGGGTATCCGGTCCGCGCATGTGGCTGCAGGGGCACAGGGGGCGAGAAGTGTTGTTCAGGCGTTTCCTCATCAGTGGCCTATCCGGCTTCTTCTTCCTGTCTGCGACAGTCGGTTGCGGCAGTTCACAGACATCCAATTCGGGCACCCCAGGCGGGGGTGATGTTCCTCCCTCCTCTCAATCGGTGGAGACCGACCCTGTAGAGACGGATCCCGTAGAGACGGAATCCCCGGAGACGGAGACGCCGGAGACGGAGGCATGGCCGCCGGCTCCCCCGCAGGTGGTGGGAGAGTGGTGCGGCGGCAGTGACGCGGCACCCGAAGGGCACTGGACCTATGCCTTCTCCAGCGACGGGCAATTCACCAGGCACAATGCACAGCGCGGAGGAAACACCGGCTATGCGCGATTCGACGCCGGGCAGATGACGCTCTACGCCGACGGCCGTCAGCTGATCGCCTATCCCTGGTCGACAACCGTGGACGCGGTTCTGGGAGACCTGCTCTTCATCGACGGGTTCAGCTATGTACGCGGAAGCTGCTCCTGACCCGCCCCAATCCCCTTCCGGTATTGGTCCCCTCCCCACGCGAAAGCAGGCTGCAATGGCCCTGGGATCCCCCGTGTGGTCGCGGGTACTGGCAGCGCGATTGCTTGTGCTCTCGGCCTTGGTGCCGCTCACGTTCACGGCGTCCTGCTCGTCCGCCTCGCAGCCGCAGCCCTCCGACAACACGACGCGAACCACTGTCAGTTCCTCCCCTACGGCACCGGCTCCCTGCGCGTCCGCTCCGCAGCCCTCCAACAGGACGTCACCCGTCGCCTATTACTCCTCAGCAGCGCTGGCCTCGAAGGAGAATCCTGTCCCGGAACCTCTCGTCGGGGCCTGGGAGAGCGCACAGGCGAATTCGAACACCACGCTCGCGTACCGGTTCACCACGGACGGCACGTACAGGTACGTCGGGCTGCTCTCGTACTGCATGGGGCCGGGAAGGCTCTACGAGCTCACCCAGATCGTCCAGGGCACCGTGCAGGTCGAAGGGGACCGGATCACGCTGAGACCCACCACCAACACGGTCACCAGGAAGAACCCGGAGAATCCTCAGGAAGACTATGAGAACCGGCCCGGGCCCCGGACAGTACAGAGTTTCAACTGGCAGGCCGGGGACCGGACCCTGACACTCACTGACCCCTACGGCCTCCAGTTCGTCTTCAGACGGGTGTCGTCATGACGAGCCCTGCGCCGGATCCCCCGGCGCCGCCTTCGCCCTCGGATCCCCCAGCGCCTCCGCCTCCACCTCGCCCGCGGTTCAGCCTCCGCACACGCATTCAGATCGGGCTGATCAGCGCTGTCGTCCTGGCGACACTCCTGGCCACCTGGCAGTTCAAGAACGCCGGCGACACCTACCAGGACGCGATCGCCCAGGAGATCACGCTTCAGACAGCCCTGCAGAAGGATGTCCAATACGTCTACGCCGACGAAGGCCAGACGCCTTTCAGAGTGGCGGCTGCTGCGGCGCGCGCCGAAGCCCTCAAAGACCTCAAGGGGAAGGGCCGCCTCGCCGCGTCCGAGCACTTCCAGGCAGAACAGCAGGAGTTCACCTTGCGCAGCTCCGCACCCGCCGAGAGCATCATCGGCAGCGACCGGTACCTGACGGGCAAGCAGGGGTACGACCTTCCTCGCCGTCTCGCCGATCAGCAGGAGCGCCATCCGGCCCTCTACCGCCTCGATCCCAACGTCACCGTGCGACAGGGCGACAAGTGGGGCGCCTGGGGGCGCGGGACCGCAGCGGCAGCAGGAGCTGCGGTTCTCGCGGCCATCTTGGCCGCCAGCATTCTCAGGCCCGTACCCTGGCGTCACCCGCCCCTTGTCCCTCCTGCCCGGCCCATTCTCAGGGGCGTCGATCCCATCCCGCAGCCCGCCACCGCGCCGCCCGCCCGCCGACGCGCCATGCAGGTCCATCTCCTCACGGCCGCACTGCTGTTCCTGCTTCCGCTCGGGCAACTGGTGGCCACGGTGAGCGAGCAGCGGTCCCAGGCGGAAGCGGCGCGGCACGCGGTCCGGCTCACTGCCAGCATCGTGGTGAGTGGCCAGAGGGCGGCCTTCCTCGACCAAATGGTCAGTTCGGCCGACTTCGCCGAAATCGAGGCCATCGCCCGCGAGGCCGCGGCCCTCTATCTCAAAGACTCTGCGGCCACCCGGCATGAACGGTCCGTAGCGACGGCCGAGCTACGCCTGGCCGGGCGGCTGCGTCAGATGGCGGAGTTCATGGGACGGGCACCCAGCGCCTCCGACGGCGTGACCCGCGGCACGGTCACCGCCATTGGGGCAAGGCCCGAGGACTGGCCCGCCATGCGTGCGGAGCAGAACCGGTACAAGGAGCTCGCAGACGCTGCCGGGAGCCGCGCACTGTATCTGGCGGCCGCCACTGCCCTCGCCGTCGTGGCAGAGGTGCTGGCCGCCGCTTTCCTCGAAGCCAGGAGACTGACGTGGATGAAGTGGCCAGTGGGATTCGCAGCGCTGTCCCTCGCGGTCACCTCCGGGGCCTTCATCCCGTGAGTCGACCCGGAGTGTCATGAGGCTGTGGCGTGGTTCTCACGTTGATGCAACTCAGCGCCTGTGCGGTGGAGCGCATCCATCGCGACAACCGTGGTGCAATCGCCAGATCGGAGTGCTTTGAGGGTTTCCGGGACGACAGGCACCCCTTCCTGGAGCATGATGCGTTGGAGGCGACCAAGGTCCGGCGTCTTCCCGGGAGCCTCAGCACCTGCCGTGAGGGGGCATCCCGACCCTGCGCAGGCGGGCCGCTCGGGCGCGGCGGCCGAGACCAGCCCGAGACGCACCCCAACAGCGTGAACCCGTCCCGGCCGTAGACCAGGGCCATCTCCTCGCGCTTGCTCGTGGAAGCCCGCGGATGCCAGGAGTGAGTCCGCGGACCGTAGCGGCCGGCCCATTCCCGGACGGGCACCGCCCCGACCAGCCAGTCCAGGGCAGCGCAGGGCAGCGCCTCCGGCGTGGCCCGCAGCGTCTCCCCGGCCAACTCCAGCCTGTTCAGATCGCGTACTGCCGCCAGCACGCGGGGGGAGTCAGTGCGTTGTCTGCCTCCCGCCTTCACCAGGCCCCCGTCCTTGAGCCCGGTCAGCAGCAGATCGAGCACCTTCTCCTCCATCCCGTGCTCGACCAGTCGGGTGAGGAACTCGGAGAGCACCGAGGCGTCGAACCCGGGATCATCCAGCTCCAGGCCGAGTGCGTATTTCAAGTCCATGCCGTACCGCATCCGATGCGCTGCCGCCCGGTCGGTGAGCTCTCGGCGAACTGCAACACCGTCACCAGCGGGAGCTGGCCCGGTGATCAGCCTGGCCGTCCTCTGGCTTCAAACGCCTCGGCGAACTCGGCGTCCGCGAACAACTCACCCAGCTCGTCACGGACCCGCATCGCCAACGGGTACGGGCCTCGTGCCGCCACCGCCCGCGCCACCTGCGCGGTCAACTCAGGCACCTTCGGCCACGGCCTCGGCTGCATCGACATTCCGCACCCCACCCGTGCCCGGGAACACCAAGACGGCTACTGCTCCCGACCACGAACCGTCAGCCCCACTGGGCACGGAATGAGCCAGCAGGATCGGTGACAGCGTTCTTACCGGCACCCTGTCTCCGGCCGCTCCTCCCCCAGCACCAACGCAGCCTGGAGGACACCGATCTGGATCGAGCCCCCGGCCGCCTCCAGGGGACCGGAGGCGGTGTACGTGCCGATCGGCTGAGGTTCGTCCTCCTGAGCGTCATCTCCCGGCGCACGGCGGCCGGTAGGGCAGGTCCGGCAGGTAGCGCCGCCACTGTTCCCGGGAGATGCCGGTGGAGACCGTCGCGCAGATCTCTCGGGCGATGTCTTCGGCGCGGGTGGGCGTCAGACGGATGGTGTGGTCCTGGCCTGCTGAGACGAGGGTGCGGCTGTCGGGGGTGAACGTCACTGCCGACACCGACGAGGTGTGGCTCGTGAGGATGCCGATCGCTCGGGCAGTGCCGTCGGTGACGTCCCACAGGGCCGAGGTCCGGTTCGAGTAGCCGACGGCGACACTCCGGCCGGCCGGGTCGAAGGCGACCGCCAAGGCGTTGGTTGCGTGTTCCGCGATGGTTGTCCCGATCTTTGGTTCGCGCGGGTGCGCAAGGTTCCAGAGGTGTACGGTGCCGTCGCTTCCGGCGGTCGCCAGAGTGCGGCCGTCGGGGCTGAACGTCACCGCGTTGACGAATCCGGTGTGGCCTCGCAGCACGGCGAGCGGGGCGGGGCGCTGCGGACGGCTGATGTCCCAGAGGTGGGTCGTTCCGTCGATGCCGGTGCTGGCCAGGAGACGTCCGTCGGGGCTGAAGTCCGTGTCTCTGATGGGTGATCTGACGCGGCGATGGGTCTCGTTCTGCGGTGAGAGCACGGTTTGCGAGCGGCGGCCGGGCAATGGCACAACTGCTCGGGTACCGGCAGCCCCGGGCGGGGCATGAAGCAGGTCCGATTCAGCAATTGGCACGTGGAGGGCAGAAAGGGCGCCGGGGCCCGGGGAGAGAGTCGGGCAGGCGATCGAGGAGCACACCGGCTGCTGGCAGGGCCGCAGAGAAGATCTCGGCAGGATCCGGGGCGCATTATGCGACCGAACGAATCGGCGTCGTGGCGTAGACCGACATGGCGCGTTCGACAGCCGAGCGGTACCGGCCGAGGCGGCTGGAATGAGTCGTGAACGGCACGACCGGGTCGAGGACGTTTCGGGGCACGTCTTCCAGCCGGCTGACGGCTTGTCGTCAGGTGGTGGGGGGTGTGGGCGTGCGCAGTGTTGCCGCTGTCGCGCCAAGCAGGGCCAGGATCAGGGTGATTGCCATGAAGACCTGGCCGTGCACGCCGAGGATGAAGAGGGTTTGATTGGAGAACTCCGGGTCGTAGGTGGCGGTGCCGGGGAACAGGAGTGCGCCGATCATGCTGAGCCAGGGGGTGGCCAGGACCGCGGCGGCGCACAGCAGCCGACCGCGGGTGTTCCGGCCCTGGCGCAGGGCGAGGGCCAGGCCGATGAGGCCGAGGAGCACCGTCATCACCATGTACTGGGCGTCGTGGAACTTGGCGTGGGACGGCCAGCCGGGGTTGAAGGCGTGCTGGGCCGCCAGGTCCGGGATGACGAGATCGGCGAGCACGGCACTGACCATGGTGATCGCTCCGACGAGGGCGATCAGGATGCGCGGGAGGGGCATGGGGTGACCTCTTGAGGTTCGGTGGTTTCCCGGGGATGACACGCTGTCGCGGAGTCGGGCGGATGGAGTTGCCCGGGGGCGGGGGGATGTCAGGGCGTCCAGGTGTAGGCGTCGGTGACCGAGCGGCTGAAGAGTGCATTGGGCAGGAGCGGGAGAGCCACGTCTCGCAGGGCGGTCCGGGGTAGGGATGTCCAGTGCGCGGGAGCACCGGCCTGCCGGGAGCGCCGGGCGATCATTTGGGTGCGCGGCCTGCGGACGCGGTCGTACTCCTCCAGCCCCGCATGCACGCCGAGGGTGTCTGCTGCTGCGGCGAGGGTGACTGCGTCCTCGAGTGCCTGGCAGGCGCCCTGCCCCAGATTGGGGGTCATGGCGTGCGCGGCGTCTCCGAGAAGCGCGACCCTTCCGGAGACGTAGGTGGGCAACTTAGGCAGCTCGTATGTGTCGTGCTGCAACACCGCGTCCTCGCCTGCGGTGTTCAGCAGTGTGGGGATCGGGTCGTGCCAGTGCGCGAAGCGTTCGCGTAGCTGGTCCAGGTGGGTGCGGGAGCTGATCGGGGCGTTGGCCAGCAGGTAGCAGTAGACGCGGCCGTCTGGCATCGGCACATGCCCGAATCGTTCGCCCCGCCCCCACGTTTCCACGCTCCCCTCGACGGGCTGGGGTGGCGCGATGAAGCGCCAGGTGGTGTATCCGACGTAGCGCGGTCCGGGTATGTGTGGCCAGAGGGAACGCCGTGTGACGCTGTGCACGCCGTCAGCGCCCACCACGAGATCCGCGGTGGAGGTGCCGCCGCTGTGGCGGACTGTGCCATCGGGCCGCACCTGGCGCACCTCGGTGCCGGGCCGCAGCGCCTGTGCGGGCACAGCTGCGCGCAGGAGGTCGACCAGGGCGGCCCGATGCACGGTCGCCCACTGACCGAAGCGGCGTTTCAGGTCGTCGATGTTGTTGCGGATCAGCCAGCCCCCGCTCGCACGACGAATGCCCGCGAGCGGATCGGCCAGCCCGCCGGAACGCAGAAGATCGCCGAGGCCCAGCACGTCCAGCGCGCGTAGACCGTTGGGTTGAATCGACACTCCCGCACCGATCTCGGTGAACTCCGGAGCACGTTCAAAGATCTCCACCTGCCAGCCACGCTGATGGAAAGCGACAGCTGCGGCCAGCCCGCCTATCCCACCGCCCACAATGATCACCTTCATCGTCGAGTCTCCTCTGCGGTCGTTGTGTGCCGGGGCCAGCGCGGGCCGCGGCGGACATGAGCGGACCTTGATAGCGGCCACCACACGGCCGTAACGAGCAGCACTGCCATGAGAAGGACCCACCACGAACGCCCCATACGCACTCCCTAGAGCATCTAGATTTACCTAGAGGACATAAGGAAACATAGGTGCCCTAGGATGTCAACGGGTGCTAACGGAGCGACAAGAGGGGTAACGATGTCCGCAGGGACAAGCAGCAGGCGGGAGAGGCTGCGCCGGGCGACCCTCGGGGAGATCCACGCGGCCGCGCGCAAGCTCCTGGTCGAGCAGGGATCGACTGCGGTGACCATCAACGCGGTCGCCAGGCAGATGGGCATGAGCGGCCCGTCCCTGTACCACTACTACGCCAGCCACGACGAGTTGGTCGGCGCGGTGACAGCGGACTTCCTCCGCGAGTTGGCCACCGCCATGGAACACGCCCGTGACGCCCACACCGACGCGCCGGTCGGCGAGCGCATCCTCGCGGCCTGCCGAGCCATGCGCGCCTGGGCATGCACCCACCCCGCCGAGTTCGGCTGGATCTTCGCCAGCCCGATCACCCCGCCAAACCGGCAGCCGGACTCGGCACGCCACCAGGCCGGGCAGCGTTTCGAGCAGGTCCTGCTGGACCTGACGGTCGAGCTGTGGCAGACGCGACCGTTCCCGGTGCCCGATCTGGCCGGCCTGCCCGCGTCACTGCGCGAGCAACTGACCGCGTACTCCGCCACCATCGGCGGGCACCTGCCGCCCGAGGCCGCGCACGTCTTCCTGTCCTGCTGGGCCAGGCTGTACGGCCTGCTGTGCATGGAAGTCCTGCACCAACTGGACTTCGCCTACTCCGACCTGGAACCCGTCTTCGAGGAATGCCTACGCGACCTGGCCGGCGTCCTCGGCCTGTAGGGGGCAGCTGTGGGGCCGCAGCTGAGACGTTCGATCATGCCCGGGAGGTCTTCGCCGCCATCTTGTTCGTGGCGACATCCGGCTGCACCTGGCGGCAGCTCCCACCGGTCTTCGGGGCATCTGGGCATCTGGGCATCTGGGCATCTGGGCAGACAGTGCATCAGATTCACCGAGTGGAACGCGGCACGTGTCTGGGCGAAGCTGCACCGCTTGATCCTTGACCGGCTCGGCGCCAACGGCGAACTGGACTGGTCGCGGTGTGCAACAACGGCCCCCAGGCGGCGACCTCCACCTCGACCGCGATCGCCTTCACCGGTGCGGCCCGGGTCATCGGCCCGGTCACCGCCAGCCAGGGCACCTGCACCACCAGCGGCGCCACCGTGACCTGTGCGCTCGGCACCTTGGCGAACGGAGCCTCGGCCACCGTGGACATCGTCCTGGAACCCCAGGCCACCGGCACCCTCACTGCCACCACAACCACCACCGCCACCCAGACTGACCCGGTCGCGGGCAACACCAACGACACCGAGAACACCACCGTGAACAACGGCCAAGGCTGCACCATCACCGGCAGTGCCGCCGCGAACGTGATCAACGGAACCAACGGAAACGACATCATCTGCGCCAGCGGCGGCAGTGACGTCGTCAACGGCAACGACACCGTCTACGGGGGCTCTGGCAACGACGTCATCAACGGCAATGACACCATCGACGGCGGCCCCGGCACCGACGTCGCGGGCGGCGGAGCAGGCAACGACACCTGCACCAACGCCGAAACCACCAGCAGCTGCTAACCCGCAGCGCCACCCTCCCGTACCTCCAAGCGCTGCCCCGCCGGTCACCGGCGGGGCAGCAGGGCGTGAGAACAGGCTCAGCCTCCCGTGCGACACACGTCTGGGACACACGTCCAGGCCGTTCCGCAGGAGTCCGCCGATCGTCTCGCCTGGTGGCGCGACCGCCGTCGCTCCCGCCGGTGACCGCAGCGTAGACACCGTCGCGGGCAGCTCCGCCGTTCTCAGGGGACTGGGGGACCTGGCGGCCGTGGGACTGGCGGACGGCTCCTTCTGGCCCAGAGCAACAGGACCACCGAGCACACCGCGGCGAACGCGCACCACGTCGAGATGTACTCCTGCCGCCACAGCCCGAAGGACACCGCGGCCCCGACGGTGACCAGGACACCGAACAGGACGAGCCCCCGGTCACCGGACAGCAACAGGGAGCCGAGGGTGGCGAGGAGATAGCCGGCGACGGTCAGCTCCGCCTGCGGCAGTCCCAGGGAGTACCCCACGGTGTGTCCCCGGATCTCCGCCGTCACGGTACGGGTCGCCAGCGCGTGGGCGAGCGCCGCCGCTGTCACGACTCCCGCCGCCAGGGGGAGAAGCAGACGCCGGCGAGCGCTCGGCGGAGCGGCGCACAGCACGGCTGCCGGTACCCACAGCGCCAGCAGCGGGAGCGCGATGACGCTCCAGGCGACAGTGGCGGGCCCGGTGCCGCCGCCCCGGTGCCAGACGACGGCCTCGATGATCTGGTGGGCACCCAGGAGCAGGGGCAGCGCGGCCAGCGGCAGGTCACGGGGGTGCCGGGCCGCCACGGCCACCGCGGCGGCCCCCACCGCCGTGATGACCGTGCCCGCAACGAGATCGGCCGTCGCACTCCAGCACATGACAGCAACGCTACGACCGTCCCGGCAGGAGTTCACCGGAGGACAGGTTGACCCGCCCCGGGGGCGGCCTCGGGGAGCCAGAACCTGGCAGGGCTGGGCCCCGGACTGGAAGCAGGCGTTGGAACGGGCACGGCCGACCGCGAATTGCACCAAAAGTCACGGCAGAACGGCCAACGGGCCGGTCCAGGGTCGCCGGAACAGCACGACGCAGGGTCCTCGCAGCAGCGTACGGGTGCCCGTCGCACGAGAATTTGCTCTCCACTCTCTCGGCGCCGGGCGGCGGGGTCGGGTCGGCCGTCGCCGTACCGGCGGGGATCACCACAGCGGCGCCACGGCCACCGGCACGAGAATCTTGCGCACTGTTCTGCCTCCAGCTCACCAGGACGACGAGCGGGTCGCCGCCATCCGCTCTGGCAACGACCTGATCCGAAGAAGAAGGTGATCCGGCGCTCAGCTCCGGCTGTGGCCGGCCGCCGCTCACCTGCCGAGGAGCCAGCCTTGCAACGCGGCGTCGTCCAGGGCCGGTACGTGCGCGTGGACGTGCGGGCCGCGGGTGAGGGCTCCCACGCCGAGCACGGTCATCCCGGCCGCGTGGGCTGCCCGTGCGCCCACCGGGGAGTCTTCGACGGCCAGGGTCCTGCCGGGCTCGACGCCAAGTGCGGTGCAGGCGGTGAGGTAGCAGTCGGGGTGCGGTTTGGGCGAGGCGACCTCGTCGCCCGAGACCGTGACCGGCAGCCACCGGGAGAGGGCGCCGTGTGTCAGCGACTTGTCCAGAAGGACGCGCGGCCCGTTGCTGGCCACCGCGATGGGCATTCCGGCAGCACAGAGCAGGGTGACCAGTTCGGCCGCGCCGGGCATGGGCCGGGCCCCTGCGGCGACCGCCGTCAGAAGTTCCGCCCCCAGCTCGTCGGCCAACTGCGGTGCATTGCCCCCGAACAGCCGGGACATCACTTCGCCCGCCTGGGGCAGTGCCAACCCGACGAGGGCCGCACGGGCCGCGTCGTCGTAGGGGCGCCCCCTGCGGGCGAAGACGGCGCCGCGGGCGGCATCGGCGCACGGTTCGGTGTCCATGAGGGTGCCGTCGCAGTCGAACACCACGGCTGAGGGCGGCGGGGACTTCATCAGGGCGGCGAGGTCGGCTCCACAAGTCATCGGGGCGCCCTCGCTCATGCCTTGACGTACAGCTCGACCGGGTTGAACCCTGCCGGTTCCGGGACGCGCGGCGGGACCTGCCGGAATCCGGCCGCGCGCATCGTGGCCCGTACGACGTCGCCGTCGATGTACTTGTCGTGGACCTCCAGGACGATCCGCTCGACCCGTTCCATCCACGGCTGGACCTCGCGGAACACCTCCGCCTCGCTGCCTTCGACGTCGACCTTGAGCAGGTCGACGTGGTCGATGCCGTGCTTGGTGAGCAGCTCGTCGACGGTGATCGCGGGCACTCGCACGCCGGGCCGGGCCAGTACGTTCTCCAGTCGGTAGGGGCGGGTGCGGCGCAGGTCCGCCACTGCAGGGACGGCAGTGCAGGTGTCCCAGAACGCGCTGACGGTGAACTCCGCAGTCCCGGACTCCCCCGCCACCGCGGCCGGTTCGATCTTCCAGTCGAGTCCGGACAGGGCGGCGTTGTGCCTCAGGACGGCCAGGTTCTGCGGGATCGGCTCCACGGTGAGCAGGATGGTGGGGCGATAGCGGGCGGTGAAGTAGGAGGCGGCGAGGCCGGTGTTGCCGCCGAGGTCGACGATCGTGTCGAGGGTGTCGAGGTCTTCGTCGAGCCGGTAGTGGACGCCCAGTTCGTAGAAGCGCTTGAGGAAGACCTGCCACAGGATGAGCAGGTCGCTCTGGTTTCTGCGGATGCGTACGCGGGCCGCCTGGCGCGGAGTGAAGAAGTTCAGCGACAGCGGGGTGTCGTCGTCGAGGGGGCGCCCGGCTGCTCCGAGAAAGCGCCGTCCCATCCAGTACGGCGTGGTCATGCGGCTCGCCCCCTGCGCCACACGCAGCGCCAGGGCCATGTCCCGTCCGCAGCCCGCCGTTTCCCGCATCAGAACGCGGACCGTGCCCACGCCCATTGCCCGGTCTGCGTCCGAGCGCAGGTATGCCAGTCCCATGTCTCTGCCTTCTCTGCTTCCTGATGGATACGAACCCGAGTGCCGTGCTCGTCCGGAGCGGTACGGAGCCGCCGATGGCCCTGTCCGGTCAGCTGCTCCAGGCGCCGACCCAGCCGGCGAGCGCGGGGTCGCGGAGGGACCCGAGGACCATGTCGGCCGGGAAGGCGGGGTCGGGCAGGGTCGGGACGCCGAGGGTGACCAGACCTGCCGCGAGGGCGGACGCGAGGCCCGTCGGGGAATCCTCCACGGCGAGGCAGCGGCTTGCGTTCACGCCGAAGTGTGCGCAGGCCATGAGGTACGGGTCCGGGGCCGGTTTCGGCCGGGGCGGGTCCTCGGCAGCGACGGTGAAACGCACGAGGGGACTCAGTCCGCCGCGTTCCAGGGCGATGTCCAGGACCCGTCGGGGCGAGTTGCTGACCACGGCCGTCGGCACGCGGGCGCTGAGCGCGGTGAGGAGTTCGAGAGCGCCGGGCAGCGGAGTGGCCGACGAGCCGTCGACTGCCTCGACAACGAGGTCCAGCAGTTCCTTCTCCAGTACGTCGGCCCGGCCCGGGTCACCGAAGGCGGCGGCCGCCCGGTCGGCCATCGCCCGTACGGTCCCGCCGATGTAGTGGGGCTTGTCCTCGGGCTTCCACGGCACGCCGTTGCGGGCGAAGAGCTCCGCCAGGGCGGCGCTCCAGCAGGGTTCGGTGTCCATCAGCGTGCCGTCGCAGTCGAAGAGCACCGCGTCGGGCGTCCACCGGGGGCTACCGTCGGGCAGCAGCACGAAGTCCGCGGGGGCGGGGGTGGCTGTGTCGGTCGTCATGGGGTGCGCTTCCTTGTCGGGTGTGGTCGGGGGGCGGGGCCGGGCCAGCGGTACGCCGGGGAGGAGGCGCGGTCGAGGATCAGCCCCTGCAGGTCCGCCAGGACGACGGGCGGCACGGCGCGAGGTGCGGCAGGCGTGCTGAGGTCGAGCGCCGGTTCCCGGTCCGGGTCTCCCAGATGGGTGACGACGCGGGAGGCCCCGGTGAAGTCGTGCTCCGCGGAGACGCGGGTGGGCGTCACCAGGCAGTGCATACGGGCGGCGAGCGCGGCGAGTATCCCGTTACGGGTGTCCTCGACGGCGACGCAGTCGTCCGCGGCCACGCCCACGCTCCGCGCCGCGTACCGGTAGACCTCGGGGTCGGGCTTCTTCCTGCTCACCTCCGCCCCGGACACCACAGTGAAGGCGGCGGCCAGTTCGGCCCCCACGGCCAGCCGGAGCGCGGCGCTCACGGACTCCTTCGCCCCGCTGGAGGCCACCGCGAGCCGCCACCCCGCGTCGGCGGCCTCGGCGGCGAGGCGTCGCACCCCTGGCCGCGCCTGAACCGCGCCCGCGTCGAGCAGGGCCAGGTACACCCGGGTCTTGTGCCGGTGCCAGGTGCGGACGGTGAGCATCCACGCCTCCCAGCTGAGCGGCGGACAGACCCGGGCCCGGAAGTCCGCGTCGTGGTACAGGCTGGCGAGGCGTTCGGTGCCGCCGGAGATCCGCAGCTTCTGCGCGTACTGGGCGGCACTCCACTCCCACGGCACCCCCTGTTCGGCCCACATCTGGTTGAACGCACGGAGGTGGCCGCTCTGTTCGGCGTCCACCAGAACACCGTCACAGTCGAAGATCAGGGCAGGCACGGTGCTCTTTCGCGGGTTGTGGAGGGGAACGCGAGGGCAGGGCGACGCAGAGTCAGAGGCAGGCGCGGTAGATCCGCTCGACGGTGTCCGGGTCCGGGGACGGGACGGGGTCGTTGCCGAGGTCACCAGTGACGGCTGCGCCCATGACGGCGATGTCCGCCTCGGTGAAGCCCCGGTCGCGCAGGCCACCCGTCAGCCCGCAGACCTCCCGCAGTCGCACCACCTCGGTGTGGATGTCCGTGCCGCCGAGCGCCCTCGCCGCGGCCGCGAACCGCTCGGCGGCGTACGGCACGGCCTGCTCCAGCCACGCCGGGTACAGAACGGCGAGACCACGCCCGTGCGGCAGGGCCGCCCCGTGTGCGAGGCCGCCCATCGCCTGCTGCATGCGGTGCGGCAGGCAGGTTCCCGCGAGGGCCACGTTCCACCCGCCGAGCAACGCCGCCAGCGCCATACCGTCCAGGGCTTGCGCCGACCGGTCCCCGGCCGCCACCTTGGGCAGGTGTACGCCGACGAGTTCTACGGCCCGCAGCGCCAGTGCCCGGGTGACCGGGTCCGAACGCCGGGCGGCCAGGCCCTCGACGGCGTGCGCGAGCGCGTCGAACCCGCTCTCCGCCGCCACCCCCGCCGGGACAGTGCCCAGCAGTACCGGGTCGATCACCGCGACCCGGGGAAACAGATCCGGGCCCCGGATGCCCGCCTTGAGACGCCGCACGACATCGGTGACGGTCGCCCCCTTGGTGACCTCCGACCCGCTGCCGGCCGTGGTCGGCACCGCGATCAGCGGCAGAGCGCCCTCGGACGACTCCAGCGTCGTACCCACCAACGGTCCGACCGGGCCGCGCTCGACACCGACGGCAGCCGCCTTGGCCGCATCGATGGCACTGCCACCGCCCAGGCCGACCACCACGTCGCAGCCGTGCTCTGCTGCCAGGGCCACCGCCCGGTCGGCCTCGGCCGACGTGGGATTCGCCGACACCCCGTCGAAGACCGTCACCGTGAGGTGCGCGGCCCGCAGGTGACCCACCACCGCGTCGAGCACTCCGTGCCGCCGCATCGCGCCTCGCCCACAGACCAGCAGCACACGATGCCCGAACTCTCTTGCATGTGTGCCTAGTTGTCCGAGTCTTCCCCTGCCGAAGACGACACGCGTCGGCAGCTCCGGCAGCTCCAGCCCGTGCAACTCCCGCCGACCCACGGCGCCTTCACCAGCAAGCCCCATCAGTTGCCCCTGCCGATTGCACGGCAGTATCCCGCCGCCACCTCGCGCACCGCGGCGCTGATCCGCCCCAGCAGTTCCACCGGTTCCGTAACACCGCCCGAGGCGCTCACCGCACCCAGGTAGGCGTGCTTGATCTGGGTCGAGACGTTGATCTTGCGTACGCCGCAGCCGACGAGTTGGGACATCACGGCCGGGTCAAGACCGGACCCGCCGTGCAGCACGAGCGGCACACCCGTGGCGGCGGTGATGGCCCGCGCCCACTCAAAGTCGACCACGGGCTGCGTCACGTAAGCACCGTGCGCCGTGCCCAGATCCGGGCTGAAACAGGTCACGCCCGTACGCCCGACGAACTCGACCACCCGCTCCAGAGCGACCGCGGGGCCACCGCCCTCATCACCGTCCGGCACTTCCCCGACCCGAGGGATCGCCTCGAACTCCCCCTCCACCTCGCCGCCGACCTCCCCTGCCACCTCGACCAGTTCGGCGGTCTCCCGCAGCGCGGTGTCGTACGGAAGTCCGGAGGCGTCAAAGAGGACCGAGTCCCACCCGGCGCACAGACAGGCTTCGGCGAACTCCCGGTCCGTGCAGTGGTCGAGGTGGAGGATCGAGAGCGTCCTGCGGCCCGCCGACGCCTCGGCGTGGCACGCGAGGGCCGCCTCGATGCCCCACTGCCGGGCACTGCGCACGGACAACTGCACCACCACCGGCACTTCCGCCGCTTCCGCCGCGTCCAGGACCCCCTGCATTGAGGCCGGATCGACCACGTTGAAGGCCATCACCGCGCAGTCGTTGTCGGCGGCCTCCCGCAACAGCCCGCCGAGCCGCTGCCGACTGCCGACCCGGTCGACTCCGGTCACCATCACAGTTCGCCACCCTTCGCGTCATTCACCGAAGCGATGATGCAGAGAACCTCCGCAGGATGAACAACCGCGCCGGGGCCGGTTCCCACGTTCGGCCCAGCGATTGCCCTCCCACGTACCGAAAGCCCCGCGCGGCGGTACGCCTAGAGGAGCGCGGCGAGGACCGCGTTGGCCGTGGACTCGTTCTGCGCGAGCGGTACGTCGTGCACCAGCGCCAGGCGGACCAGCGCAGCCACGTCCACCTCATGCGCGGGATGGACGGCCGGGTCGCGGAAGAAGACGCAGAAATCGACCTCACCTGTTGCCACCAGGTGCGCCACGTGCAGGTCGCCGCCGAGCGGCCCGGAGGCCAGCGCGCGGGCAGTGAAACCGCACTCGGTCAGTACCTGGGCGGTCCCGCCGGTCGCCACCAGCTCGTGGCCCGACAGTTTCGCTTCGTGTTTGGAAGCCCAGGCGCGCATCGCTTCCTTCTTGCCGTCCTGCGCCACCAGGGCTACACGCATGCCGAAGCCTCATTGCTGTTCGGAAGGGCCAACCGCCGCGCCCAGTCGGTCAGTTCAGGGTCGTCCAACGAGGTGACCCAGTGGTCGACGAGGGCGAGCTGCTCAGTGGACGGCTCGGTGCCAACCCCGAGCACCCGCATCCCGGCGGCCACCGCGGAACGAATCCCGCTGGTGGAGTCCTCCACCGCGAGGATGTCGGCCGGTTCGACCGCACAGGCTTCGGCAGCGACGAGATACGCATCGGGGGCAGGCTTGGGAGCGAAGCCCATGGTCGGGGAGGTCACGCACACCAGGTACGGGAGGATTCCGGCCCCGGCCAGCACATGCTCCACGGCATCCTGCGGAGAGCTGGTGGCGCACGCCACCGGCATCACCGCACTGGTCCGCTTGACCAGGTCCAGCGCACCGGGCAGCGCGTGCGAGGGGTGGGTCCGGTACAGCTCGCGCTGCTTGGCCAGTGCCTGCGCGCTGCACTCCTCGGCGCTCGCCGACGTGCCGAGCGTCCGGGCCAGGGTGTCTCCGGCGGCGCTGTAGTGCAGGCCCTTCAGCGAGGCGACCACCTCCTCGTCCGGCTCGACACCGTGGTCACGCAGGACGAGCACTTTGCTCAGCAGGCAGTACTCCTCCGTACTCATCAAGACACCGTCGCAGTCGAAGACGACCGCTTTCGGGGTCCAGGAAAGGACCCGGTTCTCTGTCACGCTGGCCATGCTCCTTGAGGTGGGATATCCGGCAAGAGGTGCCCCATCACCTGCGGGGGCGGGCAGACTTGAGCCACAACGACCTGGCAGGCAAGGGCGTCTTGGGCCCTTTGCGGAATTCACTGGTTCGGCGCAACGGCCCCATGCTGAGACGCTGCACCACACCGAGGTACGCCGCTGCCTCACCCACGTCGAACGCGAACACACGGCGGGCCGACCGGAGTAGACCGGTCTGAGCTGGATCACCCCCGTCGCCCGCCGATCTCAACGTCCGCCTGTACGGGCAAAGACGGCTCCGGTTCACTGGCTCCGCCCAGGGGAAGGATCAGACGCCGGACCGCTGCTCCGGCCGGCGCATGCCGGTGCGCTGTGGCGGAACGAGGGACGTACGCACATGGCTGAGGGCGCACTGAAATGGCTCGACGGCGAGAAGGGCTTCGGGTTCATCGCGTCCGACGGAGGCGGGGCGGACGTCTTCGTCCACTTCTCCGCGATCATGGGCAGCGGCTTCCGGAACCTGGAAGAGAACCAGCGGGTCGAGTTCGAGATCACCCGGGGAGCACGAGGGCCACCGGCAGGGGACGTCCGCGCTCTATAGGAGAAGACCCTCATACACGCTGATGACGCCCACGAGAGGATCCCGCATCATGAACACCCCGTACCGCCTGATCGGTTCCGGCGACCACAAGGTCCTGGTGCTGCACGACTGGTTCGGCACCAGTGCCGGGTGGGGGTCCTTCCTGGACTACCTGGACGGCGACACCTTCAGCTACGCCTTCCTTGACTACCGCGGCTACGGCGACCGCAAGGCCGTCACCGGCGCATACACGCTCGCCGAGATCGCCGACGACACGCTCGCCCTGGCCGACGCACTCGGCTGGGAGCGTTTCTCCCTCGTCGGCCACTCCATGGGCGGCAAGGCCGCCCAGCAGGTACTGGCGCAGGCTCCGCAGCGGATGCGCAAGCTGGTCGGCCTCGCGCCCGTCCCCGCCGGGCCGTACCCGCTGGACGCGGACGGCGAAGCCCTCTTCTACGGGGCCGCGCAGGACCGCGACAAGCGACTGGCCATCATCGACCTCGTCACCGGCCAACGAGCGTCCCGGACCTGGGTCGACCTGATGGTCGATCGCTCCCTTCAGCTCTCCACCCGCGAGGCGTTCGGCGGTTACGTCCAGGACTGGGTGACCGCCGACCTCACGAAGCGGATCGCCGGGAACCCTCTGCCCGTCAAGGTCTTCGTCGGTGAACACGACCTCGCCCTGACAGCCGATGTGATGCGCGCGACCTGGCTCCAGCACTACCCGAACGCGGAACTGGAGGAAATCGCCAACAGCGGCCACTATCCCATGCACGAAACGCCGGTGGCCCTGGTGACCGCGATCGAATCGTTCCTGAGCGCCCCCTGACACGTCTCACACCGCGGTGTAGCCGCCGTCGACGAAGAGGACTTGACCGGTCATGAAGGCCGATGCCTCGCTGGCGAGGAAGACCAGCGCGGGGGCGATCTCTTCCGGCGACGCGCAGCGCTGCTGGGGAACGTCGTCGATCCACCGTTGCCGGAAGCGGGGCTCGTCGACGGCGGCCATCTCGGTGCGTACGTAGCCGGGGGCCAGCGCGTTGACCCGGATTCCGGCGGGCGCCCACTCCACCGCGAGGGACCGGGTGAGCTGGTGCACGGCCGCCTTCGAGGCGTCGTAGGCGGCCTGCGCCTGCGGGCGCAGGGCCACCTGACCTGCGATCGAGCCAATGTTGACGATTGCGCCACCGGAGCGGGCCGCCATGTGACGGGCGGCAGCCGTGGCACACCGCCACACGGCGTCGACGTTGAGGTCGAACACCCGACGCCACGCAGTCTCGTCGGCTTCCATCGACGAGGTGTGCACACATACGCCGGCGTTATTCACCAGCACATCCAGGGCCCCCAGCTCCTCGACCACACCGTCCAGGGCCTGCTGCACGCCGTCCTGCACGGTCAGGTCCACCGCCCGGTGCGTCCCGCGGACGCCGCGTGCCCGGATCTCCTGAACGACCGCCGCATTGCGGCTCCCGTCACGGGCGAGCACCGCGACGTCCGCCCCAGCATCCGCCAGCGCGAGCGCGAAGGCCCGTCCCAGGCCGCGGTTTCCGCCGGTCACCACCGCCGCCCTGCCCGACAGATCAAATTTCTCCATGACCGAGGCAGTGTCAGGAGAGTCGTGTGATGGCTGGGACACCGCACCTCGCAGGAGCTGATCGCTGTCACAAACGGATGAACCGGAGCAACACTAGAAGCACCCCCCGCCGGGACCGATCCGACACGACGCAGCAGTGCGCAGCGGACTGAAGCACGCACGGTTCAGCCAAGCCCTCGAACGCACAACGTGGAGCGGGACCCCCAGTGCAGGCGCCCTCCGCCCGTGACCAGCCACATGACGGAGCCCCGCCGGAACAGGCGGGCTCCGTCATTCCCCGGGTGTTCCCCTATGAGCGGGGTACGGGCTGTGGCTGTTCGACCAGGTGGAAGATCTCCCGGGCCACGTAGCGTTTGAGGCAGCGCACGATGTCGCGCCGGGTCTTGCCCTCCTTGATCCGGCGCTCGTAGTAGTCCTGAGTGCGCGGGTCCACCCGCAGGCGGGTGAACACGATGCGGTGCAGCGCGGCATTGGCCCGACGGTCACCGCCACGATGGAGACGGCGGAACTGGCGGCGCCCCGAGGACCGCTCGACGGGGCTGACCCCGCACAGCGCGGCGAAGGACGCCTCGCCCGCCAGTCGTTCCGGGTTGTCGCCCATCGCTTGACGGCCGCACGTCACCTTCGGGGCTGCGGTATTCGACGACCCGATCAGCGTCCAACTCCCACAGGACAGCGCGGCGAGAACCGAAGCCTGAGTAAAGCGCGCTGTGCCGGACCGAGTGGGAAGAATTCATGCGTCTCGCGGGGGTACTGGGACCAGAGGATGTTCGACTGCAGGTCTCCGTCAAGGGAAGCGGCGAGGAACTGTGTGCAGGAGACAGGGAAGTGCTCCCATCGCTCGCCGCGCGCCTCGTTCACCATGACAGTCCACTGATCCGGCTCAAGACCGGGCCGAATGAGCCAGTAGAGGCATTCTCCGTTGTCCGTGGTCGCCCAGGGGAGAACTCGCGCCCCCTCGACTTCCAGCTCCGCCGGCTTCTTCTCGACTTCCCACAGACCTTCGAGGGCATCGGGTTGAAGCCCTGCCCACTTGATGAGGTCGTAGTGCTTGTTGGGGCAGTCAGGCTCCAGGACGTACAGATAGTCGTCCCACCGAGGCCAGCCGCACTGACGTCGAGACCACCACCGGGCGCCACCGTGCTCTCATGGCTGCCAGGCTCAAGCCCGACGAGGAACTCGTCGACGCCGCCTACGTCAGCGTCGACCACGTCCTCACCGCAGCACAGCACGGCATCAAGCTGACCGGGCCGTTACCGCCCGACTCGGGCTGGCAGGCCCGTGACCCGGACGCATTTGACATCAGAAACTTCACCATCGACTGGGACCACCGACACGTCACCTGCCCCGACGGGAAACAGAGCCGATACTGGCGCGAGACCCACAGCCGCGACCAACTCCCGATCATCCAGGTCACCTTCCGCCTGCCTGACTGCACCCCCTGCCCGGACCGGGCCCGCTGCACCCGCTCCGAGCGCAACGCGCGTGCCATGACCTTCCGGCCCCGCGAACAGTTCGAGGCCCAGCAGCACATCCGCGCAGACCAGGCCACCGACAGCTGGAAGGAGCACTACGCGCTGCGGGCCGGAGTCGAGGGCACCATGGCCCAGGAGTCCAGCCACTGCGATGTCCACCGGGCCCGCTACCGCGGACTCGCCCGCACCCACCTCCAGCACGTACTCACCGCGACCGCCCTCAACCTCGTGCGCACCGACGCCTGGCTCTCCGGGATTCCCCCGGCCGGAGCCTGGACATCACGACTCACCCGCCTCCACGGAACGCTCACGGCCGCCATGTGAATTGGCCAGCAGGGTCGATCACGGGGAAACTTCACTCGCTCGAACCAGCCGCTGAACCCACCGCCTCGCCCTGCCAACACTCCCGCGCGCGCCTGACATGCACGGACAGCCGGCAACATACCGCCAGACACGGAAGAGGCGACCTGCCGGCAGGGGGAAGGGGGCCCGCCCCCTTCCCCCTGCCGTTGGTCAGCGGCTCAGGTTGCGCAGGGCCAGAGTGGCGCCGCCTTGGGGCCGAAGGTTCGTGATGAAGGCTTCGGTGCTCTGTAGACGGAGTCATCAACCGTCGCCGACTCCGGACGAAGAGCCCTGGCTACGTCCCGGCACGGGTGCGCGGGCACACCTGACGCTGCGGCTGACCCCGGAGGTATTGGGAGCGTTCCTGCTGGGTGAAGTCCCGGTGCAGGGCACGGCAGATCATGTCGATCGCCTGAGCGGGGTCGGGCAGGCGCAGCTTCCACCGTTGGATCGTGCCGTCGACGCTGCTGGCTGCCAGTGTGCGCTGGTTCGGGCTGATGGCCAGTGCGGAAACAGGTCGTTGGCTCCCGCTCAGAGTCGTACGGACGGTGCGCGTGGGAAGGTCCCACAGTCGTACCGTTCCGTCGCTGTGGCCGGTGGCGAGCGTGCGGCTGTCGGGGGTCAGCGCCACGGATGTCGCCATGTCAGTGATGATCGTGCGGCTTCTGCCGGTAGCTGTGTCCCACAGCCGTACCTTGCCGTCGCCGCCGGCGGAGACGAGCGTGATTCCGTCGCGGCTGAAGGCGAGCGACGACACGACGTCCGTGGCGTTGAGGACGGCCCGGTTCCTGCTACTGGCCACATCCCACAGGCGCACTGTTCCGTCTGCCGCGCCGGTGGCGAGGGTGCGTTCGTCGTTGCTCAGGGCTGTCGCCAACACGGTGTCGGACCGGGGGCCGTGGCGCACGACGGCGCGGATCCTGCGGTCGGTCGCGTCCCACACCCGTACAGTGTGCCCGTCGCTGCTGATCGAGGCGGCCTTGAGGTGACCGTCCGTGGACGGAACCACCGATGTCACCACGACGTCGCCGACCGGGCGGGCGCTGCGGGGCCGGGGCCCGAGCGCATCCCAGATCTGAACTTTTCCGTCGACGTAACCCGTTCCCAGAGCACGCCCGTCATCGGTGAACGCCATGGACGAGATGGTGGTGGACCCGGCTTGAGTTCTGTCGGGCATCTGCTGGGCGAGGTCCCACAGCCGGACGGTGCGGTCACGGCTGCCGCTGGCCAGAGTGCGGCCGTCCGGGCTGAAGGCAACCGAGGACATGAAGTCGGCATGCCCGGTCAGGACGGCATGATTCCTGCCGGTGCTCGCGTCCCACACTCGTACTGTTCTGTCGTCACTGGCGGTGGCCACCGTGTACCCGTCCGGGCTGAACACCACCGCCTGCACCGACCCGGTGTGTCCGGTGGACCGGGTGCGGAACCCGCCCTTCACGAGGTCCGACAGCACCACTGTCGGGCCCGCAGTACCACCGGCCGCCAGTAAGCGGCTGTCGGGGCTGAAGGCCATCGTGGTGAAGGGGCCAAGTCCGGTGGGCCGGACAACCCGGGTAGCGCCGCGAACCAGGTCGTGCACCCGAATCGCTCCCGCGGTGTCGCCGACGGCCAGGAAGCGGCCGTCCGGGCTGAAGGCAACCGCGGTCACCCCGTCGGTGGAGGTGGCGAAGACCTTGCGGGCCGCGCCGGTGGTCGCGTCCCACATCCGTACCTTGCCGTCAGAGCTGGCGGCAGCCACGGTACGGCCGTCGGGGCTGAAGGTCACCTGCCCCAGCCCCTTGGACCTACCCGTAGCCGTCCAGGCTTTCCCGCCTGCCAGGACGTTCCTCAGTCGCAGGGTTCCGTCGGTGACGCCGGCGGCCAAGAGGCGGCCGTCCGGGCTGAAGGAGACCGCAGTCACCCCGTTGGCGAAGGCGGGGAAGACTTTGCGGACCGCGCCGTTGGCCGCGTCCCACATCCGTACCTTGCCGTCGGAACTGGCGGCAGCCACGGTACGGCCGTCGGGGCTGAACGTCACGACGCCGACAGGAGCCGTGGGTCCGGTGAGCAGATGCCGCGTGGGGTTGGCTGCCGCGGTGTGGAGGCCGGCGGTGGCCTCCACCGTGGGGTGGGTCCGGTACGCCTGGACGGCCAGGAGCGAGGCGAGATCGGGGGCGTCGGCCAGGAGGGCAGCCGACTGCGCGGCCAGCTGACGGGAAAGAGCAGTCTGCTGCGCGGCGATGGCCTGGTTGCGTCGCTGTTCGCTTGCCCCGTACTGGTTCCACGCGATCAGGCTTGCGACGACGGCGACGACAAGCAGGACCGCCAGTGTGGAGGTGAGCCGGCGGAGGCGGCGCGTCGCACGGGCAGCCGTGCGGTGCTCAGCGTCGCGGGCGGTCGTGCTGCCGATGAGGAAGTCTCGTTCCAGACAGTTCAGGTCCTTGGCGGTGTGGGGAGCGGCGAATGCCTCCTCGGCCGCGGCGAGGCGGGTGCCCCGGTACAGGGCCCCCGGGTCGCGCCCGAGGTCGTCCCAGGCACGGGCGGCCTCGGTCAGGCGGCGGTGGGTGCGCAGCTGCTCCCTGGCCTCGTCGATCCATCCGCGCAGACGGGGCCAGGAGGTGATCAGCGCTTCGTGGGCCAGGTCAACGGTGGTGTCGTCCACGGTGATCAGGCGCGCGCGGGCCATGCGCTCCAGGACGATGTCCGTGGTCTCCGGATCAGTGGTGTGCAGAGCGGCCCGCGATTCGGGGCGCCGGGTGTCCGGAGTGCCTTCGCCCGGTGTGATCAGGCGCAGCAGGATCCGTTGTGTCTGCCGCGCCTGTACGAGGGACAGGCGCGCGTACAGGGCCTCGGCGGTCTGAGCGAGAGAGCCCTGGATGCCGCCCGCTGCCTCGTAGGCCTCGACCGTCAGGGTGCTGCCGCGGCGGCGGCGCCAGGTCTCCAACAGGGCGTGCGAGAGAAGCGGCAGGCTGCCGGGCTCCCCCGCGACCTCTTCCACCAGCCGATCGCTCAGGGCGCGTTCCACCGTCAGCCCGTGCGCCTGCGCCGGCTTGACGATCGCCGCACGCAGCTCGACGCCGCCCAGCGGTCCCACCGCCACACTCGACTCACGGATCACAGAGGCCAGTTCTGGGTGGGCCAGGCAGTGCGGGTAGAAGTCGGCACGTACGCCCAGGACGATGCGCAGGCGGCTGGCGGGGTCCTGCGCAGCCACCAGGGCTCCAATGAATTCCTTCCGCTCACCGGTGTCGTGGCAGAGCGTGAAGATTTCCTCGAACTGATCCACGATCAGCCAGGTGTCCCCGTCGGCGTCGGCGGGAGCGAGCACTTGCATGGCGGTGCGCAGAGGATGAGGGCCCGGGGTGAGGATGCGTAACGCTGCCGGACGTACCCGCGGATCGGTGAAGCGGCGCAGGCACGGGATGAGGCCGGCGCGCAGCAGCGACGATTTGCCGCAGCCGGACGGACCGAAGACCATCGTGAGCCGGTGTCGCCCCGCCAGCTCCACCAACTCGGCCGTGACGCGATCACGGCCGAAGAAGAACTCCTCGTCACCGGGCTCGAAGCGGGTCAGACCTCGGTAGGGAGCGGCAGCGGCGTCCTCGTGAGCGGCCGCGGTCTCACTCTCCTCCCGAGTCACGTCGTGCCAGCGCTGCTCCCAACGCCGTTCGTCGCCCGCGCAGGCCCGGACGTAGCCAAGGGTCAGCGCCAGGGAGGGCAGTTTCTCCCCTGCGGCGGCCTGGGACAGTGCCGTGATCGAGTAGCCGGAACGTTCGGCGAGCACACGGTAAGCGATCGCTCCGGCCTCGCTGCGCAGCTTGCGCAACTCGAACGCGAACAACTGCACCGGCCCCGCCGCCGGATCGACGGGCTTCTCCTTGCGCCCCACTCTGGCCCCCGAATCTGGAGATCGATCGAGACCACGGTAGGAACGCGCCGGGTGAGTGACAAGCCGTTCCCTGGCCATCCCCGCACGTACGTGTTCCTCAAAGAGCAATTGTTCACCGCGCCCACCTGGGCTGATGAAAAACACCTGCCGAGGTCAACTTGCTCTCGGACCGCCCCGGATGCTTCGGCTGCTCCCCGGGACGGGCCGACGAAGGAACACACACCGATCGAACCGTGAGGCCTGGAGCTTCGGCACCGGCCCGGGAGAGGACACAGACGATGAGGACCACAATGCGCAAGGCGGGCCTGGCGGTGGCAGCGCTCGCGCTGGCCGGCGGAGGAATCGCCACCACCGCCTCCACCGCGTCCGCCACCACCGCGGACACCGGGGTGCGGGCCTGTATCACTTGGAAGGACAGCGGCGGGCCCGGTGGCGCCGGACGAGGCCACGCCAAGTGCGCCGGCATGAACGTCTACGTGAAGGCAACCGCCAAGTGCGCTGATGGAAGCAAGCACAACAGTGCCTGGCGGTGGGAGTACGCGAAGGCAGAGTGCCCCTACGGCACGGGTATTCGCAGCGTTTCGTACCAGACCAAACGCTGAGCCCGAGCACGGAGAGCGCGGTGGCCCGCCCGACGGCGGGCCACCGCCCGGCCTGCTGTGGGCAGGCATCGCCTCAGAACTGTGCGGGCCAAACAGCCTGTCGGCATGCCGACTTCCCGAGCGTCAGAGGCTGTTGGAGGGACCCATGATCCGGCCGTTGTCTCTCGCCCGTCGTGGACCTCGCCCGTCGTGGACCCCGCATGGCTCCGGTCGGCCCCAGAGCTGTGTTGTCCCCCCCTCGGCCACGCCGGAGCAGCTCCGTGCTCCCCACGAGGACATACATGAAGTTGGGGTGGGAAACGAGAACTTCCACATGCCATTCCTACCGGCCGCCCAGCGCGAGCACACCACTACTTCTGCACCAGTGAGCCCCCGTCGACACCTAGCCGGGGGTTCCTCAGCTCTCACTTGCTGTCACACGCATGTCACCAAAACCGTCGACGCACCTGGACCACAAGTTCCTGACCTGCACGTACGCCCCTGACCTGGACTGCCCGGACCGCACGAAACGCTTTCGCCTGCCTGTGCCACGTTATCCCGAGGGACGGGCCCAGGACGAGGGCTGGAGCGTCTTCTGGCCCGTCAAGGCGGTATTGCAGGGTCTCTGCCGTCGCCTCACTCACCCGCTCACGCTCCCACATCTCACGTCTCACATCACCTGTCACGGGGGGGGGTGAAAACACCTGACGGCCCTCCCGGGGTGTCCGCCGCGGCGCAGCAGCCGGAGCCGTGCAGCGGTGGTTCGACGTGGTCTTCGGTGGATTCGGCGGTCCGTGCGTAGTCCCGGGCAAGGTTTCGCACGTATTGCTCACGCGTTTACTCCTTGTGTACGCCGAAGGGCCGCTCGTACTTTCAACCAGCCACGGAGCTGTGGCCATGAGCTGGACGAAGGTGAAAGATCTATGCTGCTGACGGTCCTCGGATTCGTCATGATCGCGACATTCCTGACGCTGATCATGATGAAGAAGATGTCCCCGCTGACGTCGCTCATCCTCATCCCGGCCCTCTTCTGCGTGATCGCGGGGCAGGGGGCCCACCTGGGTGAGTACGTACTGAAGGGGATCGGCGAGCTGGCGCCCACCGCGGCCATGCTGATGTTCGCCATCATCTTCTTCGGCGTGATGATCGACGTCGGCCTGTTCGACCCGATCGTCCGGGGCATCCTGCGCTTCTGCAAGGCCGACCCCGCCCGCGTCGTCCTGGGCACCGCCGTGCTCGCGGCGATCGTCTCGCTGGACGGCGACGGCTCGACCACGTTCATGATCACCGTCTCCGCCATGCTCCCGCTCTATCTGCGGCTGAAGATGAGCGTGCTCACGCTGACGATGGTCGCCGCCACGGCCAACGGCGTGATGAACACCGTTCCGTGGGGCGGCCCGACCGCCCGGGCCGCCACCGCGCTGAAGCTGGACGCGGGCGAGATCTTCGTGCCCATGCTGCCCGCGCTCGCCTGCGGTCTGCTCGCCGTCTTCGTCCTCGCCTGGTGCCTGGGCCTGCGCGAACGCCGCCGCCTGGGGCTGCTCACCGAGACCGGCCCCGCGTCCGACGGTGTCGCCACCGAGGAGACGGACGGCCGCGACCTCTCCCTGGTGACCGTGGGCGCGGGTGCGAACGGCGCCGGTGTGACCGGTGCCGAAGGGACCGCCGCCCGGACGGCCACCGGATCCGCCGCCACTGCCGGCACCCGGGCCACCGGTAGCGCGGACTCTCCCGATTCTCCCGATTCTCCGGAGAGTCCGGACTCGCCGGACCTCACCAAGCCCTCCGACGCCGACGCCGGGACCCCCGACAACGGCGATGCCGCCGCCGGCGTCTGGGGCACCCTCGATCCGAACCGCCCGACGCTGCGGCCCCGGCTCTACTGGTTCAACGCCCTGCTGACGCTGGCCGTGCTGATCACCCTGATCGCCCAGTGGCTGCCGATCCCGGTGATCTTCATGCTCGCCGCCGCCCTGGCCCTGACGGTCAACTTCCCGCACATGAAGCAGCAGCGCGAGCGGATCGCCTCCCACGCGGACAACGTTCTCAACGTCGCCGGCATGGTCTTCGCCGCCGCCGTCTTCACGGGCGTGCTGACCGGCACCGGCATGGTGGACGAGATGGCCAGGTCCCTGGTCGGCGCCATTCCGGACGGTCTCGGCCCGCACATGGCGCTCATCACCGGTCTGCTGAGCATCCCGTTCACGTACTTCATGTCCAACGACGGGTTCTACTTCGGGATCGTGCCGATCCTCGCGGAGGCCGGCGCCCAGCACGGCGTCTCCCCGCTGGAGATCGCCCGCGCCTCGCTCATCGCCCAGCCGCTCCACATGTCCAGCCCGCTGGTCCCGGCCGTGTACGTCCTGGTGGGCATGGCGAAGGTGGAGTTCGGCGACCACACCCGCGCCACGGTCAAGTGGGCGGTCGTGGTCTCGCTGGTGATCCTCGCGGCCGCCCTGCTCCTCGGCATCGCCTGACGCCGCCCGGCTCCCGCTGCCCGGCTCCCCGGCTCCCGCGACGGCGGCGCACTCCGGTCCTGTCCTGGACCGGGGCGCGCCGCCTTCGCGGTTCCGCGGTCCCGGCCCGTTCCGACGGACTCACTCGTCCTGGTCGGTTCCCGTCCACGTGTACACGTGTTCCGGCCGCCCCGGCCCCGTGTAGCGCAGGGTGAGTCCCACCTGCCCGGCCTTCTCCAGGAGTTTCAGATAGCGCTGCGCGGTCTGCCGGCTCAGCCCCGTCAGGTCGGCCGTCCCGCTCGCCGACTGCTGTCCGGTGTCCCGGAGCACCTGCCGCACCAGACGTACCGTCTGGGCCGAGTGGCCCTTCGGCAGCACGGTCGGCCCCGCCGCGGCGCTGCCCAGCACCCCGAAGATCCGGTCGACCTGCTCCTGCCCGGCCTCCAGGCCGCCGTCGGCGAGGGTGCGGCGCAGTACGGCGTACCCCTCCAGCTTGGCCCGCAGGCCGCTGTAGCTGAACGGCTTGACCAGGTAGTGCAGGGCGCCGTAGCGCATGGCGGCTTCCACGGTGGCCACGTCGCGGTCGGCCGTCACCATGATCACGTCGGTGCGGGAGCCGCTTTCGCGCAGCCGCCGAAGGAGGCGGAGGCCGTTCTCGTCGGGCAGGTAGTGGTCGAGGAGGACGAGGTCGGCGTGGTGCTCGTCCAGCCAGGCCAGCGCCTCGCCGGTGGTGTGCGCCGTGCCCGTCACGCGGAAGCCGGGTACGCGGTCCGTGTAGGCGGCGTTGATCCTGGCCACCCGGGGGTCGTCGTCGACGACCAGCACCTCGATCACCGGCACTCCTCCTCCTGCAGGTCCACCGCGCTTGCCGCCGTGCGGACGCACCAGTCTCTCCGGTCCTCCGGCTCCGCCTGCGACCGGGGGGCGGGGGGGGCGGGTCAGGCGGCGACAGGTCACCGGCGGCCGGCCGTGTTCTGCGGGGTCCTCCGCGCCGGGCAGGGCCGGGGGTCGACCCTCGGTTCCGCCGCGTCTCAGGGGGTGGCGGTGGAGACGGCGTACACCCAGGGGCGCTCGGGGACGGTGCGGTCCACGGTGATGTCCAGGGTGGGCAGCGGGTCCTTCTGCTCGTAGGTCAGGCCCGACCACTTGCGGTGCGGGGTGAAGACCCAGCCGACGGTCGCCCGGTCGTGCTCGCTGATGGTGACCGCACCCTCTTTGAGGGCGTCGGTGGAGGTGCCGATGTCCTTGAGGAAGGTGTCGAGGTCCGCGGGGGTGGTCGCGAACCGGACGTGGATCCGGCTGGTCTTCCAGTTGTTGGTCTCGAAGTACGCGAGGTTCTGGGCCATCAGCGGGATCGGCAGGTGGTAGATGCGCCGCTGCACCTGGGAGGGCCAGCCGACGGTGAGTCCCCCGGCCGCGGCCTCGCGCTCCTTGTTGCGGCCGCTGTCGCGGCTCTGCTCGGCGGAGACGAGCAGATAGCCGGCGGGGATGCCGATGAGCAGCACGATGATGACCGCGGTGATCGTGCGGCGCACGATCACGCGGCGGCGGCTCTCCGGCGGCCGGCTCTTGCGGTCGTCGGGGGACGGGCCCTGGTGCGGAATCGTGGATGTCATTCGGAGGTTCCCTGTGCGCTGTCGGTGCCCTCGGCGCTGTTGGTGCGGGGGGTGCTGGGTGTGATGGGGGTGGTGGCCGTGCTGGGTGTGGTGGGCGTGTGGGGGACGGGTGTGTTCTGCTCCGGGGTGTCCGTGGGCGCGGGGGTGGTCGCGGTGCGGATCGCCTGCGCGTAGCGCTCGTACCGCTCGTGGCGCTCCACCCGGCGGCGGTTCGCGCGGCGGAAGCGGCGGGCGACCAGCCGGGCGAGGTCGGCGGCGCCGACCATGCCCGCCTCGGGGCCCAGCTGTGCCTTGGCGATGCGGGCCTCGGGGCGGTAGCCGCGGCCGGTGAGGTGGCGGCGGAAGGCGTCCCTGGCAGGGCCGATGAGGAGGTCGTCGGCGGCGCTGACGCCGCCGCCGATGACGAAGCAGGACGGGTCGAGGGCGGCGGCCAGGTTGGCGATGCCGACGCCCAGCCACTGGCCGATGTCCTGGAGGAGCTCGACGCACATGGCGTCGCCGCCGCGGGCCAGCTCGGTGATGAGCGGTCCGGTGATCTCGTGGACGTTCCCGCCGACTCGCTCGATGAGGTGGTACGCGACCGGGGAGTCGGCGGCGGCGAGCTCGCGGGCCTCGCGGACGAGGGCGTTGCCCGAGCTGTACTGCTCCCAGCAGCCGCGGTTGCCGCACGGGCAGCGGTGGCCGCCGGGCACGACCTGCATGTGGCCGAACTCGCCGGCGACGCCGTACTTGCCGCGCTTGACCTGGCCGTCCTCAAGGATGGCGCCGCCGATGCCCGTACCGAGGGTGATCATGACGAGGTGGTCCTCGCCGCGTCCGGCGCCGAAGCGCCACTCCGCCCAGGCCGCGGTGTTGGCGTCGTTGTCGACGAGCACGGGGACCGCGAGGCGGGACGAGATCGCGTCGCGCAGGGGCTCGTTGCGCCAGGCCAGGTGCGGGGCGAAGAGGACCTTGTTGCGGTCCGCGTCGACCCAGCCGGCGGCGCCGATGCCGACGGCGTGCACATCGTGCCGGTCGGAGAGGTCCAGGACCAGCTCGACGATGGTGTCCTCGACGACCTTGGGGCTCTTGGACTTGTCGGGCGTCTCGGTGCGCAGGGTCTCCAGGATGGTGCCGTCGGCGTCGACGACGCCCGCCATCACCTTCGTACCGCCGATGTCGATGCCGACGGTGGGCACGCGCGGGGCGGTCAGGTGGGAGCGGCGCTCACGGGGGCCGACGGTGCGCAGAACGGTGGCACGGGCGGTGCCGCGGCCTGCGAAGTCACGGTAGGAGCTGCTCATCGGCCGGGCCTTCTGCGGTGTCGGGGAGCCAGCGCCTCGGGGCCCGGCGGCGGACGGCGCCCACCGCCGCCGATTGTGCCATCCGTACGCATAAGGAACCTGTCCGGGCGTGCGCCCGGGTGCCTCGGGACCGGCGGAACGGAACGAATGCTTCCGCCAATGGTTCCGCCGATCGGACGGCCTGGTGGCCCCTGGCCCGGCTACTGCGCGGGCCGGTCGTCCACCGGGTCCACCGGGTGCCCGCCGAGGTGGCTGGGGGACGGGGCGCGCTCCAGTTCGTGGCTGAGTTCGTCGAGTTCGCTGCCGCCGGCCATCTGCCGGGTGAGCTCGTCGAGGGTGGTCTCGTCCTTGGTGCTGCTGCCGGACATCGCCCCCCTCTTGAGGAGCACGAAGCGGTCCCCCACGAGGTAGGCGTGGTGCGGGTTGTGTGTGATGAGGACGACACCGAGGCCCGCGTCCCGCGCGGCGGCGACGTACTTCAGGACGACCCCGGACTGCTTGACGCCGAGGGCGGCCGTCGGCTCGTCGAGGACGAGGACCTTCGCGCCGAAGTACACGGCGCGGGCGATGGCGACACACTGCCGCTCGCCGCCCGACAGGGTGCCGATGGGCTGGTCGACGTCGCGCAGGTCGATGCCCATGCGCAGCAGCTCGGAGCGGGTCGTCTCGCGCATCATCGCGACGTCCAGGCGGCGGAAGGGGCCACGCCCCTTCGTGGGCTCGGAGCCGAGGAAGAAGTTGCGCCAGACGGGCATCAGGGGGACGACGGCGAGGTCCTGGTAGACGGTGGCGATGCCCCGGTCGAGGGCGTCGCGCGGGTTGACCAGGGTGGTTTCGGCGCCCTCGATGCGGAAGGTGCCCGCGTCGTGCTGGTGCAGCCCGGCGATGATCTTGATGAGGGTGGACTTGCCCGCACCGTTGTCGCCGAGCACACAGCTGATCTCGCCCGCGTGGACTTCGAGGGAGACGTCTTCCAGCGCCTTGATGTTGCCGTAGAACTTCGACACGTGGTCGAGCTCGACGAGCGGAGTGCCCGGTCCGGCGGCTGTGCTCACGTCCGTGCTCATGACCGTGCCTCCGCGCGCTTGCGTACCCATGCGTTGAGCAGGGTGGCCAGAAGGAGCATCGCTCCGAGGAAGAACTTGAACCAGTCCGGGTTCCACTCGGCGTAGACGATGCCCTTGCTCGTCATGCCGAAGATGAACGCGCCGACCGCGGAGCCGATCGCGGAGCCGTACCCGCCGGTGATCAGGCAGCCGCCGATGACGGCCGCGATGATGTACGTCAGCTCGTTGCCGACGCCTTCGCCCGACTGGACCACGTCGTACGAGAACAGCAGGTGCTGTCCTGAGACCCAGGCGGCGAAGGCGACGCCCATGTAGAGGCCGATGCGGGTCTTGTTGACCGGTACGCCGGTGGCGCGGGCGGCGTCCTTCTCGCCGCCGACCGCGAAGATCCAGTTTCCGGCGCGGGCGCGCAGCAGGATCCAGGTGGCGAGCGCGATCAGGACGAACCACCACAGGATGGTGACCTTGAGGTTCACCGACCCGATGGTGATCTGGGAGGCGAAGACCGCCTTGGCGGACTCGAAGCCCTCCATGTCGCCGATGCTCTTGGTGGAGACGGTGCCGCTGATGAGCTTGGTGAGGCCGAGGTTCAGGCCGGTCAGCATCAGGAAGGTGCCGAGCGTGATGATGAAGCTCGGGAGTTTGGTGCGGGTCAGCATGAAGCCGTTGAAGACGCCGATGAGCAGCGTCACCAGGAGCGAGACGAAGACGCCGACCCAGACGTTGGCGGTCATCTGGTAGCTGAACATCGAGGAGATCAGCGCGGAGCTGGTCACCATGACGCCGGCCGACAGGTCGAACTCGCCGCCGATCATCAGGAGCGCGACGGGCACCGCCATGATGCCGATCGTCGACGCCGCGTAGAGGACGGTGCCGAGGCTGGAGGCGCGCAGGAAGCTGTCCGCGGCGATCGAGAAGAACAGGAACACGGCGACGGCGCCGACGATCGAGCCCAGCTCGGGGCGGCCCATCAGCCTGCGCAGCGGGGACGTGCGGACCAGTCGTTCGTCGGCCTGGGGGGCCTTGGGAGCGGGCGCCTGTGCGGTCGCTGTCATCGGGTCCCCCGCTTCGTGTACGCCTTCAGCTCGGCCGCGCTGTCCTTGGTGATGATCTGCGGGCCTGTGAGGACGGGCTTGCCGCCGCCGAGCATGTCCGCGTTGTAGCGGTAGAGCCAGAGCAGGTCGACGGCCTCGTACCCCTGGAGGTACGGCTGCTGGTCGACGGCGAAGCCGAGGGCTCCGGACGCCAGCGAGTCGGCGACCTTGGCGTTGAGGTCGAAGGTGTCGACCTCGGCCTGGCTGCCGGCCTGCTGCTTGGCCTGTACGGCGGCGTCCGCGAAGGGCGCGCCGAGGGTGACGACGGAGTCGATGTCCTTGGCCGTCTGGAGCTTCGCCTCGATGGACGCCTGGACGTCGGGCATGTTGGTGCCGTCGACGTAGAGGTTCTCGACCGATCCCTTGAAGGACTTCTTGACGCCTTCGCAGCGCTGCTCGTGGCCGACGTTGCCCCGTTCGTGCAGGACGCACAGGGCCTTCTTCTTGGAGCGCTTGGTCAGCTCCTCGCCGACCGCCTCGCCCGCGATGGTCTCGTCCTGGCCGATGTGGGTGAGTGCCCCGAAGGCCTTGGACTCGGCGGTGCCCGAGTTGATCGTCACCACCGGGATGCCGGCCTTCTTCGCCTTGGCGAGGACGTCCTTCATGGCGTCCGGCTTGGCGAGGGTGACGATCAGACCGTCGACCTTCTTGTCGATGTACGTGTCGACCAGCTGGGCCTGCTGCTGGGCCTCCGCGTTGTTCGCGTAGAGGAAGTCGATGTTGTCCTTGACGGCGGCCTGCTTGGCGCCGTTCTGGACGATGTCCCAGAAAGTGTCACCTGCACCCGAGTGGGTGACCATGGCGAAGGTCCACTTGGGGGTGTTCACCGCGGCCTTGCCCTGGGCGGCGGCCGCAGCCGCACGCTCCTCGGCCCGCTTGCCGCCGGTGCTGCTGCAACCGGTGAGGGAAGCCCCGAGCACCGCCGCCAGCACGGCGCCCAGCGCGCGTACCCCTGTCCGAACCCTTGCCACGACGTCGTGCCCTTCTCGCTGTACTCCTGGGTGCGGCCGGGGGGTATTCAGCCAGACCCCGGCCGCCCAAGTATCGGTCATGGGGGTCCGTCGTGTGGTCAGCGGGTTGGTCATCGGGTGCCACGGGCGGTGTACTTCTCCAGCTCCGGGACGTCTTTCGCGGTGACGATCGCGGGTCCGGTAAGGACCGGTTTGCCGCCGCCCAGGACGTTCCCATTGGTGCGATTCAGCCAGATTTCGTCGATGGCGAGGTAGCCCTGGAGGTACGGCTGCTGGTCCACGGCGAACCCGACGGCCTGCGACTTGAGGCTCTTCACGACGGCCGCGTTCAGGTCGAACGTGTCGACCTCCGCCTTGCTGCCCGAACCCTCCTTCGCCTTCACCGTCGCGTCCGCGAAGGGCGCGCCGAGGGTGACGACGGCGTCGATGTCCTTGGCGGTCTGGAGCTTCGCCTCGATGGAGGAGGTGGTGGCGGGCATGTTCGTCCCCTCGACGTTGAGGTTCTCGACGCTCCCCTTGAACGCCTTCTTCACGCCCGCGCAGCGCTCTTCGAGGGAGACGTTGCCCTGCTCGTGGATGACGCACAGGGCCTTCTTCCTGCCGCGTTTCGTCAGCTCCTCGCCGACGCCCTCGCCTGCGACGGCCTCGTCCTGGCCGATGTGGCTGAGCGCTCCCAGGGCCCTGGAGTGCTGACCGCCCGAGTTGATGGTGACGACGGGGATGCCGGCGGCGACGGCCTTCCTGACCGCCGCGCCGACCGCTTCGGGCTTGGCGAGGGTGACGACGATGCCCTGCACCTTCTGGTCGATCGCCGCCTCTATGAGCTGCGCCTGCTCCTTGCCCTCCTTGTGGGCGGAGTAGAGGAACTCGACGTTGTCCTTGGCCGCGGCGGCCTTGGCGCCGCTCTGCACGATGTCCCAGAAGGTGTCGCCCTCGCCGGAGTGGGTGATCATCGCAATCTTGATACGAGGGGTGTCGGCCGCCTTCCCGCCCCCACTGCTCCGCTCCGGCCCGTCCTCGGACTCCTTGCCGCCGGAACCGCTGCACCCGGTGAGGGTGAGTGCGGCCAGCACGCCCGCGGTGGCCAGGGCTGTCGCCGTACGAGTGGTACGCATCGTGGGTCCGCCTCGTCTCCCCCGCCGCCCGGTTGCGGCTGGAGGAGTTCTAACGGCGAGCGCACGACCCCGTCAATGGTTTGTCCGGACATTGTTCACGGGGTGCGGTTCATGTCCTGACAAGGAGGCAGTTCATGTTCGGATCATGTGCGGACAAGGAGCTGGAAGTCGAAGGCGTACCGCGAGGCCCGGTAGAGGTGCGCGCCGAACTCGACCGCCCGGCCGGTGCCGTCGAAGGTCCGCCGTTCCATCGTGAGCAGGGGTGCCCCGGCGGTCTCGTGCAGGAGCGCGCCCTCCTCGGCCCCTGCCGCCCGTGCGCCGACGGTCTGACGGGCGCTGTGCAGGGTGACCCCGGCGGCGCGCATCACCCGATAGAGACCGGTGGCTTCGAGCTCGACGCTGTCGAGGGTGACCAGTCCGGCGGGCAGGTGGTTGCGCAGGTACGCCATCGGCTCGCCGCGGGCGGAGCGCAGCCGGTCGATGCGGTGCACCTCGGTGCCCTCCGGGACGCCCAGGGCGGCGGCCACGGCGGGGCCCGCCGGTTCGACGACGTTGTGCAGGACCCTCGTCGCGGGGCGCTGGCCGGCCGCCTCCAGGTCGTCGTACAGGCTGCTCAGTTCGAGGGGGCGCCTGACCTGGCTGTGCACGACCTGGGTGCCGACGCCCCTGCGGCGCACCAGCAGGCCCTTGTCCACGAGGGACTGGATGGCCTGGCGGACCGTCGGGCGGGACAGGCCGAGGCGGGCGGCCAGTTCGACCTCGTTGCCGAGGAGGCTGCCGGGTGAGAGCCGGCCCTTCCCTATCGCGTCTTCGAGTTGCTGGGAGAGCTGGAAGTAGAGGGGGACGGGACTGCTGCGGTCCACGCCGAGCTGGAGGGCGACGGTGGGGTCGGTCGCTTGTTTTGGCACGGCAGTGAGCGTAGCCCCGTGGCAGCAGGACGTCAGCAAGTCGCCTTGTCCGCACGACCTGTTGTCGGTACGTCCCGTTGTCCGGACAACCTGTTGTCGGTACGTCCCGTTGTCCGCAGGACCTGTTGTCCGTACGTCCTGTTGTCCGGACAAAATTCTTGACAGTGTTCCGGGCCTGCTGTCGGCTGGGGGGCATGCGAATCGGACTCATGGGCACGGGCCGCATCGGCTCCTTCCACGCCGGGGTTCTCGCCCGGCACCGCCAGGTGGACTCACTCGTACTGGCCGACGCGGACGCGGAGCGCGCCGCGGAGGTCGCACAGCGCGTGGGGGCCGAATTCACCCCCGCGGAGGACCTGTTGGCATCGGGGCTCGACGCGCTGGTCATCACGTCGGCGACGGCCGCGCACGCGGAGCTGATCGGCCGGGCCGCCCGGGCCGGGCTCCCCTGCTTCTGCGAGAAGCCCATCGCCACCGACCTGCCGGGAACTCTGGAGGCGCTGCGCGAGGTGGAGTCGGCGGGCACGGTGCTCCAGCTCGGCTTCATGCGGCGCTTCGACGCCGGGTACGCGACGGCGCGCGAGCGGGTGCGGGCCGGCGATCTCGGCCGACTGCACACGGTGCGTACGGTCTCCTCCGACGCGGCACCGCCCCCGGCCCCGTATCTGCCGCTCTCGGGCGGGCTCTACCGGGACTGCCTGGTCCACGACTTCGACATCCTGCGCTGGGTGACCGGGCGCGAGGTGGTGGAGGTGTACGCGGCGGGCTCGGCGGCGGGGCCCGCGATGTTCGAGGAGGCGGGCGACGTGGCGACTGCCGCCGCGGTACTGACCCTGGACGACGGGACCCTCGTCACGTCGACCGCGACGCGCTGCAACGGCGCGGGCTACGACGTACGGATGGAGCTGGCCGGGGAGCTCGACCAGCTCGCGGTCGGCCTGGACGACCGGACCCCGATCACTTCCACCGAGGCGTCGGGCCCGCCCGCCCCGGCCAAGCCGTGGGCCGGGTTCCTGGAGCGGTTCGCCCCGGCGTACGAGGCGGAGCTGGACGCGTTCGTCCGGGTCGTACGGGGCGAGCGGGCCAACCCCTGCGACGGGCGGGAGGCACTGCAGGCGCTGCGGGTGGCGGAGGCCTGCGAGGTGTCCCGGCGGGAGGGTCGGGCGGTCCGGCTCGCGGAGGTGCCCGACGCGTGAACCCCCTGACCGACGCGTGAACTCCCCTGCTGGTCGCGGGAGTTCACGCGTCGGATCCGGCCTCAGTAGCCGACCGTGAAGCGCTCCCCCACGTGCTGCGGGCGCTCGATCTCGTCGAGCAGCGCGACCGCGTAGTCCTCGGTGCTGATCCGGCTGTTGCCCTCGGCGTCCAGGACCAGGTTGTCGACGTCCGTGCGGTAGACGCCGGTGCGCTCGCCGGGCTCGATGGTGCCGGCGGGGCTGAGGTTGGTCCAGCGGACGTCGTCCACCGTGCGGTAGAAGTCGAGCGCGTCGCCGTGCGCGTGCATGATCTGGAGCAGGAACTCCGGGAGGCCCTCGGTGTCCCACACCTGCTTGCCGTCCGGGGTGCGCAGCGAACCGGCGCCGCCGACCGTGAGCAGCAGGGGTGCCCCAGCACCCAGCGCACGTACCCCTGCGACCAGGGACTTCGCCGAGGGGGCAATGGTCGCGAGGTGACCGGGGCCGTCGCCGCCACCGCCGCCGACCGCGCTGACCAGGACGTCCTGTCCCTTGGCCGCCTCGGTCACCGATGCCGGGTCGAGGACGTCGCCGGTGATCACGGTGAGGTTCTGGTGGTCGGGGACGGTGAGCTTCGCCGGGTCGCGGACGACGGCGGTGACCCGGTGTCCCCGGTCGAGGGCTTCGCGCAGGATGCGGGTGCCGATGGATCCGTTGGCCCCGAAGAGGGAGATCTTGGCCATGGGAGGGGTCCTTCCGAGGGTGGCTGTGCACAGTGCCGGGGGTGGTGATTTTCCGGGCCCGACGGCCGAGGTCGTTCCGTTGCCCCTTCAACATAGGAGGTGGGGCGGGAGAATGCCGGGTACGCTCCGGACACATGGTGGTGAAAATCCGACAGACGAGTGAATCGACGGGCCCGCCGATCCCCGAGGTCCGGTTCCAGGCGCCCAGCTCGGTCCCGGCCGGTGTGGAGGTCCTGACGCTCGCCGCGCTGCGCCGCAATGCCTGCGTGGGTTCGATCTCCGTGCCGCACCGCCCCGACTTCCACCACCTCCTGCGGCTGGACGGCGGCGTGCTCCCGGTGATGGTCGACTTCGCGTCGTACCGGCTGCTGCCGGGCGAGTGGCTGTGGGTACGGCCGGGGCAGGTGCACCGCTGGGACGCCCTGTCCGGCGCGGAGGGCACGCTCGTCCTGTTCGAGGCGGGGTTCCCGGACCCGGCGACCGGTGCGGCCGCCCGGCTGGACGATCCGTTCGGGCCGACGGTACGGCGCCCGGCCGGGGCCGACGCGGAGGCGGCGCGACGCGCCCTCGACCATCTGGACCAGGAGTTCCGGTCGCTGCGCGACGGCTCGCCGCTCCCCCTGGAGACCCATCTGCCGGTGCTCCGGCATCTGCTCGCGGCCCTGGTGCTGCGCCTCGCGCACGTCGGGGAGGAGGGGCCGGGCTGTGACAACCCGGATGCCTTCCTGCTGTTCCGTGCGGCGGTGGAACGGGACTTCGCGCGGACCCGAAGGGTCGAGGACTACGCCCGTGAACTCGGCTACGCGTCCCGCACCCTGTCGCGGGCGACGCTCGCCGCGGCGGGGGTCGGCGCGAAGGAGTTCATCGACCGGCGGGTGGTCCTGGAGGCCAAGCGGCTGCTCACGCACAGCGACCACAGCGCGGCGAGAGTCGCGGGACTGCTCGGCTTCCACGATGCGGCCAACTTCGGGAAGTTCTTCCAACAGCGCGTGGGGGCAAGCCCGTTGGCGTTCCGTACGACGGCACGGGGCGGCACCACCTGAGCCGTGGCACGGGGCGGCACCACCTGAGCCGTGGCACGGGGCGGCACCGCCTGAGCCGTGGCATGCGAGAAGGCCCTAGCGTGATCCCCATGCATACATACGGAAACGACCGGCCCGACCCGCTGACGACCGACGACGGCGTGCGGCTGTGGACCGCGCGGACGGTCGGCGGCGGCCCCTCCTCGGGACCCGAGGTGGTGCTGTGCCACGGCGGGCCCGGTATCTGGGACACCCTGGAGGACGTCGCCGCGCTGCTGCACGACGCCGGGGCGTCCACCGTGCACCGCTGGGACCAGCGCGGCTGCGGCCGCTCGGAGCGAAGCGGTCCGTACACCGTGGAGCGGCACGTCGCCGATCTGGACGCCGTACGGGCGCACTTCGGGCTCGACCGGATGGTGCTGCTCGGCCACTCGTGGGGCGCCCGGCTCGCGCTGCACTACGCACTGCGGCATCCGGACCGCGTCGCGGCGCTCGTCCACGTGTCCGGCACGGGGATCGACCCGGACGCCTCCTGGCACCCGGACTACCGGCGCGACCTGTACGCCGGGATCGGCGAAGGCCTCCCCCGTTGGCGGGAGTTGACCGATCAGTCGACCCGTACGGACGCCGAGGAGCGGGAGGTGTGCGTGCTCCGGTGGTCGGCGGACTTCGCCGGACAGGACCGGGAGCGGGCCCGCGCGCTGGCCGAGCGGATGGCAACTCCCTGGCGGGGCGTGAACTTCGAGTCCAATCGGGCGCTCGGCGCGGAGCTGCGCGATCAGGACCTCGCTCAACTCCGCGCCGAGTGCGAGAAGTTGACCGTCCCCACACTCATCGTCGACGGCGCACTCGACATCCGCCCGCGCACCGCCGTGGACTCGCTGGCCCGCGCGCTCCCGGACGTCGTCCGCACCGTACTGCCCGAAGCGGGACACCTGCCCTGGGCGGAGGATCCGGCCGGATTCCGCGAGGCGGTGTCCCGCTTCCTGCTCACCAGCGCACGGGCAGCTTCCGTACGCCCCTGATGAGCAGGCCCGGCAGCCAGTCCAGCGGGCCGCCGTCCGGGGTGAGCTCCAGGTCGGGGCAGCGTTCCAGCAGCGTACGGATGGCGATGCGTCCCTCCATGCGGGCCAGCGGGGCGCCCAGACAGAAGTGGATGCCGTGGCCGAAGGCGAGGTGGCCCTGCGGGGCGCGGCGGATGTCGAAGCGGTCCGGGTCCGGGTAGCGGGCCGGGTCGCGGTCGCCGCCCGCGAGCGAGACAAGCACGGGTTTGCTCTGCGGGATGACCAGGCCGCCGATCTCGACGGACTCGCGGGCGAACCGGAAGGTCGAGTTCTCCACCGGTCCGTCGTAGCGCAGCATCTCCTCCACCGCGCCGTCGAGCAGACCGTCGAAGTCGGCGCGCAGGGCGGCGAGTTGGTCGGGGTGGGAGAGCAGGGCACGGACGCCGTTGGAGATCAGGTTCACGGTCGTCTCGTGGCCCGCGACGAGCAGCAGGAAGGCCATGCCGACGAGTTCGTCGGGCGAGAGCCGGTCGCCGTCCTCGTCGCTGGCCTTGATCAGCGCGCTGAGCAGGTCCTCACCGGGGGACGAGCTCTTGTCCGCGATCAACTCCGCGAGGTAGGCGGCCATTTCGCCCACGGCCGCGATGCTCGCCTCGTTGCCGGTCGGCGCGACGATCTCGCTGGACCAGGCGCGGAAGCGGTCCCGGTCGAGGTCGGGCACGCCGAGGAGTTCGCAGATGACCGTCATGGGCAGCGGGAAGGCGAGCGCGTCGACCAGGTCGGCCGCCGAACTCCCCTTCGCTGTCATGGAGTCGAGGAGCTCGTCGGTGATCTGCTGGACGCGCGGGCGCATCGCCTCGACGCGCCGCGGGGTGAACTCGCGGGCGACGAGCTTGCGCAGCCGGGTGTGCTGCGGTGGGTCGGTCTCCAGCATGTTGCTGCTCATCGGGGTGACCAGCTCCTCGTCCCACAGCTCCGAGGTGCGCCAGTTCTTGGCGAGCCGGGGGTCGGCGAGGGCCTTGCGGGCCTCTTCGTACCCGACGATCAGCCACATCTCCTCCACGTCGGCGGTGCGGACGTGGTGCACGGGTCCGGCCTCGCGCAGCTTTTCGTAGTACGGATACGGGTTTGCCGTGAAGTCCTCGGTCTGGTCCCGCAGATCAATGATCGTCATGGTCCGTCTCTCCCGTCGAGCCGGGTCCCGCCCCTCGGTTCCGGCCTGTACTTCACCCTACGTCGACCGCGCGGCTAGTCTCCGGCGGCGTCGAGCAGCCCCGCGTCGTGGGCGAGGAGGGCGATCTGGACCCGGTTGTTGAGGTCGAGTTTGGCCAGGATGCGGGAGACGTGGGTCTTCACCGTGGGGACGCTCATGTAGAGCTCCGTGGCGATCTCCGCGTTGGAGCAGCCGCGGCCGACCGCGACGGCGACCTCCCGCTCCCTGTCGGCGAGCAGACCGAGCCGCCGCTGGGCACGGCCCTTGCGCTCCTCCGCGCCGCCCGCGCCCGCGACGTGCGTGATGAGCTGCTGAGTCACCGCCGGGGACAGCACGGGGTCGCCCGCGGCCACCCGCCGTACCGCTGCGACGATTTGGGCGGGCGGGGTGTCCTTCAGTACGAACCCGGCGGCTCCGGCACGCAGGGCGCGCAGCACCTGTTCGTCGGCGTGGAAGGTGGTGAGGACCACGACCTCGGGGGCGTCCGGCCCGGCTCTCAGCTGTTCGGTGGCGGTGAGACCGTCGACGACCGGCATCCGGATGTCCATCAGTACGACGTCCGGCTTCAACTCGGCGACTGCCTGCGGCACTTGGGACCCGTCGGCGGCCTCGCCGACGATCTCGATGTCTTCGGCGCCGCCGAGCATGAAGGTGAGCCCCGCGCGCACGAGGGGGTCGTCGTCGACGAGGAGGAGCCTGATCCTGTGGGTCGTCATGGCGCCCACGGTAGCCAAGCGCTGATCCGGAACCCGCCGTCGGGCTCGGGGCCGTGGTCGAGGCGGCCGCCGGCGAGGGTGGCGCGCTCGGTGAGGCCGATGAGGCCTTGGCCGGAGCCGGGCACCTTGGGGACGTCGCCCTCGGGGGCCGGGTTGTGGAGGGTGACGGTGATTCCGTCGCCGGGGCGGCCGGTCACGGTGACGGCGGCCTCGGTGCCGGGGGCGTGTTTACGGGCGTTGGTGAGGCCCTCCTGGGCGATGCGGTAGACGGTGCGGCCGACGGCCGCGGGTACGGCGGCCGGATCGGCGATGCGGTTGTCCAGGGCGACCTTCATGCCTGCCTGGCGCGATTCCGCGACCAGGGCGTCCAGGGTGGCGAGGGTCGGCTGCGGGCGGTCCTCGTCGCCCGACCCGGGGCTGCGCAGCACGCCGATGATCTCGCGGAGGTCCTGGAGCGCCTCGTGGGCGCTGTCGCGGATGACTCCGGCGGCGCGGGCGACCTCGGCGGGCGGGGCGTCGGGCCGGAATTCGAGGGCTCCGGCGTGCACGCTGAGGAGGGTCAGACGGTGGGCGAGCACGTCGTGCATCTCGCGGGCGATGGCCTCGCGGGCCAGCCGCTGGGCCTGCTCGGCGCGGAGTACGGCCTCGGCCTCGGCCCGCACGGTCCGCTCGCGCAGCGACGCGACGAGCTGGCGGCGGGCGCGTACGAACATCCCCCAGCCGACGATCAGCAGGGTGATCACCAGGCCGATGAGGGCGGCCGACAGGAAGGACATGGTCGGGTCGGGGCGCAGCCAGGCCTGCAAGAGACCGGTGGCGAGCGCGGCCGCGGTCAGTGAACCCGCCACCTTGAACGGGCGGTGCACGGTGACGCCGAACAGCGCGACGATCATGGCGCCGGACGAGGCCGGTGCGACGGCGGACAGCGCGATGAGGACGGCCGCCACCCCGACGGGCCAGCGCCTCCGCAGCCAGAGGGCGCAGCAGGCCAGTGCCCCGACGATCTGGTCGAAGGCGAGAATGGCGCGGGATTCGCCGAGGTCCGCCATGGACTCGGCCGCCGTGAGCCCGATGGCCGCGGCGAAGAGGAACATCAGGAGGTCGACGACCCAGTCCCGCAGGGTGCGGCGGGGCCGCGGGCTCCCACCGGGGCCGGGTGCGCGGTCGGGGCCGCGGCCCCGGCCACCGGGCAGCTCGGGGCCGCCGCCCATCGCCGACGGCAGCAGCCATCGGTACTCCTGTTCGCTCATGCCTACAAAACTACGCAGGTGGGGGCAGTACGAGCGGCCGTCGGCCGCAGACAGCGACCAAAGTCGTCCCGGCGGGCTACTTTCGACGCGGCCGCGGCCCGGTCCGAGCGCCCTGCGGACGATGGTGGGACCGGCCCCCGGCGGGCCAGGGTGGTGGGCATGAAGAAGATCTTCGAAGTCGTCGGTTTCCTGTTGGTGCTGTCGGGCGTGGCCGGGCTGATCCACGAGTGGTTTGAGGGATTCAAACTGTGGGGGATCGTGGACAAGCTGGGCTGGTTCGAGGGTTACGAGATCTACGCGAACATCGTGCTGGCGGTGGCGGGCCTCGCGCTGATGGTGGCGTCGGCGCGACTGAGCGGTCACAGCGAGAAGCAGAACTGACGGAACGTCATAGAGCCACCCCTCCAGGAGGCGTGACGGTGCGGCGCACCGTCGCACCTCCCCGGACGGCGTGCCGGCGTGCTGCAACGCCGTCACGCCGTCCGGCCCGCCGCCCGGCGTCCCCAGGCCGTCCCGGCGAGGACCAGTGCGCCGCCCAACAGCCCGAGTGCGCTCAGCCGTTCGCCGCCGATGGCGATGCCGGCGGCCGCCGCCCACAGGGGTTCCGTACCGAGCAGCAGGCTGACCCGGGACGGCGAGGTGCGCCGTACCGCCCACATCTGCACGGCGAACGCGAACAGCGTGCAGCACACGGACAGGAACAGCAGCCCCGCCCACTCCCCCGCCCCGAACCCGGCCGCCACGCTCCACGGCGAGGGACCGGACCCGGGCGCGGCGGACAGGACGGCGAACACGGCCACAGCAGCGCCGAGTTGGACGGTGGTCAGTGACAGCGCGTCGGCGTCCTGGACCGCCTTGAGCCGCGCCATGAACAGCACGTGCGCGGTACGGGCCAGCGCGGCGAGCAGCATCAGCAGGTCCCCGGCCGAGGGTTCGGTGAAGCCGCCGCCCTGGGTCAGCAGCAGCACGCCCAGCACCGAGAGCCCGGCGGCGGCCAGGAACGCACGGGGCGGGGCGGTCCTGGTGACGGCGGCCTCGGCGAGCGGTGTGAAGATCATCGTGAGGCTGATGATGAGCCCCGCGTTGGTCGCCGAGGTGTGCACGACGCCGTACGTCTCCAGCAGGAAGATCCCGCTGAGCACGGTGCCGAGCAGTCCGGCACCCCGCCACTGCGCCGCGCTGAGCGCCCGTAGCTTCCGCCACCCGACGACGACGAGCACCGGCAGCACGATCGCGAACCGCAGCACCAGCACCGCGACGACGGTCTGGGCGGTGGTGATGCCCTTGGCGGCGAGGTAGCTGGCACCCCACACCACCGCCACTCCCAGCACGGGAAGATCGGCGAACCCGGCCCCACGCCTGGGCGCGGGGGTGCGTACGGCGGGCGAGGTGGCGGCCACGGCGCGGTCTCCAACGGACGGTGCGGTGTGGAGACTTCGGCGGCTCGCACGCGGGCGCTCACCGTACCGGGATGTCGATCTTCCCGGGAAGGGGTTTCAGCGGTCGCTCTTCAGCTCCCTCCGCTCCGCCAGCACCACGTCGACGTCGAAGGGCTGGAGCTGGAGCGGCGGTCCCGGTGGCGGCCTGCGCAGCGCCTCGGCGATCTTCTCGTTGATCTCGGCGAGCAGTTCCCGCGCGATCCGTTCCGAAGGGGCACGAACGGCGCGGACCCGGACCTCCTCGGCCTCCTTGCGCAGGGCGAGCCCCGGTGGCAGGTAGGACGCCTTCTCGCGCTGCATCTTGTCCTTGATCCACCACAGTTCGTCGTACGGCGCGGCATCGCTGGGCAGTGGCTTGCCGGCACCGGCCAGGTTGTCGAAGGCGCCGCGCTCCGTGGCTTCCCGGATCTGCTTGTCCACCCAGGTCTCGAAGTCGACTCCGGGCGGCTTCCGCTCGGTCATGCACATCCCCTTCCGTCAGAAGGCTTTGAAAAACCCTACCCGGGGCCTCTGACAGTGCGGGAGTCGGTGTCCGAATGGCGCCAGCACGGAGCGCGCCACGGCCGTTTCCTTGAATCAGCAAGCGCCACTCCGGGCCTGCGACACACAGTTGCGACACACAGTGAAGAGGAATACGGGATGTCTACGACGACGACCAACAGGACCGCACTCGTCACCGGCGGCAGCCGCGGCATCGGCGCGGCCGTCGCCCTGCGGCTGGCGCAGGACGGGGCCGATGTGGCGGTCACCTACGTGGCGGGCGAAGCGGCGGCGCAGGACGTCGTACGGAAGATCGAGGCCCTGGGCCGCCGGGGGCTGGCGATCCGGATGGACGCGGCCGACGCGGAGTCGGTCACCGGCGCAGTGGCGACCGTCGCCGATGCCTTCGGCCGACTGGACGTGCTCGTCAACAACGCGGGAATCGGCGTCCTCGGCCCGATCGAGGGGCTGACGCTCGCGGACCTGGACCGGGTGCTGGCGGTCAATGTGCGGGCGGTGTTCCTGGCCTCCCAGGCGGCGGCGTCCGTCCTGGAGGACGGCGGCCGGATCATCTCGACGGGATCGGCCCTGACCCGGTACGCCGGAGGGCCAGGCGGCAGCCTCTACGCGATGAGCAAGTCGGCCCTGACCGGGCTGACCAAGGCCCTCGCACGGGAGGTCGGCGACCGGGGCATCACGGTCAACCTGATCCACCCGGGCGCTGTCGACACGGACATGAACCCCGCGGACGGTCCGTTCGCGGAGCCGCAGCGGGCGGGCACGGCACTCGGCCGCTTCGGACGCCCGGAGGAAGTGGCCTCGCTGGTGGCGTACTTGGCGGGCGACGAGGGGGCGTACGTGACGGGCGCCGAGCTGGTCATGGACGGCGGGCACGCGGCATAAGGACGCGCGGCACAGGGACACGCGGCACAGGGAGCGGGGGCCGGGGACGCCCGGCCCTCAGCCCCCAGCCCGTGGCCCGTGGCCCGCAGTCCGTGGCTCGTAGCCCGTGGCCCGTGGCCCGTGGCCCTCAACCCTCCGGCTGAGGGCTGCCGGCCGCGAGCCCCGACTCCACCGCCGTACGGAATTCCCCGAGTCCGTGCACCAGTGCCTCCCGCGCGGTCGGCGGCATCGCCGCGACGGCGGCCACCAGCGCCTCCTCGCGGCGGGCGCGCAGGTCCCGCAGGTAGCTGCGGCCGGGCGCGGTCAGCCGCAGTTCGACCTCGCGCCTGCTGACGCGGCTGGCCGTGCGCTTCACGTACCCGATCGCCTCCAGCCGGTCGCAGAGCCTGCTGACCGACGGCGGCGCGGCGCCCAGATCGCCGCCGAGCGTGCGCAGATTGATGCCGTCGGCGCGCTCCAGGATGTGCATGACCCGCAGTTGGGAGGAGGACACCGGTGCGGGCGACACGGCGTCCCTGCCGCGTTCCCACAGCACTTCCAGCAGTGCGATCACCTCGCAGGCGACCCCGGCGGCAGCCACTGCCGCGGTGCCCGGTGCGCTCTCGCTGCGAAGGCATGAGCCCTGGAGGTCCACGCTTGCCCTCCCCGTACATCCTTTGCGGCTCTCTCGCGGTCGACCGCTGCCAGCCGACCACGCCATGACGATACTGCAACCGGTCGGGGCGCCCCCTGGTACCTGTCGGCCCGTATCGGCGCAGGCCGGAGCGCCGGGGCGGGCCCGAGGGGCACAGGAACCCCTACGGTCCGGGCCCCGGCACGGGCCGAGTCCGGGGGTACGTCGGTGGGGCCCGCGGCGCTCGATGCCGCGGGCCCCACCGACGTACCGTCAACTGATCGGCTCAGCCGCCCAGTTCGTGGTGGCGGGCGGCCAGCGAGGTGGCGCCCGCCTCGGTCAGCGAGCCGAAGAGGCGCAGCCGGGAGATGCCGCCGTCGGGGAAGATGTCGACCCGCACCCGGCTCGCCGCCGGGGCGGAGGCCAGGACGAAGCGGTGGTTGGTGTCGGGCTGGAGACGGGTGCGGGGCAGGATCTCCGTCCACTCCCCCGTGTCGCCGTCGCGGACCGAAAGGGCCGCCCAGCCCGCCGAGTTGCCCTTGAGATACGCGGTGTCGATCTCGACGGCGCGGATCTCGGCCTGCTCGACCAGGTGGTAGCTGATCCAGTCGTTGCCCTTGTCACGGCGGCGGCGGGTCTCCCAGCCGTCGTCCATCTTGCGGGAGCGGCCCGGCTGGATGGTGTGGGTGGCCGGGGAGTAGAAGCGGTCGGAGGCGTCGTCGACGCGTCCGCCGTTCTCCAGGGCGACCAGGTCGAAGGTGCCGAGGGTGGTCAGCCAGGCCGGGTCGGGGACGACCTCGCCGTACACGCGCAGGCGGGCGATGCCGCCGTCGGGGTGCTGGTTGACCCGCAGGTGCGTGAAGCGCTGCTCGGCGGCGACGGCGAAGCCGTTGGCCGCGTGGCCGCCGACTGCTGTACGGGGGACGAGAGTTGTCCACTTGACGTCGGCCGAGAGGAGGTCCTCGGGGGACGGGGAGCCGGGCACGGAGGTGCCTTCGACGGAGACCGCCTGCGGGTAGTTGCCGCGGAAGTGGGCCGTGTCGACGACGATGCCGCGTACGACGCCGGGGGCGCCGAGGCGTACCAGCGCCCAGTCGTGGTCGTCGTCGGTGGGGTGCGGCTGCTCGGCGGAGACTCCGCGCCTGCGGCGGGTCTCCCAGCCGTCCATGATCTTGCCCTTGTGCCCGAAGCGCTCCGGGTCGAAGTGGGCGGGCTCGGGGACGAGCAGGTTCTCGCGCTCGGCGAAGAACTCGTCGTTCGCGGCGATCACGCCCGCGCCGAGGCGGCGGTCGGCCAGGTCGACGTGGTGGGTGAAGGGGAAGACGGCGGTGCGGTAGTCGGCGTACGGGTCGCCGCCGCCGAAGGGGCTGGCGTCGCCGGTGAAGGAGGGGATCCCCGTCGAGGTGCCCACCGGGGCGCCCGCCGTGGGGTCTGCCGAGGAGTCGGTCATGAGGGTCACTTGTTCCTTTCGAGCAGACGGCCGGTGGGCTCGGCGAGGGTGCCCTCGTGGGCGATGCGGACGCCGCGCAGCCAGGTCTGCTTGACGACGCCGTGCAGGGTCTTGCCCGCGTACGCCGTGACCTGGTTGCGGTGGTGCAGCTCGACGGGGTCGACCGTGAAGGTCTCCTCGGGGGCGAGGACCGCGAAGTCGGCGTCGCGGCCGGCCTCGATGGCGCCCTTCTGCGTCAGGCCCGCGAGCTTCGCGGGGGCCGCCGACATCCAGCCGACGACCTCGTCCAGCGAGCGGCCCCGCCTGCGGGCCTCGGTCCAGATGGCGGGCAGGCCGAGCTGGAGGGAGGAGATGCCGCCCCAGGCGGACGCGAAGTCCGGGGTCTTGAGGTCGGTGGTGCACGGCGAGTGGTCGGACACGATGCAGTCGATCGTGCCGTCGGCCAGGCCGTCCCACAGCGCGTCCTGGTTGGCCGCCTCGCGGATCGGCGGGCAGCACTTGAACTCCGTTGCCCCGTCCGGGACTTCCTCGGCGGTGAGGGTGAGGAAGTGCGGGCACGACTCGACCGAGACCCGGACGCCCTCGCGCTTGGCGGCGGCGATCAGCGGCAGCGCGTCGGAGGACGACAGGTGCAGTACGTGGACCCGGGCGTCGAGGCGCTTGGCGAGCGCGATGAGGCCCTCGATGGCGGTGTTCTCGGCGTCGCGCGGCCGGGAGGCGAGGAAGTCGGCGTACTTCGCGCCGGACTTCTGCGGGGCGTCGGCCAGGTGGTGCGGGTCCTCGGCGTGCACGATCAGCAGGCCGCCGAGGCCCGCGATCTCCGCCATGGACCGGGTGAGCTGCTCCTGGTCCAGCTCCGGGAACTCGTCGACGCCGGACGGCGAGAGGAAGCACTTGAAGCCGAAGACGCCCGCCTCGAAGAGCGGCCCCAGATCCGCGACGTTGGACGGGATGGCGCCGCCCCAGAAGCCGGTGTCGATGTGCGCCTTGGGGCGGGCGACGTCCTGCTTGATCCGCAGGCCCTCGACCGTGGTGGTCGGCGGCAGCGAGTTGAGCGGCATGTCGAGCAGGGTGGTGATGCCGCCGGCCGCGGCGGCGCGGGTGGCGGTCCAGAAGCCCTCCCACTCGGTGCGGCCGGGGTCGTTCACATGGACGTGGGTGTCGACCAGGCCGGGGAGCAGGGCGTGCTCGCCGAGGTCCTCGAAGCGGGCCCCGTCGGGCAGCTCCTCACCCTGTGCCCCGTACGTCTCGTACGGCAGCACCGCGAGGATCTTCCCGTCGGCGACGGTGACCGTGGCGGGGCGGGTGCCCTCGGGGGTGACGACGCGCGAGGAGCGCAGCACCAGTTCTACGTCGGCGTCTCGCACGGCCGGCTCAGTCACTCACGTCTCCTGTTCAACGATCCGTTTCAACGTTCTGTTGAAGCCTTGCTCTGCAGCGGAGTCTTTATCCGGACCTCCGAGCCGTCAAGGGGTCGGCCGGGTGCAGCGGGGCGGATGTGATCACCGACACCACCCTTGGATGTTTCCACAGAATGGAATTAGAATTCCGCTTGGTAGAACGTAGCTCCTGCCATGAGGGGCGTCCCGGACCACCACAGGTAGTCTGCTGCCTTGCCTGCCAGCCCCGAAAGGACCGCTCCGTGCCGACGTCCAGCGCCAGCACCACCGACGCTTCCAAGCCTGCCGCCGCCAGTGGCGGCGTGCAGTCCCTGGAGCGCGCCTTCGACCTCCTTGAGCGAATGGCCGACGCGGGCGGTGAGGTCGGGCTGAGCGAGCTCTCCGCCAGCAGCGGGCTGCCGCTGCCGACCATCCACCGTCTGATGCGGACGCTGGTGGCGTGCGGTTACGTGCGTCAGCAGCCCAACCGGCGGTACTCGCTGGGCCCCCGGCTGATCCGGCTCGGCGAGAGCGCCTCCCGGCTGCTCGGGACCTGGGCCCGGCCCTATCTCGCGCGGCTGGTCGAGGAGACCGGCGAGACCGCCAACATGGCGCTGCTCGACGGCGACGAGATCGTGTACGTGGCGCAGGTGCCGTCCAAGCACTCGATGCGGATGTTCACCGAGGTCGGGCGGCGGGTGCTGCCGCACTCCACCGGCGTCGGCAAGGCGCTCCTCGCGCACACCCCGGCGGACGAGGTACGGGCCCTGCTCGCCCGCACCGGCATGCCGGCCGCCACCGAGAAGACCATCACCACGCCGGACGGCTTCCTGGAAGCACTGGAGCAGGTGCGGCGGGCGGGCTACGCGGTCGACGACAACGAGCAGGAGATCGGGGTGCGGTGCCTTGCGGTGTCCGTCCCCAACTCGCCCACCGCGGCGGCGGTTTCGATCTCGGGACCTGCGGGACGGGTGACGGAGGCCGCAACCGAACGGATCGTGCCGATCCTGCAGGAGGTGGCACAGGAGCTTTCCGCTGCGCTGGCGAGCTCGGGAGTACAGGGGTAGTTGCGGGGGGGGCGTCGCAGGGGTGTGCGGTCGAGGGAGGGGCGTGCCGCAGTGGGGGCCGCCCCCTTGCCCACCCGTCCCGCCCCCGGGGGGGGCGGCCCCGCTGCCCAAGGAAGCGGCGGTATCTAGCGCCCCGAAAGCACACCCTCCGCCAACCGGCCGTCCCTCATCGTCACCGTGCGGTCGGCCACGTCCAGGTGGGTGTGGTCGTGCGTGACCAGGACCGTGGCGACGCCCCGGTCGCGCGCCAACCCCGCCAGCAGGTCGAGCACCGCCGCTCCCCTCTCGTGGTCGAGCGCGCTCGTCGGCTCGTCGACGAGCATGACCGCCGGCTCGTTCATCAGGGCGCGTGCGATGTTGATGCGCTGGCGCTGGCCGCCCGAGAGCTGGTGCGGGCGGCGGTCCGCCTTGTCGGACAGACCCACCGCATCCAGCAACTCCCTTGCCCGTTCCCGGAATTGGCGGGGCTTGCGGCCCGACAGGTGGGCCATCACCTGGAGTTGTTCCACCGAGGTGAGCGACGGCAGCAGATTGGGCTGCTGGAAGACGATGCCGATCCGGTCCCGGCGCAGCTCCGCCTTCTGCGCACGGCTCAGCGCATCCGTCTCCGTACCGTCGACGACCACCCGTCCCGCGTCGGGGGTGACGAGCGTGGCCGCGACGGCGAGGAGGCTGGACTTGCCGGATCCGGACGGGCCGACGACGGCCACCAGGCTTCCCGCCGGGACCTCCAGCGAGACCGTGTCCAGGGCGGTCAGCCGCGCCCCTTCGCCGTCCGGGTAGGTGAGGGTGACGTCTTCCAGTACGAGGGTCATCGGGCACTCCCGAGCGCGGTGAGGGGGTCGACGGCGGTGATCCGCCGGATGGACAGGGCGGCGCCGACGATGCCGAGCGCGATCATGACGAAGGCGGGGACCAGGAGCGTCGCGGCCTCCAGGACGAAGGGGACGGCGCCGCCGATCAGCGCACCGAGGGCAGTGGCGAGCCCGGTGCCGATCAGGGTGCCGATGCCGAGCATCACGACCGCCTGGCCGAGGGCGTCCTTCAGGAGGTACGGGGTGGAGGCGCCGAGGGCCTTCAGGACCGCGATGTCGCCGCTGCGCTGGATCGTCCAGACCGTGAAGAACGCGCCGACGACCAGCGCCGAGATCGCGAAGAGGAAGCCGCGCATGAGCTGGAGCGAGCCGTTCTCCGCCTGGTACGAGGAGAGCGCCGCGAGGGAGTCGGAGAGCGGGACCGACCGGGTCCCGGCCGCCTTGTCGCCCGCCGCGTAGTCCGCGTCGCCGCCGGTCAGGGCGATCACGGTGGCCTGCTCCTCCATCGACGTACCGCTGTGGCCGAGCTTCTGCCAGTCGTCGAGCGAGGTCCACACGACCGGCGTGTGGCTGTACATCGCCCCTCCCTCGACCGCGGCGACGGTCTCCTCGACCGCGCCGAGCCGGACCTTGTCGCCCGCCTTGAGGTTCAGTTCCTCGGCGGCCTTGGCGGAGAGGACCACCTGGCCGGGGCCGAGCCGGTCGGAGGCCGGGGCGATCCTGGCCGTGGGCTCGACGCCGAAGGCCGCGACGGCGACCGTGCGGTCACCGGCCCACCCGTTGACCGTACGGATGCCGATCGGCTGGGCGCTCTCGACGCCCGGCTGCTTCGCCCAGTCCCGCCACGCGCTCTCCCCCACCGAGGAGTTGGTGAACGACACCTGCTGGCCGTCCGGGGGTGCGGCGAAGGCCAGCCGGTCGGCGGGCAACGAGGTGATGGCCACGGTGTTGTCCCTGGCCAGCCCCGCGGTCAGCCCGGACAGCAGGCCGACGAGCAGGGTGATCAGGACCACGACCGAGCCCATGAGGGCGAACCGGCCCCTGGCGAATCGGAGATCTCTCCATGCGACGAACATGATCCCCACTCTGGTCGCGCGGGCGGGCAAAAACATCGGGCGGCGGATCGCTTCGATATCAACCTTTTGATTGACCGGTCCGCGGGGCGTCCCCTTTAGGCTGGAAAGAACCATGGAATCCCCCGCTCACTCCCCCGCCGGCCCCGTGCCGTCGCCCGCTGTCACCGCCGCGCACTCCGCCGTCCCCGCCCCGTCGCCCGCCGCCCTCACCTTCACCCCGGTGCTGCGCGCGCTCCGCCTCTGTCTGCACGCGCTGCTCGCCGGGCTGCTCGCGCTCGCCGCGGTCAAGGCCGTCGCGGGCGCCCCTGGCGGCTCCGGCGGCGCGCACGCGTACGCGGTCGTCGCGGCGGCCCTGGTGATGGCCGGGGTGTACGCGGCCGGCGCGCTGAGCCCGTCGGTGCGGCACTCGCAGCGCGCCGCCGCGGTGTGGCTGGCCGTCCTCGGCCTGTCCTGGCTGGCGCTGCTCGCCCTGTCCCCCGACGGGCTGTGGGCGGCCTTCCCGCTCTACTTCCTCCAGCTGCACCTGCTGCCGATGCGGTGGGGGCTCTCGGCGGTGGCCGTCACCGCGGCCGCCGCGATCACCAGCTTCGTCCTGCACGGGCAACCGGTCACCGCCGGGACGTTCATAGGGCCGCTGCTCGGCGGCGCCGTCGCCGTGGCGACCGTACTGGGCTATCAGGCCCTGTACCGGGAGAGCGAACGGCGCCGCGAGCTGATCGACGAGCTGCTGTCCACCCGCGCCGAGCTCGCCGAGGCCGAGCGGGCGGCCGGCACTCTCGCCGAGCGCGAGCGGCTCGCCCGCGAGATCCACGACACCCTCGCCCAGGGTCTGTCCAGCATCCAGCTCCTGCTGCGGGCCGCCGAGCGTGCCCTGCCGGGCGAAGACCCGGCCCTCGGCCACATCCGGCAGGCCCGCGAGGCCGCCCAGGACAATCTCGCCGAGGCCCGCAGGTTCGTCCGGGCGCTGAGCCCGCCGGACCTGGAGCACGGCTCGCTGGCCGGCGCCCTGGAGCGGTTGTGCGCGCCGGCGCCGGGCGGGCCCGCCGTGCAGTTCGGGATCAGCGGGACGCCGGTGGAGCTGCCCACTCCGTACGAGGTCGCCCTGCTGCGCATCGCGCAGTCCGCGCTCGCCAACACGGTGCGGCACGCGAAGGCGGACCGGGCGGAGATCACGCTGAGCTTCATGGAGACGTCCGTCTCGCTCGACATCGTCGACGACGGCATCGGCTTCGACCCCCGTTCGGCACGCCGCACCAAGACCGCCGACGGCGGCTTCGGACTGCCCGCCATGCGCTCGCGGGCCCGCTCCCTCGGGGGCACCCTGAGCGTCGAGTCGGCACCGGGCCAGGGCACTGCCGTCGCGATCACCCTTCCGTTGCCGTTGCCCGCTGGAGTGTCCTCATGAGCGCGTCCCCCATCCGTCTGCTGCTCGCCGACGACCACCCCGTCGTACGGGCGGGCCTGCGCGCCGTGCTCGACGGGGAGCCGGACTTCGCCGTCGTGCAGGAGGCGTCGACGGCGGAGCGCGCAGTGGAGCTGGCGGCGGGCGGCGGGATCGACGTGGTGCTGATGGACCTCCAGTTCGGTCCTGGCCGGATGCACGGTTCGGAGGCGACGGCCGCCATCGCCGGCCGGCCCGGCGGACCCCGGGTGCTGGTCCTCACCACGTACGACACGGACGCGGACATCCTCGCGGCCGTCGAGTCGGGGGCCGCCGGTTACCTCCTCAAGGACGCCCCGCCGGAGGAGCTGGCCGCGGCGGTGCGTACCGCTGCCGCGGGCCAGTCGGCGCTCGCGCCCGCCGTCGCGCACCGGCTGATGGACCGGATGCGCACCCCCGCCGAGGCCCTCACCAAACGGGAGCTGGAGGTCCTCCAGCTGGTCGGCGAGGGCCTCTCCAACCAGCAGATCAGCAAGGCGCTCTTCCTCAGCCAGGCCACCGTGAAGTCACACCTGGTGCACATCTACGCGAAACTGGGCGTGGACTCCCGTACGTCCGCCGTCGCGGCGGCTACGGCCCGCAGGCTGATCAGAAGGTAAGGAACCGAAGAATCCCCATGACCTACTTCATGTACGACGTCCAGGGCACCGCGGTCGACGAGCCGGACGCGGACACCGTCCGCAAGCTCGTCCAGGAGGCTCTCGCGAGCACCGACACCGAGAACCCGGACGTCTCGCTGACCCATGCGAGCGGCTGGTCGCTGAGCGCGTACGCGGGCGGCCTGCTGCTCTGGGAGAACGTCGAGGACGAGGAGGCCGCGCCGGGCTCCCTGGACCAGGTCGCCGAGGCGGAGGTCCTGCGGCTGTTCGCACTGCTCGCGGCGGGCGAGGTCGACCAGATCGCGGCGCTGGACTGGCAGCGGGCGGCATAGCCGCACAGCTCCCTGGTGGGGCGGGGGCCTCCTGGGTGGGGCGGCGGCCCCCAACTCCCTGGTGGGGACGTCGGCGGCCTGCCTAGTATCCGGCGGGTGGACAGACAGGTTGCGGCACACGACACGTTCCTCGGGCTGACGCGGCTGGCGGAGCGTGCCGCGTCGGGCGGCGCCCCTGGCGGGGCGGTGGCTGCCGAACTCGCGGCGCTGCTGCCCCGCTCCGTACCGGAATCGCCCGAGGCGGCGCTGGTCCTGGCGGGTCTCTACGAGCGGTTGGGCCCGCACCTGCGCGAGAGCCCGCTGCCGCCGTGGCGTACGGCGGCCCGGCTTCCGGTACGGGTGCGGATCGCCTGGCTGCGCACCGAACTCCTTCACGACCCGTCGGCGGTACGGCGCGAGCCGTCGGCCCGGCTCCTGCTCCATGCGGTACGGGACGCGGACGTGACCCACGCGCACCGCCCCGACCTGCTGGCCGCCGAACTGGCCCGCACCGGCGACCCTGCGCTGCGGGCGCAGGCCCTGCGGCTGACGGTGGCGGCACTGCACGCCGGACTGCTGACGCCCGCACGGGCGCGGACGCGGCTGCTGGAGCTGTTGGACTCCCCGGCGGGGGCGGGTGCACGGACGGACCTGGATGATCCGGTCGTACGCGACGTGCTCGTCGAACTCGCCGAGCCCTGGGCCGCGTTGGACCCGCTGCCGCCCGAACGGTCGGCGGCCTTCCTCTCCGCCGGTGCGGCCACGGCCCCGGTACGCCCCGGTGTCGCCGATGCGGCGCTGGCCGTCGCCGCCCGGCACGGCCACGGCGGCGTGCTGCGGCAGGCGATCGAGGACCCCGCGCTGCCGCCGGGGTTCCGGCGTCGCGCTCTCGAACTCCTCGGCGACCTCACCGAGCGCGGTGAGGTCGGCGCTCTGACGGCCGTCGCCGCGCGGGACCCACTGCTGTTCGGCGGGCCGCTCGTGGCCTGTCTGCGCGGGATGCACCGGCGCGGGCACTTCGCGACCGACGCGGACGTGCCCGCGCTGGTGGCGCTGGCCCTGGCTGACCACTCGATCCGGGCGCTCGATCTGGCGACCGTCCTGTTCACCTGCCGCCACACCCTGCTGCGGGTGCTCGTCGACGCGCCCGGCACCGGTCCCGACTGGCCGCGACGGCTCGCGCTGCTGGTGGCGCTCGCGGGGCAGGGTGCGGCCGAGCTGCCGATCGGGGCGGAGATCACGCGCGTACTGCGGTCGGTGCCGCCGGGTCCGGCGGCCGGGCCCTTCCTCGAAGCGCTGCGCGCACTGCGGTACGAGGGTGCGGAGGACGCCGTGCTCGCGCTCCTCCCGTCGGTTCCGTCGGCGGCCCTCGACGCGCTGAAGGCGGTGGGCGGGGACCGGACGGTGGAGGTGCTGCGCGAAGGATTCGGGCTGGGCACGCGCACCGGCTCCACCATCCCCACCGGCTCCGGCATCGCCCCTCATCTGCGGCCCGTACGGGAGCAAGCGCTCGGTCTGCTCTGGCAGTTGACCCGGGACCCGGCGCAGCGCGGCGATCTGCTCGCCCGGCTCGACCCCGCCGAACTGCCGCTCTGTGTCGCCGCCGACCTCGGTGGGCCCGACGAGCGCGAACTCGCGGTGCTGCGTTCCCACTTGGCCCCTGACGATCCGCGGGAGGCCCTGCTCAGACTGGCCGCCCACGGCAGCACCAGCACGCTTCCCGTCCTCGCCGACCTGCTGCTGCGTCTCGCGGGCGAGGCGGCCGCGTCCGTCGAGCCCGGTGCGACCGCACCGCGCGCCCCCGTGGAGCCGGTGGACCGGCCGGAGTGGCCGCCCGGCGAGCCCGAGATCCCGCAGGACGTCGTGGACGCACTGCGTGCCCTCGGCGGCCGGCTCCATCTGCGGCAGCGCATCCGGCCCCGCTGGCACCTCGACGCGACCTTCCCCGACGATGCGGGACACGCGCTCGTCGCGGACCTGGCACTGGGCCTGCTGGAGCGGCCGGGGGTCAGCGCGGGTGAACAGGCCGTCCTGCTCAAGCTGTTGCTCGATTCACCGTCGCCGCGCACCCGTCCCCGAGTGCACCGGCTACTGCGCCATCCGGACCGGCACGTCCGCAAGCACGTGATCGCGCTGCTCGCCAGGGACGCCGCCGGTGAGGACGCCCAGGCGCTGTCGGCGACCCTGATCACCCTCACCGCCGCCCAGGACGTCCAGACCGTACGGCAGGCCCTGCTGGCCCTCGGGCATGCGCGGGCCCACTGGGCCTCGCGGGCGGTCGCCGCCTGCCTCGACCACCGGAACATGAACGTCCGGAAGACCGCCGCCGAGGTCCTGGCCCTGGTCGGCACCCCCGACGCGGTGCCGGAGCTGCTGCGGCAGCTCGGGCGGCAGGAGAACCCGGGGCTGCGCGCCGCTCTCGTACGGGCGCTGCGCGCGGTCCTCGGCAAGGCGTACGCCGCGACCGTACTGGCCGCCGCCGAACGCGCGGGGGACGCCCGCACCCGCGGCCTTCTCCTGACGGGCCTGCACCGCGCTCTGTCCGTACGGGCGATCCTCGCGCTCGACGAGCAGGCGTCGCCCGCCGCGCCGGTGCTGCTCGCACAGCTGCCGGACCGCAGGCGGCCGGACGGCCCGGATCCGGACGGCACGGATCCGGACGGCACGGACGCCGAGGCCGTGGCCCTGCTGGCCAAGGGCTGGGACCCCGGTCTCGCCCTGCGCGTCGTGGCGCACGACGCCGACCGGCCGATACAGGACGGCCAACTGGCCGTACTACGGCCACTGTTGGCGGACTGGCTCCGGCTCGCCGGGTCCTCTCCGCGCGGCACCGGCCACCGGGTGCTGGCCCTCGCACTCCGGCTCTGCCCCGCTCCGTGGCCGGACGGCGAACCGGCGGTCTTCGCCCGGCACCTGCCCACCCTGCTCGCCGCGCTCGGCGGCCAGGGGACCTCGGCCGGGACGCGGGACGCGCTCGTCGCCGTACTCGAAGCGGTGGCGCCGACGCTGCACGCCGTCGACGCGATGACGGTCGCCGACGCGGTGCGCGCGCTGCCCGCCACGGCCGGAGGCAGGTCGGCGCTGACACTGCTGCGCCACTGCGGCGCGGTGCTGGTACGCGCGGACGTCGAGCGGGCGCTCGCCTCGGCCGGACGCGGCGCCGATCCGTGGCGGGCCGAAGTCGCCGTGCTGCACGAGGCGTTCGAGACGACTGCGAACACCGAGACGTCGGCGGCCACCGGTTCGACTGCGACCACCGAGGACAGGGAGTGGCGGGACGCCCTGGCCGCAGCAGTACGTACTGGCTCAACGCCCGGCGCACTGCACGAGTTCCAGCGCGGGACGGGCAGCGTGAGCACGAGCCGCACCGCCCCCTCGGCGCTGCTGGCGGCGCTGATCGATGTCTACCCGACCGCCTCCGGGCCCGAGGTGCGTTCTGCGCTGCTCGACTGGATGACGGACCTCCAGCCGCTCGGCGTACCGCCGCTGCCACTGTCGCCTCCGCCCGCCGACGTACCCGTTCCCGTCCCCGTCCCCGTCCCCGTCCCCGTCCCCGTCCCCGGACAGTCCGGCCGCGCGGTGCGCGCCGACGATCTCGACCAGCCCCGTTCAGCGGCCCAGCACGCGCGTCTGCTCGCCATGCTCGAAGCACCCGAGCGCGACCGCCGGGACACCGCGGCCCTGGCGCTCCTCGCCTGGCCCGAACCGGCGGCCCGGCTGCCGGTGCTGCGGGCCTTCCTGCGCGGCCGGCTCTCCGGCCCCGCCCTCGGCGCGGCCACCACCGGGCTGACCGACGCGCTACGGCTCCTCGACCCGGCCGAGCTACGCTCCGACGGCGTACTCCCCACGCAGGTAATGGAGTTGGTCCCGCGGCTCGGGCCGTGGGACCTGGTGCCCCTGCTCCCCCTGCTGCTCGACCAGTGGGAGCACGGCCCGTCCGCCGTCCGGGCACAGGCCCACCACGCGCTGCGCAGGATCCCCGCCGACCTGCTGGCCGAGCACCTGACGGACCGGCTCGCCCCCGGCTCGTACGCAAGCGGGGGCGAAGACGGGGGTGCAGGCGCGGGCTCCGGCTCCTGGGGCCTCCTCGATCTGCTCGCCGGGCGTTCGCTCCTGCGAACCCCGGCCCTGACCCTGGTCCGCCGTCGGCTGCGTGCCGAGGGGCGCGCCGATCTCGCCGACGGCATCGTCCTCGTGGACGGGCCGCTGCGTGGCCCCGACGCCGCCGAGCAGGACTCCGTAACCCTGTCCGCGCTGCGTGACCGCGCCCCGGCCGCCACGTCCGACCGCCGCCCGTCCCGGCGGGAGCTCCTCGCCCTCGCCCGGAGCGGCGAGACGGCACAGATCCGCCGTGCGCTCACCCGCCTGACGGAGGAGCACGACGGCCGGATCCCGGCCCCGGCCGCCGAGAGCGCCGAACTGCTGGACGTACTGGCCGAGTTGCTGACCCACCCCAGACCCGGGGTGCGCCTGCACGCCCACCGGGCCTCGCGCGCACTGCTGGACCGGCGGACCCACCTGCACCTCACGGCGACCCTGCTGGACGACCCGCAGACCGACGTGCGGTGCATGGCGGTCCGCACGCTCTGCGGGGCCGCGTGGGAGCCGGCGGTCCCCGCCGTGATCGGAATGCTCGACCACGCCCACCCGGTCGTCCGCAGGACGGCCGCGGAGGGCCTGGTCCGGCTGGGCCCTCTCGCCGCGCCCGCCCTCCGCAGGGCAGCCGACCGCGCCCGCCCCGACAGGAGGTCCCGCTACACGGACGTACTCACGGACGTACTCGCGGCCCTACCCGGCGGCCCGCTCCTCACCGAAGCGTTCGACCGCGTCCCGGACGAGCCCGATCGCGGGGCCCAGCGCGCTCACGGACCCGATCGCCCCGGCGACCAGCAATAACGAGCGGCGCAGCCGCAGTACGTCGGGCGCTCCGCTCAGGACCATCGCGGCGAGGGCGGCCAGCTCGTCCTCGGCGATCATCCGGTCCGACAACTCGGCCGGGTGCGCGGCCAGTTCGCGGCGGAGACGGGCGACGACCGTATGGAGCTCCGCCACCCTGGGATCGCCGTCAGCGCTGGTCACACACCGCTCCTCCGCGCTTCGCAACAAAGCTCTCCCCCTCGCACGCCGTCGTGCCGCAGTCGGAGATCGTTCCCCTGCGAACGATCCCGGGCGTCGGGCACGTTAACGCTCTCGTCGCGTGAGCGCCACCGCACGGACCGTGATTCGGCCCCGGGGGTTGAGCGGGCCGCTGTCACATTCGTGATGCGGTCGTGGCCTGGAACGGGTACGACCCGGCCGCCTCGCACCACCGCCGACCTCGGCAGATCTACGCTGGGCCGAGTGCCGCACAGCAGTGCGGGCACCTGTCACCGAGCGAGGGGGGTCTCATGTCGAGCGGTTGCCGCGACTGCAGGACGTGTACGAAGAGCCTGCTGGGCCGGACCGCCCGCAAGACGCTGTACGCGGTCACTCTCTCCTGGCTGATCAAGCCAATCTTCCTGCGGAACTGTCCGCAGTGCGGACATGTGATGCGCCGTCACCAACGGCGCACCGACGGCTCCTTCCAGGACTAGGACCTGTCCTGCGGGTCCTGTCGCGGCCCTAGGGCGCCTTCGTCTCTCCGTCAGGGACCGCGTTGCGCGCCGATGGCGGGACCTTCAGCGGCGGGGCCTGGGTGCCCTTCTTGCGGGTGTCCAGCGACTCCGGCGGCACCGATGACGCTTCGGGCCCCGACGGGTAGGTCTCGTCCGGGCCGTCCCCCGACCCGCCGCCCGACCCCGGCTGCCGCGTCTGACCGTGCTGCCCCGACGGGTTGGTGCCGCCGCCCGGCTCCTCCTTGGTCAGCACGTACGCGGCGCCCGCGCCGAGACCGCCGACGACGATCACCGCCGCTGCCGCGCCGAGCGCCACCGCACGGCGGGAGCGGGTGCGTGGCTTTGCTTCCGCGACGGGGCCGGATCCGGTACGCGCCCCGGGAACCGCGCCCGAGCCCGCCGCCGGGCCCGGTCCCGCTCCGAAGGCGGGCGTCTCGTCCGGGGAGCCCGGCTGCGGGTAGGCGTAGGCCGCGTACCCCTGCGGGAGCGGCGGCATCTGCTGCGCGGGCGCGGCGGGGTATCCGTACGGCTGGCCGACCGGCGGCCCGAACACGCCCGGCGGCGTGTCGGGCGAACCCACCGGGCCCACCGGGCCCACCGCACCCGGCGCTCCCGGCGCTCCCGGCGCTCCCGCACCCGTACTCGGCGTTCCCGTCCCCGGCGTCCCCGCCGCCGTCGGCACCGCGGGCCGGGCCGAGATGGCGGCGCTCAGTGCGGGCGGCAGCCAGTTCTCCGCGCGGCGCAGGCCCGTGCCCCCGGCGGCGGCCCGGCAGAGGCCGATGACCTCGGTCGGGGTGGGCCGGGCCGCGGGCGCCTTGGCCAGACAGCGGGATATCAGTTCGCGCAACGGGGGCGGGACTTCGTCGATCCGTGGTTCCTCGTGGACGATGCGGTAGAGCACCCCGTGCGGGGTGCCCTCGCCGAACGCCATGCTGCCGGTGGCCGCGTGCGTGGCGACCAGCCCCAGCGAGAAGACGTCCGTCGCCCAGCTGATCTGTCTGCCCTCCGCCTGCTCGGGGGCCATGAAGGTGGGCGTGCCGACGGCGACGCCGGTCGCGGTGAGCGAGCCCGACCCCGCGGCGTGCGCGATGCCGAAGTCGATGACGCGGGGACCGTCGCTCGCGAGCAGGACGTTGGACGGCTTGAGGTCGCGGTGCACGATGCGGCAGGCGTGGATCGCCTGGAGCGCTTCGGCAACCCCTGCCACCAGCAGCAGTACGGAGTCGACGGGCAGCGGCCCGTGCGCGGCGACCGCCTCCGCGAGCGAGGGGCCGGGGACGTACGCCGTGGCCAGCCAGGGCATCTCGCCCTCGGTCTCGGCGTCGATGACCTGCGCGGTGTGCAGACCCGCGACCTGCCGCGCCGCCTGCACCTCCTGGCGGAACCGTCGGCGGAAGTCGGCGTCCCCCGTGAGGTGCGGCTTGATCACCTTCAGGGCCACGGCCCTGCCGCCCGGCGTGTGGGACAGATAGACGTCGCCCATCCCGCCCGCGCCCAGCCGCGCGACCAGCCGGTATCCCCCGACCGTCCGCGGGTCCTGCTCCTTCAGCGGCTCGAAAGCCCCGTCCGCACTCAACTCGACTGTCCCTCCAGTGACGTACGTTCGACCGTATCTGAGGTATCCAGAGACCATGGCGCCTGCATCGACATCGCACAATGCACACCACACGCACACCGTGGACACGACGGCGGCCGGGAGCACCCCGCGGAACGCCCCGCAGGACACCGGCACCGTGGGTCTGCTCCTCGCCGCGGGGGGTGGCCGGCGCCTCGGCGGCAGGCCGAAGGCGCTCCTTGAGCACCGGGGCCGCCCGCTGGTCGAGCACGCGGTGCGGGTGCTGCGCGAGGGCGGCTGCGCGCAGGTGTACGTGGTCCTGGGCGCGGCGGCCGAGCAGGTACGGGCGCGGGCACGGCTGGACGGATGCGTCACGGTCGACAACCCCGACTGGTCCGACGGCATGGGCACCTCCCTCCGCGCGGGCCTGAACTCCCTTGAGTCCGAGGGCACTTGGACCACCGCACTCGTCTCGCTCGTCGACCAGCCCGGGATCGGCCCGGAGGCGGTGGCGCGGGTGCTCGGCGCGGACAGGACGGGGCTGGCGGCCGCCGCGTACGACGGGAGGCGGGGGCACCCGGTGCTGTTCGCGGCGGACAGGTGGGCGGAGATCGCGAGGGCTGCGGTGGGCGATCGCGGGGCACGCGCCTATCTGAAGGAACACGCCGCGGAACTCACCCTCGTCGAGTGCGGCGACGTGGCCGATGCGTACGACATCGACCTGCCCGAGGACCTCGCCCACCTGAAGTGAGCGGGGCGGCACTCAGGGCCACGATCTGTCGCCCCGAAGATTCTCGACATCAACAAACCTTGAACTTCCACCATGAGGAAACTAATATCCACTGTTCAGAAGCGCCTGATCGACCGAAACACATCAGACGGCGCCTGCGCCCGTATCTCGGCACCCCCGGCACCCCGTGCCGGGGCGGAAGCCCGGCGGTCGCGAAGGCACCGCCCGCGAAGGAGTGACAGCTCATGTCCGCACCAGCGCCGTCCCCGCTGGCCATCGTCGACGCCGAGCCCCTGCCGAGGCAGGAAGAGGTTCTGACCGACGCCGCCCTCGCATTCGTGGCCGAGCTGCACCAGCGGTTCACCCCCCGCCGCAACGAGCTGCTGGCCCGCCGCGGTGAGCGCCGCGCCGAGATCGCCCGTACGTCCTCGCTGGACTTCCTGCCGGAGACGGCGGCGGTCCGCGCGGACGACTCCTGGAAGGTCGCGCCGGCCCCGGCCGCGCTGAACGACCGCCGGGTGGAGATCACCGGTCCGACCGACCAGAAGATGACCATCAACGCCCTGAACTCGGGCGCCAAGGTCTGGCTCGCCGACTTCGAGGACGCCTCGGCCCCCACCTGGGAGAACGTGGTCCTCGGCCAGCGCAACCTGATCGACGCCTACACCCGCAACATCGACTTCACCGACCCGAAGTCGGGCAAGTCGTACGCCCTGAAGGACAACTCCGAGCTGGCCACGGTCGTCATGCGGCCGCGCGGCTGGCACCTGGAGGAGCGCCACCTGCGCGACGCCGAAGGGAACACCGTCCCGGGCGCGCTGGTCGACTTCGGCCTGTACTTCTTCCACAACGCCAAGCGGCTGATCGAGCTCGGCAAGGGCCCGTACTTCTACCTCCCGAAGACGGAGTCGCACCTGGAGGCCCGCCTCTGGAACGAGATCTTCGTCTTCGCGCAGGACTACGTGGGCATCCCGCAGGGCACCGTCCGCGCGACCGTCCTGATCGAGACGATCACGGCCGCGTACGAGATGGAGGAGATCCTCTACGAGCTCCGCGAGCACGCAGCCGGCCTGAACGCGGGCCGCTGGGACTACCTCTTCTCGATCGTGAAGAACTTCCGCGACGGCGGAGCGAAGTTCGTCCTGCCGGACCGCAACGCGGTGACGATGACGGCGCCCTTCATGCGGGCGTACACCGAGCTGCTCGTCCGCACGTGCCACAAGCGCGGCGCGCACGCGATCGGCGGCATGGCCGCCTTCATCCCCTCCCGGCGCGACGCCGAGGTCAACAAGGTCGCCTTCGAGAAGGTCAAGGCGGACAAGGACCGCGAGGCGGGCGACGGCTTCGACGGCTCGTGGGTCGCGCACCCGGACCTGGTGCCGATCGCGATGGCCTCCTTCGACGCGGTCCTCGGCGAGAAGCCGAACCAGAAGGAGCGGCTGCGCGAGGACGTGTCGGTGGCCGCTGGTGATCTGATCGCGATCGACTCGCTCGACGCGAAGCCGACGTACGAGGGCCTGGTCGCGGCAGTCCAGGTCGGCACGCGCTACATCGAGGCGTGGCTGCGGGGGCTGGGCGCCGTCGCCATCTTCAACCTGATGGAGGACGCGGCCACGGCCGAGATCTCCCGCTCCCAGATCTGGCAGTGGATCAATGCCGGTGTGGTCTTCGAGAACGGCGAGAAGGCGACGGCGGAGCTGACGCGGAAGATCGCGGCCTCGGAACTCGCCGCGATCCGCGACGAGTTGGGCGAGGAGGCCTTCGCGGCCGGGAAGTGGCAGCAGGCGCACGATCTGCTGCTGACGGTGTCGCTGGACGCGGACTATGCGGACTTCTTGACGCTGCCGGCGTACGAGCAGCTGGTGGGCTGACGCGCTCGGGGGGGGGCGGTCGCGAGCGCGAGCAGCCGTGAGGGGGCGTGCCGCGGTGGGGGGCCGCCCCCTTGCCCACCCGTCCCGCCCCCGGGGGGCGGCCCCGCTGCCCAAGAGGGCTAGGGGGCGGCGGCTTCAGCCGCCCAAGGGGGCAGCTTTTAGGGGCGCGGGGAACTGCGCGATCAGCCACGACGCACCCGCACGACGACCACGCACCCCATCCCCACCTCACCCCCACCCGTCGCCCCGCGCCCAGCGCCCAGCGGTTAGCGGATCGGTTCTGCCAGCTCTCCCCTCAACCGCTGCGCACGCAACACCAGTTCCAGCTCGAAGCGACGGTCCGGATCGTCGACTTCCGCCCCCCACAGCTCCCTGATCTGCCGCATCCGGTACCGCACCGTCTGCGGATGCACCCCCAGCCGGGCCGCCACCTCCGGCGCCCCGCCCCGGGTCTCCAGCCATGCGAGCAGCGTCTCCGCGAGCCTGCGTCCCTGCGTCGGCCCGCAGCCCGCCAGCGGCGCCAGGCACCGGGCCGTCAGGTCGCCGATCAGTTCCTCCGGCGGCAGCAGCACCAGTGCCTCGGTGTGCTCCGTGCAGTGCAGCAGCCCGCCCGCCGGCAGCAGACCCCGCTCCATGAGCCCCACCGCCGCCGACGCCCAGCGCAGCGACTTCGCCGCCTCGGCGAGCGGTACGGCGGGGCCGAGCGCCCCCGTCCAGCCGTTCGTCGCCCGCCGCAGCTGCTCCGAGCGGCCCGCTATCTGCGGTTCGGGCACGACCATCAGCGGCTGTTCGCTCTCCATGTCGAGCAGGACCTCGTCACCGACCGCCGGGGCGACGCAGTCCCGCGACGGGCGCAGCAGTACGCCGACCGCGACCCGCTCGGGCAGCGTCCAGCCGATCCTGGCCGCGTGCGCCGCGAACTCGGTCAGAGGCTCGGCCTGACCACCGCCGCGCCCGCCCCCGCCCCCGCTCCCGCTCCCGACGTCCCGCTCCCGCAGGATCACCTGGGCCAACTTCCTCTGCAGGCGCAGCCGTTCGCCCGCCTGCCGGGCCGCCGCCTCGGCGTAGCCGCGTACCGACTCGTCCACCAGCCCGTCCAGGAAGGCGAATCCGGACTCGGCGAGTTCGTACATCGCGGGCGGCGGGATGCTCAGCTGCTGCCCGATCTCGGCGAGCCGCCGCCAGGCGAGCCGCACCCCGAGCCGGTAGACCGCCTGGAGGGAGTCGAGGGAGCGGCCGTGCAGCCCTTCGCCGCGGCCGAACTCCTGGAAGACCTCCAGGTGCAGGTGCGGCCGGCGGCCGTCCTCCCGTACCAGATGCTGGACGAAGTCCTCCAGCGCGCGGCGGATCCCGACCAGCGCCATCAGGTCGCCGTGCTCGTCGACGATCAGCGGCATCCGGGGGTGCTCGCGGCAGATCGCGTCGAGTATCTGCTGGGCGAGCGCGGGCACTTCGGCCAGTGCCCGGTCGGCGAACTGCCGCACCTGGAGGCGCGGTACGTCCACCCAGGCCGATGCCGTGTCGGCGAGCGGGGCCGCCCCGGCTTCCGTCCCGGCCTCTGCCCCCTCCGTCGTACCGGCCTCCGCCCCGGCCGTCGGACCGGCCGCCGTGCCCGCTGTCGTCCCGTTCATTTCCGCGGCGTCCCCGTCTCGTAGCTGATCAGAGGCACATTGGGCTGTTCCGGAGTCGCGTTCAGGAGCGCCACGATGCCGAACGCCGCGCCCACCGCGAGGGCGGCGGCGGCGAGCGAGGTCAGTAGCGCGGAGATCAGTCTGGGCATGGCGGGAAGCCTCTCTGACGCTGGTCCCCACCGGCAGCCCGACAGCAAGTCCACAGTTTCATCGGGAGATTGACAGTCCGTCAAGACCACGCTTACGGTTCCCGGCCCATACGCACATGCACGTATTCGCCCGGCTTTCCCCGCACCGCCTCCGCACGTCTCCCCCCTCCGCCACGGCCCACTCTGGAGCGCCCGCATGCGTCGCACCGCTTCCCCGCTGTCGCTGGTCCTGCTCGGCACCGGCGTGTTCCTGCTCGTCCTCGCACCGCTGCTGGCCTGGTACGTCGCCCCGCGTGCCAAGAGCACCCCGGTCGACATCGACACCACGACGGTCTTCACCGGCACGGGAAGTTACTTCGACACGAAGGCCATCCGGACCGTCGCAGGAAAGCCCCTCACGATCACCCGGCAGGTGCGCGGCGACGTCGCCGACAGCACGAAGGCCGGCCGGGCCGTGTGGGACGTGTCCACCTCGATCGACACCGAGGACACGCTGCCCGCCGCCGACACCACGGACTCGCTGCAGTGGACCCTGGAGCGCTGGGTCACCGACCGCCGCACCAATGAGCCGGTGCACTGCTGCAAGGAGCAGCCGGTCTTCGACGGCGAGGCGTACCTGAAGTTCCCCTTCGACGTGGAGAAGCGCTCCTACCGCTGGTGGGACGGCACGCTCGGCTCCACCGTCACCCTCCGCTTCGCCGGTACGAAGAAGATCCAGGGGTACGAGGGCTACCGCTTCACCGGCACGGTGCCGCCGGCCAAGACCGGCACCCGGATGGTCCCGGGGCGCCTGGTCGGGCTGCCGGACCGTGGTCAGGTGCTGGCCGAGGAGTGGTACGCCAACCACGGCATCGAGCTGGTCGTCGACCGGCGGACCGGCCAGATCCTGAACGCGATGATCGGCCCGCGCAAGACGGTGCGGGCGCCCGGCTCGAAGAAGGACTCGATGGTGCTGCTGGACAGCCGGCGGATGGAGTTCACCGAGGCCACCCAGCGGAAGCAGGTGGAGATGGCCGGCGCGAGCAGCGACAAGCTGCGGCTGGTGAGCGAGACGCTGCCGATGGGCGGCGGAGCGGCGGGTGCGGTGCTGGCGGCGACGGGCCTCGTCTTCGTCGTACGGGGGCGGCGGGCGCCGTCGGCCGGGACCGGTGGGACGGCCGGAGCGGCGGGGACAGCACCGTAATTCTCCAACTCGCTTACCCACTGCACTTTGTGATGAGGCATCAGCTGATATCGGTGCCGAAATTGTCATCCAGGTGAGTAGCCGCCTCGAACAGCGTGGCGAAAACTACCTACCCACCCCACACGGAGTACCGCACAGCAGGCACACGGAGCACAACACACACTTCCCGCCCACTGGATCCGCACCCCGAAACGAGTTGGAGCTCGGATGCCCCAGCACGTACCCCCCACCCTGCACGATGCGAAACCCCTTCAGGCCCTGAGGTCCCCACAACCCCAGGAACCTTTGGCCCGTCCGCGCAGAATCGTCTTCCTGTCCCGCCGCGACCTCGGCAATCCGGCCGCCGGCGGCTCCGAACTCCTCGTCGACCGGCTGGCGGACGGGCTCACCGCGCTCGGCCACCAGGTGACGCTGCTGTGCGGCGGCCCGGCCGCGTACCGCAACTACCGGGTCGTGTCGGCCGGCGGCGACCTGGGGCACTTCCTCAGGGCCCGCCGCGCCTTCGACCGGCAGGTGGGCGACTGCGACCTGATGGTCGAGGTCTGCAACGGGCTGCCCTATCTGACCCCGCTCTGGCACCGGGGCCCCACCCTCTGTCTGGTCAACCACGTCCACACCGAGCTCTGGGGCATGCGCTTTCCCGGCCCCGCCGCCGGGCTCGGCCGCCGACTGGAGCACTGGGCGCTGTCCGCGGCCCAGCGCAACAACCTCCTGGTCGCGGTGTCCGCGTCGACTGCGGACGCGCTCGGCGCGCTCGGCGTGGACCGCAGCCGCATCCGGGTCGTCCACAACGGGGTCGAGGACCCCGGCGTGCGGTTGGCGCGCTCGCCCGAGCCGATGTTCCTGGCGATGGGCAGACTCGTCGAGTACAAGCGCATCGACCTGCTGCTGCGGCTGTGGGAGCGGGTCCGCCCGGTCACCGGCGGCCGGCTGGTGATCGTCGGTGAAGGACCGGAACGGCAGCGGCTGGAGGCCATGGCCGGCCCCGGCGTCGTCTTCAAGGGATACGTGTCGGAGGCCGAGAAGCACCAACTGCTCTGTGCCTCCTGGCTGTTGCTGCACCCGTCCGCCGTCGAAGGGTGGGGCCTGGTGGTCACCGAGGCGGCGACCAGAGGCACCCCGTCGATCGGTTTCGACGTACCGGGGCTGCGGGACTCGATCGACGACGGCGTGACGGGCGTGCTGGCGCGCGGCGAGAGTTCGTTCGCCGCCGCGTGGTGCACGCTGGCCCTCAGCGGGGAACGGCGCGAGGCGATGGGGCGGGCCGCGGCCGTCCGCGCGGAGCGCTACCGCTGGTCGAGCACGGTCAGCCAGTTCCGTACGGTCGCGGCGGAAGCGGTCGGAGCACCCGCACTGACGGCCGACGCACCGGCCTCCGACACACCTGCCTCGGGCACACCGGCCTCGGGCACACCGGCCTCCGGCACACCCGCGTCCGACGCGCCGGACACCGCGGGGACGGTCGGGGCGACAGCGGCCGTCGCCGCGGCGGGGGCGGTCGCGCTGCGATGAGAAGCACCGGCCGTGCCCTCAAGGACCCCTCCTTCCGCCGCTCCGCCGCCCTCTTCCGGGCCTTCCTGCGCGAGCAGCACGACCCCGACCACTGCTATGCACTGCTCGCCCGGGACGCCGCCGACCAGGTGCAGCGGTACGTCCCGCTGGAGGGCCGGGTGGTGGTGGACGTCGGCGGCGGCAGCGGGCACTTCACCGAGGAGTTCCGGCGGCGCGGCGCGCACAGCTACCTCTTCGAGTCGGACACCCGGGAGCTGACGTCCCACGGGCGGAAGCCGCCGGGGGGCGCGGTGGTCGCGGACGGCTATCTGCTGCCGCTCGCCGACGGGGCCGCCGACGTGTGCTTCTCCTCCAACGTCCTTGAGCACGTGGCCGATCCGCAGACCTTCCTGAGCGAGATGGTGCGGGTGACCCGTCCCGGGGGGCTGATCTACGTGGCGTTCACCAACTGGTACTCGCCGTGGGGCGGCCACGAATGGGCGCCCTGGCACTATCTGGGCGCCGACCGGGCCCGCCGCCGCTACGAACGGCGCACCGGCAGACCCGCCAAGCACACCCTCGGCGAGAACCTCTTCCCGATCCATGTCGGTACGACGCTGCGCGCGGTCAGGGCGCGCAGCGACGTGTCGGTCGTGTCGGCGCGGGCCCGCTACTGGCCGCTGCTGCCGGCGCTCGCCCCCAAGGTGCCGGTGCTGCGCGAGTTCACCACCTGGAACCTCCTCCTCATCCTCCGGCGGTGCCCATGACCAGCACGCTCCAGGCTCCGCCCCGCCCGCCGTCGCACGCGGCCCCGGGGCCGGGCGGCCGTGGCCCCGACGGGCCCCGGTCGCGCAAGTGGCTGTTCGGGTTCTGGGCGGCCGTACTGGTCGCCTTCCTGGCGGTGTCGCCGGGGAAGATGAGCTTCGAGACGAAGCTCGGGGTGGCCGCCGACCCGTTCAAGTTCCTCGCCGACCTGGGTGAGTTGTGGCATTCGCGGGCCGGGTTCGGCGGGATCTTCGACCAGTACGTGGGTTACGCCTTCCCGATGCTGCCGTACTACGCCCTGTCCGACCTGGTGCAGCTACCGGTGTGGCTGGCCGAGCGGCTGTGGCTCTCGCTCGTGGTGACGGTGGCGTTCTGGGGTGCGCTGCGGCTCGCCGAGCGGCTGGGGGTCGGTTCGTCGCCTGCCCGGCTGCTCGGTGCGGCGGCGTACGCGCTGTGGCCGACGTACACGATCGTCATCGGTTCGACGTCGGCGGCCGCGCTGCCCGGTGCGCTACTGCCGTGGGTACTGCTGCCACTGGTGAACACCCGTCTGTCCGCCCGGAGTTCCGCCCTGCGCTCGGCGCTGGTCGTGCCCTTCATGGGCGGCGTGAACGCGGCGTCCACGCTCGCCGCCCTGCTGCCCGCGGCGCTGTACCTGCTGAGCCGCCCCGCAGGTCCGCGCAGGCGCGCGCAGATCGTGTGGTGGGTGCCGGGGGTGCTCCTCGCCACCCTGTGGTGGGTGGTCCCGCTGCTCATTCTGGGCATCCACGGCGAGAACTTCATGCCGTACGTGGAGCAGGCGGGGACCACGACCGGCACCATGTCCGCGACGGAGCTGCTGCGCGGAGCGGGCAACTGGACGGCGTATCTGCACTTCGGGGACTCCTGGCTGCCCGCCGGGTGGACGGTCGCCACGTCGGTGCTCGCGATCCTCGGTTCGGCGTGCGCGGCGGCGATCGGACTCGCGGGCCTGGCCAGGCGGGACGCGCCGGAGCGGCGCTGGCTGCTGCTCGTGCTGCTGTCCGTGGCACTCGTCGCCCTTGCCGGGTACGGGGGTTCGCTGGGTGCGCTCTTCCCAGGCACGGTGCAGGACTGGCTGAACGGGTGGCTGGTCCCGTTCCGCAACATCTACAAGTTCCAGTCGGGCCTGGCCCTGGTCCTGGTGCTCGGTCTGATGCACGCGGTGGCGGTGGCCGCTGAGCGGCGGGGCGCACGGCGCCTCCCGGGCCGCAGGTACGCACCGGTCCTTGCGGCGCTGTTCGTACTGCCGGGGCTGCTGCTGCCGTACGCCAACGGCACCATCCTCCAGCCGGGCGCCTTCACCAAGCTCCCCGACCACTGGGAGCAGACGGCGAGTTGGCTGAAGGAGTACTCCCCGGACACCCGGGCCCTGGTGGTCCCCGCGACCGCGCACGGCATCCAGACCTGGGGTTCGACGATCGACCAGCCGCTGGACGTGCTCGCCGAATCGCCGTGGGCGCAACGGGACTTCGTACCGTTCGGAGCTCCGGGCAACCGGCGGGCGCTCGACGCGGTGGAGCAGGCCCTGATGTCCGGCGGCGAAGTACCAGGCCTGTCCGCCTACTTGGGCCGTGCCGGGCTGCACTACGTCGTCGTGCGCAACGACCTGGACCCCGACCAGATCGGCTACGTACCGCCGCAGACGGTGAAGCGGACGCTGGAGGCGTCCGGGTACACCCGGATCACCGGCTTCGGCCCGGTGCTGACCGGCGGACGCATCCCCGACGACACTCCCGTGCAGGTCGAGGGCCTCTATCCGAGGCAGCAGGCGGTGGAGGTGTACGAGCCGCCGGCCGGCACCCGCGCGCCGGGACGGGCCGCGCTCAAGCCGGTGGCGGACACCGCGGTGGTGAGCGGCGGCCCCGAGTCGCTGCTGCCGATGTCGGCGGACGCGGGGGTGCGCGACCGGCCCGCCGTGCTCGCCGGGGACAACACCCCCGGCCTCGGAACCCCTCCGGTGCTCGCGGCCGGGGACGGTCTGCGGCGCGCGGACACCAGGTTCGGCCTGGTCAACACCAACACCTCGTACACCTACACCGCGACGGAACGCAATCTCCCGGGCAACGTCCAGGACCCCGGCCGGGAGCCGCGCCAGATCCTGCCGACGGAGGGCGCCAAGCACCAGACGACGGCGGTGCTGCGCGGCGCGAAGTCGGTGACGGCGTCCAGCAGCGGCAACTGGCTGTTCCATCTGCCGCAGTACGACCCGGTGAACGCCTTCGACGGCAACCCGGACACGGCGTGGGCCGAGGGCAGCCCGGCGGAACCGGTGGGTCAGTGGCTGCGCGTCGACTTCACGAACCGGGTCGCCGTCCCGTCGTCGATCCGGGTGACCCCCCTGCCGTCGGACGGGGTGCGGGCCGCTCCGACGGTCGTACGGGTGGAGACGGACCGGGGCAGCGCGACCAGCCCGCTGCAGCCGAACGGGCTGCCGCAGACGGTCAACGCGCCTGCGGGCGAGGCGAGTTGGCTGCGGATCACCATCGAGGAGGCGCAGCAGGGGCGGCCGGGGCTGATGGGTGCGGGCTTCACGGCCGTGGACGTGCCCGGTGTCCAGGTGACGAAGCTGCTGGCGCTGCCGGAGGATTCGGGCTCGGGTTCGGGCTCGGGCTCGGGCTCGGGCTCAGGTTCGGGTTCGGGTTCGGGTGAGGCGGGAGGCTCGGACGCGCGGGGTTCGGGCGCGGACCCCAATGTGATCTCGCTGCACCGCGGCAGTGACCCCGGCGGTCTCTCGCCCGTGTCTGCCGAGGTGGGGCTGCACCGGCAGTTCACGACGCGCGAGGACGGGGCGTACGCGCTGAAGGCGACGGCACTGCCGGTGCCGGGCGAGGCGCTGGACCGACTGTTGTACGGCATCGCGCCCGACCAGCGTCGGCAGTTGACGGCGACCGCCGACTCGACGGCCAGGCTCGGTTCGTCGCTCACGCCCCGCAACCTGGTCGACGGCGACCTGACCACCTCCTGGATCTCAGGCAACAAGTCCGTACTGCATCTGCGCTGGCCGGAGAAGCGGCCGGTCGGCGAGATCGTGTTCGCGGCGGCGGGCGGTCTTTCGACCCGGCCCGAGCAGGTCGAGATCAGCTCGCCGGACGGGGCGGCGACGTCCGCCGTCGACCAGAACGGCCTGGCCCGCTTCGAGCCGATCACCACCGACCGGCTCGACATCACCATCACCAAGGTCGCACCCCTGACCATCCACAACCCGGTGGCGGACGGCGAGTTGCAGCTGCCGGTCGGCCTGAGCGAGGTGTACGTACCCGCGCTGGACGACTTCCGGGTGCCGCAGCCGGACCCGTCCCGCACCTTCTCACTGCCGTGCGGGCAGGGGCCGATCCTCGCGATCGACGGCACCCTGCACGCGACGAGCGCGCGCGGCAGTCTCCGTGACCTGACGGAGCGTCGCCCGATCGACGTCTCGCTGTGCGCCGGTGAACAGCGGGGCGGAACCGCCCAGTTGAGCCCCGGGGTGCACCGGGTGGAGGCGGGCGACACGGGTCCGCTCGCGATCACGGACATCACGCTGCAGCGGGGCGACCTGCCCCAGCCCTCGTCGGCGGTGCGCGAGCTGAAGGTGAACGACTGGTCGGGCGACGACCGGGCGGTACGGGTCGGCGCGGGCCAGGCCTCGTACCTCCAGATGTACGAGAACTCCAACCCGGGCTGGCAGGCCACCCTCAACGGCAAGGAACTCACCCCGGTCCGCCTGGACGGCTGGCAACAGGGCTGGCTGGTCCCGGAGGGCGAGGGCGGCACGGTACGGCTGGAGTTCACACCGGCGGGCTGGTACGTGGGCGGACTGATCGGGGGTGGGGTGGCGGTGCTGGTGCTGATCGGGCTGGTGGTGTGGTGCAGGAGGGACCCGGTGGCCTCGCCGTCGGCGACGGTTTCGCCCCCGGCGCCCGGGGCGGTGCTGGGACTTGGCGCGCTGACCGTGGTCATGGTCCTGATCGCCGGGCCGCTGGCCCTGCTGGTGCCCGCCCTGGCGGCGGTCGCCCACTTCCGGCACACCCTGCTGCCGCCGATCGCACTGCTCGCGATGGCGGGCGCGGGGGTGGCGGCGGCCTGGGGCGCGGGGTCACCGGCGTCCGCGGAAACGGGCTCGTTCGGGCCGGTGGCACAGGTGCTGGCGCTGACGGCGGTGGTCGCGGCGGCGGTGACGATCGGTAACAGGTGGAGCCGGGGGCGGGAGCGGGAGCGGGAGCAGGAGTGAGGTGCGGGGCGGTGGGGGCGGGTGGTCGTCGTGCGGGTACGTCGTGGCTGATCGCGCAGTTCCCCGCGCCCCTAAATGCCTGCCCCCTAGCCCCCTGGGCACGCCGATACCGCCGCCTCCTTGGGCAGCGGGGCCGCCCCCCGGGGGCGGGACGGGTGGGCAAGGGGGCGGCCCCCCACCGCGGCACGCCCCACCCCGACCGCACGCGCCCGACACCGTACCCACGCTCTCAAGGAGATCGGACGATGACCACCGTGCACCTACCGCCCCCCGCCCTCTCCCGCTCCCCCTTCTCCGTCGTAGACGAAATCACCCGCCACTGCCTCGACCCCACCGAGCCCGAAACCGTGCACATCGAAGTGCACCTCCCCGAGCCCCCGCACCCCGACCGCCTCCGTACCGCCTTCCTCGACGCGCTCCGGCGTCATCCCCGCATCCTGATGCGCGAGGCCCCCGGCCCCTGGTACCGGCGGCGTTACGAGTGGGAGCTCACCGCGCATCCCGACACCGACCACGTCGTCACCTTCCACGAGCCGGGGCCCGACGCCCTCCCCCGAGCCCGGGCGCGCGCACTCTCCCAGGCCCCGCCCCTCTCCCTCTCCCCGCCCGTCCGGCTCGAAGCCATCGGCAACGTCCTCGTCCTGGTCGTCAATCACACCGCCCTCGACGGCCCCGCCTGCCTCCGTATCCTGGCGACCGCCGCCGAGCTCTACGGCGGCCGGGACAACTCCCCCGCCGGCGGCGGCACCCCGGCCCGCCCCGAGAATCACCCCCAACTCCAGCCCGCAGGCGTCGGGTTGGCCCCGGTGGCCCGTGTCGCGCACGGCGCCCCCGTCGCCCCCGGCAACGGCATGCTCATCGCGGACCTGCCCGTTCCGCGTCGGCCGCGCTCCGCCCCGTACACCGTGAACGACCAGCTGATGGTGGCCACCGCCCGCATGATCTCCGAGTGGAACCGGGAGCGGGGCACCCCGCCGCGCCCGCTGCGCATCACCATGCCGGTGGACGACCGCCCCAGAGGGCTGGACATGCCCATCGGGAACGGCACGCGGCTCGTCGAAGTGCCCTTCAGAGAGGAGGAGTTGGCGGAGGAGACCGGGCGACTGCTGCGGCGGACCGCCGACCGCACCCGCGCCCTGAAGTCGCTGCCCCGGCCCCAGCTCGGTCACGGTGCGGCGCTTCTCACCGCTCCGGTCGTACCCGTGGCCGTACGGGCCGCTCTCACGCGGCAGTTGCGGCGCGCGGTCGCACCGTGGACGTCGACGACACTGCTCAGCAACATCGGCCGGGTGCCGTATCCGCTGGACTTCGGCGAGGGGGTGGGGCGGGCCACCGCCGTGTGGTTCTCGGCACCGGCCCGGATGCCGCGCGGGCTGACCGTGACCACCGCCAGCACCAACGGGCGACTGCATCTCGCCCTGCGCTGGTCGGGCGCACTCCTCGGCCCACAGGACGGCGAGCACCTGCGCGAACTCTTCGAGAAGCACCTCAACTCCACTGCCGAGGAAGGCAGTTCACCATGACGACTTCCATCGACCACGCCCGCTCCGGCTCTCCCGCGCCGCACCTCCGGGACTTCTACGAGAACCCCGCCGTGCCCGTCGCCTCGGGCGACGCCCGCAGCCTGCGGCAGGCGCGGATGCTGGCCGAGGCCCTGGCGGGCACCTCCGGCGCCACCGTCCTCGACATCGGCTGCGGCGACGGCACCGCCGCCGTCACCGCCGCTCCCCTGCTCTCCGGGCACCGGATCGTCGGCGTCGACTGGTCGCAGGACGCACTGCGCCGCGCGGCCGCACGCTTCGCCGCCGTACCGCGCGAGATCAGCGCCGTACGGGGCGAACTCACCGACGGCGGGCTGCCGTTCGCCGACGGGGCGGCCGACGCCGTGCTGTTCAGCGAGGTGATCGAGCACCTCGTCGACCCGGACAGCGCACTGGACGAGATTCGGCGCGTGCTCGCGCCCGGGGGGCATCTGATGCTGTCCACGCCGAACCTGGCCGCCTGGTACAACCGGGCCCTGCTGCTGGCCGGTGTGCAGCCGGTGTTCTCGGAGGTCAGCCTGCGCGGCATCCACGGGCGGCCGGGTCGCGAAGTCGTCGGGCATCTGCGGCTCTACACGGCGCGCGCCCTGCGCGAGTTCCTGACCGCGTCGGGTTTCGAGGTCGTACGGGTCGCGGGCGCGCCCTTCCACGGGGTGCCGCGTCCGCTGCGGCCGCTGGACCGGCTGGTCTGCGCCGCTCCGTCCGCCGCGTCCATCCTGCTGGTGCACGCCCGGCGGCCACGGGACGGATCCCCTGGAGAGCGGAGCCGCTGATGATGTGGTGGGGCGTGGCAGCCGCGCTGTTCGCGAACGTCCTCTACAGCGGCGGGTTCGTACTCCAGAAGCGGGCGCTGGGCAAGCTGCCCGGACTCGACATCCGGCGTCCCGCGCACGCCGTGCGGCTGCTGCTCGGCAGCCTGCCGTGGATCGGCGGGTCGCTCGCGCTGGCGGGCGGGTTCGCCGCCCAGCTCGTGGTCTACCGCACGCTGCCGATCGCCGTCGCCCAGGCGCTCTTCATCTCCGGCCTGGTACTGCTCCTGCTGATGTCCTCGCGCACGCTCGGCGAACGCACCTCTGGCCGCGAGCGGTACGCGATGGCGGCGATCGTGGCGGCCCTGCTGATGGTGGTGTTCTCCCTCGACGGGAGCGGCGAAGTGATCGGTGCGGACTCTCCTCCGCCACTGATCCTTCTCCTCAGCGGGTTGAGCATCGGTGCGGGGGTGTGGGTGTACGTCGCCGCGGACCGCCGGGGCGGCGCCCATGCCGCGCCCACCAGCGGCGTTCCGTACGGTGTGGCAGTCGGCCTCGTCTACGGGGTGAGCTCCCTCGCCATCAAGGGCGTCTCCGCCCACCTGGACTTCCACGACCTGCCCGGCACCGCGGCCGCGATCCTCACCTCCCCGTACCCCTATCTCCTCCTGGTCACGGGCGGCACCGGCCTGGTCCTCTCCCAGACCGCGCTGCAGCGCTGCCGCGCCTCCCTGGTCGTCCCGGTCTGCACCACCACCTCCTGCCTGTACACGGCCACCCTCGGCACCCTCGCCTTCGGCGAGTCCCTCCCCGACGACCCGCTGCGGCTGGCCCTGCGGGTCGCGGGCGCGCTGCTGGCGGTGGCGGTCCTCCTGGCCCTGCCTTCCACCGAACAGCCCGCGCCCTCCACCGAACAGCCCCTCGCCGAAAAGGAAGTGAGCCATGAATCCGGCTGACCCGCTCCTCAAGATCCTCGCCTGTCCGCTCGACAAGGGCCCCCTCACCCTGCTCACCGCCGAGGACGCCCTCTACAACCCTCGCCTGCACCGCCGTTACCCGATCGTCGACGGCATCCCCCAACTCCTGCCGTCCTCCGGCGAACAGGTCGACGACACGGAGCACCGCCGCCTGACCTCGCAGTGATCCACTTCTCGAACCCCCCTGCCACAATGAACACATGATCAGGGGAAGCAGGGTCGCCGTCGTCGGCGGCAGCATCGCGGGCTGCGCGGCAGCGCTGGCCGCACACCGGGGCGGCGCGGACGCCGTCACCGTGTACGAGCGGGCGGGCGGCCGGCTGGCCTCGCGCGGCGTCGGAGTGGCCATGCACGGCCTCCGGTACGCGGAGCTGGAGGCGGCCGGGTTCATGGACGCGGACATGCCGTGGATCGGGCTGACCCACCGCACCTGGTACGTACGGGACGACGCCGCGCCGTCGCCGCTCGGCCGGCCGCTCACCGAGATGCCGTTCGCGTTCCGCACGTACAACTGGGGTCCGCTCTGGCGCGAGTTGCGCGCCCGGGTCCCCGAATCGGTCGACTTCCGCACCGGCACCGCGGTGAAGCAGCTGCGGCTCACCTCGCGCGGGGTCGAGTTGGACGGCGAACTGTACGACGTCGCCGTTGGCGCCGACGGCATCCGCTCCCTGGTCCGTACGGCGGCCTGCCCGGACACGGTCCCCGAGTACGCGGGCTATCTCGCCTGGCGGGGCGCCTACCCGGAGTCGGAACTGCCCGACGCGCACCTGTGGCCGACGGACAAGGCCGCGTACGTGGTCTTCGACGGCGGTCACATCGTCATCTACCGCATCCCCGACGACGCGGGCGGCCACCGGGTGAACTGGGTCTTCTACACCATGCCGCCGCCGGGGTACACCCTCCCCGCTGAGGGACAGCGCACCCTCACCCCGGAACTCGCCGCCCACCTCGCCGACATCACGGCGCACCGACTCCCCCCGTTCTTCACCTCCTTGATAGAAGCGACGCCCCAGGACGAGCGCTTCGTCCAGCCCCTGTACGACTTCACCGCACCCCACTACGCCACCGACCGCCTCGCCCTCGTGGGCGACGCCGCCACGGTCGCCCGCCCGCACACCGGGGCGGGCGCGGTGAAGGCGCTCCAGGACGTCACCGCCCTCCAGTCGGCCCTGATCGCCGCACCCACTCCGGCCGAAGCCCTGAACGCGTACGACACCGCTCGCACCCCTGCGGGCCGCACCATGGTCGACCTGGGCCGGAACCTGGGCCGAGCCCTGGTCCAGGCCACCCCGGACTGGTCCGGAATGAACGGCCCCGCCCTCGACACGTTCTGGCAACATGCGGACGGGAGAGGGGCATTCGGAGGCGGATCGCTGAAGCGGGACTGAGCTGGGACGGGCGGTGCGGGGACTGGGACGCGATCCGACCCCTGCCCGGCCGGGCTCCGGGCATGTGCGGGCCGGTGGGTGGTGCGGTTGCCTGCGGCGCAAGTCCCCGCTGGCCGCGGGGCAAAGACGGGTCACGGCTGGCGCCGGTGGGGGCGGGCGTCCCGGGCTGCGCCCGGTGCACGGCTCCGCCGCGCGTCCTCAAACTCCCCCAAGGTCTTAAGGACCAGGGGGTACCCCCTCGACAGGCTGAAGTTCCCCGCGCGGGCCATGCATTTAGGGGCGCGGGGAACTGCGCGACCAGCCCCCACGCACCCGCACAAGCACACCCACCCGGGGCCCGGGGGCTCGCCCCCTCACGCGGCGGAGCCGCAAATGTCACAGTCGGGAAGGGGCGGGTAGGGGACCAGCCCGCGCAGCGCCCCCACCCGCACCCACCAATCCACCCGCACCCATCCACCTACTATTGACCACCCAGGGTGGACCACCCTAGGGTGTCCACATGGCATTCAGCGAAGGACTCGAAGTCGTCCAGTTCAAGGGCCCCTGGTGGGTGACGATGTGGTGGCCCGAGGGCGCCGTGTCCGGCGGACCGCAGAAGATCGTCATCGAGGCCGAGCCTGACGCGGCACCCGGCGACGTAGCACGCGGCATCTCGACGACGGTGCTGCGCGGCCTCGACCTTGCCGGCGCGGTGAAGAAGGCCCAGGAGCTCGCGCCCACGACTCCCCCCTGGCAGGCCGAGCACGGCCGCCTCGTCGAACTGTCCGCCCTGGCAAGGGAGTTGCTGACCGACGAGGGCGTCTCTCCGCACTACCTCGCCGTGCTCTGCCTCACCTACCGCGACCTGGTCGACAAGGGCGTCCAGGCCCCCGTGCCATGGCTCGCCGAACAGCTCGACAGGCGCCCGGAGTCGGTCAAGGACCACCTGAAGAAGGCCCGCCGCGAGGGCTATCTGACCTCCCGCGCGGGCCGGGCGGGCGGCGACCTGGGCGACGCCGCGCAGTCCGCACTGGCCACGCTCGAAAACCTTCCGAAGCCCGCCGCCACCACGTCAGAGGAATAGCCGACCGCCCCCCGTGCCCGCGTCACTCGGCGCCCTGTTCGGACAGCGTCCGCCGCGTGCGTACCGGGGACAGGAACAGCGGCAGGAACGCGAGCACCAGGATCCCCGCGCCGGTCCACAGCGCCACGCGCAGCGACGCGAACTCGCCGAGCAGGCCGCCCAGCATCGCGCCCACCGCGATCGCTCCGGTGAGCATGAAGCGGAAGGTGGCGTTCATTCGGCCGAGGAGAGGGGCGGGGGTCAGCCGCTGGCGCAGGCTGACGCCGAGGACGTTGTCGATGCCCATCTTGAGGGTGACCAGCAGCCATCCCGCGCCGGCGAGCGCGAACCAGGGGCCCCGGTCGAGGAGCGGCACCAGCAGGGCGGCCGGGGCCGTGCACAGTCCGGCGAGTCCCAGGGTGCGGCCGTACCCGAGCCTGGCGGCGACGGGGCGCGCGAGTCGGGAGCCGAGCAGGACGCCCACTCCGCCCAGCGCCCAGAAGGCACCCAAGTACGCGGCGGACAGATCGAGTTCGCGGGTGATGAGGACGGGGAGCAGCACGTTGATGGGCTGTGCGCCCAGGTTGGTGAGGGTCGCCGAGAGGGCCAGTGCACGCAGTTCGCGGTGGCGCAGTACGTGGGCGAGCCCTTCGGACATCTGGGTACGGAGCCGGGGCGCAGCCCCCGACCGCTGCCGCGCCGGGGCGTGGCGGACGGCGAGCAGTCGCAGCGCCGAGGCCAGATAGAGGACGGCGGTGCCCACGATCGCCAGGGGCGCGGTGATCAGCGCCACCAGTACGCCGCCCGCGCCACGGCCCGCCACGCTGCCCGCCGCCTGCAGCCCGACGATGGCGGCATTGGAGGCCAACAAGGCTTCCTTGCCGACCACTTGGGGCAGCATGCTCTGCGAGCCGACGTCGAAGAACACCGTCGCGCAGCCGTTCAGCGCGACGACCGCGTACAGCTGCTCCAGGGTCAGTACGTCCAGCGCCCAGGCCGCCGGTATCGAGGCGAAGAGCAGCGCCCGCGCAAAGTCCGCCCCGATCAGCACGTTCCGGTGCCGCATCCGGTCCACCCACACTCCGGCGGGCAGGCCGATGAGCAGGAAGGCGAGGGTGCTCAGCGTGCCGAGCAGTCCGACCTGACCCGGGCTCGCCTCCAGCAGGAGCACGGCGGCGAGCGGGACGGCGACCTGGCTGACGCAGGTGCCCAGTTCACTGAGGGCGGTGGCGGTGAACAGCGTGCGGAAGTCCCGCACCTTCCACGGGGACTTTGGGGCGGTGGCCTCCGGCGCGACGGCATGCGGTTGGCCCTGCGAGGTGGTGTCCATGATCGGCCACGGTGCCGGGTGAGCCGCCCTCGTACCACTGAATTAGCCTCCGCACACCGCCGGTTCAGCCGACGCCCACCACCGTCCGCTGCGCCGAGAAGTCTCCCCACTTCCCGTCCGGGAGCTTGGCCCGGAGCTTGACGGTGTAGCGGGTGCCGGGCGGTTCGGTGGCGGTGAGGGTGTACGTCACCTGGCCGGGCGGCGGGGGTGCGCCCCACGCGATCGAGGTGGCGAACCTGCCGTTCAAGTACAGCTGGTACTCCTTGACTTCGCCCCCGGTGCGGGGCTGGGTCCAGCGGAGTTCGAGGGTGCGTTCGCCCGCCTTGGCCTGCGCGGTCACGGTCAGTCCCGTGGGGGCGGTGGACGGGCCGGAGCCCGGTGCCGAAGGCGTCGTCAGGTCGACGGCGTTGCTGTCCTTGGAGGAGTTCTCGGCGGCGTCCCGCGCCCGCACCGTGAAGGTGTAGACCGTGCCCGGTCGCAGCCCGTCGATCCGGGTGCTGGTCTCGGTGCCGCGCACGCTGTGGATGCGGGAGTCCTCCTGGTAGATGTCGTACGAGGTGACGCCGACGGCGTCCGTGGCGCGGGCCCAGGAGAGCGTCACCGAGCGGGCGCCGTTCACCTTTCCCTGCAGGGTGGTGGGGACGGTCGGGGGCTTGCGGTCGTCCGGGGTGGGGGCCGGGGTCTTCGCGGTGACGGCGGCGCTCGGGGCGGAGAGGTTTCCCGCGGCGTCCCGGGCGCGGACGGTGAAGGCGTACGCGTGCGACGGTGCGAGGCGGTCGACGTCGACCATGGTGGTCTCCGCCGCAACCGCCCTGACCTTCTTCCCTTTCTCGTAGACCTCGTAGCCCGTCACTCCCCGGTCGTCCGTGGACGGACTCCACATGACGTGGACGGAGGTGGCGCTGCCCGCCTGGGCGGTCACCCCGGCGGGCGTGGAGGGTCGTGAACGGTCGGCGGGCGGTGCCGCGTGCGAGCCGCCGCCGCAGGCGGTCGCCGTGAGCAGCAGCAGGGAACAGGCCAACACGGCGCAGACGGTGGGGCGTTGCACAGCTGGACCTCTCATCCGTGGGGATCCGCGGAGATCCCGGAGGGTCCGCGGGGAGGGCGGAGACAATGGTCCAGACCTGTATGCCACGGCTGGGCGCCCCGGACAAGGGGTCTCACAGAGAGGTCTCACACAGGAGCGGCCGTCACGTCATGACCGCGCCCGCCGCCACAAAGCCGCCGATCAGGACGAAAAGGATCACCAGCAGCGGCCATACGAACCGCAGGTACTTGTCGTAACCGACCTTGGCGAGCGCCACTCCGCCGATCGTCACGGCCGTGGTCGGCACCCACATGTTCATCAGCCCGCTCGCGGACTGCCACGCCGTGACGACCACGGCACGCGGTACGCCCGCGAAGTCGGCGAGCGGCGCGAGGATCGGCATGGCGAGGGTCGCATGGCCCGACGTGGAGGGGATCAGGAAGGCCAGCGGCAGGTTCACGATGAAGACGATCACGGCGAAGAGCGCGGAGGAGGTGCCGGTGACGACGCCCTCCACGGCGTTCAGCACCGTGTCGGTGATCCGGGAGTTGTTCATGATGACGGTGACCCCGCGCGCGAGCACGATCACCAGCGCCGGGGAGATGAAGTCCGCCGCGCCCTGCGCGATCGTCGCGCTCAGCTTCTGCTCGCCGAAGCGTGCGACGAGGCCGACCAGGACCGCCGCCACCAGGAAGAGCGCCGCCAACTGCGGGAAGGACCAGCCGAGTTCGAAGCCGTAGGGCGTCGCGTCGGCGTCCCCGGTCAGCGCGCTCGACCACGGCACCACCGAGAAGATCATGAAGGCGAAGGTGACCGCGACCAGCACGAGCAGCACCTTGTGCAGTGCGGTCAGCGGCGGCGGCTCGGCGGTCTCGGCCGCCGACTGCTCGTGGTCCCCGGGGAGGAAGCCGGAGAGCGAGCGGCCCGGGTCGCGCCGGACGCGCTTCGCGTACCGGATGACGTATCCGATGGTGACGGCCGTCAGCACCACCCACATCAGCGCGCGCAGCACGATGCCGTCGCCGAGCGAGATCCCCGCGGCCGATGAGGCGACTCCGGTCGCGAACGGGTTCACGGTGGAGCACAGCACTCCGACCCCCGCACCGAGGATGATCGTGCCGGTCGCCACCATCCGGTCGTACCCGAGGGCGAGCATCAGCGGCACGATCAGCCCGTAGAAGCCGAGGGTCTCCTCGGCGAACCCCTCCACCGTGCCCAGCAGCGCGAAGACCAGCATCACGCCCGCGATCAGCAGCGCTCCTCGCGCACGCAGCCGGTGGGCGAGGCGGCCGATGCCCCGGTCGAGGGCGCCGGTCGCGAAGACGACGGTGATGAACGCGCCGATGGCGAGCACGAAGAGGAAGACCCCCGCGCTGCCGTACAGCTCGCCCGCCAGGTCGGGCCCGACCTGCCCCGACTCGGCGTCCTGCACCCCGTACAGGCCGTTGACCGGGGAAAGGAAGAGGTCGTTGAGCCGATCGGTGAAGCTCTGGCCGGAGGGGACCCGGTGGTACGTGCCCTGGATCGGCGAGCCGTTCTTGTCGCGGTCGTACGCGCCGGAGGGGATCAGGAAGGCGAGCAGCCAGACGCCGAGCGTGACGATGACCAGGATGGTGAGGGCGCTGGGGAAGCTGAACTTCCGCTTGCCTCCGGTCCCGGGGTCCTGCTGTGGCTCGATTGCCGTGCTCATGTTGATCAATGGACCACAGGGACGGCGGGCCCGCATCCGCACTCCGCCCCGGGCTCAGGCACACTCCACCCCGGACTCAGGCGCACTCCGCCTCTCCGCTCAGGCGGCCACGCCGTTCTTCTCGTCGTACGCGGCGCGCGCCTCGGCCACCGTCACCCGGTGCCGCTCCGCCCAGGTCGTCAGCCCGATGAGGGAGGAGTGCAGTTCGCGGGCGACCGGTGTCAGCTCGTACTCCACCTTGGGCGGGACGGTCGGGTGGACAGTGCGGGTCAGCATCCCGTCGCGCTCCAGGTTGCGCAGGGTGAGGGTGAGCATCCGGCGGCTGATGCCGTCGATGGACCGCTCCAGTTCGGTGAAGCGGATCGGGCCGTGCGCGGCGGCGATCAGGATCGGGACGCTCCACTTCCCGACCACCCTGTCAAGAACTTCGCGGACGGGGCAGGCCTCTGCGTTCACGACCTGGGAGGTAACACCGGCGTTCCGGTGGGACATGGAAGTGCCTCCTTACGGCAGGCCCTCATGGTCACGCACGATCTCCTCCATCACAAGGCCCGTTACAAGTAGTGCACCTATGGAGGTCAGAGACCATGTCAGGGCTCAAGCCAGCCACCGTTTCGTCCCGTTGGACCGCGCTCGTCATCCTCTGCGCGGGAACCCTGATGACGATCCTCGACGGCAACATCGTCACCGTCGCGATGCCCGCCGTCCAGAGCGACCTCGGCTTCTCCCCCGCCGGCGTCGCCTGGGTCGTCAACGCGTATCTGATCCCCTTCGGCGGGCTGCTGCTCCTCGCCGGGCGGCTCGGCGACCTGGTCGGCCGCAAGCGGATGTTCACGGCGGGGCTCGCCGTCTTCACACTGGCCTCGCTCTTCTGCGGGATCGCGACCACCCCGGGCGCGCTGATCGCGGCCCGCGCCCTCCAGGGCGTCGGCGGTGCGATGACGACGGCCGTCGTCCTCGGCATGCTGGTCGCGCTCTTCCCCGAGGGGCGCGAGCGGGCGAAGGCCATCGCGGTGTTCAGCGCGACCGGCGCGGCGGGCGGCGCGCTCGGCACCTTCCTCGGCGGCGCCCTGACCAGTGCGCTCTCCTGGCACTGGATCTTCCTCATCAACCTGCCGATCGGCCTGGTGTCCGTCGTCGCCGCGTGGCGGGTGCTGTCGGCCGACGAGGGCGCGGGGCTGGGCAAGGGCGCCGACTACCTCGGTGCGGTGCTGGTCACCGCCGCACTGATGCTCGGGGTCTACACCCTCGTCCAGACCGCCGAGCACGGCTGGGCATCGACCAGGACCCTCGTCCTCGGTGCGCTGTCGGTTGCCCTGCTCGCCGCGTTCACCGTCCGGCAGACCCGCACCGCCGAGCCGCTCCTCCGGCTGCGCATCTTCCGCTCCCGCACGCTGACCGGCGCGAACCTCGTGCAGATCGCGGCGATCGCGGGCATGTACGCCTTCCAGTACATCGGCGCGCTCTACCTCCAGCAGGTACTGGGGTACGAGAGCCTGACCACCGGTCTCGCGTTCCTCCCCGCGCCCCTCGTCATCGGGGCCCTGATGCTCGGCCTCTCGACCCGCGTCGCCGCCCGCTTCGGCCCTCGTAACGCCCTGCTGGCCGGGCTGGTGTCGATCCTCGCGGGCCTCGCGCTGTTCAGCCGGGCCCCGGTGGGCGGCTCGTACCTGACCGATGTGCTCCCCGCGATCCTGCTCCTGTCGATCGGCTTCGGCATCGGGATGCCGGCCATGACGGGCCTGGCCATGTCCGACACCCGCCCGGAGGACGCGGGCCTGGCCTCCGGCCTCTTCAACACCACGCAGGTGGTGGGCGGCGCGTTCGGCCTGGCCGCCCTGACCTCGCTGGCGGCGGGCCGTACGGCCGACCTCGCCGCCACCGGCACGGGCCCGCTGGACGCCCTCAACTCGGGCTACCGACTCGCCTTCGGGGTCGGTGCGTTGGTGGTCACCGTGGGGCTGGTGCTGGCGGCGGTCCTGCTCCGGGGGAACAAGCGGAGCAAGGGGATGGGCACCGAGGCCGTCAGCCCTGAGCGTTCCGCCGCTCGGACCTGACGCGGGCGGCCTCGTGCGCGGAGTGCAGCAGGCGTACGACCGTGTCCGCCGTCCGCCCGCCGGGGTTGACGACGGAGATCCAGCCGAGCGATCCGTACACGGGATGCGGCAGCACGGTGTCGACGGCCGCGTGGTCCCGGGGCACGGCCCGGTCCCGGGGCACGGCGAGGCCGCGCGGCTCCTCCCCCGTGAGTTCCCTGAACGTCGCACGGTCGACGTGGACGTTCACCCGCCAGCGCCCCGGGCGGTCGAGGCCGGACGCGGTGTCGTCGGGGTAGTTCTTGGTGACGATCGTTCCGTACGGCTGGACGTTCGTCGGCATCCGGCCGTCAGGCGCGTAGTAGAAGAACGCGTCGCCCCACACCAGCTCGGGAAAGTCGTCCCCCTGCTCAGGGGCGACGACGAGTGCACCGTCCAGGCCTCGCACGGCTGTGATGATCTGTTCCATACTCATGCTGATACTCATGGTTCAAGCATCACCTTCAAGTGCTTATGTGGGGTTCGCCGATGTCCGAGGTACCGCAGGCGCCGCAGCCGTCAGCACCGCTCCGTACGGTCGACGTGGCCCGGGAGTCCGGTTACTCGGTGCAGCAGGTGCGCGATCTGGAGCGGCTGGGGGTGATCCCGCCCGCCGTACGGTCGGCCAACTCCTACCGCTCGTACACATCACTCCACATCCAGGCCCTGCGCGCCTACCGGGGACTGGCGGAGGCCACCGGTCCCGTCGAGGCCCGCCGGCTGCTCACGGAACTCCGTACCGCGACGCTCGCCGACGCGGCCGCAGCGGTCAACGCGGTCCATGTCCTCCTGGCCCGGGAGCGCGAGGAGGTCCTGCGCGCCCAGCAGGCGCTGCACGCGATCGGGGCCGAGACGGGGGCCGGACCGGTCGGGCAGGAAAGCGACGCGATGACGATCACGGAACTCGCCGGGGCGCTCGGCGTACGCACCTCCACGCTGCGGTTCTGGGAGGAGGAGGGCCTGCTCACCCCCGAGCGGGTGACCTCGCTGCGCGCCCGCCGCTACGGGCCCGCAGCCGTCGGCACGGCCCGCATCGTGCTGGCCCTGCGCGGCGCCGGATACGGAATCGCGGCAGTGCGCGAGGCGCTCACCGCGCTCCAGCAGGACAACGACCCCGCCGAGACCGCACGCGTCCTCCAGGACCGCCTCGACCGGATCGCCGCCCGGACAGTCACCCTGCTCCGGGCGGGCGCGGATCTGGCGGCCGTGGTCGAGCGAGCGGGCGGGCGAATCTGACGCACACCCACACGGCCGCAGGAATATCGTTTCCGCACACTTCGTGGGCGTGGTTTGAAGTGATGAGAACCGGGAAGGCAGCCAGCTTTTGCCGTCATGCTTCGGGGGCCCTAGTCCCCGGCAAGAAACGGAACTGGTCTCTCAGGCGTCTTCGTCACACTGTCGGCGCCGCCCTCGGTGCCCTCGCCCTCCTCGTGGCCGTGCCCAACTCGGCCGCCGCGGCCGACGGCCACGCCTTCTACTCGTGGGGCGACCCCGCGAACCCGCAGCAGACAAAGCTGGAAGACCCCGACTCAAGGGTGTGCCTTGAGGTCGCCGAAGTCGAAGCCGGGAAGAGCAAGGACGCCTGGAAGTTCAAGAACTGGACCTCATCGAAGGTGATGCTCTTCTCGGAGGGCGAGTGCACAGGCACCCGCACGGACGTAGGTGTGGGCGGGGATGCCGATCCCAACGTCAAGTTCCGGTCCCTGTACTTCTCCTGACCTGACGGACAAGGCGGCGCTTCGCACGGGTGCGGTACGGCCCGCGCGGAGCGCCGCCCGCGTGAGAGAGGCCCGGGCTCTCTCCATCGGGCGTGCCCATGGACCCGCTGCTCCTGGTCCGATCGTCCGCCGAGATTCCAGCTATGAGCTCAACTCATGTGCCACAGCACCCTCTTCGCGATGCCGGGGGCAGCGGCACGGCGGGTACTCCATCGAGCCCGGCGGCAGATCGGGCAGCGACTCGCTCTCCCACGGCGGCACACTCCCGTCGCCCGCCGTCCGACTGATCACGAGGGCGCCGTCGATACCGAACTCCTTGATCATGCGCGCGAGTTGCTTCCGCGCGTCGCTGCCGAGAGGGCGCTGTTGCTCTCCGTTTTGCATTTTCTGATCCTTCATCCAGGTTTCGCCACATACGCGACGGCCGATCAACTACCGTCAGTGAGACAAGCGTTGCTGCACGGGATCCCCGTCACAACGCTTGGGGCGTTCCAGTGGCCACGTGGCACACGAGGAGGACCGGGTGAGTACGCGAAACGCGGCAGGCGGAAAGGTCGCCACACCAGGCGAGACGTTCGGCAAACTCATCAAGCACCACCGGGAGTCGATGCTGCTGACGCAGATCGCACTGGCAGGCCAAATCCCCTGCGACCGTTCGCAGGTGGCACGGGTCGAGGCCGGGACACGCGTACCGGACCTGCGCTTTGTGCAGGGCTGCTCGGCGGTGTTCGGAATGGGCCAGACGCTGCTGAACCTGTGGCAGGAGATCGACTGGTACCCGGACGTACAGCACCCGGACTGGTTCGACCGCCGGGCGAAGATGGATGCGGAGGCGGCGGCGCTTCGGGAGTACCAGGTTCAGGTCATGCCTGGCCTGCTCCAGACGGAGGACTACATCCGTGCGCTCTATTCGCAGGTCGAGCAGGACGTGGTGAACCTTGAGAAGCTCGTACGTGCCCGACTCAGCCGCCAGCACCGCTTCTTGACACCGGATGGCCCTCTCTACCTGGCGGTTCTGGACGAGAGTTGCATCCGGAACATCGTCGGTACGGCAGCGATCATGCGCGACCAGTGTGCGCACCTCTTGCGCGTCGGAAATCTGCCGAACATCCGTGTCCAGATCGCCCCGGCAAGTGCTGTGAACCTCGCGCGGCCGAACACATCGATGTCCCTCATCACCCTTCCCGACCACCACAACTGGATCTACTCAGAGTCCGTACGCCGGGGGCACTTCAACGATGATCCGGCCGAGTTCACGCGCCAGATGCAGACCTATGATGTGCTCAGGGCAGATGCTCTGTCTGCCTCCGAGTCTGCCACTCTGATCAGCGACGCGATGGAAGGGTACGACCAGCATGCCGACACCTCACGACCTCAGCGCGGCGAGCTGGATCAAGTCCAGCTACAGCGGCAACGACGGCGGAAACTGCGTGGAAATCGCCCCCGGATTCCCCACCCACGTCCCCGTACGTGACAGCAAGAACCCCACCGGCCCCACCCTCCACATCCCCACCCCCGCCTGGGCCACCTTCACCGCGCACCTCAAGTGCGAGACGGAGTAGCCAACATGGCGAAGCGTCAGCACAACGGCGCGGCGGGCTGGATCAAGTCCAGCTACAGCGGCGGCAACGGCGGCGACTGCGTGGAAATCGCCCCCGGATTCCCCACCCACGTCCCCGTACGTGACAGCAAGAACCCCACCGGCCCCACCCTCCACATCCCCACCCCCGCCTGGGCCACCTTCACCACCGCCCTCGCCGACGGCGACCTCGCCTCCTGAACGGCTGAACGGCTGAACGGGCAGGCTCCGCAAGGCCATTCGGCTGCGTACCGCTCCCGTGGAGAGCCGTCTGCTGCCACGCTGGAGGCAGGCTCACCGGGGTGAGCCTCAACAACGACGTACGGGACAGGAGTACCTCATGCTGACTTCCACGCAGGTCCCCGGCGGGTTGAGCTGGCTGGACCTGGGGACGCCCGACATCGACGCGGCCGTCGCCTTCTACGGGGGCGTGTTCGGCTGGGAGTTCGCCTCTGCGGGGCCGGAGGCCGGGGGCTACGGCTTCCTGCGGAACGCAGGCCGGACCGTCGGCGCCATCGGCCCGCTGACGGAGGAGGGCGCGGGCTCCGCCTGGACGGTGTACTTCCGCACCATGGACGCCGACGCCACCGCCAAGGCCGTGGAGCAGGCGGGCGGCTCGGTGCGCATCCCGCCTTCGGAGGTCTTCACCGCAGGGCGGATGGCCGGCTTCACCGACCCGACGGGTGCGGAGTTCGCGGTGTGGGAGCCCCGGGAATCGGACGGCCTGGAGGCCGTCAACGTGCCCGGCAGCGCCAGTTGGATCGAGCTGTACACCACCGACGCCGCGGCGGCGAAGGACTTCTACCGCACGGTCCTGTCGTGGGAGATCCGGGACGTGCTCATGGGCGAGGGCCTCGTCTACGCCGTCGCCGGGCCCGCAGGCGGTGGCGACCGGATCATGCACAGCGGCATCATGCAGCTGCCCCAGGCGAACCTGGACGCCGGCTCGGTCTCCGAATGGCACCCGTATTTCGAGGTGGAGGACTGCGACGCCACGGTGGCCCGTGGCCAGCAGCGCGGCGCGACCGTCATCGTCCCCCCGGTCGACACCGAGGGCGTGGGGCGCCTGGCGATGCTGCTGGACCCGTTCGGGGCCCCGTTCGCGGTCGTCACGAGCGCCACGGCCTGATCGGGGCGAGCACTTCCAGCCTGCGGTTGACCGCGCGAACGTCCGAGGCCGTGGTCAAAAAGATGTCTCGTTGACACGTATAAGCGAGACATCTTTCTGACCCGACACCTCCACGGCGGCACCTGCACGTTCCGCACCGGACCCGGCCGTTCGCGGTCTGCGCGACGTACGGGCCCACGCCCGCGCTCCGGAGTTCGGTCGCTGAAGTCCGTCGAACGATGCAGCACGGGCTCGTCCCGGCGGACGACGATCCGACTGACCGGCATTCCTAGGCTGGAGTCGTCCCCCGACAACCCCCGTCACAAGGAGTCCCACCGTGAATCGCGCACGAAAGAATCTCGCCGAGGGAATCGTGACCTTCCTGGTCGGCCTGGCCCTGAAGCTGTTCGGAGGCGGGGTGGAGGTCCCGGTGGTGACTCTGCCCAAGGTCGGAGTGGTCCTGATGGTCATCGGCGGCGCGCTGGTCGTCACGGGGCTGTTCCAGGCGGCACGCGGGGCCGGTGTTCCCAAGAGCTGACCAGTCCTGACCGGAGCCTCCGGGAGGTTCGGACCGGGGCGGTGGTGTGATGTCTTCATGCGCCCCGAGAACTGCGTGACCAGGAACCACATCTCGGTGTGGCATGAACGTGTGCTGCCGCCGGCTCCGGAACGGATCACGTTCTGGACGGTGTTGCGCGGCTCGCTCCTGCCGATCCTGGTCTGGGCCTGCATCGTGTGCGGCGCGTCCCTCGTCTACGACCCGGCCGTGGCGATGGCGCTCGGTGGGCTCTTCACGTTGTCACTCGTCGTGGGATTCGTGCGCCGCCGCAGATCGACGCACTCCGTGCGCTGCAGCGTTTACGGCGCACTGGGCGGAGTGCTCGACAAGTCGATGGCCGGCTTCTGAAACAGCGGGCCCCTACTCCCCCGTCGTCGTCACGCGGAAGCAGTGCGGGGGGCGTGGAGGCACACGCACCCCGCTCAGCTCTCAGCTCTCAGCTCTCAGCTCTCAGCTGGTGAAGAAGTCGCTCACCTTGTCCGCGAACTGCTGCGGCTGCCGCTCGTGGATGCGGTGACCGCCCGGGAGCGTGAGCTGTGCGCAGTCAGGGATGCGGTCGGCCATCTCCGGGAGGTCCTCCTGGGACATGTCGCTCTCCGCGCCACCCGTGATCATCAGCGTCGGGGCGACGATCTCGCCGAGGCGGTCCAGCCACTCGGCGGGCGGGTCGGACAGCTGGGCCTGGATCTCGCCGATCGCGTTCTCGTCGTAGTCGACGGGCCCGTCCGTCGGAAGCGGGTCGTCCGCCCCCGCATAGGGGGCCGGAGTCTCCTCCAGTACGAGACGCTCCACCCGGTCCGGGTACTCCTGCGCCAGGAGGTAAGCGACGACGCCGCCCATGCCGTGGCCGACCACCCCCGCGCGGTCGATCTTCGCCTCCTCGATGAAGCCGAGCACGTCGTCCCGCATGAGCTCCAGGTCGTACTCGTCGGGCCAGTCGCTCTCGCCGTGGCCGCGCAGATCGAGTGCGTGCACCCGCCATTCCTCGCCGAGCGCCTGCCCGACCTTCTCCCAGCTCGCGGACGAACCGCCGATTCCGTGCAGCAGGATTACCGGGTTGCCGTGCTGGTCGCCCCAGGAGCGGTACGCCATGCGTACGTCGCCCACATCGACGACGGAGTGATCTTCCATGACTCCGACGGTACAGGGGCGGCCCGGATGCCAGGGTCGTCGGGTGACGTCCGTTATGCGTGCGGCGGGACTGGCGGCGCTGGTCCTGCTGATGGTGCTGGTGGGGTGCGTGAGCGTGGGCAGGGGTGACGGGGCGCTTCCCGGGCCACCGCCGTCCACGGGTGGGGCGCCGTCCGTGCGGCCGGCGGAGAGCGGGAGGCGGCCGGCGGAGAGCGGGCGGGGGCTGGCGGATCCGGCGAAGAAGGAGCTGGCCATGCGGCTCGTGTCGAGTGCCGAGAACTCCTCCCTTGAGTGGCGGAGGCAGTACGGGTACGTCGAGGACATCGGGGACGGGCGCGGGTACACGGGCGGGATCGTGGGGTTCTGTTCCGGGACCGGCGACATGACGAAGGTGGTCGAGCGGTACGGCGCCGCGCGGCCCGGCAACGTACTGGAGAAGTACCTGCCCGCCCTGCGGAAGGTGCGGGGCAGCGCTTCGCACGAAGGGCTCGGGGAGCCGTTCGTCGAGGCATGGCGGCGGGCCGCCGACACCGATCCGGTATTCCGGGCCGCCCAGGACGCCGAACGGGACCGGGAGTACTTCGATCCGGCGGTGCGGCAGGGGAAGGCTGACGGGGTGGGGGTGCTGGGGCAGTTCGTGTACTTCGACGCGTATGTGATGCACGGGGTCGGGGACACCCGGGGGTCGACCGGCTTCCGTACGCTGCGGGAGCGGGCGCGGCAGCGGGCCGTGCTGCCCGTCGACGGGGGCGACGAGCGGGCCTATCTGCACGCTTTTCTCGATGTACGGGTGGCCTCGATGAAGCGGGAGCCCGCGCACCGGGACACCAGCCGCGTCGAGACGGCCCAGCGGGTCTTCCTGCGGGACGGGAACCTGGCGCTGCGCACGCCGCTGCGGTGGAAGGTGTACGGGGACACGTTCCTGGTGAGGTGAGGCTCCCTGCGAGGTGAGGTTTCTGGTGAGGTGAGGGAAATGTTCCTGATGCGCCTGCGACCCTTGTCGGAGCTGTTTCGTACCGTTCTTGAAGGAACTGTTCCGGCCGGGCCCCCGTCGAAGGGTGGTCCAGCACCCATGACCGGCCCCGGAGGTCTCATGCAACTCACCCGCCGCGCCCAGTACGCCGCCCGCGCCCTGCTGGGTCTCACGCTCGCCGCCGGGACCGCCACCGGTGCCGGCGCGGCGCCGGTGGACGAGGAGGCCAGGACCTCCGCCTCGTCGGGGCTGCGAGATCCGGACAAGAAGGAGATAGCGATGCGGCTCGTGTCGAGCGCCGAGAACTCCTCCCTTGAGTGGAAGAAGCAGTACGAGTACATCGAGGACATCGGCGACGGGCGCGGGTACACGGCGGGGATCATCGGATTCTGCTCCGGGACCGGCGACATGCTGGAGCTGGTCGAGCGCTACAGCGCCGCCTCGCCCGGCAACGTACTGGAGAAGTACCTGCCCGCCCTGCGGAAGGTGAACGGCTCGGACTCGCACCGCGGGCTCGGCTCCCGCTTCGTACGGGACTGGCGGAAGGCCGCGCAGGACCGGGAGTTCGAGCAGGCGCAGAACGAGGAGCGGGACCGGGTGTACTTCGACCCGGCCGTGCGCCGCGCGCAGCAGGACGGGCTCGGGACGCTCGGCCAGTTCGTCTACTACGACGCGATGGTGATGCACGGCGAGGGCGGGCGCGACGGCTTCGACGCGATCAGGCGCAGTGCGCTGGCGAAGGCGGCGGCGCCCTCGCGGGGCGGTGACCAGGGCGCGTATCTGAACGCCTTCCTGGACGTGCGGAAGAGCACGATGAAGCGGGAGGCCGCGCACGAGGACACCAGCCGGATAGACACGGCACAGCGGGTCTTCGTGAACAAGGGGAACTTCTCGCTGCGGACGCCGTTGGTGTGGAAGGTGTACGGGGACACCTTCCGGATTGCCTGACTGACAGGTCGTCAACAGGCGGTGGCCGTACGGGAGTTCCGTACGGCCACCGCCTGTTGTGGACCGAGGACCTACGTCAGTGAGCGGCGGCGACCGGCTTGTCGCCCTGCTGGTCGTTGCGGTGCGAGATCTCCCCTCCCGGTTCCATCGGCGCCGTCACCTCGTCGTCGTCGGCGCGCTTGCCGATGTGGTTGAAGACGAGGTTGAGGACGACGGCCGCGAGGCAGCCGGTGGAGATGCCGGAGTCCAGGATGATCTTCGCGGTCTCCGGGAAGTGGTGGTAGAAGGTCGGGGCCGCGATCGGGATGATGCCGACCGCGAGGGAGACGGCGACGATCAGGACGTTGTTGTCCTTCTCCAGGCCCGCCTTGACGAGGGTCTGGATGCCGCTGGCCGCGACCGAGCCGAAGAGCACGATGCCCGCGCCGCCGAGCACCGGGCGCGGGACGACCGCGATGAGCGAGGCGGCGATCGGACAGAGGCCCATCAGGATCAGGAATCCGCCGCCCGCCGCGACCACGAACCGGCTGCGGATCTTGGTCATCGCGACCAGCCCGATGTTCTGGGCGAAGGCGCTGCACATGAAGCCGTTGAAGAGCGGGCTGACGGCGGAGCCGAGTGCGTCGGCGCGCAGTCCCGCGGCGATGGTCTTCTCGTCGGCGGGGCGCTCGACGATCTCACCGAGGGCCAGCATGTCGGCCGTCGACTCGGTCATCGAGACCAGCATGACCACGCACATCGAGATGATCGCGGCGGCCACGAACTGCGGTGCGCCAAAGTGGAACGGCGTCGGGAAGCCGACGATGCTCGCCTCGGTGACGGGTGTGAAGTCGGTGGCGCCGAACGGGATCGCGACGACCGTGCCGATGACCAGGCCGAGGAGCACCGCGATCTGCTTCACAAAGCCGCGGGTGAAGCGGCGCAGCAGCAGGACGATCACCAGGGTGATGCCGGCGAGGCCGAGGAAGGTCGTCGAACCGTAGTCCGCCGCCTTGGGGTTGGGGCCCTGCGCCCAGCCGAAGGCGACGGGGAGGAGCGAGACGCCTATCAGGGTGATGACGGTGCCGGTGACGACCGGCGGGAAGAAGCGGACCAGCTTGGAGAAGAACGGGGCGCCGATGAAGCCGATGGCGCCCGCGACGATGATCGCGCCGAAGATGACCGGGAGCGCGTCCTCCTTGGACTGGCCGTCCGCGATGGCGAGCATCGGGGCGACTCCGGCGAAGGTGACGCCGTTGACGAAGGGGAGGCGGGCGCCGATGTTCCAGACGCCGAGGGTCTGGAGGAGGGTGGCGAGGCCGGCCATGAAGAGGCTGGCGCCGGTGAGGAAGGTGAGTTCCTTGCCGGAGAGGCCTACTGCGGCGCCGACGATCAGCGGGGGTGCGACGACGCCCGCGTACATGGCGGCGACGTGCTGGAGACCGGTCGTGGCGAGCTTCAGGGGAGGCATCCCCTGGTCGACCGGGTGCTTCTCAAGGGTGCTGCTCCCGGAAGAGGTGTTGCTCTCGGAAGGGGTGCTGTTCTCGGAAGGGGTGTTGCTCTCTTCGGCGGTGCCGTCCGTCGAAGAGCCTTGCGCGGTGAACCTGGGCGACTTGGCCACAGCTTCCTCCTGTCGTTTCCAGTGCCGTCGGTGGCACGTGCTTCAGGGAGGTGGTGCGTATGTGCAAGGTGCTGGTGGTGCTGGGGTATTGAAAGGTGCCCGTGTTGCTGCTGAGTTGCAGCGTTGTTGCTGTGCCGTCGTTCGCGCCCGGGTACGCCGGACCGCCCCGGGGGCGTGAAGTGTTGGGCCACGCCCCCGGGAACGGCTCCTGAGCAGCCCGCTCGGCTGCTCAGTTCCGGCCGGGAGCCGTCCCTCCCGGCCGGAATCTCTGCTCGGACAAGGCCGAGCCTCGGTGGTACGAGGTGATCGGCGTCAGCGGTGCTGCGCGGTGACCCGCGCGAGTCGCTGCGCCTCGTCCCGCGCGCTGCGGGCGATGGCGTCCTCGTCCACCGTGATCAGGTGGTTGTCCTCGACGACGGCACGGCCGTTGACGAGAGACAGGGTGACCGGTGCCGCCGCGCCGAAGACGAGGGCGGTGACCGGGTCGGCGATGGTGGAGTGGCCGAGGCCGTCGGTCCTCCACATCACCAGGTCCGCGAGCTTGCCGGCTTCGAGCGAGCCGATCTCCGCTGCGCGGCCCAGTACTTGGGCACCTCCGTGGGTACCGAGGCGGAGCGCCTGGCGGGCGTTGAGGGCCCGCTCGCGGTGCTCGGTGTTCAGGCGGTTGACGAGGAGCGCGTTGCGCAGCTCGGTGTGGAGTTCGCCGGACTCGTTGGAGGCGGTGCCGTCGACGCCGAGGCCGACCGGGACGCCCGCGGCGAGCATGTCGGGGACGCGGGCGATGCCCGCGGCGAGCCGGGCGTTGGAGGAGGGGCAGTGGGCGACGCCGGTTCCCGTGCGGGCGAAGGCGGCGATGTCGGAGTCGTTCATGTGGACGCAGTGCGCCATCCACACGTCGCTGCCGAGCCAGCCCGTCGACTCGAAGTAGTCGGTGGGGCCCATGCCGAACAGCTCGTGGCAGAACTTCTCCTCCTCGACCGTCTCGCTGCCGTGGGTGTGCAGCCTGACCCCCTTGCGGCGGGCCAACTCGGCGCCCTGGCGCATGAGTTCGGTCGATACGGAGAACGGTGAGCAGGGGGCGACGGCGACCTGGGTCATGGAGTCGAAGGACGCGTCGTGGTGCTGGTCGACGGTTGCCTCGGTGGCGGCGAGCGCGCCTTCGAGGGTCTCCACCGCGAAGTCGGGCGGCAGACCGCCGTCGGACTCGCCGCGGTCCATGGAGCCCCGCGCGAGGGTGAACCGTACGCCCATGTCCCGGGCCGCGCCGATGATCGCCGACGACAGGTCGCCGGTGCCGCGCGGGAAGACGTAGTGGTGGTCCATGGCGGTGGTGACACCGCCGCGGGCCATCATCGCCAGGGAGCCCCGGGCGGCCGCCGTCACCATCTGCTCGTCGATCCGCGCCCAGGTCGGGTACAGGGCGGTGAGCCAGTCGAACAGGTTGTGGTCGGTGGCCATGCCCCGGGTGATCCACTGGTAGAAGTGGTGGTGCGTGTTGATCAGGCCGGGGGTGACGAGGTGGCCGGTGCCGTCGATGCGGCGGGCCACGTTCTCCAGGCCTGCGGGCGCCGTGCCCGCGCCGATGGACTCGATCCGGTTGCCTGCGACGACGATGTGTCCCGACGCGTATTCCGTGTCGTGGGCGTCGACGGTCGCGATCGCGCAGTTCTCGATGACGATGCGGGGGAGAGTGTCGCGCGAAGCTTGTGCTGCCGGTGCTGCCATGGGGCTGCTTCCTTTACCTCTGTATTGATCGGGCACGGCAGGGCCCTAGGAGGATTTGAGTGCCACGGACGCCGCTGGAGTGCGGCGGCCGCGGGTGCCGAGATGGTGGAAGAAGAGATTGAGCAGGACCGCGACGAGTGCGCCGGCGCTGATGCCGGAGCCGAGGACGGTCTGTGCCCAGGCGGGGAAGTCCGCGTAGAAGGTGGGTGCCGCGAGCGGAATGATGCCCGCGCCGAGTGCCACCGCCACGAGGATGATGTTCGAGCTGTCGTCGAGTCCGGCCTCGGAGAGGGTACGGATGCCGCTCACGGCGATCGAGCCGAAGAGGACGATCCCGGCGCCGCCGAGTACGGGCATCGGCACCATGGAGACGACCGCGCCGAGTACCGGGAACACGCCGAGGAAGAGCAGCGCGCCACCGGCGACGGCGACCACGTACCGGCTGCGTACCCGGGTGAGGGTCACGACGCCGACGTTCTGCGCGAAGGCACTGGTCGGGAAGGATCCGAAGACGGGGCCCACAAGCGTGGCGATGCCGTCGGTGCGCAGACCGCGGGTGATGGTCCGGCCGTCGCAGTCGCGTTCGCAGATCTTGCCCAGGGCGAGCATCCCGGCCGATGACTCGGTCATCAGGACCAGCATCACGATGCACAGCGAGAGGATCGCGGCGGGCTGGAACTCGGGGGCGCCGAAGGCGAAGGGCGTGGGGAGTGCGGCGATGGGGGCGTCCTTCAGCCCGCTGAAGTCGGCCATGCCGAACGGGATCGCGGCGAGCGTGCCGATCAACATGCCGAGCAGCAGGGCGACTTGCTTGACGAAGCCCTTGCCGAACCGCTGGATGACCAGGATGACGGCGAGGGTGAAGGCGGCCAGTGCCAGGTACTTCATGGCGCCGAAGTCGGCGGCTTCCTTGTTGCCGCCCTGTGCCCAGGCGACGGGGACCGGCATCAGCGTGACACCGATGAGGGTGATGACGACGCCGGTGACGAGCGGCGGGAAGAAGCGGAGCAGCTTCCCGAAGAAGGGGCCGACGGCGAGGCAGAAGACTCCGGCGACCATCACCGCACCGTAGATGGCGGGGAGTTGGTGGCCGGGGGCGCTGGTCTCGGCTATCGCGAGCATGGGGGCGATGCCGGCGGACGAAGCGGCGTTGACGAAGGGCAGCCGGTTTCCGGCGAACTTCGTGAGGCCGATGGTCTGGAGGATCGTGGCGAGTCCCGCGATCAGCAGGCTGGCGGCGATCAGCCGGGTCATTCCGGCGGCGTCCAGGCCGCAGGCCTGGCCGATGATGAGCGGAGGGGTGACGACGCCGGCGTACATGGCGGCGATGTGCTGGAGCGCGGCGGGGACGAGCCGCTTGGCGGGGAGCTTTTCGTCCACGGGGTGGACGGGCACGGGATGGACGGGATCGAGGAGATCGACCGGCTTCCCGAGCGAGACCGGATCACCTTGCTGGGTCGGACACGGGCCTTCTGTTGCCGGCCCCTTTGCTGGCTGTGCCATGAATGTTCGTTCCCTCCGGTTGGCCGGGGCCGTGCTTTACCGCCGTAAAGCACGGCCCCGGCCCTACCGCGTCAGAGGTGGTCGCGAGCGACCGACCGCGTCAGAGGTTGGTCATGTCGACCGGGATCCGCGGCTCGACTCCGTCCCGCAGGATGGTGGCCTCGATGAGGCCGTACGGGCGGTCGGCGGCGAAGTACACCTCGTTGTCGTTCTTCAGACCGAACGGTTCGAGGTCGACCAGGAAGTGGTGGTTGTTGGGCAGCGAGAAGCGGATCTCGTCGATCTCGCTCCGGCTGTTGATGACCCGCGAACCCATTTGGTAGAGCGTCTGCTGCAGCGAGAGCGAGTACGTCTCGGCGAAGGCCTGCAGGATGTGCTTCTTGGCCTGCGCGTACGACTTGTCCCAGTGGGGCATCCGGTCGTCGTCGCTGGTCCAGTTGTAGCGCCAGGCGGCGGAGACGTCGGTGCACAGGATGCGGTCGTACGCCTCCTTCAGCGTCGTGTACTTGTCCTTGACGTAGCCCCAGAACTCCGAGTTGGTGGAGTTCATGACCGTGAGGTCCTTGAGGCCCGAGATGACCTCCCAGTTCGTACCGTCGTAGGTGATCTGGGTGGTGCGCAGCTCCTGGCCCTTGCGGGCGAAGGAGTGGTTCACCTCGTCGGCGCCGATGAACTTCGAGTTGTTGTCCGAGGTCGCGATGCGCTCCCAGGAGTACTCCTCGATGCGGATCCGGGCGCGCTTGATCGGCTCCTGCGACGACACGAAGTGCCGGGCGAGGTGGATGCCGAACTGCTCGGCGGACTCGATCCCGTGCTCCTTGGCGAAGGCGTACACCGTGTTCTTGGTGGTGTCCGTCGGCAGGACGTTCGCGTTGGAGCCGGAGAGGTGGACGTCCGACATGTCGCCGGAGAGGGCGACCGAGACGTTCAGGTCCTTGATGTGGTGGGTGTCGCCGTCCCGCGTGATCTTGACGACGCGGTTCTCTGCTTTGCCGTACTGGTTCTGGCCGAGAATGGTGGGCATCAGTGCTAGCTCCCTCGGTATACGGAGTAGCCGAACGGGTTGAGCAGCAGCGGTACGTGGAAGTGTTCGCCCGGTACGACGGCGAAGGTGATCGCCACTTCCGGGAAGAACGCGCCGCTGTCCCTTACGCGGGGGGCGTCCTGCTGAGCCTCGGCTTTGTTCTCGCTGTTGTTCTTGTCTGCGCGGTGCTTGTTCAGGAAGTAGGTCTCGGTCTCGAAGTCGAGCCGGACGTGGGTCGTCCCTTCCGGCAGGGCCGGGAGGTCCTTGCAGCGTCCGTCCGCGTCGGTCTTCGAACCGCCGAGCGTCACCCACTCGGCTCCACCGCCGCTGCGGGCGGTGAGCGTGATGGCGACGCCCTCGGCGGGGCGGCCGATGCTGGTGTCCAGGATGTGCGTGGACACCGAGGCGGTGGTTGCGGTACTCATCTCAGTTCTCTTCTCCTGAATCCGCGGGGGATTCCACGAGGCGGGTCAGCCGGATGCGGTTGATCTTGCCCAGTTCGGTGCGGACGTTTCCCCGCTCCTGATCGGGCGAGTTCCCGCTCCGCTCACGCACCGCGTCACGCATCTGCTCACCGGTGGCGCCGGTGGCGCAGATCAGGAAGACATGTCCGAACTTTTCCTGATACGCCAGGTTCAGTTCGAGCATTTCGGCCTTGAGTTCCTCGGAGGCGCCGGCCATTCCGCGCTGCTCGCGGGAGGAGGTCGGGTCTCCGGGCTTCGGGCGGCCGATCGGCGGGTGCCCCGCCATTGCTTCGGAGAGGTCCTCGGCAGTGAGTTCCGCGAGGGCGGCGTCACTGGCGAGAAACAGCTCTTCTGCGGATGCGTACGGGCGCTGAGCGATGAGCCTGCTCCCCCACGCCGTACTGGCACACACCTCGTGGAGTTCGGCCTGGGCCGCGCTCTCGGAGAGGGTGTTGAACCGGGTGAGGCCCGGTGTCTGGACCGAAGTCACGGGAGCCTCCGTGGCCTTGTGCTGGACGGGCTGGGCATAGCTAACGCCCTCAAGAACTGGACGTCAACAGTTTGTTGAAAGTTCGCGAACACAAAAGCCGCCGCCCCCAAGCGGGGACGGCGGCGACCGAAAATGATCGATCAAACGGGGGTCCCAGAAGGGCCCATATCCGGCCCCGAGCCCCCTCCAGCAGGGTCAACTAGTCCGTCTTGGCGGCGTTTTCCCTGTTCAGGTAGTTGTAGACAGTGAAGCGGCTGACACCGAGCGCCCCCGCCACCGTTTCCACACCGTGCCGCACAGAAAAGGCACCGCGTGCCTCCAGAGTCCGTACGACCGACTGCTTGGTTTTGCGGTCGAGGTCGGCCAGCGGCATCCCGTGCCGGCGCTCCAGTGCGGCCAGGATGTGGTCGAGGGAGTCCGAGAGCTGCGGCAACCGCACCGCTATGACGTCCTCGCCCTCCCAGGAAAGGACCACGTCGTCCCGGTCGGCCCGCGCGGGCTCCAGCAGTTCGGCACCCATGGCGTCGACGAGCGGCTTGACCGCCGTGACCAGCGGGTGGTCTCCGGGTTCCGTCACTTCTTCTCGCCCTCCCCGATCACATTGACCTGCAACGAGACGCGGGTGGCCCCGGCGGCGAGGGCCTTGCGCAGCAGGGCGTCGACGGCCGTGAGCACCGCGTCGCCGCCGCCTTCCGCCGTATTGCCGAAGGGGCCCACGTCGACAGCGTCCAGCTCGGCCGCCTGGATCACCTCTCGGGCCGCCACCGCGTGCGGCGGCGCCTCGTCGAGGTCGAAGGGCTCGGTCGTGAACTCCACTCTCAATCGCACGCGCACAACGTACTGCGCGTACGACGAAATCGGGCAGCCCCTCTTGACAGCCCTCCCGACCTGCGTGCAACCTTCCATCAAGCAGAAAACAACTTCCGCAATACGGAAGGAGCGCACAGTGGGCTACACGGACCAGCGCTTCGATGTGAACCTCTCGATCCTCTTCACGGAACTCCCGCTCCTGGAGCGTCCCGCGGCAGCCGCCGCGGCCGGCTTCACGGCGGTCGAGCTGTGGTGGCCCTGGATCGAGACCCCGACACCCGAGCAGTCGGAGCTCGACGCCCTCAGGAGGGCACTCGGCGACGCCGGCACCCAGCTCGTGGGCCTGAACTTCTACGCGGGGCAGCTGCCCGGCCCGGACCGCGGTGCGCTCTCCCTCCCGGGCGAGGAGTCGGACCGCTTCCGCGCCAACATCGACGTGGCGGCGGACTTCGCCGCCTCGGTCGGCTGCAAGGCGCTCAATGCGCTGTACGGCAACCGCGTCGAGGGTGTGGACCCGCAGATCCAGGACACCCTGGCCCTGGAGAACCTCGTACTGGCGGCCCGCGCGGCCGACCGGGTCGGGGCGATCCTGCTGGTCGAGGCCCTGAACAAGCCGGAGTCCCCGCTCTACCCGCTGGTGAGCGCCCCGTCCGCGATCGAGGTCGTCGACAAGGTGAACGCGGCGACGGGCCTTGGCAACGCCAAGTTCCTGCTCGACCTCTACCACCTGTCGATGAACGGCGAGGACCTGAACGAGGTCATCGACGCCTACGCGGACAAGACCGGCCACGTCCAGATCGCCGACAACCCGGGCCGTGGCGCGCCGGGCTCCGGCGACCTCGACTTCGTCGAGCTGCTCGGCCGTCTGAAGAAGGCGGGTTACGAGGGCTGGGTCGGCCTGGAGTACAAGCCGGGCGACCGCCCGAGCGCCGGCGCCTTCGAGTGGCTGCCGCAGCCGCTCCGCGCGGCCAACTGACGTACCTGACACAGCATTTGAGAGAGGCACCCCGCATGAGCACCCTTCCCAAGATCGGTTTCATCGGCCTCGGCATCATGGGCTCCCCCATGGCCGAGAACCTGCTGAAGGCCGGTTACGACGTCACCGGGTTCACCCTGGAGCAGGCCAAGATCGACCGCCTGGTCACCGCCGGCGGCAAGGGCGCGGGCTCGATCGCCGAGGCCGTCAAGGACGCCGACGTCGTCATCACGATGGTGCCCGCCTCCCCGCAGGTCGAGGCCATCGCATACGGCCCGGACGGCATCCTGGAGAACGTCAGGTCCGGCGCCCTCCTGATCGACATGTCCTCGATCACCCCGCAGACCTCGATCGACCTCGCGAAGGCCGCCAAGGACAAGGGCATCCGCGTCCTGGACGCCCCGGTGTCCGGCGGCGAGGCCGGTGCGATCGAGGCGGTCCTCTCCATCATGGTCGGTGGCGAGCAGGCGGACTTCGACGCCGCCAAGCCGCTCCTGGAGGCCCTCGGCAAGACCATCGTGCTGTGCGGTCCGCACGGCTCGGGCCAGACGGTGAAGGCCGCCAACCAGCTGATCGTCGCGGTCAACATCCAGGCGTGCGCCGAGGCCGTGGTCTTCCTGGAGAAGTCCGGCGTGGACCTCGCCGCGGCCCTCGACGTCCTCAACGGCGGTCTGGCCGGTTCCACGGTCCTGACCCGCAAGAAGGACAACTTCCTCAATCGCGACTTCGCGCCCGGTTTCCGGATCGACCTGCACCACAAGGACATGGGCATCGTCACCGACGCCGCCCGCAATGTCGGTGCGGCGCTCCCCGTCGGCGCGGTCGTCGCCCAGCTGGTCGCCTCGCTGCGCGCCCAGGGCGACGGCGGCCTGGACCACTCGGCACTGCTGCGCGCGGTCGAGCGGCTGTCCGGCCAGCAGGTCTGAGACGTAGCTCCCGACCTCCCCAACGCCCTTACATATAGGGCCACTTGAACTCCGGGCCGCGGCGGCGCTGACACCTGTCCTGTCGCGCCCAGGCGCCGCCGCGGCCCGGGTACCACTCACACCTCTCGCCAGACTTCTCGCCAGACTTCTCGCCACATCAACTTCAACAAACTGTTGACGTCACGTTCGGTGCGTACTTACGCTCCTCACGCCGCCAGCAGCTCCCGCAGGAAGGTTCCAAGGTCACCATGTCGAAGCGTGTGCTCACGACCGAGTCAGGCGCCCCGGTCGCCGACAACCAGAATTCCGCCTCCGCCGGTGTCGGTGGCCCTCTCCTCCTCCAGGACCAGCACCTGCTGGAGAAGCTCGCCCGATTCAACCGCGAGCGCATCCCGGAGCGTGTCGTGCACGCCCGCGGCTCCGGCGCCTACGGCTACTTCGAGGTCACCGACGACGTCACCGGCTTCACCCGCGCGGACTTCCTCTCCGAGGTCGGCAAGCGCACCGAGACGTTCATCCGCTTCTCCACCGTCGCGGACAACCTCGGTGGCGCGGACGCGGTCCGCGACCCGCGCGGCTTCGCGCTGAAGTTCTACACCGAAGAGGGCAACTACGACCTCGTCGGCAACAACACCCCGGTGTTCTTCATCAAGGACCCGATCAAGTTCCCCGACTTCATCCACTCCCAGAAGCGCGACCCCTTCACGGGCAAGCAGGAGCCGGACAACGTCTGGGACTTCTGGGCGCACGCCCCCGAGGCGACGCACCAGGTCACCTGGCTGATGGGCGACCGCGGCATCCCCGCCTCGTACCGCCACATGAACGGCTACGGCTCGCACACGTACCAGTGGACGAACGCCGAGGGCGAGGCCTTCTTCGTCAAGTACCACTTCAAGACGAACCAGGGCATCCGCTCGCTGTCGGCCGACCAGGCCGCGGAGATCGTCGGCCAGGACGCCAACTCGCACCAGACGGACCTGCTCCAGGCCATCGAGCGCGGCGTGAACCCGTCCTGGACCCTCCACGTCCAGATCATGCCGGCGGCGGAAGCGGCCAACTACCGCTTCAACCCGTTCGACGTGACCAAGGTGTGGCCGCACTCGGACTACCCGCTGCAGCGCGTGGGCCGGCTGGTCCTCGACCGCAACCCGGACAACGTCTTCGCCGAGGTCGAGCAGGCCGCGTTCTCCCCGAACAACTTCGTCCCGGGCATCACCGCGTCGCCGGACAAGATGCTCCAGGGCCGGATGTTCGCCTACGCGGACGCGCACCGCTACCGCCTGGGCGTCAACCACACCCAGCTGCCGGTGAACGCGCCGAAGAACGCGCCCGCCGACAACTACGGGCGGGACGGCGCCTACGCCACCCGGTACGGCACGCGCCACGACAAGAACTACGAGCCCAACTCGTACGAGGGCCCCGCGCAGACGGACGCCCCGCTCGGCGCCCCCGCCGAGCTGACCGGCTGGACGGGCACCTACACCACCGCCCAGCACGTCAAGGACGACCACTTCTTCCAGGCCGGTGAGCTGTACCGCCTGATGTCGTCCGACGAGCAGGCCCGCCTGATCGCCAACATCGCCGGCGGCCTGTCCCAGGTCACCCGCGACGACGTGGTCGAGAAGAACCTCGCGCACTTCCACGCCGCGGACGCGGAGTACGGCAAGCGCGTCGAGGAAGCGGTCCGCGAGCTCCGCGAGAACCAGTAACTCTTTACTGGTAACTGCAACTCCCAGACTGCGGCCGGGACCTGACGGGAGGTCAGGTCCTTGCCGCTGTCCGTACCGCCGGCCCGAATGAGGGGTGGTCGGCGGTACGGACATGAACGAGGCCCGCGGCGGTGGGCGAGCCAGTGCGGTGGTGAAGGCCACCGGGGACTCCTTCTCGACCTGAGGGAAGGCCTGCCCGGGGCTCATCGTCGCCGCCGCGGCCTCATTCCTTGCGTTACGCCAGATACCAGGGCGCGGAGTACGGACGGTCCCGTACTCCGCGCCCTTTGGCGTTGGCCGGGGGGGGATGGGTCCGGTCGCACGGATGCGGGCGGGCTGCTTCGCGCAGGGCGGTGGGTGGTTCGTCGTGCGGGCTGCTGGGCGCAGGGCGGTGGGTGGTTCGTCGTGCAGGCTGCTGGGCGCAGGGCGGTGGGTGGTTCGTCGTGCAGGTGCGTCGTGGCTGGTCGCGCAGTTCCCCGCGCCCCTAAATGCCTGCCCCCGAGCCCCTGAGCCCCCGAACCCCCTTGGGCAGTGAGCCCGCCCTAGCCTCCTTGGGCAGCGGGGCCGCCCCCCGGGGGGCGGAACGGGTGGGCAAGGGGGCGGCCCCCACCGCGGCACGCCCCACCCGACCGCACGCCCCCCCGCACACGCCAAAGGGGGCCGGTCACCGTTACCCGGTGACCGGCCCCCTGGGCGTACCTAGAGGTACGTATCTAGGGCACTACTGCGCCACAAAGGCCCGCACCGCCGTCGGCGCCTGACCCTCCTCCGTCACCACGTCCTCCCACTCGTTGACCGCGTCGATCCCCGCCCCGCTCATCGAGATGTTCGTGATGCGCTCCAGGATCGCCTCCACCACGACCGGCACCCGGAACTCGGCTGCCAGCTTCTTGGCCTCCTCGAAGGCGGGGAGCAGCTGGTCGGGCTCGGTGACCCGGATGGCCTTGCAGCCCAGGCCCTCGACGACCTTGACGTGGTCGACGCCGTAGACGCCCAGCTCCGGCGAGTTGATGTTCTCGAACTCCAGGTTGACCTGGAAGTTGATGTCCAGGTTCCGCTGGGCCTGGCGGATCAGGCCCAGGTAGGAGTTGTTCACCAGGACGTGCACGTACGGGATGTTGTGCTGCGCGCCGACCGCCAGCTCCTCCAGCATGAACTGGAAGTCGTAGTCGCCGGAGAGGGCGACGACCTGGCCCTCGGGGTCGGCGGTGGCGACACCGAGCGCGGCCGGGATCGTCCAGCCGAGCGGGCCCGCCTGGCCACAGTTGATCCAGTGGCGCGGCTTGTAGACGTGCAGCATCTGCGCGCCGGCGATCTGGGAGAGGCCGATGGTGGTGACGTACCGGGTCTCCGGGCCGAAGGCCCTGTTCATCTCCTCGTACACGCGCTGCGGCTTGATCGGCACGTTGTCGAAGTGCGTGCGGCGCTGGAGCTTGGCCTTGCGGTCCTGGGTGGAGGCGGCCCACGCGCTGCGGTCGGGGAGCCTGCCCGCCGCCTTGAGCTCGCGCGCGACCTCGACGAAGAGCTCCAGGGCGGCCTTCGCGTCGGAGGCGATCCCGTAGTCCGGGGCGAAGATCTTGCCGAGCTGGGTGGGCTCGATGTCCACGTGGACGAACTTGCGACCCTTGGTGTAGACGTCCAGGTCGCCGGTGTGGCGGTTGGCCCAGCGGTTGCCGATGCCGAGGACGAAGTCGGACTCCAGGAAGTTCGCGTTGCCGTAGCGGTGCGAGGTCTGCAGGCCCACCATGCCGGCGTTCAGCTCGTGGTCGTCGGGCAGGATGCCCCAGCCCATGAGGGTGGGGATGACCGGGGTGCCGGTCAGCTCGGCGAACTCGACGAGCAGTTCGGAGGCGTCGGCGTTGATGATGCCGCCACCGGCGACGAGCAGCGGGCGCTCCGACTCCAGGTAGAGCGAGAGCGCCTTCTCGACCTGGGCGCGGGTCGCGGTCGGCTTGTAGACCGGCAGCGGCTGGTACGTCTCGGGGTCGAACTCGATCTCGGTGAGCTGCACGTCGATCGGCAGGTCGATGAGGACCGGTCCCGGACGGCCGGAGCGCATCAGGTGGAAGGCCTCCTGGAAGACGCCGGGGACCTGTGCGGCCTCCAGCACCGTGGTGGCCTTCTTGGTGACCGGGGCCGCGATCTTGGCGATGTCGACGGCCTGGAAGTCCTCCTTGTGGAGCTTCGCGACCGGGGCCTGGCCGGTGATGCAGAGGATCGGGATCGAGTCGGCGATGGCCGAGTAGAGCCCGGTGATCATGTCGGTTCCCGCGGGGCCCGAGGTACCGATGCAGACGCCGATGTTGCCTGCGCTGCTGCGGGTGTAGCCCTCGGCCATGTGGGACGCGCCCTCTACGTGGCGGGCCAGCGTGTGCTTGATCCCGCCACCGGCCTGGAGGGCCTTGTAGAAGGGGTTGATCGCCGCGCCGGGCACGCCGAACGCGTGGCTCACGCCTTCGCGCTTGAGGATTTCAACTGCTGCGAGCGCAGCGGTCATACGGGGCATCGGGTCACTCCTGCTTCAGGCCGGTTTTCCGTAATGCGGAAGTACTGTTCTGCTATGTGGAAGCAACATAGAATGTGAGGGTGTCGGCGTCAAGAGAGGTGTCCACGGTTCGGGCGCCGGGGGCGGCTGCGCGGGTGTCCCTGCGGGCGGTCCCAGCAAGTGGACAGAAAAGAGCCGAAGTGCCTGCCAACTCCGCACACTTGGTGTGACCATGGACGCCACAGCGCATCAGTCGTTCACGTGTTCACGGCCCGGCCGCCCCTCCCGGGCCGCTGCGCCGGGACCCAGTGCCGGAGGTCACCCCATGGGAAGCAGCGTGCCGGTGCGGTGCCCCGCCTGCCGCCGTGACCACGCGTACGTGCCGCCCGTCTTCCCCTGCGCGTGCGGTGCTCCGCTGGCCCCGCCGCTGCTGCGCGGCGCCCCGCCGCAGCCGATCACTCACCGCACCTGGACGGACTCCTGGGTGACGGTCCGCTGCCCGTCCTGCGGGCGGCAGGACCAGTGGCCCCAGCCGGAGCTCGGCTGCGGCTGCGGCGCGGTCCTGCGCATTCCCGTACGCCCTGCCCCGACGGGCCCCCGTCCCACCCCGGCAGGACACGCCGGGCACACCGGATACGCCGGGCATGCGGGGCACGCCGGGCACGTGGACGCCCCGGGCACCGGCTTCGACGCCAACGCCGATGCCGATGCCAGTCCCGATGCTGACACCAGCACCGACATCGACGCCCGTGCCCACATCGGCGCCGATGCCGATGCCGAACCGGCCGCCGCCACCCGCACCGCGCCCGCCCACGGCGAGAGCGGCGGCCCGGCCGACGGCTCCCCCGTTCCCCGTCCCAGGCCGCCGTTCCGCCCGCTCACGATCCGTACCGCCCGGGACGCCGTCACCGCCGCCGCGCTCTACCTCAAGTGGCTCGGCTTCCACGACATCCTCCAGTCGCCCGAGCACCCCGCCTCCGGCATCGACCTGCGCGCCCGCGGGCTGGTCGCCCAGGTCGACCCGCGCACCGAGCCGTCCACGCTCCGCGACGTGGAGTGCCTCTGGCTGCACGGGCTCAATTCGTCCTCCTTATCGGTGTTCTTCTCGCTCACGGGGTACGTCCCCGAGGCACGGGCCCGCGCGGAGGACCTCGGCGTCCCCCTGTTCGTCATGGACCTCACCGGCACTCCGCAGCCCGCCAACGGCGCGGCGGACGAGCTCGTGGGTTCGGCCGGCTGAGCCGGACCCGGCCAGGTCCCGCCCGGCCCCGGGCGGGATACTGGTCGCATGCCCATCCGCCCGGCCACCCCTGCCGACCTTCCCCTGCTCCAGGACATCGAGCGCGCGGCCGGTGAACCCTTCCGCGCACTCGGGATGACCGAGATCGCGGACGACGACCCGCCGCCGCTCGACCTGCTCGCCGCGTACCAACGGGACGGCCGTGCCTGGGTGTTCGCCGACTGCGACGGCCGCCCCGACGGGTATCTGATCTGGCAGGAGGTGGACGGGGCCGCACACATCGACCAGGTGTCGGTGCACCCGCGCATCGCCCGCCGCGGAGCGGGCCGCGCCCTCATCGAGCACCTGGCGAAGACGGCCGGGCCCGCCCCGCTGACTCTGACCACCTTCGCCGAGGTGCCGTGGAACGCGCCGTACTACGCCCGCCTGGGCTTCCGCGTCCTCGCCGACCCCGAACTCACCGACGGGCTGCGGGAGATCGTCACCGAGGAAGCCGCGCTGGGCCTCGACCGGTGGCCGCGCGTGTGCATGATGCGCCGTCAGCCCTTCGGCTCGACGGCGGGGCAGGAGCTGTTCCGGGGCGGAACGGCGTGCGAGATCGGATAGCTGTCGATCTGCTGCCTCGCGCACAGACTGCTGGTGTACGTGCCGTGGCCCAGCCCCGGTGGGCGAGCAGAGCCGCGTTGCGGCCGAGCCGATGGGGGAATCGGCACAACTACCGCGCCATGCCTGCGGGTTGACGCCCTAGTAGCCCTGGTTCGGGGCGTACGCGGGCTGGCCCCCGTACCCCGGCGCGGCGGCCGGGGCGGGCGGCGCGGGGGCCTTCCGGTCGGCGCCGATCGCCACGGACGCCGAGGCCACCAGCAGGCCGACACCCGCCAGGGAGATCGCGATGCCGGTGTTCTCGGCACCGTTGGACCAGCTGTAGTTGTTGGCACCCTGGGTCTGGCAGCGCTGCTGGGTCGTCGAACCGCCGGACTCGGGGCCGCAGACCCATTCCAGGTTGTGTTCCTTGCGCGCCTTCTCGTCGTCCTCCTCGATGAAGCCGTAGGCCAGCAGGCCCAACCCGGCCACCATGAAAAGGACTTGAAGGGTTCTCGCAACTGAATGCATGAAGTGCACTCGCCTCATCGGGGCCGTTCGCGGACAGGGCGGGGTTGCCGTGCCCGCGACGGCGCACACCGGTGGACCGGTGCGTGCACCCCCGTGTCACGTTTCCCCCGGCCCGTATCCCGACGCAGCGGTGCCGCTCGGGCAAGGAGTTCAGCTCGCGTACCGCTCCCGGAGTTCGATCTTCCGCACCTTGCCGCTGACCGTCATCGGGAAGCCGTCCACGACCTCGACCCGGCGGGGCACCTTGTAGTGCGCCAGCCTGCCCCGGCAGTACTCGGCGACCTCGTCGTGCGTCGGCGGGTCGGCCGGGTCGCGCGGCACGACACAGGCCAGGATCTCCTCGCCGTAGCGTGCGTCGGGGATGCCGACCACCTGTACGTCGGCGATCTTCGGGTGTCCGTACAGGAACTCCTCGATCTCGCGCGGGTAGACGTTCTCACCACCCCGGATGATCATGTCCTTGATCCGGCCGACGATCTGTACGTAGCCGTCCTCGCCCATCGTCCCGAGGTCACCGGTGTGCATCCACCGGCCCCGGTCGACGACTTCGGCGGTCTTCTCCGGCTCGTTCCAGTAGCCGAGCATCACGCTGTAGCCGCGGGTGCACAGCTCGCCGGGTTCGCCGCGTGGGACGGTGACGCCGGTCGCCGGGTCGACGACCTTGACCTCCAGGTGCGGCAGGACGCGGCCGACGGTGCCGGTGCGCCGTTCCAGGTCGTCGTCGCGGCGGGTCTGGGTGGCGACGGGCGACGTCTCCGTCATGCCGTAGCAGATGGACACCTCCGCCATGTGCATCTCGGCGACGACCCGCTTCATGACCTCGACCGGGCACGGAGACCCGGCCATGATGCCGGTGCGCAGGCTGGAGAGGTCGTACGAGGCGAAGTCCGGCAGGCCCAGCTCGGCGATGAACATGGTCGGTACGCCGTACAGCGAGGTGCACCGCTCCGCCTGGACCGCGCGCAGGGTGGCGGCCGGTTCGAAGGACGGCGCGGGGATGACGACGCACGCCCCGTGCGAGGTGGCGGCCAGGTTTCCCATGACCATGCCGAAGCAGTGGTAGAAGGGCACGGGCAGACAGATCCGGTCCTGCTCCCCGTAGCCCACCGTCTCGCCCACGAAGTATCCGTTGTTGAGGATGTTGTGGTGGGAGAGCGTGGCGCCCTTCGCGAAGCCGGTCGTCCCCGAGGTGTACTGGATGTTGATCGGGTCGTCGCACGTCAACTCGGCGTCGCGTGCGGCAAGTTGGTCCTCGGGGGCGAGTTCGGCGGTCAGCTCTTCCCAGCTCGGATCGCCGATGTGGTGCACGGACCGCAGCTCCGGGCACTCCTCGCGGACCTCCGCCACCAGCGCGCGGTAGTCGCTCCCCTTGTGTGCAAGGGAGGCCACCAGCACGGCGACCCCGGCCTGTTGGAGGACGTACGCCAACTCGTGGGCCCGGTATGCGGGGTTGATGTTGACCATGATGGCGCCGATACGCGCGGTGGCGTACTGCACGAGGACCCACTCCGGGCAGTTCACCGCCCAGATCCCCACCCGCTCACCCTTGGCGACCCCCATGGCCAGCAGGCCGCGTGCCAACTCGTCGACGTCTGCGCCGAGTTGGGCGTACGTCCAGCGCCTCCCGGACGCCATGTCGACCAGCGCCTCCCGCTCCGGGTACGCGTCCACCGCACGCCGCAGATTGCCGCCGACGGTGTCCCCGAGCAGCGGAACCGTACCGGTGCCGTGCGCATAGGACAGGGACGGCTGCTCGGACAGGGACGGCTGCGAGGACGGGGACGGCCGCGAGGACATGGACGGCTGCGAGATCTCGTTCAACGGAAATTCTCCCTCAGTCAGTCGGTCGGTCAGTGCGGTGAGGCCTGGTCGGGCGACTGGCTGGATGCCTGGTCGAGCCGCTGGAGCTGCTCGTCGGTCAGCCGCAGGTCCGCCGCGGCGAGGTTCTCCTCCAGGTGCTCCACCGTGCCGGTGCCCGGAATGGGCAGCAGCACGGGAGAGCGGGCGAGCAGCCAGGCGAGCGCGACCTGGGCGGGTGTCGCCCCGAGCTCCTCGGCCACGGCGGCGATGCCGTCCGCCGCACCCGGTTCCGCCGACGAGGCCACGGTGTGCACCGGGCGCCAGGGCAGGAACGCGATGCCCGCCTCCTCGCACGCGTCGAGCACCGCCTCGTACTCGCGGTCGAGGAGGTTGTAGCGGTTCTGCACGCTGGCGACTTCCACGATCCCGCGGGCCTGTTCGAGCTCGTCGACAGTGACCTCGGAGAGGCCGATGTGCCGGATCTTTCCCGCGAGTTGGCACTCGCGCAACGCGCCCACCTGGTCGGCGAGCGGAACCTTCGGATCGACGCGGTGCAGCTGGAGCAGTTCGAGGTGCTCGACCCTGAGCCGGCCGATGGCCTCGTCCACCTGGCGGCGCAGTGACTCGGGGCGGCCGTCGAGGTCCGCCTCCCGCTCGTCGCCCGTCGGCCTGACGCCGACCTTCGTCGCGACGAGGAGTTCTTCGGGGTAGGGGTGGAGCGCCTCGGCCAGCAGTTCCTCGTTGGCGCCCCAGCCGTACAGCTGCGCGGTGTCGATCAGGGTCACACCCAGTTCGACGGCGCGGCGGACCACAGCCTTGGACGTCTCCCGGGCCTCGGCCGGCGAGGTCGAAAGGCGCATGGCGCCGAAGCCGATGCGCCCGACGGTGCGCTCACCGCCGATGCGGAAGGTGCCTGCGGTGGAGCCTGTGGTCATGAAGCGGCGTACCTCTCTGCGTGAACGTACCAACACCCTTTACGCATGCGCCCGTTCAGCTGATCTGCCGGTCGAGGCCCGCCCAGTACGGCTCGCGCAGCTTGAACTTCTGGATCTTGCCGGTGGCCGTGCGCGGGATCACGTCGCGGAACTCGACCGACGTGGGGGCCTTGTAGCCCGCCATGCGCTGCTTGCAGTGCGCGATGATGTCGGCCTCCACCGCCTCCGCGCCTTCGGCGAGGACGACGAGGGCCTTGATGGTCTCCCCCCACTTCTCGTGCGGGACGCCGATGACGGCGACCTCGGCGACCGCCGGGTGACTGAAGATCGTGTCCTCGACCTCGATCGAGGAGACGTTCTCACCACCGGTGATGATGACGTCCTTCTTGCGGTCGGAGATGGTGAGGTGGCCGTCCGCCTCGTCGAGCGTGCCGCCGTCGCCCGTGTGGAACCAGCCGCCCTCCAGCGCGTCGGCCGTCTCCTCCGGCTTCTCCCAGTACGCGTCGAGCACGACGTTGGAGCGCGCCAGCACCTCACCGGAACCGGCGACCTTCATCTGCACGCCGAGAGCGGGGATTCCGGCCCGGGAGAGCTTGCGGGCGCGCTCCTCCGCCGGAAGGCCCGCGTCCGCGGGCTGGATGCGGTTGAAGGTGAGCAGCGGGGACGTCTCGGTCAGACCGTAGATCTGGGTAAACTCCCAGCCCAGCTCCTCGTCCATGCGCTGGATCATGCGGGAGGGCGGCGGGGCACCGGCGCAGACCACCCGCACCCGGTCCCGGCCGGGGACGGGGCCTTCCCAGCCGGCGGCGGCGTCGAGCACCGCGTTCCAGACGGCGGGGGCGCCGCACATCAGCGTCACCCCGTGCTCGTCGACGCGGCGCAGGATCTCGGCGCCGTCCACCTTCCGCAGTACGACCTGCTTGACGCCGAGCCCCGCCATCACGAAGGGCATTCCCCACCCGTTGCAGTGGAACATCGGGAGGGTGTGCATGTAGACGTCGCGCTCCCAGGCGCGGGTGTGCAGGCCGAAGGTGAGGCCGTTGACCCAAATGTTGCGGTGGGTGAGCTGTACGCCCTTGGGGCGCGCGGTGGTGCCCGAGGTGTAGTTGATGGTCGCGGTGGCGTCCTCGTCCGGGTTCGACCACGGGCGCGGCTCCACCCCGTACCGCATCAGCTCGGTGTCGGTCTGCTCCCCGAGCACGAACCGGTGCCTGGCCTTGACCCCGGACAGGGCGTCGTCCAGCTCCGGGTCGATCAGCAGTACGGTGGCCCCGCTCTGCCGCACCATGTAGTCGATCTCGTCCGGCTTGAGACGGAAGTTGATCGGTACGCAGATCCGGCCGCTCATCGTCACCGCGAACAGAAGCTCAAGCAGCCGGGCGGAGTTGTGGCTGACCACGGCCACCCGCTCGCCCTCCCCCACACCCAGCGCGTCGAGCCCCGCCTGCCAGGCACGGACCCGCACACCGAGTTGTCCGTACGTGGAGTCCGGCACCGGCACGGCGGGCTGGAGAGGCTCGTCGATCACGCCGGGGCGCGATCCGAAGCCCAGCTCCGCACGGTCGAGGAAGTCGGAGATGGTCATGGGCGTCCGCATCGTGCACTCTCCCTGATACCGGCTGTGGTTTTAACATCCTGTTCCAGTCACCTGGATCTCACTACCCCCGGACGGGGGTGAAAGGAAGATCACGTGTCCGACCCCGTTCCGCCCGCTCCACCCTCTCCGCAAGCGGCGGAAATGCGGTCCGCGCTGCTGCGGCTGCGCCGCACCACCGGACTGCAGGTCGCCTTCGGCGGGCTGCTCACCGGGGAGCGCGACGTCCGCATCGGCGAACTGAGCGGCGCGGCCACACAGGCGCTGCAAGGACTGCGGATCTCGGCGGGGATCGGGCTCGGCGGAAAGGCCGTCGCCCTGTCCCGGCCGTGTGCGGTCACCGAGTACCTGTCCTCGCGTCACATCAGCCACGAGTACGACGCGGCCGTCACCGCCGAGGGCCTGCGCTCCGTGCTCGCGGTACCGGTGATCGTACGGCGCCGGGTGCGCGGCGTACTGTACGGCGCCCTGCGCACGCCGCAGCCGCTCGGCGACCGCGTGGCCACGGCGGTCCTGGACTCGGCCCGCGAGGTGGAGCAGGCGCTTGTCGTACGGGACGAGGTCCGGCGGCTGCTGGAGGTGTCCCGGGAACCGGGCGTCGGCCCCGGTGCGTGGGAGGAGGTCCGGGAGGCCCACGCCGACCTGCGCGCCCTGGCCCCGCGCGTCATGGACCCGCAGCTGCGGGACGAACTCCTCGCGGTGTGCGGCAAGTTGGCCTCCTCATGGCAGTCCGGCGGACCACCCGAGCGGGAGCACCGGGTGGCCCTGACCCCGCGCGAGACGGACGTCCTGGCATGCGTCGCCTCGGGCGCGACGAACGCGACGGCGGGCGAGCGGCTGGGGCTGCGGCCGGAAACGGTGAAGGGATACCTGCGCACGGCCATGCGGAAGCTGGGCGCGCACACCCGGCTGGAGGCGGTGGTGGCGGCACGGCGGGCGGGACTGCTCCCCTGACCGCACTCGCCTACGCTGACCGCACCCGCCTCCCCTGACCGCACTCGCCTCCGCGAGCCGGACGAGGAGGCGCTCTTCCCCTCCCTGCTTCCATGAGAAGGAGGAAGGAAGGGGTGGGGACCATGGTGTCCACGGACCGGATGCTGGCTTTCGCGGCGATGTCGCTGCTGGTGATCGTGATCCCGGGGCCGAGCGTGCTGTTCGTGATCGGCCGGGCCCTGGCGCACGGCAGGCGGACGGCGCTGGCGACGGTACTGGGGAATCTCCTCGGGTCGTACCTGGTGGTCGTCGCGGTCGCGCTGGGGATCGGGGCGCTGGTGGAGGGTTCGGCGGCGGTGTTCCTGGCGGTGAAGCTGGCCGGGGCGGCGTACTTGGTGTTCCTGGGGGTGCAGGCGTTCCGGCACCGGCGGGAGATGCGGCTGGCGGACCTGGCGGCGCGGACGCCGGGGGCGGGTGGGGACGGTCGGACCCGGGATGGTCGGGCGCGGGGTGATCGGGCGCGGGGTGATCTACGGACGGTGTTGGACGGAGTCCTCGTTGGCGTGACCAACCCAAAAGGCCTCGTCTTCTTCGCGGCGGTGCTCCCTCAGTTCGTGGATCATTCGGCGGGCCATCTGCCGTTGCAGATGCTGGTGTTGGGGTGCGTGCCGGTGACGATCGGGCTGGTCACGGACACGATGTGGGGCCTGGGAGCGTCGGCGGCACGGGCCTGGTTCGCACGGTCGGAGCGACGGCTCTCGATGATCGGCGGGGCGGGCGGGTTCGCGATGATCGGTCTCGGGGTGACGGTGGCCGCGACAGGGCGGGCGGAGTAGGGGCGGAGCCCGGGGCACACGGCACACGGCACACGGCACACGGCACACGGCACACGGCAGCTTGCGTCCGCCGCCCCGCCCGCGCGCATCAGCAGCACGTCAAGTTCCGTCCCCGCACGATCAACACCGCGTCAGGGCCCGCTCTCCCCCGCCCGCGCCGGGCATAGCTTCGTACGGAAGCACCACGTGGGCGGGCACACCCCGCCCGCGCCCCGTACGAACTCCTCCTCAAGGAGAGCACCTCATGGACGATCTCCATTCCCCCTCCGATTCGGAGCCTGCCGAACCCGGTCCGGCTGCCCGTGGCGCCCTCTACGTGCCGGTGCGGCTCGGGTCCGCCGGTGGACGGTACCTCCGCTTCCTGCGGACCCCGCTCGGGCACCGCACCGCCGTCGGTTTCAGCAGTGCCGAGCGCCTCGGCGACGTACTGGGTGCGCAGCAGCCCTGGGTGCGGCTCGGGGAGCCCGCGTTGCGGGCGCTGGCCGCGCCGCTCGGGGTGACGATTCTGACCGTCGACCCTCAACTCACCGCGCCCGCAACGCGGTCCGGTCCTCAGCCTGCGGCGCACCCGATGCCCGCCCCCTGGTTCTCCGTCACCGGAATCCACAGCTATGTCGACTGAGGCGAGGGTCGAGCGGGCGGGTGCGGACCTGCTCGGTGCGCCGTCCGTCTGGCCCGCTTCCGCCACCGCCGCACCCGGCGGCGACCTCACCGTGGGCGGCGTGTCCCTGACGGCTCTCGCCGAACGGTTCGGCACGCCCGTGTACGTACTCGACGAGCAGGAGGTGCGGGACCGCGTGCGGGCCTGGCGGCGCGCCCTGCCGGATGCCGAAGTGGCTTACGCAGCAAAGGCGTTCCTGTGCCGGGCCGTCGTGGACTGGATGCGCGAGGAGGGGCTCGGGCTCGACGTGTGCTCGGCCGGCGAGCTGGAGCTGGCCGCCGCGCGGGGCTTCGACGCCGAGCGGATCGTGCTGCACGGCAACGCGAAGTCGCCGGACGATCTGCGGGCCGCCCTGCGGCTCGGGGTGGGGCGGATCGTCATCGACTCGGACTGCGAGATCGCCCGACTGGCCGCCCAGGTCACAGGCCCGGAGCCGCAGCAGGTGATGGTGCGCGTACTGCCCGGGATCGAGGCGGGGGCGCACAAGAAGATCCGGACCGGGGCGGAGGGCCAGAAGTTCGGGCTGTCGATCGCGGCGGGGGACGCCGAGGACGCGGTGGCCCGGATACTCGGCCAGCCGCGCCTCCAACTCGTGGGTCTCCACAGCCATTTGGGCTCACAGATCACCACCCCCGAGCCGTACGGCGCGGCCGTGCACCGGCTGATCGCCTTCCTTGCGCGGCTGCGCGAGCGGTACGGCGTGACCCTCCCCGAGCTGGACATCGGCGGTGGCTTCGCCGTCGCGTACCGACAGGGCGACCCGGCACCTGCCCCCGCCGCGTACGGCCAGGTGATCCGCCGTCAACTCACCGCGTCCTGCGCCGAGTTCGACTACCCGGCGCCCCGACTGACCGTGGAACCGGGGCGGTCCGTGCTCGCCCCGGCGGGCGTCGCCCTCTACCGGGTGCTGGCCGTGAAGCGGTCCGGCGGGCAGGTCTTCGTCGCCGTCGACGGCGGCATGAGCGACAACCCCCGCCCGGCGCTGTACGGCGCGCGCTACACGGTCCGGCTCGTCGGCCGGCCGGCGTCCGCACCGATGCGTACGACGACGGTGGTCGGCCGGCACTGCGAGGCGGGCGACGTCCTGGCCGAGGACGTCGAGCTGCCGGAGGACGTACGGCCCGGGGACGTGCTCGCGGTGCCCGCGTCCGGGGCGTACCACCTGTCGATGGCGTCGGGCTACAACCTGGTGGGCCGACCGCCGGTGGCAGCGGTGCGCGAGGGACAGGCGCGGCTGCTGGTACGGCGCGAGACCTTCGAGGACCACGGACGGAGGGACGTGGGGCTCTAGCACTGGAGTGCTGGTGGCCCTGAAGCCCTACTGGCCCTACTGGCCCTACTGGCCCTTCGTTCCGTAGAACTCGCCGAACCGTACGTCCTGCGCAGCGGCCGAGGTCAGGGTGGCGAGCGTCCTCGCCCCCTCCTCGGTCACTTCGGCGCGCTGGGCGCGGGTGAGGGGGGCGAAGGGCTCGACGGTCAGGGTCGCCGCATCGGCCTTCGTCGACTCCTCCAGCCGCCAGATTCCGGCGAGGAGGCCGTCGACGAGGAACGTGCAGTAGACGAAGTTGCCGCACCAGGTGCGCTTCTTGTACTCGGGCGGTACGACGCGGGTCCGGTCGGCGTGCGAGAGCAGCAGGTTGTCGAACTCGGGGAGGAAGCGGGGCGGGGCCGGGGTGTCCGGGTCGGGGCGGGGTGCGTCGGGGAGGTCGAAGAGCTCGGTGCCGTGCTCGTCGCGGAAGGTGAGCAGTCGGGGGCGGAGCCGTTCGAAGGCGGTACGCAGGCGGGTCAGGCCGCACCAGGTCTGCATGTCCTTGACGGAGGCGGGGCCGAAAGCACCCAGATAGCGGAGCACGGTCGCGTCGAGCACCTGCTCGGCCTCCTCCGGCGAAGGGACGGGCTCTGACCGGCCGAACCAGGCGCCTGAGCTGGTCAGCGCGACCTGGCCGCTCTCGCCCCACAGCCCGCGCGGGGTCGCCTGGAGGAGCGGCAGCGTGCAGCGGGCGACGGTCGCCAGGGCCTGCGGGTCGGCGTCCGGCCACTCCTCCAGCAGCAGCTCGCGCAGTTCCTTGAGCGGGCGGGGGCGCTCGTCGACGAACGTACGTGCCAGCTCGGCGACCCTGTCCGCCGCCACCCCCGGCAGCCGCTTGAGGAAGACGCGCAGCTCGCGGTCGATCACCGGCTGGACCAGTGGGCGCAGGGCGAGGCAGTCGTCGGCGGTGAGGGTGTGCAGGGTGGAGCGCATGGTGACGATGCGGGCGACCTCGCGGGAGGCCATCAGGCCGGACAGTTCGCACGGGTCGAAGTCTTCGAGGCGGGCGGCGAGGGAGTAGTACGGCGGCCTGGTGTTCTGCGCCTGGAGGCCGACGAGGTGGTGCACGGCGTCCTTGGCGGGCAGCGCGGCACGGGCCAGCAGGAGCTGACGGGCGAGGGTGGCCCGGTTGAGGGCGCGGGGGCCCAGCAGGGGGGCACCCCCGGAGGCGGATGCGCTGGCGCTGCGGGGGCCGTCGGTCGTCGTCATGCTGCGCACGTTAACGCTCCTTGCGGACAGGTTCGGTCCGCAAGGAGCGTCCGCAACAGCCGGAGTCCGAGTTCCCCCATTCACCGCGCCGGTGCGTTATGGCCCGTATATCCTGCTTCGTGATCAGCTGGTCGTGGACACCCGTGCGGACCGACGAGGGAGGCGAGCCACTCCATGGCAGCGAAGAAGCGCACCTGGCGCAGGCAGCCCGCCCTCACCTCCGCTCCTTCCCCGCCCGCTCCGAAGCCGGCCGCGCGCCGGCAGCCCGATCCGCACGACCACGCGAGTGTGGTCAACGCCGCGCTGTACCGCGACGGCATCCGCGTCGCCACGCCGGACTCCCTCGCCGAGACGTTCCGCCAGCTGCGCGAGCATCCGGACGGCATGGCCTGGATCGGCCTGCACCGGCCGACCGAGTCCGAACTCCACTCCCTGGCCGAGGAGTTCGACCTGCATCCGCTCGCCGTCGAGGACGCACTCGAAGCGCATCAGCGGCCGAAGCTGGAGCGCTACGGCGAGACCCTCTTCGTCGTCCTGCGCGCGGCGCGCTACCTGGACGCCCCGGAGGAGGTCGACTTCGGCGAACTGCACGTCTTCCTCGGCCATGACTTCGTCATCACCGTCCGGCACGGCGCGGCCCCCGACCTGTCCGCCGTACGACGCCGAATGGAGGAGACCCCGGAGCTCCTCGCGCTGGGCCCGGAGGCGGTGCTGTACGCGATCCTGGACGCGGTGGTCGACGGGTACGCCCCCGTCGTCTCGGGCGTCCAGACCGACATCGACGAGATCGAGACCGAGGTCTTCCGAGGCGACCCCGAGGTCTCCCGCCGCATCTACGAACTCTCCCGCGAGGTGGTGGAGTTCCAGCGCGCCACCCGCCCACTGATCGGCATGCTGAACGGCCTGATGGCGGGCTTCACCAAATACCGTACGGACGAGGAACTCCAGCGCTATCTGCGCGACGTCGCCGACCACGTCACCCACACCAGCGAGCGCGTGGACAGCTTCCGGCAGGCCCTGACCGACATCCTCACCGTCAACGCGACCCTCGTCACCCAGCAACAGAACGCGGAGATGCGGGCGTTGGCGGTAGCGGGCTTCGAGCAGAACGAAGAGATCAAGAAGATCTCGGCGTGGGCCGCCATTCTCTTTGCTCCCACACTGGTGGGAACGATCTACGGGATGAACTTCGACACCATGCCCGAGCTGCACTGGACACTCGGCTACCCCTTTGCCATCGGCTTGATGGGGATTGTTTGTATTAGTTTGTACGTTATTTTCAAGCGGCGGGACTGGCTCTGAGTCCCTTCGAAGGGGACTAGTTCCTCTTCGCCCTTCGCTCTCGCATCGCCCGGGAGTTGAGTGAAGAGCGCCCGTGAGGAGCCGCTGGGGAGAATCTGGGGAGAACCCGGGCCTCATCAGCCCCTGACGCCGCCAACCGACTTCCTTTACACGTCAGAGCGACGCGGCGACCAATCACAGCGAGCAACAAGGGCGACGCCTCACAGCGCCCGCCCCTGCCGCGAGGAGCCACGACGCTCCAAGAAGTCTTGGGTCGTCGGGCACATGTGGACGTGCATGAGGCACGTGAAGCGTCGAGCGATCAGACTTCCCGGCTCGGACGCGCGCGGGCTCATCAGAGCGTCAAACGAGCTTCATGACCCACAGTCTTCGCCTCTCCTACGGACCGACCAGCTCTCCCCAGCCCCCTTGGGTGCGGGGTCGCACGTCACCGCCCCCGGCACTTCACGGCCCGCCGCAATGGAGGCATGTCCTCAAGCCCCAAGCACGCGACACCCCAGCCGAGCGACCTCGCGGCCTCGGTCACCGAGGACCTCGCGCTGTACCGGGAGAAGTTCCAGCGCCGTCTGCCGGGGGCGCTGGACAACCTGCACGACCCTGCCCAAGGGGTTGTCGAACTACCTCTGCACATTGCTTGGTCCGGGATGACCTCGTACGAACTGAGCAAGCCTCGCCAACGTAGGGGTCTGTACCGCACCGTCCTCCATGAGGGCCTGCGCAAGGACCTGCCCCACTACCTCAACCAGGACCTGCTCCTCCACCTGGGGCCGGTGCTTCGCACCCTTGCCGGCCACACCGTGCGCACCGTAGGAAAGGACGCCTTCCCTCAGCTCGCCCCCTCGCCCGAGCAGCCGCGTGACGGACATGCCCGAGCTGCACACGCGGCTCCTGGCGGACGTAATCGCACCCGCTTCCCGGTACCCCCTGGTAATCACCGGCGAGTACGCAGTACGGGCGCACCACCTCTTGAACCGCCCCCGCCAGGACCTCGATGTCGCCACCGAGAACCCGGCGCCCATGACCGAGATCGCGGCCACGCTCCGCGCGGGCCCGGAAGCCCTGGGCTGGATCGTGCAGACCCTGGAGACTGCCCCACTGTCCGCCCGCTTCACCATCACCGACCCGGCCACCGGACTTGACGGTGAGGTCGACATCCTCAAGGAGATTTTCTGGCGGCCGGTCACCCAGAGCCCGTACGGACCCGTCCTCGCGAAGGAGGACGGGATCGGGACGAAGGTCCGTGCCCTGGCCGACCGCGGGGCGCCCCGCGACCCGATCGACGTGTTCGCAGCCTCCCACCGCTGGAGCAATGCCGAGCTCAAGGAGTTCGGCCCCCGGAACGCCCGCGGCCGCGTCGAGCGCGAGGACCTGCAGGCCAACCTCACAGGCGCTGAGTGGACCGACATTGAAGCTTTCACCGCCTATGGCCTCGACGACGCCACCGTCGCCAGGCTCCGCAGCTGGGCAGTGGAGTGGGCCGATGACCTCGCGCTCCGTCTCCTTGAGGAGTCCCACGACCCTGACATCGTCTGACCCCGTCCGGGCGAGACAAATGTGGACCTGCAGAGCGCCGTCCACGTCGCTGGCCATTCCACACGCCTCGCCCAGCCAACTCCGCCGGCTTCCGTGCGCAGGCCGTCGCGCCGGGTGTTGACTGAACGGCTACATGGAACCGCGTAGGCCGGGAGGATCAGTTGGAACCGAGAAGTGCCGCGGAGTCAGGGAAGGACTTCCCCTACACCGCTCGTACGACGTGCTACATCGAGGTACACGAGGACGGAACGGTGACCCACGGGGACGACCGCGCCGCGTACGAGCGGGCCGTGGTCGGCAAGTCCCGCCTGTACGCCGTCTGGCCCGGCGAGTGGTCGAGCCACTTGTTCGTGATCGATGACCTGGACGAGTACGCGAAAGCCCACGGCATCAAGCACGACGAGGAGCGCACCGGCCTCAAGGAGCACGTACACGAAGTGCAATGGGAGCCGAACCCCTACGCGAAGGACAGCCCTCGAAGCCCCTACACCAGCGTCAGCGTCACGCTGGACTGCGGCTGCGAGATCCACGATCTGCGTACCTTCGCCGCCCAGATGAAGGAACAGCAGGGGTGGGACGTAGCCACGAGCGGCGGCTGGGGCAGCAGCGGTCGCCCTGGAGGAATCCGGACGTACTCCCTGCGTGTTCGTCGCAAGAGCCTCACGGGCTAACCCCGGGCGACCGCCGTAGAGTCCACACAACAGAATGGGTGGTACAGCATTTGTTGTGCCACCCATCTGCTGCTTTACGCCCGAACTAGGTCATCCGGGGATGGACTTGGGCGGACCCCCGGCACGTCGGGGCGCCGCACCGACTTGGCACGCATGGGGTTGCGTACGAGATGCCTGTCGCCGATGCCCATCTCGAAGGTGTTCGAGGAGCTCGCTCCTTTGCAGCCCAATAGCGACTCTTTCCGGCCATGTCACATGAACATCGCCACACTTTCCGAGCCAACTGACGCTGCCCCGGGGGTAAGAAATACTGCGGAGGTTCGGCCGAAGGATCATGCACTGACCTGGGGGCACAGTGGCAAGCAGGAGTGGGGCGGGCGGGAACGATCCCTATACCAGGGAACTCGCGCGGCGGGCCAAGGAGCAGGAGAAGGCGCGTAAGGCTGCTGAGGCCGAGGCCAAACGCAAGGCGCGCGAGGAGAAGGCCGCCTATGAAGCGGCCCGGGCACAGGAGGCGATCGACCGCACCTACGTGGTCGAGAACGACGTCGAGCAGTTGTCTTCGCTTCTCCGGACGGCCGTACTGGACGGAAGCGCACTGACATTCGACCGACTCAAGCAGCAGTTCACCCCCACGCCGTTCATCCCGCCCAGGAAGCGAACCAAGGCAGTCCCGCTGCCGCGTTGGGAGGAATATGAGCCCGAGCCACCACGCGGTCTCCTCGGCGCACTCGGTTTTGGGCGCAAGGGGTACGACGCCGAAGTCGAGGCCGCCCGTGAGCGGTTCGACCGAGCATTGCGCGACCACGCGCGGGACGAGAGGAAGCGGGCCGAGAAGCTGGCCGGGGCCCGTGCCCGTCACGGGGAGCAGAACCAGCAAGAGGCCATCCGGATCGACGAGTGGAACGGTCAACTGGAGGAACGACGCAGCGCCTACCGCGAGCGGGACGTAGAAGCCGTCGAGTGGTTTGTCGACCAGGCCCTGGCCGCCACCAAGTATCCGCACGGCTTCCCCAAGGCGCACCGGGTGTCGTACCAGGCGGACACCGGTGACCTGCTCGTCCAGATCGACCTGCCGTTGGAAGACGTCGTGCCTGCGGCTCGGGCGTACCGCTACGTGAAGACCCGCGACGAGATGAACCCCGTCCCACGCCCGGACAAAGACCGCAAGGAGCTGTACGCCTCCGTCCTCGCCCAGACCGCTTTGCGTACCGTCCACGAGCTGTTCACCGCCGACACCGAAGGCGCCGTTCAGTCCATCGCCCTCAACGGGCACGTCGCCACCATCGATCGGGCCACCGGGCGCGCGGTGCACCCGTGTCTGATCACACTCCAAGCGAGCAGGGAGGAGTTCGGCGAGCTGGTCCTGACTCAGGTGGATCCACGAGCCTGCCTGAAGCGACTGCGCTCGCTGGTCTCACCGAACCCTTACGAGCTGGAGCCGGTGCGTCCCCTCGTCACATTCGATCTGAGCAAGTTCCGGCTCATGGACAGCCTGGACGTCGTAGCCGGCCTCGACAGCCGCCCGGTCCTGATGGACCTGACGCCCACCGAGTTCGAGCACCTCATCCGGCAACTCTTCGAGGCCATCGGCTTGGACAGCGTCAACACCCAGCCGTCCAAGGACGAGGGTGTCGATGCCGTCGCGATGAACACCGACCCTGTGATGAAGGGCCTGTGCATCATCCAGGCCAAGCGCACCAAGAACGTGGTGTCCTTCGAAACCGTCTCCGCCCTCGCCGGCGTCGTGGAGCACAAGCGGGCCGCCAAGGGCATCCTCGTGACGACGTCCTGGTTCGGACGGGCCAGCGAGGCGTTCGCCAACCAGCACGGCCGCCTCGAACTGCTCGACGGCGCGAACCTCGTCCACCTCTTCAAGGAGCACATGGACCTCGACGTCATCCCAGGACCGGTGCCGCCAAAGCGCCGACCACGGTGAACGCCTCGCTTTGGGCGTCCGCCTGCGCACTCGTGACAAGGCAGCTTCCGACTGAACGACGCTCTGAATCCATCACAGTCACGACTGTTCGATGACGACGGCTCACTGAAGCTCTCCTAAAGCCCACTTCAGGGTGTGGCCGCGCACCGAACCGGGACCCGAGCCCGGAAATGCACAGCGATGCGAAGACGCCAACTCCCTGGGGAATCAACTAGTTGATTCGACGTGGATGACGTGGTGGTGGACCAACTCGCAGTAGACCCAGGCGAGGACGTCGGGGACTCCGGCCGAGATGACGAAGGGCAGGCACTCCCTCAGTGCGGGGCTCTTCTCGCGATGTCGTCACCAAGGGCTGGAACAGGATGACCTTCGACATCCACGCACCCAACGGCTCTGTGCCGCGTGCGGAGACCGACAGCGACTGACGCAGATCACGCCCTGCCTCCGGCCCGTACAGACCGGAGGCATTCCTAGGCACCGGGCGTAACGTCCGTGGCCCTCAGCCCCTTCATCAGCTCGGCGATGACCTCGCGGTCCCGCGCCTCGTTGCTGTACAGGCCCGGAGCGGCGGTCTCCTGGCGAGGCACGAAGCGTGGCGCGCCACGGAGCCTGGGGAACCTGTCGGCCAGCTTCTGGACGGCGGCGAAGTCCTCGGGATGTGCTGCAGCAGCACAGATCAAGGACCTGGTCCGCTCGGCGGGTCGGCTTCCTGGCTCGTCCCCGATACTCGCTCGCGCAGCACCGCCCGTAACTCGCGCCATGCGCGCACAACAGCGGTCAGACGCGTCAGCACGACACGGACTTCGGACAGCAGAAGCACCAAGAGACCCAAGAGCAAGGGGATCCCCAAAGCCAAGGTGTCCCATGTCACCGTGCGCTCCTTCCGGTTGGCCCACAGCGCGCGAAGCACCAGGGGGCTGCCGGTCCGCCCTCTTAGTCCGCATACTCCCGCCGCAAGAGATCAAAGTCTGCAGCAGAGAAGCCGCACTTTGTGATCTTCACGCCGGAGATCACTCGCGGGGGCACGATTCCAATCCCACGCGTGGCCCGGCCTCATCGGCAGGGCGGGCCCCCGCCCGAAACGGTGACCGATCCGCACCAGCAGCTCTCCCAATTCCTCCGACCAGACGCCAGGCCGCACATCGTCCTGCGCGACAGCCACAACGGGCCGCCGCAACTTACTGTCGCGCCCTGACCAGCAGGAATAGCGATCTGCAACTGGAGCACTAGGCCGACACCGTCTCGCAGGCCGAGCCCATCCTCAACTTCCTTCACCAGCACGATCGGTATGTCCAGCTCGTGCGCGACACACCCCAGCGTGGCAAGCGGCAGCGGCTGTCTTCCTCTCTCACGCTGGCCCGTCTGATTCATGCTCCAACGGCATCGCTGGCAGACCGTCTTCGTGCACGGTAAGCGGTGAGGCGTCGAGCTCTCCATGGCCGACTATGGAGGGGTGGTGGGGAATGTGGCTCGGGCAGCGATTGTCAGCAACCGACGGATTTCCGGCCTGACGGCCGATGTGATCGGTGAACTCATCGGCGAGATCAGTCCGTTGTGGCATGCGCGTCACCAGAGCAGGCTTGCTTCCCGGCCGCGAAAGCGAGCCGTGGGAGCCGGCGCGAAGCACCAGCTGGTGTTCATCGACCGGCTGCTGGCCACACTGGTCCATCTTCGCCATGGAGCCACCCATGACGTGCTGGCCTGCTGGTTCGATGTGGACCACTCCACCATCACCCGAGCCGTCAAGGAGGTGCGGCCACTGCTCGCCGAGCGAGGTTGCACCGTCAGCCCCGGCGTCCGATTACGGACTCTTGCCGAGGTCGTCAGCCACCTCGGCAAGAACGGGAAGACCGAGATCATCGACGGCATGGAGATCCGTGTCCGGCGACCCGCGGCCGGACGCAAGGGCCGGGACAAGTTCTTCTCCGGCAAGAACAAGCAGAACGCCGTGAGAACCATGGTGGCCACAGACGGCGCAGGACGTGTGCCGTGGTGCGGCCCCACCCTGCCCACAACCGGACATCACTCACGCCCGCCAGTTGGGCCTGGTCGGGCTCCTCGCCGACGGTCCGGTGGGGAGATCCTCGCGGACGCCGACTAGCAAGGCCTCGGCGCTCAGACCGGTGGCCGGGTGGTGACGCCTCCGCACCGCAAGTTCAAGAAGAACGCCCCCGCCTCGTACCAGGAGATGCGCGAACGCCAACGCAAGGCACACTCATCGCGGCGTATCCCCGAGCATGGCATCACACACCTCAGGAACTGGCGGGCGCTGGCCCGTCAGCTCGGCCGCCGAGAACACGTGAGCGACACCGTCCAAGCCATCGCCGATCTACTCAGCCATCGACAGAGCGTAGACCTGACATCGGAACCACGCAGGTGAAACCCGCAGCCCGAGCAACCTCTCGACGCCTCACCGCTTACCGTGCACGAGCTCGTTAGGGCTCGCAGAAGAACAACCTGCGTGCTCGCATCTCGCTGATCTGGGGCGTCAAGTCCCAGCACCAGCAAGTTAATTCTCTGCGAGCCCTTAGCCTTCCAGCAGAGACTCGCCCGGGCCATGCCTTCACCCACCGCCATCCAATCCGCCGGGCACGCCACATCGACGGTCACCCACGCACCACGCAAGGAAACCTCATGACACAGAGCACCACAGCGGCGGCGCCTCTCCCCCAGCCGTTCGGCAGCGATTTCCAGGCAGACCCCCACGCCGTCTACGGTCGGTTGCGCGAGCAGGGCTCCGTGCACCTCGTCGCGCTGCCAGACGGCTCGCCCGTTTGGCTGGTGACTCATGAGGCCGACGTACGGCGCGCTCTCGCCGACACTCGCCTTTCCGTCGACAAGAGGTATTCCGGAACCGGCTTCAAGGGCTTCTCACTCCCCCCTGCCTTGGACGCGAACCTCCTCAATCTCGACGCAGACGACCACCTGCGGCTGCGTCGCCTCGTGACTCAGGGGTTCACCCCCCGCCATGTCAAAATCCTGCGCCCCCGCATCGAGGCATCCGTTGATGTGCTCCTCGACCAGCTTGAGAAGCGCATCAGCACCGAAGGCAGCGCCGACGTGGTGGCCGAGTTCGCCAAACCTCTTCCCCTGAGCGTCATCGGGGCTCTTCTCGCGGTGCCGCCAGCCGACCAGGAGCGGTTCGGCCGATGGGTCTCGGGCATGCTCACCCCGGCCACGCGCGATGAACTCGTGCACGCCATCGACAGCATTCACCAGTTCCTCATCTCCCTCGTGGCTCAGCGGCGCGCCGCCCCGGGCGACGACATACTGTCCGACCTGATCGCGGCACGGGACGCGGGGGACCGTCTCTCCGAGAACGAGCTCGTCTCCCTTGCCTTCCTCCTCCTCATGGCCGGAAGCGAGAACGTCCAGCACCTCATCAGCAACGGGCTGCTCACACTCCTCGCCCACCCCGATCAGCTGGCTGCCCTGCGCGCCCGTCCGGAGCTCATGCCCCAGGCCGTCGAGGAGCTCCTCCGATACGCCCATCCCAACCACACTGCCATCCGCCGTTTCCCCACCGAGACGGTGGAGATCGGTGGCGTCCGGATTCCCGCCGGCGACACGGTGCTCTTCTCGCTCGCTGCCGCACACCGGGACCCCACGCGGTACACCGCGCCACACCGCTTCGACATCTTCCGTACGGACCAGGCCCACCTCGCTCTCGGCCACGGACTCCACTACTGCCTCGGCGCACCCCTCGCCCGCATGCAGATTGCCCTCGCCCTCGGCCGTCTGCTCCACCGACTCCCCCACATCAGCCTGGCCACCCCCGTCGAGGACCTTCCGTGGAACACAACGTTCAGGTTCTACGCCCTCCAAGAGCTCCCGATCACCACTGCAGAGGCAGCCACGTTCTGCCCCTGAGCATATGGAGCGATTCTGGTGTCCTTGGCAGCAGACCAATGGCTTCCCGGAGGTGACGTCGGCACTAGGCCATGCGATCCGGTATCAAGGGCACGATCAACAAGTTCGCCCACAGCCACAGCATTCGCCGGTGCCGCTACCGCGGCCAGATGACAACCCACGGCCAGCTCGCCCTCACCGCCATCGCCGTCAACGTCGAGGGTGCAGTGGAGAATCGACGTCCGAAGCCCCTGGCCCGGGCGATCGCCAAGCGTCTCGTCAACACCTACCTGTTCGGTACCGGACAGGAACCGATCGGCCTTACCCTCGCCTATCTGGGGTGGCTCTTCGTCGATGCCACGACCAGTACCACGACCACCTCACCGCCCCTGAACAGCTCCCGCGCCCGCAACTCGACGTCGGCATCCGTCACGGCCAGCGCGGGCACGACCCGCAGGACTCGACGCAAAGGCGCAGCAACTGGCAGCCCCGATCGCCTCGTTGTACGACACGCAGACGGTGCTGGTGGTGTGCAACACCGAGCCGGACGCGCAATAGACCGTCCTCGCCCTGGACGATCTGCCCGGTTCCCGGCGGGCCCCAGGTGGTACTGCTGCATGCCCGTCTGGCAGCGCCAGTAGAACGCCGCCGTCCTCCTACGTACGCTCGGACCCACGGCACACTGGACAACCGCGGTGTCCCCCCTCCTGTGCCTCCAGGCTCCGCCTCGTCGCCGAAACGAACCCATCAGATGCGGCAGCTAGGTGGCGACGTCCGTAAGGGCCACTGCTGGGGAGACTCTGGGGAGTTTGAGCGTCGCTGGGGAGCGCCTGGGGAGAATCGGCTGCGTAGGACCGCCCGAACTTAAAAGGACCTGAAAGATACGTCCTCGCAGGTCAGAGGCTTATCAGCACCCGAAAGCCCAGCTCAGGGGCACGTGGGCGAGGAGTTCAAGAAAGTCTCGGCCTGGGCGGCCATTCTGTTTGCACCACATTGGTGGGAACGATCTACGGGATGAACTTCGACGTGATGCCGGAGTTGAACTGGAGGTTCGGCTACCCGTTCGCGATCGGCCTGATGGCGGTCGTGTGCGTGAGCCTGTACTTCATCGTCAAGCGGCGGGACTGGCTGTAGTAGCAGGCTCGAACATCTTGATCAACGTCGTGGACGCCAATACCACTTGGGGCCACTCTCAATCCCTGGGGAGAATCTGAGGATCATGCGCTGCGCTGATGAGTAGGCAATCGCCGCCCCCACCTGCTGTTCCACACCTGCTGTTCCACACCTGCCGAGCGGCTCGGCTCCACTCCAACGCTCAGTGGTGGACGTGCCCGCGTACCAGTCGACGGAAAGACTGTTCCAAGCGTCCACGTCGACGTCCGGGGCGAGCGCATCATCGACGGCGGCCCGGTCGGCGAGCTGCCCGGCGACCGCAGAATCCCGGTGGGCGTCTGCGTGACGAGGTCGACGGCCTCGGCGGCGAGCCGGTCCACCGCCCTCGTGTTCGGCGACATCTCGACGATACGGCGCAGGTCGTCGTGCAGTGCGCCGAGCTCGGCGAGACCCGAGCGAGTGCCGGCGTTGTACGCCTCGGCAACCGCGTCGAACACCTCCAACTTCACGGCCGTACCAAGTGCGTCGACTACTCCCTGCGCGCCGCGAGGCAGAAGAGATCGGCGGACGCGGTGGCGATGCCGCCGGCGAGCGGGACGTGCAGATGTCCGTCGCCCTTGCCGGGCTGCTACTGACGGTGGCGGGCCCACAGACGGCGGCGCCCGTCCCCGCGATGCGGCTCATGCTGGTAGCCCTCGGTGAGCCGGTGCCGGTCACCGGAGTACCACGCGTCATCAATGCGCATCTGCCGGTAGATCGGCGTCCACTGGAACGGCGGCCATGCGACGTCCACAGGCAGAGACATGATTCCTCCAGTAGTGATCAGTGGGGCAGCGGGCGTATCTTCCGGCGCATGAGTGAACATCCGTCCACACGCAATGAGATGAGCAGCAGCAACATCGGGGGGCACGTCGTGCAGGCGGGTGCCATCAACGGCAATGTGTCGATCTCGGGACCGCCAGTTGATCCTGCGCTTCAGGAGACGCAACGCCGTTGGGGGCAGAGGCAGAAACGAATACTTGATGCTGAAGAGGCCCAGGCAGCGGCCGACCAGCGGCGGTTCGGGCACTACGTACGAGTCATCAGACGCAAGCGGCAAACGAACGCGGCTCTTCTGCTAGCTGCAGGTGTGGCAGTGGTGCTTGGGCACTTGCGTGTTTGGCCTGTGACCTACGAGGTGGGCGGCCTGGTGTTCGGCTCCATCTCGGCAAGCGGTTGGATCTTCTGCACGCGAATCATCAAACGTGCGGAAGCCGGCAAGACGATCAGGATTCCGAAGAAGCGACGGCATTGGTGAGCAGCTCTCGCCCCTCCTGGGCGGCGGAGTGCACCGCATACCACAGCGCATCAACCGAAGGGACGTTGGCCTCCACGGCGTGACTGCTTCGAAGCGGTAGAAGCGGCAGAGATGCCGTGGAGGCTCGCGCCTTACGGAAGGAGCCTACGTGGAACCGGAGTTGGCCGCTTTGGCCGCCGCAGGGGCCACCACCCTGGTCCAGCAGATGGCAACGGACGGCTGGGCGCGCGCCGACGCGTCGCGGCCTTCTTCACACGTGGCCGGCCAGGCGAGGAGGAGGTCGTCGAGGGCGAACTGGAGGAGTACCGAGCCGATATCGACGTCCCAGGAGCTACGGCCGACTTTGAGGGCGTCTGGCGCACGCGGCTGCGCCGCACCTTGCACGACGATCCGGCAGCAGCCGCCGAGCTGCGCGCTCTGTTGGAAGAGTTGACGCCCGAAGGGATGCGTAGGCGCGGAGACGTACACAACGTCATCAACGGCGGCGTACAGCACGGCACGGTCATCCAGACCGGCAGCGTGGGATCGTTGCACATTGACGGACAGGGGCAGGGCAGCGCGTCGACGCTGTAATCGTCTTTCTACACGGGCCGGTCTCGCCTCGGGCGGCGGCCTCTTCGCTCCATACCTAGCCGGGCAGCTCGTCGAGCAGGCTGGCGCATGAGCGGTGGATGCGCAGCAGGCCGGAGCCTAAGGCGCTCGCCGCGCCACGCATGCCGGCAAGCACGGTGTTGTCGGAGCGTGCGATCCCGGGGTGTCCGTCGGCCCATAGCTGGGTGGAGTACGAGGCGGCGCTCGGGTCGATGTCGACGACGTGCTGCTACTCGTCGTACAAGTCGAAGGTCGAGCCCTCCGCGACCACCCATGCGCCGTCGATCATGCGCCTCGCCACAGGCCGGTGTACTCCGCGGAGTGGGTGGCGACGTAGGCCGGTGACAGCGAGGGGTTGTCGGCGAGGCAGAGGTGAAAGGCGGCGAGGTCGCGCTCACCAACGCGGTCAAGGTATCCAGACTTGAGCCAGTGCCTCGGCCCGTCGGGGTTGGTGGTGGCGAGCGAGCACCTGCCGTGGACGAGAGTGGCTGGCAGGTCGTCCGGATCCTCCCGCAGGCGGTGGTGCGGCTGCCCGGCCCGCCGGAGCGGCCCATCATGGACTGGGTGGAGCTGCCGGCCACCGGCGCACTGTGGCAACACCTCAGCGAATACCGGGACATCCCAGCGGGCGTGGCCCTCGCCCACATGGTGGTGGCCGCCAGGGGCTATCCGTTAGAGGTGGCGCCCGGACCGGTCGCCGAGCTCCTCGGCCCGGCCCTCGCCAAGCTACTGCCCTCAGGGGAGGGCGCGAAGCGGCTGGACCTGGCCGGACCAGGACGCGGCGAACCGACCGCCGATCTGGTGCTGGTGCCGGTACATCCGCAGACCGGCGAGATGTGGCAGCCGAGCAGCGGCGCCGTGGCTGTGCCCGTCGAGTCCACGCTCTGGGCCGAGTTGGCCTCCCCGCCCCACCACACACGGCTGCCGACGATCGGTGGACTGCCAACCGGCGTGGAGCGGGATGATCCGCTACCGCCACACCCGTGGTTGCCATCCCGGCCGTCCGGCGATGCCTTCCGGTACACGCTGGCGCGGATGCCCGCCGTCCTGGAACCGTGGCTACGGGAGATCTACGACCGCGGGTACTGACCCGGCAGCACTGGATCCTCATTGAGGTGGCCAATGAACAGTCAAGTTCGAACGAACCGATTCGCGGGTCGCTGCGCCCGGTGCGGCGCGGAAGTCGCAGCCGAGGCCGGAGTACTGCTCCGCAGCGCATGGGGTGGCTGGGTGGTCTATCACCCAGCGCACGCCCCGGCACCCGATCCGGACGGCACCACGTCGGACACCTCCGCGATGCGGCCCAACCGGAGAGACGGGGAGTGCGAGGTCTGTGGCTCGATCGTTCCAGCAGGGCTCGGTGTACTCGTGGACACCGCTTTCGGCGGATGGGACGTGTACCACTGCGAACATGTCCGCGAGCCTGCACCGCCACCCCGCCGTCACCACCTGGGTTGGCACCGACGTCGCCTCATGGCCCTGGACATCGCGACCACGGGAAACCGATACAACGTCGACCGGATCCTCGGTGCCGCGCTGCGCACCAGCGACGGGACGGAGCGGACCTGGCTCATCGATCCTGGTCCCGGCCCGCTGTCTGTCACACCTCGCAAGAATCACGGCATCTCGGTGGAGCACGCACGTACGCGCGGGGAGCCTGCCGCCCAAGTACTGGAGGAACTGACAACCACGCTCGTCGGGCATCTGGTGACCAAGGAGCCTCTGGTGGTCTGGCACGCCCCGTTCGTGCTGACCTCCTTGGAGACGGAACTACTCCGGCACGGGCTCGCGCCGCTGTCCGATCGCCTGGCCAACGGCCTGTCACCGATCTGCGACCCACTCGTCCTGGACCGGCACGCCGAACCCTTCCGTTCCGGTCCGCGTTCCCTGGAGGCCGTCGCCGAGTGGTACGGCATCCCGCACGAACGCCCCGGTGATCCCTCCTGCGATGCCGAAGCCGCACTCGTCCTCGCACAGGTCGTCGCAGCCTGCCATCCCGCCATCGGACGATTGTCCCGACCTGCGCTCCACCGGAAACAGGCTCATTGGAACGAGCAGTTCGTACAAGAGGCGGAGGCTCGACGCCCCGATAGGAACAGAGACCGTCATTGGCCCCTCGAGACAGTCCAGGTACTGGCCTGGGAGGAACACGATCCCGCCTGACGCACGGTGACTCCGTCCGCCCTACGGTTCGCTTGGGCCGCGCGACACTTGAGCTCCACTCGAAAGGTCCGTGCCGCGTGCAGAACTCCAAGGGGCAATCGTCGACTGTCTGACATCGCCGATTGACGCTGCGACTCCGGCCCCTCATGCGGGGTTGCCAGGTGGTGGTGCGTCACAGCCCGGCCTGATCGAGTATTTGACACACAGTGGCCGCGGGGAGGGCTCGGTTCGTGGCAGCCCCCGCGACGATGGCGGGATCGGCCATGCCGAGCAGTCCAATCAGCTGATTCGCCGGGATGGTGGGGTTCGTCGCGGCACGACGTCGCACGGCCTCAGCGTCATCAGCGAGCAGTGCGTCGATCACCCCGGTTGCCAGGCCGGAATGGGCCGCTGCAACTGCGCGGTCGTGGGGATCGTCAGAGCGGGCCAGGCGGGTGGCGGCGTCGGCGGGGAAGTTCTTGTGGGCCAGCATGTCCCAGCGGCTGTAGCTGGTCCACTGCGCGGCGATCTGCGCGAGCAGCCATCCGGGGGCCTCCGGCTGTCGCTCGCACACGAACAGGCGCACCGCGAAGCTCTCGTCGCTGACGAGGATGTCGACCGCGTTTTCCGCCAGGTCGGGGCGCATAGCCAGAGTCTTGCGGAAGATCTGGTGGCGGCTTCGCGCCAACGCCACAAGCTCGTGTTCCGACAGGTCTGCGGTGAGCAGCCAGCCGACGATGTCGCTGCTGCCGTCGTCGTAGTCGACCCGGATCGACTCGCGCAGCACTGGGTCGAGGCCGCGCCTTGCTACGACCGCGGCGCGGACCTGGTTGTCCGGATCGTGCGCCAAGTCGGCGATGTGTTCGGCCGGCAGCGTCGGGTTGGCCGCCACCGCCGCGCGCGAATCCGCCCTGGCCAGGAAGCGGGCGGCCAGATCGGCATCCAAGTCGGCGACTTCGGCGATCTGCACCACCAGGCCCTTACCGTACGCATCGTCCAGTGCGGAGTCGATGTCTGCGAGCATCGCTCGTGCCGCGGCCCGGGGCAGCGGACCGTCGAGGCGTAGCAGAAGCATCTGCCTGCCGAAGGCACCGCTCACACGTGACAGGAGCTCAGTCATCCTGCCGGCGGGTGGCGAGGGCCATTCGGAAGCGGCGATCGCGGCCGTGCGCGGGTCCGGGTCATCGAGCATCCCGGCCCGCACATCGTCGGGCAGATGGCGATTGAACGCCAAGGCGCGGCGGACCTTCGGTTCCGGGTCGCGGGCAAGCAGTTCGAAGACCTCACGCGGAAGCGGGTCCGGGAAATGATGCCCGTGTACACCGACGGTCGTGAAGTACTCCGCTCCTTCAGCCAGTCGGCCACGAACCCGTGGGTCTTCGTCGACAGCGAGCGCAGCCTGAACCTCGGACGGGAGGTTCGGGTTGGCGGCCAGATCCGAGCGCACGGTCACGTCGGGATCAGTTGCCAGCGCCGCTGCCGCCGTCGGGGGCAGATCTCGGCGGCGGGCTAGCACGGATCGATCGATGCGCGCGGCCGTCAAGCGCAGCAGGACCTCTGGCTGCACGGACGGGTTCCCCGCCAGCCCGTGCAGCAGCATCTCCATGACCGATTGGCTACTGGCGGGAAGATCGCGGGCAGAGGGCATCGGCACATCGTGTCATGTCCCTTCTCGCCGAGGCAGTCCGATCTGGAAGCTCGGCTACTTACGGGCTGTGAGCTCGGCGACGAGGGTCACCACCGTGGCAGCCCCAACGACGGCGGCTCCGACTTCGGGGGCATACAGGCCCAGGGCGACGATGAGGACACCGACCAGCGCTAGGACAGCAACGCGCACACTTGCCTGCTCCATGGACATTCGCCTTCCGTATGGGAAAGAACTGGGATGTGAATCCACTGTCAGCCCTTCACAGCGGGCTTTGACGATCCGAGACAACCCCTGACGGCTTTGGCCAAGAACGCCCGTTGCCGGGGACGATCTCGGCCGAAAACCGAGAATCCCCTGCGCGCTTGTCACCTCATCTGGTTGACAGGATCTGACGCCTGCTGACGGGAGGGGAGCAGATGGCGAGTGTCCAGTCCTGGAGAAGGCCCAATTTGCAGGGGCACCCGGGCCTCAAGAAGCTCAACGATGAGCTGCATGAACTACAGCTCGATGCGGGGCTTCCGTCTGCGCGAACCATCCGCGACCGCATTGGAAGGGACGCTCAGGAGTACTGGATTGTGAACCACCAAGCGGTGTTGAACACCTTCCAGAAGCCGGATCTACCCCGGTTGGGCCGCCTGGAGCTCATCGTCGCTGTCCTGGCCCAGGTCGCGGGTCGCAGCGGCTCAGAGAACGAAGTCAACCGCTTCAAGAGTCTGTGGAAGCAGGCATTCGACGAGACAGTCGCGCAGGCATCAGTACATCCGCCGTCTGAGGCCGCCGCTCCTGCCAGCGAGGATGCAACGAAGGCCCCAAGTGAGCCAGAGGGCGGACCCCCCTCCCAAGAGGCCGGAGACACAGACCAACAAGATGGGCAAGACCCGTCAGCCGACGACGGGATCCCCCTCGACGCCGACCAGGCTGATGCGCGGATCAACTATGCCGAGGAGTCCCTCAAAGGGCTGATCATCAACGCGGCGCAGGCCCTATGGGACGACAAGGATGCGTTGAGAGTCTTCTTGGGTGTCGTGCGCCGCAGTGAAGGGTTCGTCAGGTTGGCTGACGCGGCGGCCGAGCGCAGACCGGCAAACGCAACGTTCTACGGGGTAAAGAGCAGGGAGTTCGAGGTGGACTCCTCTCCGGCAAGACTCGAGCTGGTCATGCTGCGCCGTTGCCTCGATGAGCACAGGACCAAGCGAAAGTGGTCCTTCACGTACCTGGGGGAGCAGACTGGCACTTCGTCAGATGACTGGATCCATTGGTACACCCATGCCGAGCTACCGCGTCGTGAGGCAATAGTCGCGTTCTCTCACGTAGCGCATCTGAGTCTTGAGGATCACGTCCTGCTGCTTGGGCTCTGGGATGCAGCCCATGAGGCGTGTGAAGCACAGCACCGCTTCGAAGCGTTGCCGGACGGGATCAGTTTCGACGAAGCGTGGTTGATGCGTGATCCGGCCACACCACGGTTGTGGGCGCTCGCGGGCGTCGGAGGTAATGGGCGGCGCGTGTACGGGCCCGACCTCGCGGCCGGCACTGCTCCGGCATTTGTCGTGGCGGGACCATCAGGGTCGGGGCGATCCACGACACTCGTGAACATCGCGCGTGCGCTGCTGGCCACCAAGACCCGGATCGTATTGGCCGCGCCTAGAGCATCCCCGCTGCGAGAGTTGGCTGGTCAGAGTGGCGTAGTGACCTGCTTCGTCCGAGACGGCATTGGGCACGACGAGCTGGAGGAGGCCCTGTCGTCAGCCTCTCCGGAAGAACCTGTAGTCGTGTTGGTGGATGACGCAGAAGTCCTGGAGAAGTGCGAAGCGGGGCGGCTGCTAAGGAGCGTGGTACAGCACGGTTTTGAAGAGGGGACAGCGCTGGTGGTGGGCTGCCGCGAGGACGAGCTCCCCCTCGGGTTCGACTGGCTCAGCGAGACAAAGAAGGCCCATCGTGGCCTGCTCCTATCCCCCCAAGAGCGGAACACGGGCGACGTGATCGGCATCAGAACCAGCGACTCCATCATTGGCTGGCCCATCTCCCCTGGTCGGGGCTGGCTGCATCTCGGGGACGGCGAGCTTCTGGCCGTGGCTGTGCCAGAGTGAGGCCCGCCCTGGCTGGCCCAGCTACGCCCCGGATGCGATGCGTATTGCGTTCCGGCACTGGTCTCCGCCCCTACCAGCAGCGCCCCGCTCTCCGCTGGCTGGGAAGAATCTGGGGAGAAAAGCCGCCTTCGGGAGCGCCTGGGGAGAATCGGCCCCGTAAGTCGACGTCAGGGTGAAACCATCGGAAACCCTCATCTCTGCAGGTCAACACGTCCCGGATCGCGATCCTTGCAGTTCAGCCCCGCGAGGGCGACAACTTCAAGAAGATCTCGGCGTGGGCGGCGATCCTCTTCGCACCCACGCTCGTGGGACCATTTACGGGATGAACTTCGACACCATGCCGGAGCTGCACTGGACGCTCGGCTACCCCTTCGCCATTCTTCTGATGGCAGTCGTATGTGTGAGCCTGTACGTCGTCTTCAAGAGGCGGGACTGGCTGTAGTCGAGCACGGAGCGCGCGGATCGGCTCACCGTGGAACGAGTTAGCCGATCGTTAGTGGCACGTAAGCGAGCCTCACTAGCGTGGCGTGCATGAACAGGATGAAGATCCTCACACCGGCGGCCTCGGCCGCCGCCTGTCTGGGCCTCACCTCGCAGGCGGCGGAGGTCTGCGGCCACGGGGGCGGCTCCAAGCGGGAGTTCATCATCGGCGCCGACCATGCGGTGGGGACCCGCTGGACCCTCAGTGGGAAGTGGACCAACTGATCCTCCGTGGGTGGCTACGCGATCAGCGGCGTGCACCTCACCAACTCGGGCCCTCATACCGCACCTCCCGGCGGGACGGCATCCCCCCGTGGGACGGTCGCAGCCGACCGTGTTCGTTCGACATGCCGATCTCCACCGTTCGAACAGGCCTGCCGCCTCGCTAAGACCAGACCTGCCTTATCGCGCCGGACAACTGGCCGTCGTACGGGCCATGTTGAAGGTTTCACCGTTACGGATTCCACGGATTCCCTCGCCCTGCGATCTCGGGGTGACATCGATGTTCTCGACGAGGTGCTCAGGTGAATCAGAAGAACTTGTCCAACCCGCCCGAGGACTGCTCCGCCATGCGGCGATTCCCGGATCTCCCTTCCGTGGTCGATCTGGTACGCACTCAAGTGTCCCAGGTGCTCGTCTATTTACAGCCGGACATGGTCAAGGTGGATGAGTCGTTCAAGGACGCCGGATTCGACTCCATCGCTGCCGTCCAATTGTGCAACCTGTTGAGCGGTGCCACGAACCTTTCATTGCCCGACACCCTGGTCTTCGACTACCCCACCCCACGGGATCTGGCCGAGCACCTCTTCACGCTGCTCGGCGAGGAGACGGACACGGAAACTCCGGCCGAGTCACCGTCTTGCCAAGAAAGTTCCGCGCGCGAGGGCGAGTTATGTGCCGATGATTCCATCGCCATCGTGGGGATGGCATGCCGCTATCCCGGGGGCGTACGGTCACCTGAGGGTTTATGGGATCTGCTGTCCTCCGGCACGGACGCCACCACGGAATTCCCTACCGATCGCGGGTGGGACACAGCTGGCCTCTATAGCGAAGACCCCGATCACGCAGGCACCAGCTACACCACGCGGGGAGGTTTCCTGGAGGGAGCAGCGGAATTCGATCCGCGCTTCTTCGGTATTTCGCCACGGGAGGCCTTGGCGATGGACCCGCAGCAGCGGTTACTGCTAGAAACATCCTGGGAATCCATCGAGAACGCAGGAATCGACCCGCATTCGCTCCGCGGCACCCGTGCGGGCGTATTCGCCGGCTTGATGTACCACGATTACGCATCCGCTCTCGATCAGGTACCCGGAGAGCTCGAAGGACACTTGACCACGGGAAAGTCCGGCGGCGTCCTGTCCGGTCGGGTGGCGTATGTATTGGGTCTTGAGGGGCCCGCGGTGACGGTGGACACGGCGTGTTCGTCGTCGTTGGTGGCGCTGCACTGGGCGGTGCAGTCATTGCGGTCGGGTGAGAGCTCCCTGGCATTGGCGGGCGGCGTCACCGTCATGGCAAACCCGACGACTTTCGTGGAATTCAGTCGGCAGCGAGGGCTGTCTGCTGATGGCCGCTGCCGTTCGTACGCCGGGAGCGCTGACGGAACTGGGTTTGCCGAGGGTGTAGGTGTGCTGGTCGTGGAGCGGCTGGCCGATGCGGTACGGAATGGGCACCGGGTACTCGCGGTGGTACGGGGTTCCGCGGTGAACCAGGACGGTGCCTCGAACGGACTCACCGCGCCCAGCGGACGGGCACAAGTGCGAGTGGTACGGCAGGCGTTGGCTGGTGCCGAGCTCAAACCGGGCGACGTGGACGTGGTGGAGGGCCACGGGACGGGGACCCGGCTGGGCGACCCGATCGAGGTCGGTGCGCTGGCGGAGACGTACGGGCGGGAACGGCCCGGTGCGCCACTGCTATTGGGGTCGCTGAAGTCCAACCTCGGCCACACCCAGGCCGCCGCCGGAGTGGCGGGTGTGATCAAGATGGTGCAGGCCATGCAGCACGGAACCGTCCCGGCCTCCCTGCACGTGGACACTCCCTCGCCGCATGCGCAGTGGGGCGAGGGCATCGAACTCGTCACGACCGCCCAGGCATGGCCCGAAACCGGGCGCCCGCGCCGCGCCGGGATCTCCTCCTTCGGCGTGTCAGGGACCAACGCGCACGTCATCATCGAGCAGGCGCCGCCCGTCAAGCCGACTGCCCGCGCACGTAACGCCGTAGTGCCGTGGCTGCTCTCCGGCCGCACCCCGGACGCACTCCACGACCAGGCCGAACGCCTGCGCACCCACCTCCACACCCACCCCGGACTCGACCCCGCAGACATCGCCTACACCCTGGCCGTCGGACGGACCCACTTCGAACACCGGGCCGTGGCCATGGGCACAGACCCCACCGAGTGGACAGCCGAAGCGACAGCCGTCGCCCACCGCGAAGTGGTCTTCGTCTTCCCCGGACAAGGAGCCCAATGGGTGGGCATGGGGCGAGAACTCATCGAAACCTCCCCCCTGTTCGCCACCCTGATGAGCCAATGCGAGCAGGCGCTGGACTCGTACGTCGACTGGTCGCTGACCGACGCCCTCAGCGACGCCCGGATGCTGGAACGCGTCGACGTCCTCCAGCCCGCCTCCTGGGCCGTCATGGTCTCCCTGGCAGGTCTCTGGCAGTCGCACGGCGTCACCCCTTCCGCCGTAACCGGACACTCCCAGGGCGAAATCGCCGCCGCCTGCGTGGCCGGCGCACTCACTCTCGACCAGGGCGCCCGCATCGTCGCGCTCCGCAGCCAGCTCATCCGCGACAAACTGGCCGGCTCCGGCGCCATGGCCTCCATATCCCTGCCAGTTGACGACGTACGCGCACACCTCACCGGCTCGGCAGGTCTTTCCATCGCCGCCGTCAACAGCCCCCGGTCAGTGATCATCTCCGGCGACGTCCACGCCGTCGAAGACTTCGTCACCGCGCGGACGAACGAGGGAGTACACGCCCGCACCGTGGCCGTCGACTACGCCTCCCACTCCGCCCACGTCGACGCCATCGAACACGAACTGACCACCTCACTCGCAGGACTGCAGCCCGTGTCCGCAGGCGTCCCCTTCTACTCCACAGTGACCGCAGCACCGATCGACACCACCGAGCTGGACCCCGCCTACTGGGCCCGCAACCTCCGCCAGACCGTCCGCTTCGAAGACACCACCCGCCAACTCCTCCACGACGGACACGACGTCTTCATCGAAATCAGCCCCCACCCCGTCCTCAACATCAGCCTCCAGGACACCCTCGACCACCACACCAACACCCCCGCCGTCACCCTCAGCACCCTCCGACGCGACAACGGAGGCACGGACCGCTTCCTCACCTCCCTCAGCGAAGCCCACCTCCACGGCGTCAACGTCGACTGGCACACCACCCTCGCCCACCACACCCCCCAACGCATCGAACTACCCACCTACCCCTTCCAACACGACCACTACTGGCTCGGAAAGGGGAGTCGTAGGCCGGATGTCGACGCTGCGGGGCAGGAAGCGATCAACCACATCCTCGCCAACGCGCTGGTAGAACTGGCGCAGACGGACGGTCTTCTCCTCACGGGCTGTCTCTCCGAGAGCACTCATCCCTGGATTGCCGACCACATGGTCGGCGGTGTCACGGTCCTGCCCGCGTCCGCATTCCTTGAACTGGCCTTCCGGGCGGGCGCGGAAGTCGGGGCGGACCGGATCGATGAGCTGGCGCTGGAGGCGCCGCTGGTCTTCCGCGAGGGCGCCAGGGTCAAGTTCCAGGTCGCCATGGCCGCGCCGGACACGGACGGCAGGCGAGTGGTGAGCGTGCATTCCCAGAACGGATCGGGCTGGGTGCGGCATGCGGTCGGCTGCATGGCGAGGTCGTCCGCGCAGGGCGCCGACGAGTCCACCGAAGCGGAGGAGTGGCCGCCGCCGGGTGCCACCGCCCTCGATCTGAGCGGCGCCTACGAAGGCTTGGCCGGGCGCGGGTACGACTACGGTCCGGCGTTCCAGTGCCTTCGCGCTGCGTGGCGCAACGGCCAGGACGTGTTCGCCGAAGTCGCGCTGCCCGAACCGGAAGCCGGTGGGTCCGGCTCCTTCCTCCTGCACCCGGCGCTGCTGGACGCACTCCTTCAATCTCTCTTGGTCGCCGATCTGGACGAGGAAGCGCAGCAGATCAGGATGCCTTTCGCCTGGACGGGGGTGTCGTTGTACGAGCCCGGGTCCTCCGTATTGCGGTGCAAGATCTCAAGGCAGCAGCCGGACACCCTGACACTGAACATCACGCAGACCACAGGCCGCCCCGTGGCATCGGTGGAGTCCTTGGTGCTGCGGCCGATATCCGCCGAGAAGCTCGGAACTGCCGAACCGGTCCGGAGAGTGAGTGCCCGGCAGGAGAACAGGAAGGACAACAGGCCGGAGGAAGCATCACTCCGGCACCAGTTGGCCAATCTCTCCACAAACGCAAGAATTCGCGCTCTCGTGGACGTTGTCCGCACATACACCGCTGCCATCCTTGGATACAAGGTGGACTCGGGAGAGATCGGCGCCAGGACGTCCTTCACCGAACTCGGCCTCGGTTCCATGGATGCCGTACAGCTACGCAACAAACTGAATGCGGCTACGGGTCTGCGGCTTCCGATCACGTCCGTCTTCGAGTACTCCACTGCCGAGGCGATGGCGCGGAAACTGTGTGACGAGTTGTTCCCGAACTCCTCCCCACCCAAGGAACCTGAAAACGCGCCGGACGAACCTGCGCCAGCCGGTACTGATGCGGATTCCGCTGATCTCGCCGCACTTATCGAGATGGCACACCACGTCGGCAACATCTGAGTCACGAGCCAGGGGTAACGATGTCTGAACAGCAGCTCATCAACGCACTACGCGCCTCTGTGAAGGAAAGCGAACGCCTACGACAACGGAATCGCGAACTTACCGAGGCCAGTCGTGAGCCGGTGGCAATCGTGGGAATGGCCTGCCATTACCCAGGTGGGGTGACCAGCCCTGCTGACTTGTGGAACCTGGTGGTCTCGGAACGGGACGCGGTTTCCGGCTTTCCGGAGGACCGAGGCTGGGACATCGACACCCTGTTCCACCCCGACAGCGAAAAGGCAGGGTCGACCTATACCCGACACGGGGGGTTCTTAGCGGATTCCGACAACTTCGATCCGGAGTTCTTCGGCATCTCGCCGCGAGAAGCCCTGGCGATGGACCCGCAGCAGCGGTTGCTGCTGGAGACGTCCTGGGAAGCCATCGAGAACGCAGGGATCGACCCCTCCGCACTGCGGGAAAGCGACACCAGCCTCTTCATCGGGTCCAACGGGCAGGACTACGCTTCCCGGCTGAGGCGCTACCCCGCCGCGCTGGAAGCGCAGTTGGGCACCGGAAGCGCCGCCAGTGTCCTGTCCGGTCGGGTGTCGTACGTGCTGGGTCTTGAGGGGCCCGCGGTGACGGTGGACACGGCGTGTTCGTCGTCGTTGGTGGCGCTGCACTGGGCGGTGCAGTCATTGCGGTCGGGCGAGAGCTCCCTGGCATTGGCGGGCGGCGTCACCGTCATGTCCTCACCCTCACGGTTCGTCGAGTTCAGCCGACAGCGGGGCCTTGCCCCGGACGGAAGGTGCAAGTCCTTCGCTGCGGCGGCCGACGGGACTGGGTTTGCCGAGGGTGTGGGTGTGCTGCTGGTGGAGCGGCTGGCGGATGCGGTACGGAGTGGGCACCGGGTGCTCGCGATCGTGCGCGGTTCCGCGGTGAACCAGGACGGCGCGTCCAACGGACTCACCGCACCCAGCGGACGGGCACAAGTGCGAGTGGTACGGCAGGCGTTGGCCGGTGCCGAGCTCAAACCGGGCGACGTGGACGTGGTGGAGGGCCACGGGACGGGGACCCGGCTGGGCGACCCGATCGAGGTCGGTGCGCTGGCGGAGACGTACGGGCGGGAACGGCCCGGTGCGCCACTGCTGCTCGGATCGCTGAAGTCCAACCTCGGCCACACCCAGGCCGCCGCCGGAGTGGCGGGTGTGATCAAGATGGTGCAGGCCATGCAGCACGGAACCGTCCCGGCCTCCCTGCACGTGGACACTCCCTCGCCGCATGCGCAGTGGGGCGAGGGCATCGAACTCGTCGCCACCGCACGGGCATGGCCCGAGACCGGGCGCCCGCGCCGTGCAGCGGTCTCCTCCTTTGGTGTGTCGGGGACGAACGCGCACGTCATCATTGAGCAGGCGCCGCCCGTGACACCGCCGCCCGCCCGCGCACGTAACGCCGTAGTGCCGTGGCTGCTGTCCGGCCGTACCCCGGACGCACTCCACGACCAGGCCGAACGCCTGCGCACCCACCTCCACGCCCACCCCGAACTCGACCCCTCAGACATCGCCTACACCCTGGCCGTCGGCCGGACCCACTTCGAACACCGGGCCGTGGCCATGGGCACGGACCCCACCGAGTGGGCAGCCGAGGCGACAGCCGTCGCCCACCGCGAAGTGGTCTTCGTCTTCCCCGGACAAGGAGCCCAATGGGTGGGCATGGGGCGAGAACTCATCGAAGACTCCCCCGTGTTCGCCACGCTCATGACCGAATGCGCACAGGCACTGGCCCCCTTCGTGGACTGGTCACTCTCCGAAGTCCTCAGCGACGCCCGGATGCTGGAACGCGTCGACGTCCTCCAGCCCGCCTCCTGGGCCGTCATGGTCTCCCTGGCAGGACTCTGGCAGTCCCACGGCGTCACCCCCTCCGCCGTAACCGGACACTCCCAGGGCGAAATCGCCGCCGCCTGCGTGGCAGGAGCACTCACCCTCGACCAGGGCGCCCGCATCGTCGCCCTCCGCAGCCAGCTCATCCGCGACAAACTGGCCGGCTCCGGCGCCATGGCCTCCATATCCCTGCCACTCGACCAGGTTGCTGAGTACCTCACCGGTTCAACGGGACTGTCCATCGCCGCCGTCAACAGCCCCCGCTCAGTGATCATCTCCGGCGACGTCCACGCCGTCGAAGAATTCGTCACCGCACGGACGAACGAGGGAGTACACGCCCGCACCGTGGCCGTCGACTACGCCTCCCACTCCGCCCACGTCGACAGCATCGAACACGAACTGACCACCTCACTCGCAGGACTGCAGCCCGTGTCCGCAGGCATCCCCTTCTACTCCACAGTGACCGCAGCCCCGATCGACACCACCGAGCTGGACCCCGCCTACTGGGCCCGCAACCTCCGCCAGACCGTCCGCTTCGAAGACACCACCCGCCAACTCCTCCACGACGGACACGACGTCTTCATCGAAATCAGCCCCCACCCCGTCCTCGGCATGAGCCTCCAGGACACCCTCGACCACCACGCCGACTCCCCCGCCACAACCCTCAGCACCCTCCGACGAGACAACGGAGGCATGGACCGCTTCCTCACCTCCCTCAGCGAAGCCCACCTCCACGGCGTCAACGTCGACTGGCACACCACCCTCGCCCACCACACCCCCCAACGCATCGAACTCCCCACCTACCCCTTCCAACACGACCACTACTGGCTCGACAACGTGGCCGCACAGGACGCTTCGACAGTCCATCCGCTGCTGACCGATGTCGTCCCGCTGGCGCAGCCCGAAGGCGGGCTGGTGTTCTCCGGCGCCTTGTCCGGAAGTAAGCATTCCTGGCTCAACGACCACGCCGTGCTGGGCACCGTTCTGCTGCCGGGGACCGCGTTCGTCGAGATGGCGCTCTACGCGGCAGAGGAAGCGGGCTGCGACCGGATCGAGGAGTTGGCGTTCGAGACTCCTCTCGTGCTGCCCGAGGACGAGGAGGTGCACATCCAGTTCGTGATCGGCGCGTCCGGCGACGACGCGCGCCGCTCGGTGAGCTTCCATTCCCGTCGCGCCGGGATCGAGCAGGGATGGACGCGGCACGCGGTCGGAACATTGTCGGCCGGTACGGCTTCGGCCAGTACGGCGGACGTCGCCGTCGGCAACGCCGCCTGGCCGCCTCCCGGCTCGCAGCCGGTCGACATTTCCGGCCTGTACGCACAACTGGCCGCCGACGACTTCCACTACGGTTCCGCGTTCCAGGGGCTTCGGTCGGTGTGGCGGGACGGCGAAGCCGTCCTGGCCGAGGTGGAGCTCCCCGAGCAGTGCCTGTTGGAGGCGGACGGCTACCAGTCGCACCCGGCCCTGCTCGACGCGGCGGTCCAGGCGGCGGTGGCGGGCGGGCTGCTGAGTACGGGCTCGGATTCCGGCCAGATCATGCTTCCCTTCGCGTGGAACGGCGTCTCGCTCCACGCGACCGGTGCCACCTCGCTCCGCGTACGTCTGACCGCGCAGGGCCCCGACGCCGTGGCACTGGTGGCGACGGACTCGGCCGGGCGGCCCGTGCTGTCGGTGGATTCCCTGCTGGTACGGAAGGCACCCGCCGGGCAACTCGACCTCCTGAGGTCCGCCGGCGGACACTCGCTGTTCCAGCTGGAGTGGACGAAGCTCGGCGCCCGCGAGCTGATGCCGGACACCGGCCCGTGGGCCGTCGTCGGCGATGTGGCACCGCAGTCCGGCTCACTGGTGGACAGCGGAGTGGCAGACCGCTCCTACAGGACCTTCGAGGACTTAGCCGAGCACATCGACGCCGGCCTCTTCGCACCGGGCGTCGTGGTCGTCCCCGTCCCGCTGAGGGACTTCGCTCACACGGACGACGGCACGTACGACGGGTCGGGGGACGGGTCGGGGGACGGCTCGGTCGATGGCACAGACGACGGCTCGGACGATGGCACGTACGACAGCTCGGACGCCGTGCAAGCCGCCGTACTGCACGCCCTGGACATCCTGCGGACCTGGCTGTCCGACGATCGCTTCGCCGCTCCCCGGCTGGTGCTCCTCACCAGCCGGACATCGGCCCTCTCGACCGCCGGTGTATGGGGATTGGTGCGCTCCGCCCAGTCCGAGCACGGTGACCGGATCGTCGTGATCGAGGCCGACGACACCCACGAGGACCACAAGCAGCTGCACGCCGCGGTGAGTTCCGGCGAGCCGCAGGTGGCAGTGCGTCAGGGAGAGCTGTTCGTACCCAGGCTGGTCAGGACGGGCGGGGTCGGACAACGGACCGGCCGGGCGTGGGACCCGGAGGGAACCGTGCTGATCACCGGTGGTACCGGTGGGCTGGGCGCCGAGCTCACACGTCATGTGGTAACCACGTACGGCGTCCGGCACCTGCTTCTCCTGAGCCGCGGTGGCCCGCGCGCGGAAGGCGCCGAAGAACTGCGGGAGGAATTGCGGGAGTTGGGTGCCGAGGCCACCATCGTCGCCTGCGACGTGGCGGACAAGGACGCGCTGGCGCAGGTGCTGTCGGCGGTGCCCGGACGGCATCCGCTGACCGCGGTCGTACACGCCGCCGGTGTACTTGACGATGCGCTGATCACGGAGCTGACTCCCGCACAGGTGTCGGCGGTGCTGGCGCCCAAGGTGGACGGGGCACTCAACCTGCACACGCTCACTCAGGGGCTCGACCTGTCGGACTTCATCCTCTTCTCTTCCGCGTCAGCGGTCTTCGGCGGACCCGGCCAGGGCAACTACGCGGCCGCCAACGCGGTGCTGGACGCCCTGGTACTGCGCCGACGGGAGGATGGCCTGCCCGGAATCGCCCTGGCCTGGGGGTTCTGGGCCCAGCGCACCGGCATGACCGCACACCTCGGCGACACGGACGTACGGCGCTTGGAACGGGCCGGCGTCACGGAGCTGTCCACCGCGGAAGGTCTGGCGCTGTTCGACCTCGCGCGGGCGCTGGACGACCCGGCGGTGCTGCCGATGAAGCTGAACCTCTCGTCGCTGCGTGCTCGGGCAGGACACCTCGGCGTTCCTTCCGTACTCCAGGGTCTGATCCGGGTGCCCGTACGCCGTGGCGCGGCCGGGCCCGACCCCCGCTGGTCGGCGGCGCGGCTGACGGCGCTTCCCGAATCCGAGCGGGCGCCGGCACTGCACGAACTCGTCAGGGCGGAGGTGGCTGCCGTCCTGGGTCATGACGAAGCCGCGACGATCGATCCGGAACGGGCGTTCATGGAGCTGGGCTTCGATTCGCTGACCGCCGTGGAGCTGCGCAATCGTCTGAGCACTGCGACCGGTCTGCGACTGCCGACCACGGTGGTCTTCACCTACGCGACTCCGTCGGCGCTCGCCGAGCACCTGCTCGCCGGGCTGCTGGAGAGTCAGGACAGTCCCACCGGCGACGGACTGGACGAAGTCGAAGCCGAGCTGCGGCGCACACCCCCCGGTGACGCCCGGCACGAAGCCCTGGTCCGCCGTCTGAGGGAACTCGCCGCGGCCTGGCTGCCCGAACAGTCCGACGCCGACGCCGACCTCGACGTGTCGACCATCGAGGAGATGCTCGAACTCGCCGAGGGCGAACTCGAAGGCCTCTCCGCAGAAGAGGACGTGAAGTAGCCGATGGCCGACGACAAGAAGATCCTCGACACGCTCAAACGGCTGACGACCGACCTCCGGCAGACCCGGCGCCGCCTCAAGGAGGTCGAAGACGCCCAACAGGCGCCGGTGGCCATCGTGGGGATGGCGTGCCGCTTCCCCGGCGGTGTGCAGAACCCCCAGGACCTCTGGAAGCTGCTCGCGTCGGGCGGGGACGCCGTGTCCGCGTTCCCCGACGACCGTGGGTGGGAACTGGACCGGTTGTTCAGTTCCGAGGACGTGGCTGGCACGTCGTACACCGCCGAGGGCGGATTCCTGGCCGGTGCGGGTGACTTCGACGCGGAGATGTTCGGCATTTCGCCGCGGGAGGCCCTGGCGGTTGACCCGCAGCAGCGGTTGCTGCTGGAGACGTCCTGGGAAGCCGTCGAGAACGCGGGTATCGATCCCCTCTCACTGCGCGGCAGCCGCACCGGCGTGTACACCGGAGTGATGTACCACGACTACGGCTCCGGGGTGGCCACGCTGCCCGAGGAGATCGAGGGGTACCTCGGCATCGGCACAGCGGGCAGCGTGGCCTCCGGCCGGGTGTCGTACGTGCTGGGTCTTGAGGGGCCCGCGGTGACGGTGGACACGGCGTGCTCGTCGTCGTTGGTGGCGCTGCACTGGGCGGTGCAGTCGTTGCGGTCGGGTGAGAGCTCCCTGGCATTGGCGGGCGGCGTCACCGTCATGGCAAACCCGCGCATCTTCGTGGAGTTCAGCAGGCAGCGGGGCCTTGCCCCGGACGGCAGGTGCAAGTCCTTCGCCGCGGCGGCCGACGGCACCGGCTGGAGCGAGGGTGTGGGCGTACTGGTCGTGGAGCGGCTGGCGGATGCGGTACGGAATGGGCACCGGGTACTCGCGGTGGTACGGGGTTCCGCGGTGAACCAGGACGGCGCGTCCAACGGACTCACCGCACCCAGCGGACGGGCACAAGAGCGGGTCGTACGGCAGGCGTTGGCCGGTGCCGGGCTGCGGCCGGGCGACATCGATGTGGTGGAGGGCCACGGGACGGGGACCCGGCTGGGCGACCCGATCGAGGTCGGTGCGCTCGCGGAGACGTACGGGCGGGAACGGCCCGGTGCGCCACTGCTATTGGGGTCGCTGAAGTCCAACCTCGGCCACACCCAGGCCGCCGCCGGAGTGGCGGGTGTGATCAAGATGGTGCAGGCCATGCAGCACGGAACCGTCCCGGCCTCACTGCACGTGGACACTCCCTCGCCGCATGCGCAGTGGAACGACGGCATCGAACTCGTCGCCACCGCACGGGCATGGCCCGAAACCGGGCGCCCGCGCCGCGCCGGAATCTCCTCCTTCGGCGTCTCGGGGACCAACGCACACGTCATCATCGAGCAGGCGCCGCCCGTCGAGCCGACTGCCCACGCACGTAACGCCGTAGTGCCCTGGCTGCTCTCCGGCCGCACCCCGGACGCACTCCACGACCAGGCCGAACGCCTGCGCACCCACCTCCACACCCACCCCGGACTCGACCCCGCAGACATCGCCTACACCCTGGCCGTCGGACGGACCCACTTCGAGCACCGGGCGATGGTGGTCGGAGAGACCCGGGACGACTTGCTGGCAGCGCTCGGCACTGCCCCGACCACGAGTGTGCGGGCCGGGCGGACCGCGTTCCTGTTTCCCGGGCAGGGCAGCCAGCGGCTGGGGGCAGGGAAGCAACTCGCGGAGGAATTCCCCGTGTTCGCGGCGGCGTTGGAGTCGGTCCTCGCCGCATTCGACCCCCATCTGGACGTCCCGTTGCGTCAGGTGATGTTCGCGGCACCCGGTTCGGAGTTGGCGCTTCTCCTCGACGAGACCCGTTACACCCAGCCGGCACTGTTCGCGATCTCCGTGGCCCTCTTCCGGCTGGTCGACTCATGGGGCCTCAAGCCCGACTTCCTGCTGGGCCACTCGATAGGCGAACTGGCCGCCGTCCATGTCGCCGGATGCCTTTCGCTGCCGGACGCGTGCGCACTGGTCGCGGCTCGCGGGCGACTCATGCAGGCCCTCCCCCGGGGCGGGGCGATGGTCGCCCTGCAGGCGCCCGAGGACCAGGTCGCTCCGCTCGTGGCCGCGGCCGGCGGCCGGGTGTCCATCGCCGCGGTCAACGGACCGTCGGCCGTGGTGATCTCCGGTGACGAGCAGACGGTGCTCGGCATCAAGGAGGAGTTCGAGCGCCGTGGCCGCAGGACCAAGCGGTTGCGCGTCTCGCACGCCTTCCACTCGGCTCACATGGACGACATGGTCGACGAGTTCCGACGCGTCGCCGCCGGCATGACGTTCCACCCGCCCAGGGTCCCGGTGGTCTCGGACGTGACGGGGCTTCTCGCCACTGCCGATCAGTTGTCCTCCCCGGACTACTGGGCCCGGCACGTTCGGGAAGCCGTGCGGTTCCACGACGGCATGCGCCGGCTTGCGTCCCAAGGTGTGCGTTCCTTCCTGGAGTTGGGAGCGGGCGGGGCGCTCTCCGGGATGGGGCAGGACTGCCTGCACGACGTCGAGGGAACGGTGTTCGCCACCGCGCTGCGTGCGGACCGGCCGGAACCCCAGAGCATCGTGACCGCCGCCGCCCAGCTCCACACCCACGGTGTGCACGTCGACTGGCCCGCCTTCTGGGAGGGCACGGACGCGCACCGGCAGGCGCTGCCGACCTATGCCTTCCAGCACCGGCGGTACTGGCTGGCGGACACGCCCGGCGCGCCACGGGGTGCCGACGCGCCCGGCCACGCCCTGCTCACCCACTCGGTGCACCTCGCCGACGACCCGGACACGCTGGTGTTCAGCGGCAGCCTGTCGTTGCGGACGCACACCTGGCTTGCCGATCACCTCGTGCACGGCACGGCCCTGCTGCCCGGGACGGCCTTCGTCGATCTCCTGCTGCACGTGGGCGACCAGGTCGGGAGTCCCACCGTCGAGGAACTGACCCTCGAATCGCCGCTGAGCCTGCGCGAGCAGGACCAGGTCGAGATCCAGGTGTCCCTGGGGCGGGAGGAGGCCGGGCGGCGGGAAGTGCGGGTGTACGGCAGTACCGAGCACGGTGTCTGGTCGCGCCACGCCAGTGGTGTCCTGACGCGCGCCGTCGATGCCGGGGCCGAGGAGCTCACGCAGTGGCCGCCGGCGTCGGCGGACGCAGTTGACCTGAGCGGTTTCTACGAGCGGCTCGCCGACGACGGGTTCGAGTACGGTCCGGCGTTCCGCGGACTGCGCGCGGCCTGGCGGCGGGGGGACGACCTGTTCGCCGAGGTCGGTCTGCCCGAGGAGCGCCACGACGAGGCCGGTTCCTTCGGGCTGCATCCGGCCCTGTTCGACGCGGCGCTGCACATCGCGAGCGGGGACGGGGCGCTGCCGTTCGCCTGGACGGGAGTGTCGCTGTTCGCGACGGGCGCCCGGGCGTTGCGCGTACGGTTGCGCCGCACGGGACCGGCATCCGTGTCGGTGCTGGTGGCCGATGAGTCGGGACGGGCGGTGGCGGCGGCGGAGTCGCTGACGGCGCGGCCCGTCTCGGCTCCGGCCGGGGGTCACTCGAACGCGCTGTTCCAGGTGGACCTGGTCCCTGAGCAGCTCACGGCGGCTCCGGTCGCCTGCGTGCGGCTCGGCACCGGCGAACTGCCCACCGGGGCTCGTTCGCTGCCCGACCTGGCCGCGCTGGTCGCGGAGATCGGGTCCGGGGCCGCGGTGCCGGAGGCGGTGGTCGTCGAGGTGTCGCGTACGGAGACCCCTCGGGGCGCGCTGGCCGAGACGCTGGCTCTGGTCCGGGCGTGGCTGGCCGACGAACGACTCGCCGCCACCCGCCTGGTGTTCCTCACCCGGAGCACGGACGGCGGTGCCGGTCTCGCGGTGGCCGCGGTCCAGGGCCTGGTGCGTTCTGCCCAGTCGGAGAACCCCGGCAGGTTCGACCTGGTCGATGTGGACGGGCACCATGCTTCTGCCACCGCGCTTCCGGCGGCGCTGGCCTCGGCCGAGCCGGAGTTGGTGGTCCGAGCCGGGGTGGCGCACGCGCGCCGGCTGGCCAGGGCACGGCGGGACCTCGACCTCGGACAGGCCGGCGCCTGGGACCGTGACGGCACGACCCTGATCACCGGAGGCAACGGCGCGCTGGCCAGGCTGCTGGCCAGGCACCTCATCGTCGAGCACGGCGTACGCAACCTGCTGCTCGTCAGCAGGAGCGAGCCGGACCGCGCGCTCGGTGAGCAACTGACCGCGCTGGGCGGACATGTCGTCCAGGCGCGTTGCGACGTGGCCGACGCCGCGGCGCTCTCGGCGGTGCTCCGGGCGGTGCCCGAGCACCAGCCGCTCACCGCGGTCGTGCACACCGCGGGTGTGCTGGCCGACGCTGTCGTCCCGGCACTGACCGAACAGCATCTCGACCAGGTCCTGCGCCCCAAGGTGGACGGTGCTCTCCACCTGCACGAGCTGACCCGGGACCTCGACCTGTCCGCGTTCGTGATGTTCTCCTCGGCCGCGGGCGTCTTCGGCGGACCGGGCCAGGGCGGCTACGCGGCCGCCAACGCGATGCTGGACGCGCTGGCGGAGCAGCGTCACGCGTCCGGTCTGCCTGCGCTCTCGCTGGCTTGGGGGCCGTGGGAACAGAGCGGTGCGATGACCCGGGACCTCGCGGAGGTCGACGTGCGCAGGATGCGTCGTTCCGGTGTGCGGCCGCTGTCCGACGAGGAGGGTCTCGCGCTGTTCGACGCGGCACGGGCGGCGGGCGGGCCGGTGCTGGTGCCCATCCGTCTGGACCTCGCCGCCGTGCGACGCGCCGACGACACCGACCTCGTGGCACCCGCCCTGCTGAAGGGGCTTGTCCCCCGTGGACGCCGAGCCGTCGCTGCGGCCGGCCAGGGGCCGTCGCTCTCCGACCAGCTGGCCGGAAAGCCTGCCGACCAGCAGGACCAGGTTCTGCTGGACCTCCTGTGCACCCATGTCCGCGCGGTGCTGCGACACGGTCCCACGCACGAGGTCCCGGCCGACCGGGAGTTCCTTGAGCTGGGCTTCGATTCTCTGACCACCGTCGAACTCCGCAACGGACTCGCTGCGGCCACAGGGCTGCGCCTCGCCCCGGCGGCACTGTTCGACCACTCCACACCGATCGCGCTCGCCCGACACCTGAGGAACGAGATCACCGAGCGGTCGCCCGCCCCCGACGCGTCGGCTCCGGTGCTCGGCACATTGCTTCGGCAGGCCGCAGACACCCACCAGGCAGGGGCGTTCCTGGCGCTGCTCACCAAGATGTCGCGGTTCAGGCCCGCCTTCCACACCGGCGTGCAGAGCAGTCCCGTCCGGCTCAGCGAAGGCGGCCGTGGACCTGCCGTGATCTGTGTGCCCTCGATGCTGGCGGTTTCAGGGCCGCACCAGTACGCCCGCCTGGCCGCCCCGTTCCGGGGGGAACGCGAGGTGTGGGCGCTGCCCCTGCCCGGCTTCGGCCGTGCCGAGCAGGTACCGGCCACTCGGCGGGCCGTGCTGGAAGCGTTGGCCTCAGGGCTCGAAAAGGCCGGCCTCACGGAGCCGTTCGTACTGCTGGGCCACTCCACCGGCGGTGTTCTGGCCCACGCGCTGACCGCGCACCTGGAGGCACGGGGGGCGGGGCCGGCGGGGGTGGTGCTGGCGGACGTGCTCGATCTGCCCGAGGACGACGGCCTGGACGCCATCGCCCCCGCGTTGCTCTCGGCGATCGTGGAGCGCGACCACGTGCAGGTGCCGGTCGACGACACCCGTCTGACCGCGATGGGCGCGTATCTGGGGTTGTTCCAAGGGTGGAGGCCCACCGTCGTGGACGCGCCCACGTTGTTCCTGCGGGCATCGGAGTCGATGGCCCAGGAGGCGGCGGACAGAGACCGGTGGCGGACCTCCTGGACCTTGGACCACGTCGCGCTGGATGTTCCCGGCAACCACTTCACCATGCTGGAACAGCACAGTGACGACGCTGCCGGTCTCCTTGAGGACTGGCTTCGGAAATGTTCTGCCCAAGCGATAAGCAGCGATCGACACAGCAATAAGCGGTGATCCCAGTGACACAGTCCATGCATGAATCAGTGCCGGTGCAGGAATGTACGGAGATTCCCATCAAGGAAGTCCTGTGCACGCTTTCCGCAAGGTGGTCGCTCGACGTCATGGTCGAGTTAGACGGCGGGAAACGCCGATTCAACGAGCTCACCCGGCGGCTTGAAGGAATCAATCACAAGGTGCTCATCGAAACACTGCACAAGCTTCAGCGCGACGGGTACGTCAGAGGTCCCCTGACTTCGTCGAAGAATTCCGCCGACAGACTGATCGGATACGAACTGACCGAACTGGGAACGACCCTGCTCCAACTCGTCAACGGCGTCCGGGAATGGCTCGACGAGCACGAGCAGAAGATATCCAGCGCGCGAACCTACTTCGACTGGACGAAGCGCGAGATGGAACTCATGAGGAAGTAGGGCGCGCACGGTGGAGCGCCGCGGACCTGCTCCTCACCGCCGGTCATCAGGCCTGCTCCTCACCGCCGGCCGACACCCCGGCGGTCGCGCTTCACCGGCCCTCTGCCCCGCCGACTCCGGGGTACGTACTGTCCAGCAGCGACTTGCTCTCCTCGCGCGCCGAAGCGCCCCAGAACAGCGGGGCCGAGTGCGCCACGAGCACGGCTGCCGCCCAGCCGGGCTCCACGACGAGGAACCCCTGGCGGCCGGCCCACGGCGTGCAGGGATGTTCCTGCGGCTGTGCCTGTGGTGCGGCGGGCCGATCCGCCACGCACGCGAAGTGGACGACGAGGTCGCAGTCCGGCGGAGCGGCGCGGGAGGCAGTGGGCCTGTCGAAGTCGGCCGCGGTGTGGAGCACGAAATCCGTGGTGGACGCCATGGGCAGGCGGGTCGTCAGACGGAGCCGCCTGCCGTCCTGGTCCTGTACGGGTTCATCGAAGCGGAAGCTGTGGTCCAGTTCGGCCGCGCGGTCGAGCCATCTGCGCAGGTTGTCCATCCACAACGCCGGTTGCACATGGGCGAACTCCCCGGCGTTCGCCGGCGGTGCGGACAGTAGGGCGAGTATGTAGTCGTGGATCACCACGGTCTCCTGCCTCTGCGGGTCGGGACGGCGGCGCGGCGGCCGGCCCGAGGGGGAACATGCCCGATTCCGCACGCCCCCGGCCGATGGGTCATGCGCTCCGGCGCAGACCGTGCTTGTCGAACGCCGCGGAGATCGCCGGGTCGGAGAACGCGCCTTCCTGCGCCAGCATCCGCAGCGTGGGGGTCGCGTTGTCGACGACGCCCTGGCGGACGCGTGGCAGTTCCACGGTCTCGGTCACCACGCGCGCCGGATCTTCGAAGACGTCGGGATGTCCGGCGAGCATGTGGGTCATCGCGGCTTCGTCCGGGCGCAGGAACGCCAGAATGATCTCGGGCAGAACGACCCCGATCTTGGTCCGGAGCGGGGCCGGCATCTTCGGCCAGAGCGACTTGAAGAGGCGTCGGAAGTAGGCGTGGTGCAGGCCCTCGTCCATGGCGTGGTCGGCGGCCAGCTCCCGTACCACCCGCTGCACCGAGGGATCCTTCGGCAGCTTGGTCAGGCTCCCGGTGATCAACGTCTCGGAGACGATGGAGAAGAAGAGCTTCACCAGGGGCCGGTACACCGGGAGTTCCGTCGCGTACAGACGGGAGAGCTCCTGCAGGAAGAACGGCCGGTGGGGGATCGGTTCCACACCGGTGTGGTCCCGGACGGTCGCCAGCAGGGTGTGCGACATCTCCGCGTGCGCCGCCTCGTCGGTGTAGATGCGCAGGAGGTCTTCCTTCATCTCCGCGGAGAGCCACGGGCAGAAGTCCGGTCTGTGCAGCATGAGGCAGGTCTCGTTCACCGGCCCCAGTTCGAGCTGGACCGTGAACTCCAGATAGACGTAGAGGGAGTGCACCAGAATCTCCTCCCGGACCTGTTCCGGGGCCGCCCGTACCTCTGGGTGGGCGAACAGCGGGCACAGGTCGGGCGAGAAATAGTGCAGTTCACTCGCGAACGCTCCGGTCCTGCGCGGTTTCGATCGCACCCAGGACCGGTTGTCCCACTGCTGGAAGAGCGGACGGTAGCCGGATTCTTCTGATTGGTTCACGGGATCCGCCCCGTCTCCATTCTGTTCTCAGCCGACAGACCGCTCTGCCGCATGGAACTCAAGCAACTGGTATTCGACATCGGCGAGTTGGGGGTGTGGTGCCGCGTGGATCTGCTCGAACCGCAGTCCTGCGCCGTCGGCGGCCTCGGTGAGCAGTTCGCGATTGCCCATGTTGCTGTAGCCGAGCAGGAGTCGGCCGCCGGGCACGAGATGGTCGGCCGCCGACCGCAGGAACTCCCGGTGCATGACGTATCCGGGGTCGAATATCGCGTGGTGCAGCGGGGTCTCGTGCGCGAAGCCCGTCGAGGGTTCGATGAAGCTGGAACTCCAGAACACCAGGTCGAAGCGTGTCTGGCGGTCCAGTGCGGAGTACATGTCGCTGTGCAGCACCTGCACCCGGTCGGCGACACCGTGGCGCACCACGTTCCGCCGGGTGTTCTCGACGGCCGTCTCGTTGATGTCCAGCGCGGTCACCCGGGCACAGCCGCTGAGGGCCGCGGTCACGGAGATCACGCCGGCTCCTGCCCCGATCTCCAGGAAACTGCCGCCTGCGGGGTAGCGGAGCCACCGTGCGTAGATCTCCGTGGACGGGCAGAGAGTCGGTGAGAAGACCCCCTCCAGCAGCTCGTACTCGCGGCCGCCCAGGGTGAAGGTGGAATCACGGTTCTCGGTGTCCGCGTTCATCCGGAGCAGGTTGTAGCCCCGGGTCAGGCTGAGCTCGTCGCTCACTGCTGCTCCTCGCGGTCAGTACCGCAGTTCGGGGTTGCGGATCTCGAACCACACGGCCAGGTCCAGGACCTTCTCGAAGGCCGCTCGCGGGGCGCCGGCTATCTGCTGCGGCGCCAGCTGGGTGGCCTCGGCGAGCTTGGCCCGGTCGAACAGATCGAACACCGGGCTGTTCGGCTCCTTGAGCAGGAGCTTGACCTGCTCCTGCAGTGCGGCGCAGTACTGCGTGTCCTGGGTGGACGGGTAGGGGCTCTTGCGGCGCTCCACCACCGACCGGGTCACCACGTCCTTGACCGAGGCGCGCAGCAGGCTCTTCTCCCTGCCGTCGAAGGTCTGCATCGTCCACGGCACGTTGTACAGGTACTGGGCCAGGCGGTAGTCGCAGAACGGCACCCTGGTCTCCAGGCCCACCGCCATCGCCATCCGGTCGACGCGGTCCTCCAGCACCCGCATGAAGTGGTTGAGCCCCAGGTGCAGCGACCGCCGGTACATCCGCTGTTCCTCGTCCTCGCCTTCCAGGTACGGCACGCGCGCGGCTGCCTCCCGGAAGCGGTCGGCCGTGTAGTTCTCGGAGTCCAGGGCGGCGTTGAAATCGCCCGTCAGGTAGGCGGAGCAGTCGACCCGCTTGAGCCAGGTGGTGTGCCACGGGAAGGTGCTGCCGTACCTCGCGGCCTTCGACTGGTGCCAGACGTGGCCGGCGAAGATCTCGTCGGCGGCCTCGCCGCTGAGCGCCACGGTCACGTGCTCGCGAACTGCCTTGAACAGCAGGTACATCGAGCCGTTGATGTCTCCCATGCCCCAGGGCAGGTCCCACGCCGCCACCACAGAGCGCCGGAGTTCGGGGTCGGACAGCCTGCGGTGGTCGAGCACGATGTCGTGGTGCTCGGAACCGATGTGCGCGGCCATCTCCTTGGCGTACGGCGCGTCGGCGGAGTCGGCCATCTCGTGGGGCTGGAAGTTCTCGCTCTGGCCCGGGAAGTCCACCGAGAAGGTACGGGCCCGCTCCCCCTTGGCGGTCAGGTGCCGGCTGGCGAGCCCCGCGAGCGCGCTGGAGTCGAGGCCGCCGGAGAGCAGGAGGCCCAGCGGCACGTCGGCGACCAGCTCGTGGCGTACGTTGTCCTCCACCATCTGCCGCACCCGGGCCACCGTCGTGTCCAGGTCGTCGGTGTGCTCCTCGGCGGTCAGCTGCCAGTAGGTGTGTTCGCGCAGCCCGTTGCGGTCGAACTCGATGACCGTTCCGGGCGTCATCACCTTCATGCCGGCCCATACCGCGTTCTCGGACGACGTGAAGAAGCTGAAGAGCTGCCGCATTCCCTCCAGGTCCACGACGGGCTTGACGTCGGGGTGCGCGAGAATCGCCTTCGGTTCGGAACCGAAGAGCAGGCCGCCGTCGGTCTCGTAGTAGTGCATGGGCTTCGTTCCCATGCGGTCCCTGATCAGGGTGAGCCGTTCGTACCGGGAATCCCACACCGCGATGGCGCACATTCCCACCATGCGTTCCGCGAGGGCGGCACCCCATTCGAGGTATCCGCGCAGCACCACCTCGGTGTCGCTCCTGGTCCGGAATTTATGACCGCGCTTGCACAGTTCGTCGCGCAGTTCGACAAAGTTGTACGTCTCACCGCTGTAGCTGAGGGTGACGGGCCCTCCGGGCGTATCCACCGTCATGGGCTGTGTCCCACCGGGCAGATCGATGATCGACAGCCGCCGGTGCCCGAGGGCCGCGTGCTGCGACAGCCACTGCCCGGAAGCGTCGGGGCCGCGACAGCTCATGGAGTTGGTCATTCCCGCGAGGACATTCTCCTCGTGCGAGAGGTCCTGTCGAAAACTGACCCATCCGGCGACACCGCACATCTGCCGTCCTCCTGAAAAGCTCGTTGGTCGCCGGCCTGCCGCCGGCCTCGTAACGCCGTACGGCGAGCGGCCTGCGCATGACCGGGAATTCCGCCATTGCGGACGCTTTAAGTGAGGAAAGTACCTGCGCGAGTGAAGCCGCACAACTACGTACCTCAAGGTGCGTGACCAACGCCTTTCGCGTACCTCAAAGTACCTACTTGAATCCGGATTGAACGGGATGTTCCAATAATCTTTGGCCTGCGTCACAAGGCCCAAATGCAGGAAGAAGGGAACAGTGGCACGCCTTATGCCGATCTCGACCCGCATCGGAGAACAACGGTCCCTTGCACGGGAAAGGACCACGTTAAAGACGTCGCCCACCGCCGGCTCCCTGCCCGCCGCCCAGCAGCCCGACTGGCCGGATCCGGCCACCGCTCTCGCCGTCCGCCGACGGTTGGCGGCGCTGCCGCCCCTGGTCGGCGCCGACGAGGTCGGGGACCTGTTCGTCCGCATGGCCCAGGTACAGCGCGGCGAGGCGTTCCTGCTGCAGGCGGGTGCCTGCGCGGAACCCTTCGGCAGGCAGGCGGTGCGCGGCGCCGAGAGCGACCACCGGCTGATCAACAGGATGGCCGACACCGTCGCGGCACGGCTGGAACTCCCCGTGCTGACCGTCGGGCGGGTGGCCGGCCAGTTCGCCAAACCCCGGTCGCAGCCCGTGGAGACGGTGGACGGGGCGGTGTTGCCGGTCTTCCGTGGTCTGCTGGTCAACGGGCCCGAGCCCGACGCCCGGAGCAGGAGCTCCGACCCCTTCCGCATGCTCGCCGCGTACCAGAGCGCCCGCATGGTGCTGGACCGGTTGCACCGGCTCGACGCCGCGACGGGGCAGGGCCGCCTCTGGACGAGCCACGAGGCCCTGGTGCTCGACTACGAGGAGCCCCTCACCCGGTTCGACCCGGTCACGGGCGAGTGGTTCGCCGGTTCGACGCACCTGCCGTGGATCGGCGAGCGGACCAGACAGCCCGACTGGGCCCATGTGTCCCTGCTGTCGGCCGTGAGCAATCCCGTCGCGTGCAAGGTCGGCCCCGGCATCCGCGACGAGGACCTGCGGGAGCTGTGCGAGCGCCTCGATCCCCACCGGCGGCCCGGTCGGCTCACGCTGGTCGCCCGGCTCGGTGCGCGGTGGGTCCGGGAACGGCTCCCGGAGCTCGTCGCCGTGACACGCCGTTCGGGCCACCCGGTGACCTGGGTCTGCGATCCCATGCACGGCAACACGGTCGTCACCTCCGACGGGATCAAGACCCGGCACACCAGGGACGTACTCGACGAACTCACCGGGTTCTTCGAGGTCCTGGGACGCGCCGGGCAGTGGCCCGGTGGAGTGCACCTGGAGGTCACCGGCGACCAGGTGACCGAGTGCGTGGGCCCCGGCGGCCCGGCCGGCGAAGGTGCGGTGGCAAGCGGCTACCGGTCGCTGTGCGATCCCCGGCTCAACGGTGCGCAGGCGATGCACATGGCCGAAGCGGTGGCGGATCTGGCTGCCCGTCACTGATCCGGACGGCGGGCACACGGCTTGGGAGGACAGCCTCGAATGAGGACTCTGCTGATCGACAACTACGACTCCTACACCTACAACCTGTTCCAGTTGCTCGCCGTCGTCAACGGCGAGGAGCCGACGGTGGTGCGCAACGACGCTCCCGGCAGCGGCGCGCTGGAATGGGACACGTTCGACAACGTGGTCATCTCCCCCGGCCCCGGACACCCCGGCAGGGACCGGGACTTCGGCATCTCCGCGCGCGTTCTGGCCGAGGCGAACGTGCCGGTGCTGGGCGTGTGCCTCGGGCACCAGGGGATCGCACTCGGCTCGCGGGCCGAGGTGGTGCCCGCCCCGGCCCCCCGGCACGGCCATCTGACCACCGTCCGGCACACCGGGCAGGACCTCTTCCGCGGGCTGCCGCAGCACTTCACCGCGGTGCGGTACCACTCGTGGTGCGTACAGGAACCGTTGCCCGACGAACTCGAAGGCATGGGCTGGTCCGAGGACGGCGTACTGATGGGGCTCAGACACCGGCTGCGACCGCTGTGGGGCGTCCAGTTCCACCCCGAGTCGATAGCCACCGAGTTCGGGCCCGAGCTCATCGCCAACTTCCGGGACCTCACGGCCGAGCACCGGGGGCGGCCGATGCCGATCACCTCACGGCCACGCCGCCCGGCCGCGCCGGACATCGAGGTTCCGCCCCACCCGGAGTACCGGCTGCACGTCAGCCTCTTCGAGTCCACCGTGGACACCGAGTCGACCTTCTCCCACCTGTTCGCCGACTCCTCCCGGGCCTTCTGGCTGGACAGCGCCCAGACCGACCCCGGGCGCGGCCGTTTCTCCTTCCTCGGTGACGGCAGCGGCCCACTGGCCGAGTCCGTGCGGTACGACAGCGCCGAGGAAGTGGTGCACGTCGAACGGCAGGGCCGGCTTCCCCTTCGCGTCCCCGGCAACGTTCTCGACTACCTCCAGGACCAGCTGCGGGAGCGTCGGGTCGACCACGCGGGGCTGCCGTTCGACTTCGCCTGCGGCTACGTGGGCTACTTCGGTTACGAACTCAACGGCGGCCCCGCCTCGCCCGGCCGTCACCGGGCCCGAACACCGGACGCCGGCTGGCTGTTCGCCGACCGGCTCGTCGTCGTGGACCACCACGAGTGTCTGACGTATCTGCTGTGCCTCGCCGAGAACAGCGTGGAGGGCGAGCTGTCCGCCAACCACTGGCTCGACGACACACTCGCGTCCCTGCGCGAACTCCCGCCCGCCGAACCCCTGCGGCTGAGGACCACGGAGGCCACGGACGAGGCGCTGGTCGAGCCGTGGCTGGTCCGGGACCGGAAGCAGTACCTGGACGACATCGCACGGTGCAAGGACGCGCTCGTGGCGGGAGAGAGCTACGAGATCTGCCTGACCAACGCCGCCGAACTCCCCGCCGTCGACGACGCCTTCGACTTCTACCGGCGGTTGCGCAGGTACAACCCGGCGCCGTACGCCGCCTTCCTGCGGCTCGGCGACGTGGAGATCGCCAGTTCGTCACCCGAGCGGTTCCTGAAGCTGGACCGGCAGCGCGTCGTCGAGTCCAAGCCCATCAAGGGAACGGCCGCACGCCATGCCGTGCCGTCGAAGGACGCCGAGCTCAGGCGCGAAATGGCCGACAGCGCCAAGGTACGGGCCGAGAACCTCATGATCGTCGACCTGCTGCGCAATGACCTCGGACAGGTCTGCGAGGTGGGCAGTGTCCATGTGCCCAAGCTCATGGCGGTCGAGAGCTACCCGACGGTCCACCAGCTCGTCTCGACGGTCCGGGGCAGACTCCGGCCGGGAACCGACGCGGTGGACTGCGTGCGCGCCTGCTTCCCCGGCGGCTCCATGACCGGGGCTCCGAAGCTGCGGACCATGGAGATCATCGACGGGTTGGAGACGCAGGCCCGCGGTGTCTACTCGGGAACGCTGGGCTACCTGTCCTGCAACGGCACGGCAGATCTGAACATCGTCATCCGCACGGTGGTCTTCGCCGACGGAATGATGCACATCGGTGCCGGCGGAGCGATCGTGCTGGATTCCGACCCGGCCGAGGAGTACGCGGAGGTGCTGCTCAAGGCCGCGGCGCCGCTGCGTGCGCTGTTCTCAGTGGCCGAGCGGCCGGCGGAACTGCCGGACGCCGAACCGACAGGGGCCGGACGGACAAGGACTGGACAATGGTGAACATAGTTGCCGACCTGGCCGAGCGGGCCGCCCGATCGGGCTGGCTCGACCGCGCCGCGGTCCACACCGCCGAGCGCACCTGGACCCATGGGCAGGTGCACGAGTCGGCCGCCAGGGCCTCGACGGTCCTGGCGGACCACGGGGTCAGGCCGGGCGACCACGTGGTGCTCGCGCTTCCCGACGGAATCGGGTGGATCACCGCGTTCCTCGCCACCGCGGCCCTCGGCGCGAGAGCGGTCCTCGTCAATCCCGACCTGACCGCCGACGGTCACCGGTTCATCGTCGACGACTGCAAGGCGGCGCTGGTGGTGACCACGGCGGAACGGGCGGGCGGCTTCGACGGCACCGCTGTGCTGGACATCGGGACGCTGATGACGGCGGCCGAACACGCACGGGCCACCGGGCCCCGGTCGCTCGATCCCGACGCGTGTCTCTACGTGCAGTACACGTCAGGGACGACGGGTGTCCCCAAGGGCGTGCCGCACCGCCACCGGGACGTGGCCGTCTATGCGAGTGCGGTGGGCGAAGAGGTCCTCCGCATCGGTCCGGACGACGTCGGCCTGTCCTTGTCGAAGCTGTTCTACGCCTACGGGTTCGGGAACGCCTTCGCCATCCCGCTGTTCACCGGTTCCTCCGTCGTGCTGCTCGGCGACCGGCAGACGCCGGGGGCGGTGCGTGAAGCGGTCGCACGGCGCGGCGTCACCGTGCTCTACGCCGTGCCGTCCGCCTACGCCAACCTGATCAGCAGTGGTGACCCCGCCGTGTTCGCCACCGTTCGTGCCGCGGTGTCGGCGGGCGAGAACCTGGGTCCCGGCCTGGGCCGCCGGATCTCCGATTTCCTGTCCGCGCCGGTGCTGGACCAGCTGGGCTCGACCGAGGTCGGCCACGCGTTCTGTGCCAACGGAGTGGAGTTCTGCCGGCCCGGTACGATCGGCCGCGCGGTACCCGGATACCGGCTCGAAGTGCGTGACGGGTCGGGCAGCCCGGTTGCCGACGAGGTCGAGGGCGACCTGTGGGTCAGCGGTCCCACGGTGCTGGCGGAATACCTCAACCGGCCCCAGGACACGGCTCGGACGCTGGTGGACGGCTGGCTCGCGACCCACGACCGCGTGGTGCGGGGCAAGGACGGGGCGTACCGGCACGTCGGTCGCGACGACGACATGGAAATGGTCGGTGGTGTGACGGTTTCCCCGCTGGAGGTGGAGGCCGTGCTGGACGATCATCAGGCGGTGAAGGAAGTCGGCGTGGCCGTGCTCGCGGATGCCCGGGGCATCACCCAGCTGCACGCCTTCGTGGTGCCCGGGGATCCGGCCGGCCGGTCTGATGCGCTGCCCGCCGAGCTCGTCGCCCTGGCGCGCGGCAGGCTCGCGCCCCACAAGGTCCCGCGCGTCGTGCACCTGGTGGACGCGCTTCCCCGCACGCCCAACGGAAAGCTGCGCAGGCACATCCTCAGAAGCGGGAAGTGGTGATCGAAGTGGCCCTGCCCCCGCAGGAAGAACAGGCGCAGGAAGAACAGGCGCAGGAGGAACAGATGCAGGAGGAACAGGCGCAGGAGCAGGTGCTCAGCTGGCGGGACGGCTCCCTGCTGCCGACGGACCGGACGACCCGCACCGCACAGTCATCCTTGTCGCTGGCCGACTCCTGGCTGCTCAGCGACGGCCGTGTGCGCCGCATCGACCTGCACCGGCAACGGTTCCTGCGGGGCTGTGCCGAAGTGGGGAGCGTGTCCCAGGAGACCGCGGCGGCGTTCTGGCGGGCCGCCGTCGACGAACTCCCCCTGGCCGGCGACTGGTTCCCACGCGTGGAGCTGTCCGCCGAGGAGCCGGACGTGCTGCGTCTACGGGTCCGGCCGGCCCCGGCCCGGGGCGGGCCGGTGACCGTGTGGGTGGCGGACACCGCCGATCCCAGGACGGCTCCGCACCTGAAGGGACCCGACCTCGACGCACTCGGCGCGCTGCGCGGGCGGGCGCTGGAGAAGGGAGCACAGGAAGCGCTTCTCACCACGGAGTCGGGCGTGGTCCTGGAGGGCGGATACGCGAGCGTGCTGTGGTGGGACGAGGACCGGCTCTGCGTTCCGTCCCCGGAACTGCCCGTGCTGGGCGGAGTCACCACGGCGGTGATCCAGGAACGGGCCGCGCGGCTCGGAGTTCCGATCGCGCAGCGACAGGTGCCGGTGGAAGAGCTGGAGGGCAAGGAGGTGTGGCTGGTGAACGCGCTGCACGGCATCAGGCCGGTGAGGTCCTGGCTGGGGACGTCCGGCCGGCCGGGTCCTGCCCTCCTCGCCCCCGAATGGCAGAAGTGGCTGACCGGCGAGAGCGAGAGCATCGGGGTGGGGCAGTGACCGAAGTCCTGGTGGTCGTCGACATGCAGAACGGATTCATCACCCCGGAGACGGCCTCCGTCGTGCCCACGGTGGTCGACCTGGTCGAGCACTGGGAACGCACCGGGCGGGATGTCGTCTTCACCCGGTTCTTCAACCCGCCGGGTTCACCCTACGAGCGGCTCATGCACTGGACCGGATTTCGGGAACCTCCGGAGAACGAGCTGATCGCCGAACTCACGGACCACGCGGCCAACTCCGTCGCCGTGGTGGACAAGGCGCAGTACTCCGCGTTCACCGGGGAAATGGACAAGCTGGTCCGGCTCCGCGAGTGGACGGAGTTCGTGATCTGCGGGATAGCGACCGAGATGTGTGTGCTGAAGACGGCCGTCGACGCCTTCGAACAGGGCTTCAGGCCGCAGATCGTCACCGACGCGAGTCAGACGTACATGGGCGCCGAGGCCCATGAGGCGGGGCTCGCGCTTGCCGCACGGCTGGTCGGCTCCGAGCAACTGACCACCGTGCGCTCCCTGTTGGGGTCCGACCACTCGTCCCCGACGGCCTGAGTGGACGTCCTCAAGCTGTCCGACGGCCCGTGTCGGCGTCCGCCTTGGCGTCCGTGTCGGCGTCCGCCTTGGCGTCCGCTTCGGTGTCCCCGCGGCCGATGCCCTGGGGGAAGCGGAACGCTCCGTGCGGGTCGTAGGCGGACTTGACCGCGGTGAGGCGGGGGTAGTTCTCGGCGTAGTAGGCATGGCGCCAGCCGGGCAGGGACGAGTCGATGAAGTTCTGGTAGGTCTCGCCGTCCGCGTAGGGGTCGATGGCGGCGAAGCCCGCGTCGGCCCACCTGCGGGCCGCCCGCCCGGCCTCGGCGTTGACGGGGGAATCGTTCACGACGCTCAGGAAGTTGGTGCAGAGGAGGGCGTCGCGGTGGACGTACGCCGTGTCGGTACGGGCCGGGTCGCTCGCGGCGCCGCCCAGGGCGAGGACTTCCAGCTTGTGCGTCTGGCCCGCCACCCGGGCGAGGTCGAAGACGGCCAGGGCGCGCTCCCACGCCGCGCGGGGCACCGGGCGGTCGAAGAGCCGCCCCCGGACCAGGCCGTAGGCCGGGCGGGGGAGCCGGCCGGCGGGGGTGCGGCGGCACTGGCCCGCGGTGAGGGTCGCGCAGCCGTACGTCGCCCTCATGAAGGCGCGGTGCGGCATCGAGGTGAGCGCACGGGCCGACGGCGGACCGCAGTGCGCCCGCAGTCGGTCCACCTCGGCGGCGAGCCGCGCCGCACCGCCGGTGGACATCAGGACCAGCCCCGCGAAGGGCCGGGTGCCCGGCGCGGCGTCACCGAGTACGGCCACGGCCGCGGCGCCCACCGTCCGCGGGGCACCGACCAGCCAGTGGGCGAAGCCGTCCAGCATGTCCACGGCGTGCTCCCAGTCCCACGACAGGCTCGCCACCCGGACGACGTCGACGGGCGCGGGCGTCATGGTGAAGGAGGTGACGACCCCGAAGTTCCCGCCCCCGCCGCCCCGCAGCGCCCAGAACAGATCGGGGTGCTCCCGCGCCGACGCGGTGACGGTCCGGCCGTCCGCGAGGACCACCCGCGCCGAGACGACCCGGTCGGAGGCCGTCCCGAGGGTGCGGGTGAGGTACCCGATGCCGCCGCCCTGGACGAACCCGCCCGCCGCGATCGTGGCGCGTGCCCCGCCCGGCAGCACCAGGCCGTACGGCGCGAGCGCGTCGAGGACGTCGACCGCGCGGGCGCCCGTGCCGACCCGCACGGCCGCCCCTTCGACGGCCACCGCACCGATGCCGGACACGTCGACGACCAGGCCCCGGCCGGTGGAGTACCCGCCGTAGCTGTGGCCGCCGCTGCGCACCGCGAACGGGAGGTCGTGGTCCTGCGCGAAGGCCAGGCACAGCGCCACGTCGCCCGGGTTCGCGCAATAGGCGACGGCCCTCGGGGCGACCGTGTCGAACTGGGCGAGGTCGAGCTGCCTGGCCGTCGCGTAGGCCGGGTCCGAGCGGGTCACGAGCCGACCCCTGAGCCGCCGGCCCAACCGCCCCCAGGGCGCCGGAGGCCTCCCCGGCGGCAGTCCCGGCAGCCCCAGCCCTGCCAGCCCCGGCACCAGCACGGCTGCGCCCGCGCCGAGCAGCATCTCCCTGCGACTGATCGTTTCCATGTTCCGTTCCCCCGTCCCGCGATGAATGAGACGGGATTGATTGAACAGCGGAATATCTGAGTCCCCTATCCAGGAATTCCGTAGTAAGGAACTGGGGAAATCAGGGTCGGCCAGAATTCCCGATGGGCTCTACGCTGACCGGGTGTCTCACTCCTCCCTTTCTGATCGCCCTGATTCTTCCGGTCCTTCTGGTCTTTCTGGTCCTTCCGGCTCTTCCGGCTCTTCCGGTCCTTCCGGCTCTGCCGATCCTGCCGGCTCCGACCTCATGGAGGCGGTGGCGGTGGCCGCCGCCGACGTCGGCCTTCGGCTGCGCGGGCCGGGAAGCTGTGAGATCGACGTCGGCCCGCGCACCTACGTACTGAAGGCGGACCCGGACGCCGTACGGCAGTTGGCGGACGTACTGACGCAGGTCGTGCCCAAGCTCCGGCGCGGCGCACCGGTCCTGCGGCAGCTGACGGCGGACGACGCGGGGCGGCTGGCGCCGTTCGTGAAACGGTTCCGGGACATGGGAATTCTCCTGTTTCCCGGGGAGAAGGCCTGCGTCGTCGACGAGCCGAGCCGCCGCCTGTATTCCTATATCTGCAGGCGGGCCGAGGACCCGGACCGGGTATTCGCGGATCTCCGTGCGAAACGCATTGCGGTGTCGGGGCCCGAAGAGATCGTCTCCGTCTGGTCGCACCTCCTCACGGAACAGGGCCTGAGCCTCACGGGTCCCGACCCGGCCCTGCGGATCGTGGCCGCGTCCGACGAGGCGAATCTGGCCACGGCCAACCGACGGCTGTGCGCCGAGGGCACCGACTGGTTACCGGTGCTGTTCGGCGCCCAGCGCGTCCGGATCGGCCCCTGGGTGCGCGTCGGAGAGTCGGGCTGTCTGCGCTGTCACCTCCCGTCGCACCCGGCCCGCTCGGCGCCGCGCCCGGCCGGATGGGCCACCCTCCAGTCGGGCTGTCTGCACTGGACCGGCGGCCTCATAGCCCATCTCGCCCTGCGCAGCCTGCTCCCCATGGGGGCGGAACACGCCTGGGGCCGGGTCACCACGCTCGACGCGTCCACCGGCGAGCAGTCCTCGGTCACCACCTGGCGCGACCCCTTCTGTCCCGACTGCGCCGCCCACGCCCCCGCCGCCCGCGAGTGGGTGGCCCCATGACCCTCGACACCCTGATCGAGTCCCTCGGCTTCGCCGTACGGCCCTACCCCCTCCCCGCCAGGCTCCTCGGCACGGCGTACGCCCTGGTCCCGGCCGAGCACCGCACCCCGCGCCTGGAACCGTCGGGCGCGGCGGTCCCCCTGCTCGCCCTGACGGCGAGCCAGGACCCGGAGACCGCCCTGAGACGCCTGGCGGCCCGCGCGGCGCAGCTGCGGCTCGGCGGCGAGACGTACGGCATCGGAGCCGCGGCCTCCGCGGACGCCGCCGCGCACGACGCCCGCCACGACGCCCTGGAACGCCGTACCCCTCCCGCCACCGCACGCCGGCTCACCGCCTGGTCCGACACCGTCCGCTCACCCCTGCATCCCGCGTGGGACGTCCGCCTCGACTGCCATCTGTACGGCGACGGCCGCGACGGCCTGGCCCCCTGGGTGGGGGCGGTCCTGCGGCGGAACGACCGGGAGATCCGCGCCTTCGGCTGCGACACGACGGTCCGGGGCGCCATCGGCCGCGCACTGGACGGGGTGTTGACGCTGGCCGCCGAGGACCGGTGGAGCGCGCCGGGCAAGGACCCGGAGTTCGTCGGGGAGGTCGAGGGCGTCCCGGAGGGCGAGTGGGACGAGCCGGTCGGCGCCGAGATGCGGACGGTGCACAGCGGTGCGGGCGGCACGGTCGTACAGTGCCGCCTGCCCGGGGTCGCTCCCCGGCAGGAGCCCGTCGGCCGCTTCGCACCCGTCGACCTCTCCCTCGGTTGCGACCCCGAACGCGTCCGGATCTCCCGCACCTTCCACGAGAACTCCAAGATCCGCTCCGCGTTCCGCACGCTCCCCCCGGTCGACGTCGACCGCCTGACCCCGGACACCCGGCGCGCGCTGACCCGCCCGTACCGCGACTACGGCCGCACCCGGACCGAGCAGCCGTGGCCGGTCGAGGGCGCCCGCCCCCTGCTGCCCCTGGACACGGCGGTACGACACCGGCGCTCGGCGGCACCCATGAGCCGCGCTCCGATGCAACTCGCCGATCTGGCACGGGTGTTGGAGCTCTCCGTCGGCGTCACCGGGATCGCACGCGCCCCCGACGGGGTCGAACTGCCGCTGCGGGCCACGCCGTCGGCGGGCGGACTGTGCTCGTACGACCTCTTCGTACTGGCCCGGAACGTCGAAGGTCTCGCACCCGGCGTGCACTACGTCCACCCGGGCCGCCGAGTTCTCCAACTCGTCGACGGGGAGCGCCCGTTCGAGGACATGGCCGCGCACACCGGCTACTCCGGGCGGGTCGCGGAGGCGGCGGCAGTGGTGGTGTTCGTCGCCGCGTTCCGCCGTGGCCGGTGGAAGTACGGGGAGCGCGGCTACCGCATGGCGCTCATCGAGTGCGGCCACGTCGCGCAGAGCGTGGTGACCGCCGCGGCGGCGCTCGGTCTGGTGGCGCATCCGCTCGCCGGGTTCGTCGACGACTACTTCGACCGGCTGGTCGGCGTGAACGGCACCGACGACGCCGTCGTCCATCTGACTCTCCTGGGGGAGGCCCGCGCATGATCAGCGAAGACAGTGCCATCGGGGAAGACAGCGCCGTCGGGGAGGACAGTGTCGTCCGGCTCGCCTCCGACGTGCGGCTGCACGTCCAGGACGACCACAGCGGCTTCGTGGAGTCGCCGGACGGCGTGCGCCGGCTGCGCGGCACCGGACTGCGGCTGCTCGCCGACCAGTTGCTGCCCCGGCTCGCCGAACCGGTCAGGGCCGCCGACATCGCCGCGGCCCTCTCCCCCGAGGTGTCGCGCACCCGGGTCCTGGAGCTGCTCGAAGGGCTGCGGCAGCAGCGGATCGTCGAGTACGCGCAGAACGCCCGGCTCCCTGCCCTCGGGTCCGTCGCGGTGTACGGACCGCCCGAACTCACCCGCGACCTCGTCGCCGTGCTCCGGCGGACGCGGGTGGAGGTGCGGGACCTCGGCGACTCGGCGCGGCCGCCCCGCTCCGCTGCGGACCCGGACGGTCGAGCTGCGGACCCGGACGGTTCCGCTGCGAACCCGGGTGGCTCCGCTGCCGACCCGGGTGGCTCCGCTGCCGATCCGTTCCACTCCGCTGCGGACCTGCTCATCGTCTCCACCGCGTCCCTCTTCGACCCGCGTGCCGGAGCGGTCAACGAGCGGTGCGTGCGCGAGGGCCTGCCCTGTCTCTTCTACGGCCTCCTCCCGGACGGCGGCGCGTTCGCCGGTCCGCTGTGGTCGCCGGACCGGACGGTCGCCTGCTTCGCCTGCCTGCGCACCCGGATCTTCTCCAACTCCGTGCACGGGCAGGTGTGGAGCGCCTGCACCACCTCCCTCGCCGCCTCCGGGACGCCCGCCCTGGACCGGCGGGTGCCGCCCTGGACCGCGGCCCGGCTGGCCTCCTCGGTGGCGCGGCGGGCGGCGGCCCGTCTTGAACGGCCCGCCGACGACCCGGCCGACGAACTGCTGTGGCTGGACGAGGACGGCGGCGAGACCACCCGTTTCCTGCTGCCGGTGCCGACGTGCCCGGTCTGCGCGGACCGCGAGAACGCCGGAACCGCCGGGACCGAGGACCGCAGGACCGCCGGTGCGGCAGCAGCGGCGCCGCTCACGGCGGCCGTCGACGACAAGGTCGGCGCCGTGCACACGGTCTCCGTGCGCCGCGCCGAGAGCGGGCCGCCGATCTATCTGGCCGGCAGCACCTCCCCCGACCTGTCGCTGCTGCGCCCGAACCTGGGTGTGGTCCGCAACGGCGGCGCCGGGTTCGCGAAGAAGGAGGCGCTGAACGCGACGATCGGGGAGTCCCTGGAGCGCTGCGCGGCGGGGCTGTACCGCTCGTCGCGACTGCGGACGGCGTCGTACGCGCAGTTGGGCGAGGAAGCGGTCGCACCGAGCGCGTTCGGGCTGTTCTCCGCCGAGCAGTACGCCTCCCCCGGCTTCCCTTTCGCACCGTTCGCCGAGGACACCCGGGTGCGCTGGGCGCGCGCGACCCGCTGGGCGGACGGTGTGCCGTGCTGGGTGCCGGCCTCCCAGGTGTACCTCTACTACCGGCGCGCGAAGGAGGAGACGCCGATCGCGCCGTCGATCTCCACCGGCCTCGCGGCCGGGCCCACCTTCGAGGACGCCGTCCTCGGCGGCCTGAGCGAGATCGTCGAACGGGACGCCCTCTCGGTCTCCTGGCTGCACCGGCTGCCGCCGCGCCCGGTCCCCGAGGAGGTCGTCGCCGCCTCGCCGCAGGTCAGCTACCACCTGTCCGGTGCGACCAGTTGGCGGGTCTCCTTCTACGACCTGTCCCTGGACCTCACCCCGCCGGTCGTCGTCGCCGTCATGGACCACCGCGGCGCCGGCGGCCCCGTCCTCTCCTTCGGCGCCGCCTGCCGCCGCTCCCCCGTCCGGGCCGTCGAGAAGGCGTTCCTGGAGGCCGCCCAGGGGCTGACGTACGTACGGCGTCTGGTCAAGGCGTACGAAGGCTTCGAGGCCGCCTCCGACTTCGACCGGGTCGACGAGTTCAACAAGCACGCCATCCTCTACACCCGGCACCCCGAACTGCGGTCCCGCGCGGGCTATCTCGTCCACCCGACCGTGCCCACGCCCTGCGACCGTCCGACCCGCCCGGCGGCCGCGACGGACGGCGTCGACCCGGCCGTGGCCGCGAGCGGCATCAATCCGGCGGCCGCGGACGACGTCGACCTGATCGTCAAGGAACTCTCCTCGATCGGTCTGCACACCTACGTCGTCGACCTGACGACCCCCGACGCCCGGCGGCTCGGCGTGCACGTCGTCCGGGTGCTGGTGCCGGGGCTGCAGCACCTCTCCGGCGCCCATCGGTTCCGGCTGCTCGGCAACCCCCGGCTCCACACGGTCGTACGAAAGCTGGGCTTCGACTCGGCGCCCGACAACCCGTATCCGCACCCGCTTCCCTAGGAGATCTGCCATGGCAGCCCGTTTCGTCGCCGTCCCGTCCCTGGCGATGGTCCGCAAGGAGGACTTCGACTCCACCTCCCTGATCCCCGAGGCGTACCGCCGCCACCTCACGAGCCGTTGTCTGCCGCCGGAGCACTCGCCGGTCCACTGCTCGGTGTCCGCCGAGGCGGTCGGCTCCGGTGTCCGGCTGCGTTTCTCCTCCAAGGTCGACGGCCTCGAAGGACCGGCCATGCTGACCCACAAGTTCTTCTTCGTCGACGTCGAGGAGACCCGGGAGCGCTTCCACGTGGTGACTCCGGAGAGCCCCGAGGTCACGACGGATCTGCTGGTGCTCCTCGACGGCCGGGACCGCGACTACTGCCACGCCTCGGTGTACGACGCCGAGAACCGGCTGCTCGCGGTGCACGCGATCGTCTTCGACAGGGCCGGCCGCACCGTCCCGTACCCCTTCACCCAGCGGTACGTCTCCCCGCTCGGCCTCGGCCGGGCCGACCTGGAGGAGACCGTGGACGACACCGGCCGCCGGGTCCTGCGCTTCACCGTCGGCCTGACGGACCTCACCGAACCGACCACGGTGGTCCTCGCCCGGCAGGGCATCGGCTGGATCGAGCGCGTGGAGCTGACCTGCTCGCCGGAACGGCCGGAGGTCCGCCTCGACCTGCCGCTCGACGACAACCCCCTGCTGGCGTGCGGGGACTGGGTCCTCATCGCGGTGGACGAACAGGACCGCTTCCTGGCGCAGACGCTGGTGACGCTGCAGACCGCGTCGTGACCGGCACTCCGGAACAACACGTCGGGACCGGCGCCGCCGACCCCGTCGCGACCGGCCTCGCGGACCCCGTCGGAACCGGCCTCGCGGACCGCGTCGCGACGGTCCTGCGGGTGGCACCGTCCGGCCTCCGTCTGATCACCGTCCCCCGCTCCGGGTCCCCGCTCTCGGCGGTCCTGCTGCGGCTGCCGGTGGGCAGCGCCGACGAGACGCCCGGCGAGGAAGGGCTGGCCCACGCGCTCGAACACCTCGTCGTGCGCAGCTCGTTGGCGGGAGGCCTCGTCGGCGACGGCGCGCGGACGTCGGCGCGCACCGGCCGGGAGGCCACGGTGTACGACACGGTGGTGCGCCGGGCGGACACGGTCACGGCGGTGACGGCCCTGGGCCGGATCTTCAATGAACTTGCCGTGTCCGCCGATGAGTTGGGAGCGGAGGTCACCGCGATCCGGGAGGAGCGCGCGGAACGTTCCGCCGAGCCCGCCTGGCGGCTCAGGGAAGCGCTGCTCGGGACGCTGTGGTCGGGGACCCCCTGCGCCCATCCGGTGCTGGGCAGTCAGGGGGTGCTCGACTCGCTCACCCCGGTGCGGCTCCACCAGGCCCATCGGAAGTGGTACGGGCTGCAGGGCGCGACCCTCGTGATCGTGGCGGACCGCCCGGCCGAGCTGCTGCCCGAGGTGGCCGCGACGGTCGCGCAGTGGGGGCCGGGGCGGCCCGGCCCCGCGCCCCGCCAGCCCGTACGGCCCGCGTCGGAGGGGGCCGCGGTGACCCTCGGGCCGGTGTCCGGGGTCGCCGTGACGCGTCCGGGGTTCGCCTCGGCGGCCGCTGTCCTCGCCTGCGACGCGGTCAGGGAAGCGACGGGTTTCGTCGTACAGACCCTGCCCCTGCGGGGTTGGTGGTGCGTGTGGGCCCTGATGACGGCACCGGGGTCGCAGCCGGCGCGCCAGGCGCTGCTCAAGGCCCTGTCGGCCACCCTCGTGCGGCTCACCGCGCCGGGCGGGGCGGACTGGTTGCGGGCCGCGGTGCTCATCCCCCGGCTGCGGGCGGAGGGCGACGTCGAGGCAGTCGCGCGGCGGTACGCCGAGCCGCTCTCGGGCGAGTTGGCCACGCGTTCGGTGGAGGAGGTCGCCGCCGTGCTCGCGGAGTGGCGACGCTGGTTCGAGGAGGAGTGCGGATGAACGACCGCAGCGCAGGCGGAGGAGCACCGGTGGACGACCGCAGCACAGGCGCAGGAGCACCGGTGGACGACCGCAGCACAGGCGCAGGAGCACCGGTGGACGACCGCGTCGCAACGGAGGACACACAGATGCACCACCGCGTCGCAACGGAGGAGCGCAGATGAACGACCGCGTCGCGGCAGCTGTGCCGCAGCTCCTCTTCGCCCGGCCCGACAGCCCCGCGGGCTCCGTCGCCGCGGCGAGTCTGGCCGTCCCGCTCGCCGGGGTCTCCCGGCCGGCCCTGCTCGCCGCGCCCCTGGTCGCCGCGGGGTGGGCGCGGGCGGTGGCCGTGGCCGCGCGGACCCAGGGGGTGGTCTGCCGGGTGGAACCTGTCGTGACGGCCGACCTCGCCGGAGTGACCGTCGAAGTCCTGGGTTCCGAACGGGAGTCGTTGCGCGCGCTGCCCGAGTGGTTCCGGCGGGACGCGCCGGCCCTGGACCCCTGGCTGCTGGACCGGCTGCGCGCCGAGTGCCTGGCCCGGCTGTCCTCCGGAGAACGCCGTTCCGACGTGGTCCGGCGGGCCTTCTTCGGCGACCGGCACCGGTACGGCGTCGTCCATGAGGAGCGGGTGCGCCGCGTCCGGGAGGCGGGTGCCCAGGAGGTCGCGGCGGCGACGGCCGAACTGCTCGCGGAGCACCCGGCACCCGCGCCCGTCAGCACCGTCCTCTCCCCCGGTTCCCGTACCGTCCCCGTCGAGGGCCCGCGCTCCCACTACCTCCTCGGCACCCCGGGCGTCCCGCTGTCCTCCGCACGGAAGTCCGCCCTGCATCTCGCCTGGGCCCTGCTCGGCGGCAGGGAGGGGATCCTCGACCGGCTGCTGCGCAAGGAGCGCGGGCTGACCTACTCCCTCGCCGCGTTCAGCCGGGAACTCGCGGAGGGCGGCTACGGCATGTGCTTCGCCGGATGCCGGCCCGAGGCGCTGGACGAGGTCGCCGGGTGCGTGCGCGCGGCGCTGGAGGGGCTCGGCCGGGACGCCGTACCGCCGGAGCTGCTGCGGTCGGCGAAGGAACGGCTGATCATCCAGCGGTATCGGGCGCTCCAGTCGGAGCGGGCCCTGGCCGAGCGGCTCACCGCCTACCGGGCGGCGGGCCTGGGTCCCGCCGAACTCGACGGCTATCCGGCGGCGTTGGCCGCGGTGAGCGGTGCGGAGGTGAGCGCCGTAGCCAGGGACCTGCTCGCTCCCGACACGTTGCTGGAGGTACGGACGGTGGGTGCGGCCGAGCGATGACGGGGGAGGCATCGCTCGACCGCGGTCTGTGGGGTCCTGCCGCGGGGCCGTGCGGCCCTGCCGCGGTCAGACGAGTCCGAACGCGGAGGCGCGTTCGACCGCTTCCAGTCTGCTGCGGGCACCGAACTTCGACAGCAGGTGGCGCACGTGGTACTCGACGGTGTTCTCGGTGACGTGCAGGGCGTGGGCGATGTCCTGGTTGCGCATGCCGCGCCGGAGCAGGTCGAGGACTTCGTGCTCGCGCCGGGTGAGGTGCGGGGTGGGGCCGGTGGAGCGCTCCTGGAGCAGCTGGAAGAAGCTGCGGTCGGTGACGTTGACCCCGAGTTCGTGGGCGATGCGGATCGCCTCGGCCGTGCGGTGCAGGTCGGCGGTGTCCTCCAGGTAGACCCGGCAGCCGCGCCGCTGCCAGCGCTCGCAGCGGCGCCAGTCGCGGCGGGGGCCGAGGATCGCCAGCTTCAGGTCCTCCCGGACCGCTTTCGCCCGGGAGAAGGCGCGGTGGATCTCGCTGTCGTCGATCTGTTCACCCACCAGCATCCATTCGGCCTGGACGGAATGGACGGTGGCGGCCAGCAGATCGGAATCCATGCACTGATGGATCTCCATCTTTTCATGCAGGAGGGCACCCGAAGGGAATCTCTCGACCGCCCTCCACCAACCTACGAGTATCACCGCACATTCGTCTCTGTCCGTCGTCACGCAATTCGGCGAAGACAATTCGAAGGCCATGATTCCTTCCGATACAGGAATGTGGGGGCCGAGGCGGAAAACAAATGGGGATCATAGTCGTGCATATGCATGGGACATGTAAACATGCGAAGCGGGGCAACTGTCAAGCTTGCCGCAGTCGCTCGATGGCCGGTTTTCTCTTCCTTGTGCTCGGATTTCCGGTGGATCCGCCCTAAGGAAATCCGTGGGGCCCCGGGATCTCCGGTCATGGATTCCCGTCGCGCGATGCGGTTTCCCCCATCGACAGGACCTGTCTGATCATGCCCAGCTCGTCGCGGATGCCTTCCAGCGCGTCGGCGATACGGCCGAGATCGTCCGGCGCGGGGGGCCCGGAGGACTCGGCGGACCGGGCGGACCGGGGTGGTCCTGAGGGCCGGGAGTCCGCCTCCACCTGCGCGTCGACGGATGCGCCCACCCCGTTGGGCACCACGTATCCCGCGAGGCCCATCAGTTCCCAGTAGTCGAGGCCGAGCACCTGGGCCAGCCGGTGCAGCACGCGCGGCGAGGGGGTGCCGACATAGCCGCTCTCCAGCTTGAAGAGATAGCCGGAGGAGATCTCGGCCTCTGCCGCCGCCGACTGCGTCGACCGGCTCTGCGCCTCGCGCGCCGCTCTCATCCGGTCTCCCATGAGCTGGGTCGGCCGTGGAATCTGTTGCTTGGTCACATTCACTATGGTAGTCAGGTTCACTATGGAGCACAAGCATCCGAAGGCAACCCGCAGCACGGCGGCGCTCACCGTCGCATCCCTGGCACTGGCCACCGACGCACTCGTGTACGGCATGGCCGTGCCCTTACTTCCGAAACTCACCTCCGAGAACGGCGCCCGGCCCGTCGACGTCGGCGTCCTGTTCGCCGTCTACGCAGCCGCACTCGTGGCCGTCACGCCCCTGGTCGGGCGCTGGGTGGACCGCAGGGGCAACCGCCAGCCCCTGCTGGCGGGGGTGATCGGCCTGGTCGTCTCCACCCTGCTGTTCGCCTTCTCCCACGACACGACCCCGCTACTGGTGGCGCGAGCACTGCAGGGCGCCGCCGCCGGCGTGGTGTGGACGGCCAGCCTGGCCCTGATCGCGGCCACCCACGCACCGCGGGAGCGCGGCAAGGCCATGGGCATAGCCCTGTCCTCGTTCGCGGTCGGCACCCTGGTCGGGCCGCCCCTGGGCGGACTGCTGACCAGCTGGCTCGACCCGCGCGCACCCTTCCTGCTCGCCACCGTCCTGGCCGTCGCCGACGGCGTGGCCCGCTGGTACCTCGTACCGCACGAGGGCGCGGTCCCCGAGGCGCGCGGCACGCTCGCGGAGATCCGCGGCCGCAGCGGCCTGGTCCTGGTGGCGCTGCTGACGGCGGTGGGCGCCGCACTGCTGGCGTTCCTGGAGCCCATCCTGCCGCTGCATCTGTTCACTACGGAGAATGCAGGTGTCGGTGCGGTCGGTCTGGTCTTCGGCGCGGCCGGGGTCGCCGCCGCGCTCGCCCCGCCGGTCGCGGGGATCCTGCTGCGCAAGGTCTCGCCCGGCCCGGTCGCCGCGGGCGGCTGTGTGGTGGCCGCCGTCGCGATGATCGCCGTCGGCGCCGTGGACGGCGTGATCGCGACCGCCGCCGCGCTCGCCGTGGTGACCATCGGCGCCTCGTTCGTCCTCACCCCGACCGTCACCGTCATGTCCGAGATCGCCGAGGCGAAGCAGCCGCCGGCCTACGGCTCGGTGTACGCCCTCTACACCCTCGCCTACACGGGAGGGCTCACGATCGCCCCGCTCGGTGCCGGCTGGGCCATGCAGGGTCTCGGCTTCACCGGGGCCGCCCGAGTGGCGGCGGGTGTTGCCGTGCTGGTCGCCGTCGTACTCCTGATACAGAACTGGCGCCTGTTGCAGAACCGGAGCCGCCCGAAATCCACGCCGAACGGCGCGGAAACACCGGCCGAATCAGAGAAGTCCGTTTGATCCTTTCGACCGCCGGGGCCCGGTCGAACAATTTCTCGGAGGCTAAAACTACGGAATTCCGTGATGGTCTACACTCTCCCGACTCTCGTAATGTCGTTCGGGCCAGTGCACCCAGCGAACGAGGGGAGAAAAAGATGTTCGACATCGAGATCACGGTCGTCGACGAGCAGGTTTCCAGTCTCGAAGAGATCGGTATGGACGAGGGATGTAGCAGCAGCTCTTCGAGCAGCTCGCTGGACATCTCCGACGTCGACTTCGAGTAGCCACAAGTCGTACGCCGTTCAGCGGTCCGCGGCATCCGCCGCGGGCCGCACCCTTTGCCGCCGGAGAAAAGAAGGCGCCGGAGAAGCGAGCTGGAGGGTCATGCCCAAGCCATTCGACGTGGTCGTACGCGGCGGACGCTGGTTCGACGGCACCGGGGCGGCGTCCGCCGTACGGGATCTGGGCATCAGCGACGGTGTGCTGACCGCCGTCTCGGCCCGCCCGCTGTACGCGAGGGAGGGCGGACGGACGATCGACGCCCGGGAGCGCTGGGTGCTGCCCGGCCTTCTCGACATCCACACCCACTACGACGCCGAGGTCCTGCTCGACCCGGGGCTGCGCGAGTCGGTGCGGCACGGCGTCACCACGGTGGTGATGGGCAACTGCTCCCTCTCCACCGTCCACGCGACCCCGTTGGACTGCGCCGACCTCTTCGCGCGCGTCGAGGCCGTGCCGTACGACTGCATCCTCGACGCGCTGAGCGCGCACCGCTCGTGGGACTCGGCCGAGAGCTACGTCGCCGCGCTGGAGAAGCGGCCGCTCGGCCCGAACGTGGCGGCCTTCCTCGGCCACTCCGACCTGCGGGCGCACGTGATGGGGCTCGGCCGGTCCGTCGACGCGAAGGAGCGGCCCACCGAGCGGGAACTGCGCCGGATGGAGGAGCTGTTGTCCGCGGCACGTGCGGCGGGGCTTGTCGGTCTCTCCACCATGACGAGCCCCTTCTCGCGGCTCGCCGGGGACCGCTACCGCTCGGCCCGGCTGCCCTCGACCTACGCCTCGTGGGGCGAGTACCGGCGGCTGCACCGCACGCTGCGCCGCACCGGCGGCATCCTGCAGAGCGCCCCGAACCCCGCGATGCCGCTGAACACGCTGCTGTTCCTCGCCGCCGGGGCCGGCCGGGCCAGGCCCGCGCTCAGAACGACCCTGTTGACCGCGATCGACCCGAAGGCGGCCCCCGGCCTCGCCGCCGCCCTGACCCGCTCCACCGCCGCCGCGAGCAGGCTGCTCGGTACGGATCTGCGCTGGCAGCACCTGCCGGTGCCGTTCGAGCTGTACTCCGACGGGATCGACCTGGTGGTGTTCGAGGAGTTCGGCGCGACCGCCGCCGCGCTGCACCTGCGCACCGAGGCCGAGCGGCGTGCGCTGCTCCTCGACGACGGCTTCCGCAGGCGGTTCCGGCGCGAGTACCGGCGTCCCCTGCCGCCGCGCGCCTGGCACCGCGACCTGTACGACGCCGAGATCGTCTCCTGCCCCGAACCGGGCCTGGCTGGCCGCAGCTTCGGCGCGGTCGCGGACGAGCGCGGACAGCACGCGGTGGACACCTTCCTCGACCTGGTCGCCGCACACGGCACCCGGCTGCGCTGGAGGACCACGCTCGCCAACCACCGCCCGGCCGTCCTGGACCGGCTGGCGGCCAGCCCCGTCGTGCAGTTCGGGTTCGCCGACTCCGGCGCCCACCTGCGGAACATGGCGTTCTACAACGCGCCGCTGCGGCTGCTGAAGCGGGTGCGGGACGCCGAGCTTGCGGGCCGTCCGATCCTCTCCCTGGAGGCGGCCGTGCACCGGCTGACCGGGGAGCTCGCCGCCTGGTTCGGCCTGCCCGCGGGCACCTTGCGCGAGGGGGACCGGGCCGACCTGGCCGTTGTCGACCCGGCAGGCCTCGACGACGAGCTGGCCGCCTATCACGAGGTGCCGATGGTGGCGTACGGCGGGCTGCCCCGCATGGTCAACCGCAACGACGCCGCCGTCGACGCGGTCTGCGTGGCCGGTGAAGTGGTCTTCGAGAAAGGGGAGTTCGCACCCGGGTACGGCACCACCCGGGGCACCGGACGGTTCCTTCGGCACGGCGAGGGCGCGCGATGAGGGTACTGGTGACCGGCGGGGGCGGCTTCCTGGGCGGGGCGGTGTGCGCACAGCTCGCCGCGCGCGGCGACAGCGTGCGCTCCTTCCAGCGCCGCCCGCAGCCCACGCTGGAGAAGCTCGGCGTGGAGCAGCACCTCGGCGATCTGCGCGACGCGGACGCCGTCGCGCGGGCCGTGGCGGGCCGGGACGCCGTGATCCACTGTGCCGCGCTGGCCGGGACCTGGGGCCCGGCCAGGGACTACTACGACATCAACGTCACCGGCACCGCGCACGTGCTCGCCGCCTGCCGCTCCCGGGGCGTCGCACGCCTGGTCCACTGCTCCAGCCCTTCGGTGGTGCACACGGGCGGCGACCTGGAGGGCGCCGACGAGTCGCTGCCGTACGCGACCCGGTTCCTCGCCCCCTACCCGCACAGCAAGGCGCTCGCCGAACGGCTGGTGCTGGGCGCGGACTCCGCGCGGCTGGCCACGGTCGCGCTGCGCCCGCACATCGTGTGGGGGCCGGGCGACCCGCACTTCGTGCCCCGGCTGGCCGAGCGGGCGCGGCGCGGCCGGCTGCGGCGGATCGGCAGCGCGACGAAGCGGATCGACACGGTCTACGTCGACAACGCGGCCGAGGCCCATCTGCTCGCCCTGGACCGGCTCGCGCCCGGCGCTCCCCCGGCCGGGCGGGCGTACTTCATCACCCAGGGCGACCCCCGCCCGGTCGGCGAGACCATCGACCAGCTGCTGTGGGCCGCCGGGACCGGTCCCGTGACCCGCGAACTGCCCGAGTGGGCGGCCCGCCCGCTGGCCGCCGCCCTGGAGTACGGGGCGCGGACCCTGCGGACGGGCGAGCCGCCGCTGACCCGCTTCCTGGTCGACCAGCTCACCACGGCCCACTGGTTCGACATCACGGCCGCCGGACGCGACCTCGGCTATGTGCCCCGGGTCGGCACGGACGAGGGGCTGCTGCGGCTGCGCGCCGCGTCCCTCGCAGTCCCGGCGGAACGTGCCCCGACCCCGGAGTGACCGACCCCGCGGTACCCGACCCCGCAGACCCCGACCCGCAGTACACAACCCCGCAGTGACCGCCCCCGCAGTACCCGACCCCGCAGTGACCGAAGCCAAGGAGGAGGACCGGTGAAGGCTGTCCTGGAGAGCTTCCGTGTGGCCTGGTGGACGGCCGTGCTCGTGGTGGGGTTCGGGCTCGGTCGGCGGGACAGAGTGCGGGCCGCGCGGCTGCTGCGGCGGTATCTGCTGCGAATGGGGCCGCTGTACATCAAGGCCGGGCAGGTGCTCGGCACCCAGTCGGGGCTGCTGCCGCGTCAAGTGACCGAGCAGTTCCGGGAGTTCTTCGCGCAGCTGCCGCCGATGCCGGACGCGGCGCTGGAGAAGGTGCTGCGGCGGGCGCTGGGGCGGCCGCCCGAGGAGGTGTTCGACTCCTTCGAGCGCACCCCGGTCGCCGCCGGTTCGGTGGCGCAGGTGCACCGGGCCGTGCTGGACGGGCGGGCCGTCGCGGTGAAGGTCGTGAAGGCGGGCGTGCGCGGGCGGCTTGAGGCGGGCTCGGCGGTGATCGGCCGGCTGGCCGCCGCCGCGCACCTGCTGCCCCGGCTGCGCGGCTACGACCTGTCCGGGCACTTCGGCGAGCTGCGTCCGCTGCTGGTCGGACAGTGCGACCTGCTCGAAGAGGCCGCCCGGCAGCGGGAGATCGGCGAGAACTTCCGCAACCACCCGTTCGTACGGGTGCCGTGGGTGCACGAGCAGTCGTACGGCCCCGACCTGCTGATCATGGAGTACGTCGACGGCGTGCCCGGCGACCGGGTCGAATCGGTGGCGCTGGGGCGGCCGGAGCTGGCGGCGCGCCTCCAGGACGCCTTCTACTGCATGGTCTACTTCCACGGCGTCTTCCATGTGGACCCGCACCCCGGCAACATCATCTTCGGTACGGACGGCCGGGTCACCCTCATCGACTTCGGTCTTGTCGGGCGGCTGTCCGAGGACGACAAGTGGGATCTCGCGTCCTTCTACTACGCGTGCATGCGCGGCGAGTGGGAACTGGCCGCGCGGCGCTTCACCCGGGCGTTCGCGGTGCACCCGGAGGCGGTGCTCGGGCAGGTCTCGTACGAGGAGCAGCTCGGCGAGGTGCTGCGGCGGCACTTCGAGGAGGAGTCGTCGCGCTGGTCGACGCTGGCGTTCCTCGACGACGCGATCCGGCTGCTCGGCCGGCACGGCACCCGGATCACGACGACGTTCTCGGTGCTCGCGCTGTCGCTGCTGACCGGCGAGGGCTTCATCTCGGCGGTCGACCCGGAGATCGACCTGTGGGCGACGACCCGGCGCTTCACCGGCCGGTTCTCCCCGTACCTCAACGAAGACCTGCGGGAAGCCTTCCGCGCCGAGATCGCCGAGCGGTCCCCGCGCACGGCGGCCCTGCGGGAGGAGGCCGCGCGGCATCTGGTCGCGCCCACGCACTTCGACCGGTTCGTGCTGCCGAGCCCGTTCCCGCTGGCGGTCGCCGGGGCGCGCGGTTCGCGGCTGCGGGACCTGGACGGCAACGAGTACGTCGACCTGTCCGGCGGGTACGGGCCGCACATCCTCGGCTACGCGCACCCGGCGGTGGTGACGGCGATCCAGGAGGCGGCGGCCCGGGGCGCGGTCAACGCGATCGGCAACCCGGAGGAGGTGGAGCTGGCCGCTCTGATCTCGGGGGCCTTCGGCACCAACCACAAGGCGGTGCTGAGCAATTCGGGCACCGAGGCCGTGCAGATCGCCCTGCGGATCGCCCGCGCGTACACCGGCAGGCAGCGGGTCGCCAAGTTCGAGGGGCACTACCACGGGTACTCCGACCAGGGCCTGGTCAGCTCCTGGTTCCGCTACCGCGGCGAGGCCGAGGCCCCCGAGCCGGTCGGCAACTGCGCCGGAATGCAGCAGTCGGTGGTCGACTCCACGCTCGTCCTGCAGTACGGCGAGGCGGCCTCGCTGCGCCGGATCGAGGAGCACGGCGAGACCCTCGCGTGCGTGATCGTCGAGCCGATGCCGTCCGCGCTGGGCGACTTCGACGCGGACTTCCTGCGGGAGCTGGCCCGGGTGTGCGCGGCCCACGGCGTCCTGGTCGTCCACGACGAGGTGGTGACCGGGTTCCGGGTGCACTACGGCGGGGTGCAGCACCTCGCCGGGGTGCGGCCCGACCTGACCTGCCTCGGCAAGATCATCGGCGGCGGGCTGCCGGCCGGGGCCGTGGTGGGCCGGGCGGAGCTGGTCGACACCGTGCGTACCAGCGGGGACCCGTTCCGGGACGTCGACAGCCGGGCGTTCGCGGGCGGCACGATGAGCGGCAACTCGGTGACCTCGGCCGCGGGCGCGGCGGCCCTGCGCGAGCTGCGCGACCACCCGGAGATCTACCTCCGGCTGCGCGAGCGGACCGCGTGGCTGGTCGCCGACCTCGCCGCGCAGGCCGCCGACTGCGGGGTGCCGTGCGCCGTGCGGGGCCGGGACTCGATCTTCTCGATCGCCTTCGACCACTCCGCGCCGCACCGGGTCCGCGACCGGCTGGCGGGCCTGGACGTCACCGCCACACTGGCGCTCGCCTACCACATGCGCCGGTACGGGGTCTTCCTGCCGGAGCTGCACACGATGCTGCTGAGCGCCGCGCACTCCGACGGCGATCTGGAACAGGTCTCGGTGGCGTTCGGAAAGAGCATGCGCGACATGCTGTCGACCGGTTTTTTCGATGCGCATCAGAACTCAGGGGGAATCGAGTGAAATTCCTGGCGATCGAACACAGCTTTCCGACCCGCGAGGTCACCAACGAGGAGGTGCAGGCGCGGGTGCGGGAGTCCAGCGCCCCCCATCTGTCCCCGTCCGAACTGACCACCGTCGAGGGGCTGGTCGAGGCGTGCTTCGCCTCCAGCGGCACCACCGTGCGCCGCCACCGGGCCCCGGGCGAGACACCGAGCGCGCTGGCCGCGGACGCCGGGCGGCGGGCGCTCGCGTCGGCGGGCCTGGACCCCCTGGACATCGATCTGCTGCTGTACGCGGGGATCGGCAGGGGCGTGATCGAGCCTGCCACGGCGACCACCTTCCAGGACCTGCTGGGCCTCCGCCGGGCCAGCGCCTTCGACGTGCTGGAAGCGTGCGCGAGCTGGGTGCGCGCCCTGCAGGTCGCGGACGCCTTCCTGCGCACCGGCCGCTACCGCACCATCATGATCGTGAACGCGGAGTTCGGGGCGGCCGACGTCTACCGCTACGAACTGCGCTCGCTCGCGGAGTTCGCGCACTGGCATCCGACGGTGACCCTGGGCGAGGCAGCCACCGCCACCATCGTCACCGCGCAGCCACCGGGCGAGGACGACGGCTTCGACGCGGACTTCCGTACCCACGGCGAGGCGCGCGACCTGTGCTTCGTACCGCTGCCCGGCTTCGACGCCTACTTCGCCAAGAAGCCCGCGGCGGCGGGCGAGCCGCGGCCGCTGCAGTTCGTGTCGTTCGGGCTGAGCCTGATGGAGTTCGGCACCCGCAAGCTGATCGAGCACTACCGGGAGGAGCCCCGGTTCGAGGAGTTCAAGGCCGATCTGGTCTTCGGGCACTCCGCGAGCGACGGGGCGAGCCGGCACGTCGTGGCGGAGTGCGGCATCGACGCCGCGAAGTACCGCTTCCACCATGCCCGGCACGCCAACACGGTCGCGGCGGCGATACCGGTCAGCATGTCCGAGGCGGTGCGCGACGGCGAGCTGGCGGAGGGCGACCGGGTGCTGCTCATGGTCGCCTCCGCCGGGATCACCACGGCGCTGGCCGGCTTCGTCTTCCACGGACCGCGAAAGGACGCGGCATGACCAAGAACATGATCTTCGAGAGTCTCGTCGAGACCGTCTCCGCCGTGGACGACGACATCGACGCCTCGGTGCTCCGGCTCGACGAGACGCCCTTCCATGCCTACGGGCTGAACTCGCTGAGCCAGCTGCGCCTCGGCCTCAAGCTCGCCGAGCTGTACGGCGTGCCCTTCGACGACAGCGACTCGCTGCTCGCCGTGTCCCCACTGGGCCTGGTGACGCTGGTCGAACGACGGCTGGCAGGTGCGGCATGAACTTCCTGGACGCCGTACGCGACGCCGTGCGGGAGGCCGATCCCCGCAACGGCGTACACTTCCTGACCCCCGGCAGGCCGGAGGTGTTCCTGTCGTACGACAGGTTCCTGCGCACCAGCGCCCTGCTCGGCCGCCGACTGCCCCCCGACCGGGTGGTGGTGATCGCGGCCGACGATCAACTGCCCACGCTGCAGGCGTTCTTCGCCGCCCTGTGGGCGGGCGGGCGGCCGCTGGTGCTGCCGTCGCCGCGCGCGCTCGGCGGCGAGGAGGCGTTCCGGCTCCACGTCGAGCGGACGCTGGCGCTGTTCCCGCCGGGCGGGGCGGTCCTCGCACTCCAGAAGGGCCTGACCGAGACGTCGTTCCCCGGCCCTGTGGTGACGCTGCCGCGCGAGGCCGAGGGGTACGAAGCCCTCGACGACCTCCCCGCGACGCCCGGTCCCGGCGGTGACGAGGTCGCCTTCCTGCAGGCGACCAGCGCCTCCACCGGCGACCCCAAACTGCTGGCCGTCTCGCACGCCAACGTCTGCGCCAATCTGCGCGCGCTGTACGTCTCGCTGCACGCGGGCCGCGACGACCGGGTGGTGTCCTGGCTGCCGCTCTTCCACGACATGGGTCTGGTGGGGATGGGGCTGCTGAGCTTCTTCCACGCCTGGCCGCTGTACATGATGAAGCCCACCGACTTCATCATGCGCCCGCAGCTGTGGGCGCAGACGCTCAGCCACTACCGGGGCACGATCACCGCCGCACCCAACTTCGGCTACGACCACGCCCACCGGGCCGTCGACACCCGCGAACTGGAGGGCGTCGACCTGTCGGCGCTGCGGTGCGCGGTGATCGGCGCGGAGCCGATCCGGCTGGCGACCATGGCCGGCTTCCACCGCACCTACGGCCCCTACGGCCTCGACGCCTCCAGCCTGATCTGCAGCTACGGCATGGCCGAGTCGACGCTGGCCAGCTCCATGTGGGTGCCGGGCGAGACCCCGCGCTATGTGGTCGTCGACCCCGTCGGCCTGGAGAGCGGGGCGTCCCTGCGGCTGCTGGGCGAGGGCCTGCTCGGCGAGGGGCCACCCGATGTCCGGGGCGACCGGGGGGACCGGGGCATCCCGGTGTTCTCCGTGGGGCGGGCGCTGAACGGGCTGACGGCCGCGCTGGTCGACGAGGAGGGCCGCTTGATCGAGGAGGAGGGCGTGCTCGGCGAGATCACCCTGCGCGGGACGAGCGTGTCCGTCGGCTCTCTCGACCCGGCGACCGGCGCCCCCGAGCCCTTCCCCGCGGGACTGCTGCACACCGGCGATCTGGGCTTCCTGCACCGGGGCGACCTGTTCGTCCTGGAGCGCCGCAAGCACGTCATCATCCGGCAGGGCCGCAACCACCTCGCCACGCTGCTTGAGGAGCAGGTCTCCCGCATCCTCGACCACCCCGCCCACGAGATCATCGTGCTGGAGGCCGACATCCACGACCCGGCCAGCGAGATCACCGCCCTCGTCGAACACGACGGCGCCGGCCGCGAGTTGACCCCCGAGCAGGCCGCGGCGCTGCGGCTGCTCGATCTGCCCGTCGACCTCGTCCTGTTCGCGCGCCGCCGGGTCATACCCCGGACCACCAGCGGCAAGAAGCGCTACCACACCACCCGGCAGCGGCTGGCCGACGGGAGTCTGAAGGCCGAGCGGACGGTACGGCCCCTGCTCGAATCGACGGCGCCACCGAGGCCGTCGTACCAGAAGTGACACACACCAGAGAGGTAAGTTCCCTTGCCCGACGCACCCCGTGGCCCCTCCCCCCTGCACCGCTGGGGCGCTCTCATGGCCCGGTACCGCGTTCCGGTGCTGGCCGTCTGGCTCTGTCTGCTGGTCGCGTCGGCGCTGTTCTACCCGAGCGTGGAGTCACGGCTGGCCGCCCCCGACTACACGGTCCAGAGTTCGGAGTCCGGGCAGGCGCAGCGGCTCATGGAGAAGCACTTCCCGGACTCGGGGGCGGAGCACGGCGTGGTCGTGTTCCGCTCCGCGCGGCTGACCGCCGACGACCCGGCGTACCGGGCGTCGGTCGCGCACGTGCTGGCCGCGCTGCCCGCGGACACGGCACGGCCGACCGGGCCGTACGGCACGCAGGGGCAGATCTCGGCGGACGGGCATGCCGCGGTGGCGACGTTCCCGATGACGGGCAGCCTCTCCGACCGCTCCGACCAGGCGGCGGACCTGCAGCAGCGGATCCGGGAGGCGGCCGAGGGCCAGCCGGTCGAGGCGTATCTGACCGGGCCTTCGGCGCTCACCGACGACCTGTCGGCCGTCGAACTGCGCGACCAGTCCGTCGCCGAGGCCATCGGCCTCCCGATCGCGCTGCTCGCGCTGCTGCTCGCGTTCGGCGTGCTGGTCGCGGCGCTGGTGCCGGTGGTGATGGCGGTGGGCGCGGTGCTGGTGTGCACGGCGCTGCTCGGACTCCTCGCGGGGCCGCTGAGCCTGGACCGGTTCGTGACGGTGGTCGCGACGGTCATCGGGATCGGCATCGGCATCGACTACGCGCTGTTCGTGATCAGCCGGTTCCGCGAGGAGCTGGCCCGGCGCGGGGACGACCGGGCGGCCGTGGACGCGTCCGTGTCGGTCGCGCTGCGCACCTCGGGCCGGACCGTGCTGACGGCGGGTCTGATCGTCGGCGTCGCGCTCGGGTCGATGGTCCTGATCCGGGGCCACATCTTCATGGAGATCGCGGTGGCGTCCGGGCTGATGGTCCTGTGCTGCCTGTTCACCTCGCTCACCGCGCTCCCCGCGCTGCTCGCCGTCCTGGGCCCGCGGGTGAACAGGGGCAGGCTGCCGGGTCGGCTCCGGACGACGAAGGACAACGGCCGGTGGACGCGCTGGGCGTCGACGGTGCTGCGCCACCCCTACCGGCTCGGCGTTCCCGCACTCTGCCTGCTGGTGCTCCTCGCGACCCCGCTGGCCTCGATCAGACTGGGCGTCGACTGGGGTCTTGAGTCCCTGACCGGCACCCCGTCGGGCCAGGGCCAGCGCATCGTCGCCTCGTCCTTCAGTCCGGGTGCGGTGGGCCCGGTGCAGGTCGTCGCCTGCGGGCCGACCGCCGATTCGGGGGTCCGGCAGCTGGCGGCCGACGTCGAGGACCACGAGCGGATCGCGCGGCTGCTGCCCATCGAGCGGTCGGGGGACTGCGCGAGCGTGCAGCTCGTGACGACGGAGCGCGTCGACTCCCCCGAGGCCAGCACGTTCGTCCGCGACCTGCGGTCGGGGCCTGTGCGGGACGCCTTCGCCGATTCCGGCACCCAGGTGCGCGTCGGCGGGCTCAGCGCGCAGTACGTCGACCTGGCCGACGAGACGTCCGGCAAGCTGCCGCTGGTCGTGCTCGTCATCCTCGTGCTGTCGTTCTGCTATCTGCTGGTGGTCTTCCGCAGCGTGCTCGTACCGCTCAAGGCGGTACTGCTGAACCTGGTGGCGACGGCGGCCGCGCTCGGCGCGACCACCGCGGTCTTCCAGTTCGGCTGGGGCGAGCAGATCTTCGGCTTCACCAGCTCGGGCACGCTCCAGGCGTACCTCCCGGTCGCCCTGTTCGCGGTGCTGTTCGGGCTCTCCATGGACTACGAGATCTTCCTCGTCAGCCGGATCATGGAGGAACGGTCACGCACCGGCAGCGACACGGAGGCCGTCCCGGCCGGCCTTGCGCGCACGGCCCTGCAGATCACCACGGCCGCCGCCATCATGGTGATCGTCTTCGGCAGCCTGCTCTTCGCCCGCGTCCTGGAACTCAAGCAGTTCGGCTTCGGCCTGGCCTTCGCGATCCTGCTCGACGCCACCGTCGTACGGCTGCTGCTCGTGCCCGCGGTGATGGCCGTCGCGGGCCGCGCCAACTGGTGGCTGCCCGGCTGGCTGGAGCGGCGGCTGCCCGCCGTGTGGCGGGAGTGACCCTCCAGCGCCCCCGCCGGGCCTCCCCCGCACCCTTATCGAGAGGTGGACCATGTCCCGTACGAACGGCTACCGCGGTGTCTCCCGGACGGCCGCGGCCAAGCACTACGACGTCTCCGACGCCTTCTTCCGCATCTGGCTCGGCCCAAGCCTGGCGTACGCGAGCGCCCTGTGGGACGGCGACGACGACACGCTGGAGAAGGCCCAGCTCCGCAAGACCGACTACCTCATCGGCCAGGCGGGCGTGCGGCCGGGCAGCCGGGTGCTCGACGTGGGCTGCGGCTACGGCGGGGAGATGCGGCGGATGGTCGAGGAGTACGACGTCGACTCCGTCATGGGGATCACGCTGAGCGAGGCCGCGGTCGCCTGGACGCGGAACCTGGCGATCCCGCGCGTCGACGTACGGTGCGAGAACTGGGCGGACCACCGCCCCGCCCACCCCTACGACGCGATCATCTGCGTGGAGGCGATGGAGCACTTCGCCCGTCCCGGGATGTCCGGCCGGGCCAAGATCCGCGGCTACCGGGAGTTCTTCACCCGCGCCCGCGACTGGCTCGCGCCGGAGGGTCGGCTCGTCGTGCAGACGATCACCTGGGGGCACCGCTTCCCGATGGACCCGGAGCTGCTGCGCGGCCTGTATCTGGCGAGCCAGGTGTACCCGGAGTGCAACCCCGCCTACCTGGGCGAGCTGCAGGCGGCGAGCGACGGCCTGTTCGACCTGGTCGCGGTGCGCAACGACTTCGACCACTACGGCCGTACGCTGCAGTGCTGGCTGGCCAACCTGGAGTCGGACTACGACCGTGCGGTGGAGCTGGTCGGGGAGCGCCGGGCGGACGACTTCAGGACCTGTATGACGACCGCCGTACGCGTCTTCCAGGAGGGCTGGTTCTATCTGCACCGGCTGACCTTCCGCCCGGTGCCCCGCCCGGTCGGCCCGGCCCGCCGCTTCCTGGTGAACAACGTCATCGGCCGTGACTCCCTGCCGACGCCGAAGTTCCTGCAGCAGCGGCCCGGGAGGAACTGACGACGGCCACAGGCCCCCGACTCGGCTCAGCCGGTGGGCCGTTCACCCAGTTCGCTGCCGGCCAGCCACTGGCTCCAGGGCAGGTTCCAGTCGCCGTAGCCGTTGCCGAAGTGGTCCATCGGCTTGCCGGTGGTACCGGTGACCTCGATGACGTCGCCCACGCGGCTCAGGCCGTAGAGCCACTTGGCGTCGGCCTCGGACATGCCGATGCAGCCGTGGCTGACGTTCTCCTTGCCGAAGGCCTCGGCGTTGTCGGGGGCGGCGTGGATGTACTCGCCGCTGACCGTCTCGCGCATGCTCCAGTTGTACGGGTCGTAGTACCCGTCGGGGCTCTCGCGGGGGATGCCGATGGTGCGCGAGTCCATGATCACGCGGCCGTCCTTGGAGAGGACGGTCTTGATGCCCTCGCGGGTCTTGAAGCGCTTCTCGCCGCCGCTGACGGGGATCACCCGGGCGACCTCGCCGTTGCGCACGACCGTCATGGTGTGGGCGGCCAGGTCGACCTTGTTGACCATCGAGTCGCCGACGGTGAAGGAGATCTTCCGGTCGCGGTCCACGGCGGTGCCGTCGGACAGCTTCACCCGGGCCAGACGGGCGTCGAGGGTGACCTTCGTACCGGCCGGCCAGTAGTGCTCGGGGCGGAAGTGGATCAGGGTGTCGCCCTTGGCCTCGGTCCAGTGCCAGGCGCCGGTCAGCGGGGTGGAGGTGGTGACCTTGAGCGCGCCCTCGATCCCGGCCCGCAGCGACTTGTCGACCTTGCGGCCCTTGAGGACCAGGGCGAGGGGCTGGCCGACGCCCACCGTGCTGCCGTTCAGCGGGGCCACCTGCGGGGAGACCGTCCGGCGGGGCGTACCGGTGATCTTCACGGCGGGCGGGGCGGGCTTCGCGGCCGGAGGTGCGGCCGGGGTCGCGGCCGCGGCCGGAGCGCCGGGGGCCTTGGGCTCGACGTCGGCGGCCACGGCGTTCTCGGCCGGGGTCAGCGCGCGGACCCCCTCGCCTCCGCAGGCCGTCGCGGCGAGGGCGAACGCGGTCACCGCGACAGGTATGCGTACGGCGGAGGTGACGGAGCGGCGCATTCTTCCTCGTGCTTCTTCGGGGCCCGGCAGGACGGTGGGGCAGGGCAGAGCGGGGCAGGGCAGGGCAGGGCAGGGCGGAACGGGGCGGGGGTGCTCGGTGATCTTTCAGAGTAGGAAGCGCACCGCCGTCCCCCGAGGGCCGAAGGTCCCGAATCCCCCGCCGAAAGCCCTTGATCCGCCCGATGCGCGCCGCCGTCAGTCGGTGTCCTCTGCGGTGTGCTTCCAGCGGGCCCAGAAGGGCAGCACGAACCAGCACAGGAGGTACCAGGCGACCACTCCGGCGACGAGCCACGGCGCGAAGGCGTTGTGCGTGGCCACCCGCATCACGAGGAGCAGTGCGGCCGACAGCGTGGCGAGCAGCAGGACCAGCCCGAGGAAGGTCAGCCGGGACGCCCAGGCCACGGCCTGCGGTTTGATGCGGCGGCCGGAGACGATCCGGTGGAAGGAGACCGGGCCGATGAGGGCGCCGGTGGCGAGGGAACCGAGGACCACGGTGGCGAGGTAGATGTTCTTGTCGGTCTGACCGAGGTCCTGGAAGTGCGCGGTGAAGACGACGGTCAGCAGGAAGCCGAAGAGGATCTGCACACCGGTCTGCGCCACCCGGATCTCCTGGACCAGTTCGGCCCACTGCCGGTCCGCCCGCTCGTCCTCGCTCTCGGCGCGGCCCCGGGGCCGGTCCGCTCCCGCTCCCGTATCGGTCTCCGCCATATGTGGACCCTCCTTGCACGCACCAGTTCCGGGCATGCACTCGAACACATACCCTTTCCAGTGACAGGCATGAACTCCGGGAACAGCCCCCTTCCTTGCCCGACGCCAGCGGGAGAGCGGCGAACGGGCGGTGCACAGCAATAAATTGCCGTACGACAACTGTGGCACCATGGCCGACGGAACGCCCGTTCGGAAGTGAGCTGGTCGTACTGGTACCGCCCCCTGCGCGGGCCGGTTTCGAGCAAGTCGCAAAGGGGTGGGTCAGACCATGGGAACTACGGGTTCCGAAGCAGGCGGGCGCGCGACGGCCCGCGTCGGCACGAAGGCCGCTGCCGCGGCCGGGAGTCCGACGAGCCAGACGGCAGGCCGGACGACCGACCTGTCGACGGCGGCCGCCACCGGCGGGACGGCGACGGACACCGGCACGAACACCGGAACCGGAAGCGGAACCGGCACCGTGACAAGCACGACCGTGGGCAGGGCCACGGCCCCGTCCCCGTCCCCGTCCCCGCCCCCCGCAGCAGACACCGCACCGGCCCCGAAGGCCCGCCCCGCCCGCCGTACCGCCACGAGGACCACCAGGACCGCGAAGCCGAAGCCCGCCGGCGGCACCAACTCGGCGCCCGCGCCCACCGGTTCCGTTGCCGCCCCCACGTCTCCCGGCTCCGTCGGCGAGCCCGAGCTGCGCCAGCTCCTCGCCGGTCTGACCGCCGTACGGGACGGGGACTTCGGTACCCGGCTGCCCGACGACCGCGACGGCCTGCTCGGTGAGATCGCGCTCGTCTTCAACGGCATGGTCGACCAGCTGTCGCTCTTCACCTCCGAAGTCACCCGCGTCGCCCGCGAGGTCGGCACCGACGGGCGGCTCGGCGGCCAGGCCGAGGTGCCGGGCGTGGACGGCACCTGGAAGGACCTCACCGATTCCGTCAACGCGATGGCGGGGAACCTGACCACCCAGGTGCGCGACATCGCCCAGGTGGCGACGGCGGTCGCCAAGGGCGACCTCACGCGCAAGATCGACGTGGACGCCCAGGGCGAGATCCACGAGCTGAAGAACACGATCAATACGATGGTCGACCAACTCTCGTCGTTCGCCGACGAGGTGACCCGGGTGGCCCGCGAGGTCGGCACCGAGGGCAGGCTCGGCGGCCAGGCCGACGTACAGGGCGTCTCCGGTACGTGGAAGGACCTCACCGAGTCCGTCAACGTCATGGGCGACAACCTGACCGCCCAGGTGCGCTCCATCGCCCAGGTCACCACCGCCGTCGCCAAGGGCGACCTCTCGCAGAAGATCCGAGTGGACGCGCGCGGCGAGATCCTGGAGCTGAAGGAGACCATCAACACGATGGTCGACCAGCTCTCCGCCTTCGCCGACGAGGTCACGCGGGTGGCCCGCGAGGTCGGCACCGAGGGCAATCTGGGCGGCCAGGCCACCGTGCGCGGTGTCTCGGGCACCTGGAAGGACCTCACCGACAACGTCAACGTGATGGCGTCGAACCTGACCGGGCAGGTCCGCTCCATCGCCCAGGTCGCGACCGCCGTCGCCAAGGGCGACCTCTCGCAGAAGATCAACGTCGAGGCGAAGGGCGAGGTCGCCGCCCTCGCCGGCGTGATCAACACCATGGTGACGACCCTGTCGGCCTTCGCCGACGAGGTCACCCGGGTCGCCCGCGAGGTCGGCACCGAGGGCATCCTCGGCGGCCAGGCCCACGTGCCGCACGTGGCGGGCACCTGGAAGGACCTGACCGACAACGTCAACTCGATGGCCAACAACCTCACCGGGCAGGTCCGCAACATCGCCCAGGTGACCACCGCCGTCGCGCAGGGCGATCTGACCCGCAAGATCGACGTCGACGCGCGCGGCGAAATCCTGGAGCTCAAGACCACCATCAACACGATGGTCGACCAGCTGTCGTCGTTCGCCGCCGAGGTCACCCGCGTCGCCCGCGAGGTGGGCTCCGAGGGACGGCTCGGCGGCCAGGCCGAGGTCGAGGGCGTCTCCGGCACCTGGAAGCGCCTCACCGAGAACGTGAACGAGCTGGCCGGGAACCTCACCCGGCAGGTCCGCGCCATCGCCGAGGTGACCAGCGCGGTCGCCGAGGGCGACCTCACCCTCTCCATCACGGTGGACGCGTCGGGCGAGGTGGCCGAGCTCAAGGACAACATCAACTCGATGGTGGGGTCCCTGCGCGAGACCACCCGCGCCAACCAGGAACAGGACTGGCTCAAGACCAATCTGGCCCGTATCTCGGGCCTGATGCAGGGCCAGCGCGACCTGACCGTCGTCGCCGAGCTGATCATGGACGAGCTGACGCCGCTGGTCGGCGCGCAGTACGGCGCCTTCTACCTCGCGCACGACGCCGCGCACCACGCCGAGCTCGAACTCATCGGCTGGTACGGGCACTTCATGAGTGCCCAGGACCGCCCGGTCCGCTTCGAGCCCGGTCAGTCGCTGGTCGGCCAGGTGGCCCGCAGCCGCCGTACGATCGCCGTCGACGACCTGCCGCCGGGGTACGTCACCGTGTCGTCGGGCCTCGGTTCGGCGGACGCGCGCAGTCTGCTGGTACTGCCGATCTCCGTCGAGGGGCAGATCCTCGGCGTGATCGAGCTGGCCTCGGTGGGCGGCTTCACCCCGGTGCACCGGGACTTCCTGGAGCAGCTGATGGAGACGGTCGGCGTCAACGTCAACACGATCGTCGCCAACGCCCGTACCGACGAACTGCTCGGCGAATCACAGCGACTGGCCTCCGAGTTGCAGTCACGGTCCGAGGAACTCCAGTCGCAGCAGGAGGAGTTGCAGCACTCCAACGCCGAACTGGAGGAGAAGGCAGCCCTGTTGGCGTCGCAGAACCGGGACATCGAGGCGAAGAACCTGGAGATCGAGCAGGCCCGGCAGGAGCTGGAGGACCGCGCGCAGCAGCTCTCCATCGCGTCGAAGTACAAGTCGGAGTTCCTGGCGAACATGAGCCACGAACTGCGCACCCCGCTCAACTCCCTGCTGATCCTCGCCCAGTTGCTCGCCCAGAACCCGACCCGCAACCTCTCCCCCAAGCAGGTCGAGTACGCGGGCGTCATCCACTCGGCGGGCTCCGACCTGCTCCAGCTGATCAACGACATCCTGGACCTGTCGAAGGTCGAGGCCGGAAAGATGGACGTCAACCCGGAGCCGGTGGGGCTGCGCAAGCTGCTCGACTACGTGGAGGCGACCTTCCGGCCGATGACCGCGCAGAAGGGTCTGGACTTCCGGATCAGCGTGGCGCCCGGCGCGCCCGCCGAGCTGGTCACGGACGATTCGCGGCTGCGGCAGGTGCTGCGCAACCTGCTCTCCAACGCGGTGAAGTTCACCGAGGCCGGCGCGGTGGAGCTGCGCATCGACCCGGCGGTCGGCGCCGACCTGCCGCCCCTCGTACGTCCGCACGGCCCGGCGGTCGCCTTCCGCGTCATGGACACCGGAATCGGCATCGCCGAGCAGCAGCTCGAAGCGATCTTCGGGGCGTTCCAGCAGGCCGACGGCACGACCAGCCGCAAGTACGGCGGCACCGGCCTCGGCCTGTCGATCAGCCGCGAGATGGCGCACCTGCTCGGCGGTGCGATCCAGGTGACCAGCGCCCCCGGCGAGGGCAGCACCTTCACGCTGTACATCCCGGTGGCCCGCTTCGAGTCCCCGGCCGCTTACGCGGACCCGGCCGCCCACCGGGCCGGTGACGCGTCGGGGTTCGGCGCGCCCTCCGCCGTCGTACCGGCGCAGCAGCGCAGGCTCCTGGTGATAGAGGACCGGCCGCGCGGGCTGCTCTCGCTGGTCGCGGAGAGCGCGGTGGCCGAGCTGGCGGAGGGGTCGCTGCCGGACACCAGGGGCCCCGTGCACGTACGGACCGCGGTCGGTCCCGAGGAGGCGGCCGCGGCGCTGGCATCGGACCCGTGCCACTGTGTGGTCATCGGCCTCGACATGCCCGGCGGGTCGGCGATGCGGCTGCTTGAGGCGCTGGACGGCGATCCGGCGCTGCGCCAGGTGCCGGTGCTGGCCCATCACACCCGGCCGCTGGAGGCGGTGCACGAGCGGCGGATCCTGGACTGGTCGAAGTCGAAGCCCCTCGAACTGCTGCCGAGCCTGGACGAGTTGCGGGAGCGGATCGCCCTGCATCTGACGGCCGAACGGCCCGCCGACGTACTGCCATTGGTGCGTCCGAGCGCGCCCGTGGTGGAGGTGGAGCTCGCGGTGGAACCCGCGCTCGACGGGTTGCTCGACCTGGCCGGGCGGGTGGTGCTGGTCGTCGACGACGACGCGCGCAACGTGTACGCGCTGACCGGCATCCTCGAACTGCACGGCATGCGCGTCCTGCACGCCGACAACGGCCGCAAGGGACTCGAAGTGCTCGCCCTGCACGGCGGGGTGGAGCTGATCCTGATGGACGTGATGATGCCCGAGATGGACGGGTACGCCGCGACCGCCGCGATCCGCGCCATGCCCGAGCACGCCGACCTGCCGATCATCGCGGTGACGGCGAAGGCGATGGAGGGCGACCGGGACAAGTGTCTGTCCGCCGGTGCCAGCGACTACATCACCAAGCCGGTCGACGCGGGCGACCTCGTGGACCGCATGCGCATGTGGCTCGCCCGGTGAACGGAGAACCGACACCGTACCCGGGGGACGGGGAAGCCCGTCTGCCGGACCCCGCGACGGCTCGGCTGCCTGCTCCGACCTCGTTCCCGGCTCCGGATCCGGCGGCGTACGGCATCCCCGTACCCCCGGCCCGCTCCGCGGCCGGCGAGCCGCGGCCGCTGGACGCGCTGGCCGCCACCATCGAGCAGCTGCGCCGCGATCTGTCCCTCTCCCAGGAGTCCGCCGACGCCCGCGCGCTCATCGGGATCGCCACCGGCATCCTGGTGGAGCGCGGCCAGGGCGGGCCCGCCGAGGCCTCGCTCCATCTGGAGCGCCTCGCCGAGTCGGCCCGGGTGCCGCTGCTCGAACTGGCCGCCGACATCGTCAACGGGGCGGCGGGCGACCACATGGCCGACGCGCTGCCCACGTCCGCCTACCCCTCGCCGTCCGCGCACGACACGAGCACCGGGCCCGGCACCGTACTGCGGCTGCGGACCGCCGAGACCGGTTCGATGACGGGTGACGCGCAGACCGCCGCCCGGTCGCTCTTCGAGCGGGCGCTCGCGCCGCTGGGCGCGAGTGCGCTGGCGCTGTGGGCGGCCGGGCGCGACGGTGCGCTGATACTGGCCGGGCACGCGGGCTTCTCCCGCGGCGAGGCCGAACGCTGGCGGTACGTACCGCCGGGCGTGGCGACCTGGGCGCAGCAGGTGCTGACCGAGCGCCGCCCCCGCTGGTACGGGACGCTGCCCGCCGACGCCCCCGGCATCGGCCTGCGGCAGGGCACCGACGGTGCGCGCAGCATCCTGCCCGCCGAGGTGGGCGGCCGCATCCTCGGCGTGCTCGAAGTGTGCTGGCCGCAGCCGCAGCCGCCGCTCACGCCCGCCGCGACCCGGCAGCTCGACGCGCTCGCCGACCTGTGCGCGCACACCCTGCCGGGCATCGACGTGTCCGCCGCGTCGGCAGGATCGCCCGCCGACGAGAAGGCGGGCCCGTTGGCCGACCTCGCGGACGGGCTGCTCGACCCGGCGCTGGTGCTGCTGCCGCTGCTCGACGACTGCGACAACGTCGTGGACTTCCAGATCGCGTACGCCAACGAGCGCTTCGCCGACCTCGCGGGCCGCGCCCGTTCCGTACTGACGGGGATGCGCTGGCTGGAGGCGTACCCGCTGACCGCCCATCAGGGCGGCCTGTACGAACACCTGTTGAGGGTGCACGCGACCGGTGAACCGTTCCAGGCCGGCCGGATGACCCTCAACTCCCAGGTGGACGAGGTGCCGTTGGTGTCGGTGGCGTCGGTCGGGGCGGGCCGGTACGGCGACAGCGTGTTGCTGAGCTGGCGTCTTGAGGACGAGGCGTCACGGCTCGCCTCGCTGCTCCAGCACGCCCAACGCCTGGGCAGGATCGGCGGGTTCGAGGAGAACACCGTGACCGGCGAGGTCCTGTGGAACAACCAGCTGTTCACTCTGTTCGGGCTTCCGCCCAGCTCGTCCCCGGTACCGCTGGACCGCCTCCACCACCACGCGCACGACGACGACTCGGTGACCATCGGCCGCTTCCTGCGCACCCTGCTGCACCACCGCCACTCGGCGTCCACGGCCTTCCGGCTGCGGCGCGCGGACGGGGTGATGCGGCACATCCGGATAGTCGCCGAGCCGGTCACCGACCCGGCCGGGAACATCCTGTCCGTACGCGGCGCCTACCAGGACGTGTCGTCCCAGCACTGGACCGAGGTGGCGCTCGCCGCGACCCGCGACCGGCTGGCGGACTCCGAGGAGCAGTCGGCGGCCAGGAACAGGCTCGCCCTCCAGCTCCAGCAGGCGATCATGCCGCCCACCCGGGACGCGGTGGAGACCTCCGGGCTGCTGGTGGCGGTGCGCTACCGGCCCGCCGAGGAGGAGCACCTGGTCGGCGGCGACTGGTACGACGCGGTGGCGCTGCCCGACGGCAAGGTCCTCCTCGCGGTCGGCGACGTCGCGGGCCACGGCATCCACGCCGCGACCGGCATGGTCGTCCTGCGCAACGCGCTGCGCGGCCTGGCCGCGACCGGCGCGGGCCCCGCCCAGCTCCTGGGCTGGCTGAACTCGGTGGCCCACCACCTCACCGAGCAGGTCACCGCCACCGCGATCTGCGGCGTCTACGACCCGACGACCCGGCTGCTGCGCTGGGCCCGTGCGGGCCATCCGCCGCCGGTGCTGGTACGGGACGGAGCCGCGGCGGCGCTGCCGATGCCGCCGGGGATCCTGCTCGGCGCGGTCGGCGAAGCCCCGTACACCGAGAACGAGTTGACGCTGGAGCCCGGCGACCGGCTGCTCATGTACACGGACGGGCTGATCGAACGGCGCGACCGCACCGTGCAGGAGTCCCTGGAGCAGCTCCTGGCGCTGGCGGGCAAGGCGCCGCCGGAGCTGGAGAAGCACCTGGACCGGCTGCTGACGCACAGCCGCTCCGACACCGACGACGACACCTGCCTGATCGGCATCGAGGTGCGCTGAGGGCCGGGCCCGCCGCCCGGCACGGCCGTCACCGCCCGGGATCGGGCTCCCCCTCGGCCACCCCCGCGCCCCCGCCCGCTCCGCCGCCCGGCAGGATCGGCGGGTTCGCCAGCCGTACGAGCTCCAGGGCCTGGTCCGGGAACCAGTCGCCCGCCTTGGGGTCGACGGTGTCCCGCTCCGGGTCCTTGGGCCCTGCCGTACCGCGCAGGCACAGCCCGTCGGACTCGCCCGGCGTCTTGATCCACAGCTTGGCGTCGTGCAGCGGGTCGCCGGTGCGGGTGGTGGGCCGGACGCCGAGCCCGCGCCCCGGCGGATTGCACCAGTCCTGCGGGTCGGTGTACTTCCCGGCGGGCGGCGTCCAGGCGCCCTTCCCGTTGCGGCTGGTGTCGGTGACGAAGTGCTTCATCTTCGAGGGCGGCGTCGTCACGTTCTTGTCGAGCCAGGCCTGGGCCTCGGGGCGCGGGCCCTTCTGGGAGGGGCAGGACTCGGCCTTGCCGCCGGCCTCGACGTACGCGAGACAGCTCGAAATCAGCTTCCCGTACCAGGAGTTGGCGTCGTCGGTCTGGTAGTTGGAGGCGTTGGTGTAGAAGCCGGTCGCGGTCTTGATGCCGCCCTTGACGAGGCGCGGCACGATGCTGGCGACGTCGTGCCAGGCGGAGTGGCCGGTGTCGAGATAGACACGGGTGTGGCGGAGCGCGGCAAGGGTGCCGACGGCGTGATTGACCTCTTCGTACCGGGCGGCGGTCTTCGTCCCCTGAGCGTCGTCCTGGCCGCAGTCGGAGGGGAGGAGCGCGAGGGCGTCGGGCTCCAGTACGACGATCGCGTCCCGCTTGCCGATGCCGCGGGCGACGGCGTCGATCCACTCCTTGTACTCGGCGGTGGTGCTCGCGCCGCCGCCGGAGTAGTTGGAGCAGTCGCGGCCGGGGATGTTGTAGAGCGCGAAGACGGGGATCGAGCCGTCGATGTCGGCGTCACGGGCGACGGCGCGCGCGTCCCTCTCGACCACGTCCGGCTTCTGGTCCCCGTACCAGACGGCGTGCGGCGTCCGCACCATACGGATGACGGCCGCGGCCTCCCGGAGGGTGCGGCCGCTGTTGGCGAGCCGGAGGGCCTGCTTGTACGCATCGGGGTTGGCGAGCGGCGTGTAGAGGCGGGGGCTGCCGACGAGGGCGGGCGCGGGCGGCCCGGCGGCAGGCTCCGGCGCACCGGACGCGGGAACGGACGTCAGGGCCCAGACGAGACCGGCGGCGAGCGGGGGGAGGGCGGCGAGAACGAGGACGCGGCGGCCGAAGGGGCGCGCGGGCCGGGTGTGTTTCGCGGGGCCCAGGGTCGGCACGGAGCGCGTGGGTGGCGTGTGCGGCGTGGGCGGTTCGGGTCGCATGAGGCACTCCTGGGTCGCAAGGACGTGCGGGAGCGGTTCCCGCACGAGAGTTGCCCAGGGCAATGTGCGCGTCAAGAGTGAGGAGGCTTCTGGTGCACCCGGGCCGCGAAATTAACGGTGCGTCAGGAAGGGGTGGAGAGCGAGCCGAAGAGGGCGGACGGGTGAGGGAACTAGCCCGTCCGGCGTTTGAGGACGCACGGCGCAGCCGTGCACCGGGCACAGCCCGGGACATCAGCCCCCACCGGCGCCAGCCGTGAACAGTCTTTGCCCCGCGGCCAGCGGTTTAGGGAAGGGGTGGGGAGGGGCATCGCCCGCCGCAGGCGCAACACACCCGGACCCGGACCCGGAACACAACGGCGACGGCGACGCCCTACGCCACCTCCCCGATCCTCCCCACCACCCCACTCCCCCCGTCATGATGAATCGGCGTATGCGCCCCAGTGAGCGAAACCCCCGTCCCGCCCCTCCGCGCCGCCACGATCTCCGCGCCGATCGACAGTGCCGTCTCCTCCGGCGTCCGCGCCCCCAGGTCGAGCCCGATCGGTGACCGCAGCCGCGCCAACTCGATCTCGGTGACGCCGACTTCACGAAGTCGCGCATTGCGCTCCAGGTGCGTGCGGCGCGATCCCATGGCGCCCACGTACGCCACCGGCAGCCTCAGGGCCAGCTCCAGCAGCGGCACGTCGAACTTCGCGTCGTGGGTGAGGACGCACAGCACCGTCCGCCCGTCCAGGTCCGCCGCGACGGATTCCAGGTACCGGTGGGGCCAGTCCACCACCACTTCGTCCGCCGCGGGAAAGCGCGCCTCCGTCGCGAAGACGGGCCGCGCGTCGCAGACCGTCACGTGGTGGCCCAGGAACTTCCCCACCCGTGCCAGCGACGAAGCGAAGTCGACCGCCCCGAAGACGATCATGCGCGGGGCCGGCACGCTCGACTCCACGAGCAGCGTCAGCGGCTGTCCGCAGCGCGAGCCGTCCGCGCCGATCACGAGACCGCCGGTGCGGCCCGAGTCGAGCATCGCGCGGGCCTCCGCCGCCACCGTGCGGTCCAGTTCGGGGTGTCCGCCGAACCCTCCCTCGTACGAACCGCCGAGGTGGCCGTCCGGGTGGCCGCCGGAGCGGACGAGCAGGGCGCGCCCGACGAGTTCCACCGGCCCTTCGGTGATCCGGGCGAGGGCCGCCGCTGTCCCCTGCGCGGCGGCGGCCAGGGCGGACACCAGAACCGCGCGGGCGGGTGAGTCGCCCCGTACCGGCGTGACGAGTATGTCGAGGGTTCCGCCGCAGGTCAGACCAACGGCGAAGGCGTCCTCGTCGCTGTAGCCGAAGCGCTCGACCACGCTCCCGCCGTCGGTCAGGGCCTGTCGGCACAGTTCGTAGACCGCCCCCTCCACGCATCCGCCGGAGACCGACCCGATGGCCGTGCCTTCGCTGTCGACGGCGAGGGCGGCTCCGGGCTCCCGGGGCGAGCTTCCGTGCGTGGCCACGACCGTGGCCACGGCGAACTCCCTTCCCTGCTGGGCCCACCGGTGCAGTTCATCGGCGATGTCCAGCAAGGCGCCCTCCTCGGCAGTCGGCGAACGGTTGCGTGGAGGCGGCGGGTCCACAGGTCGTTCGTACGGATATTCCTACCCGACGCCGAGCCAGCTCTCAATCGGGTGCAATGCGAAGTAAACGATGAAGATCGCCGTAAGTGCCCACATGAAGACGCCCAGTTCGCGTGCCTTGCCCTGGGCGACCTTGATGACGGTCCAGGCGATGACGCCCGCGGCGACACCGGTGGTGATGGTGTACGTGAACGGCATCAGGACGACCGTGAGGAACACCGGGACGGCGGTGGCGCGGTCGGCCCAGTCCACGTGCCGCGCGTTCTGCATCATCATCGCGCCGATCACGACCAGGGCCGCGGAGGCGACCTCCGCCGGGACGATCGCGGTGAGCGGGGTGAAGAAGAGGCAGGCCGCGAAGAAGAGGCCGGTGACGACGGCCGACAGGCCCGTACGGGCGCCTTCGCCGACACCCGTCGCGGACTCCACGAAGACGGTCTGTCCCGAGCCGCCCGCGACGCCGCCGATGGCACCGCCCGCGCCGTCGATGAACAGCGCCTTGGACAGGCCCGGCATGCGGCCCTTGCCGTCGGCGAGCTTGGCCTCGGTGCCGACGCCGATGATGGTGGCCATCGCGTCGAAGAAGCCGGCCAGCACCAGGGTGAAGACGATCATGCCGACGGTGAGTGCGCCGACATCGCCCCAGCCGGTGAACTGCACCTGGCCGAAGAGCGAGAAGTCCGGCATCGAGACCGCGCTGCCCTTGAGTTCGGGAGCGCCGCCGGTCCAGCTCTTGGGATCGATGTCGATGATCGCGTTGAGGACGACCGCGAGGACCGTGCCGGAGACAATGCCGATGAGGATCGCGCCGGGGACGTTGCGGGCCTGCAGCATGAAGATCAGCAGCAGGGTGACGGCGAAGAGCAGGACGGGCCAGCCGGCGAGTTCACCGGTCGGGCCGAGCGAGAGGACGGTCGCCTTGCCGGGGTGCACGAACCCGGCCTTCACCAGCCCGATCAGGGCGATGAAGAGGCCGATGCCCATGGTGATGCCGTGCTTGAGGGCGAGCGGGATGGCGTTCATGATCATCTCGCGCAGTCCTGTGACGACCAGCAGCATGATCACGACGCCGTACGCGACGCACATCGCCATGGCCTGGCCCCAGGTCATCTGGGGTGCGACCTGCGAGGCGAGTACGCCCGAGACGCTGAGACCGGCCGCGAGGGCCAGCGGGACCTTGCCGACGAAGCCCATCAGCAGGGTGGTGACGGCCGCCGCGAGGGCGGTCGCGGTGATCAGGGCGGGCTGGCTGAGGATGCCGCCTTCGACGTCCTTGCCGCCGAGGATCAACGGGTTGAGCAGGAGGATGTACGCCATCGCCATGAAGGTGGTGATGCCGCCGCGCACCTCCCGGGCGACGGTGGATCCCCGCTTCGTTATGTGGAAGTAACGGTCGAGCCAAGAGCGGCCGGCGGGCTGGCGCGTACCTGCGCCGGCGTCCTCCGCCGTGGCCTTCGGCTCAGTGGACTGCTGGGTCATGGTGCCTTGTCTCCCAAGGTTCAAAGGGGCATCCCAAGTACCGCGGGCGGTACGGGAATTCGGGGACGGTTGGAGGGCTGCACGACCCGGAGGACGGTCCGAGGGTGAGCATGGTGCGGGTTGTACGGATGGTGCTGATGGTGCTGATGGTGCTGTGCAACTTCCGCTAGCGAGGCGGATGTCGTCGGGACCCCGGGGGCGGGCGGAGGGAAGTGCGACCTTCCTGGAGGCCGCGTCACCCGGGGAGTGCGAGGGGCCTGACGGTGATTGAGGTCACGGTGGTGCCATGGCGCCGGACCGGCGCGGGCGCCGCGCCCGGGAACGTACCGCAGGAATCCGGGGACGCACCGCAGGAACCGGCCGCGCACGCTTCACCCGGATGGGCGTCCGCGCGGTGCCCGGACTGGTCGGCAGGGCGCAGGTGCTCCCTGATCCGGCCTCGGCGGCGAGCGCCTCCTCCCGACTGGCGGGGCGAAGGAAGTCCATGAGTGGCTCTCTCTTCGTTTCGGGGGGGGCGACTGTGCGGTGCGGCCTCCGCAAGGTTTCGGACAGCTGGTTCATGTCCTGTTCATGCAGGGGTGGCCCAAGTACACAAGCCGCCGGGAGCCCGGTGCAGTCACTGAAACCATGAAGGAGTTGGCTGGTCGCCCATCACGTCTTGTAGATTCGAACGAAAGAAGGGGATCAGTAACCTCTCTGCAATTCACATGCGTCCCAAATGACACAGTCACCGGCCCACCCACTACCGGCCACCCGACACACTCCCGACACAGAAACGGCGGCGACACGACGATGCGGCTGCGCGCCCTGCTGGAAACCGATGCGCTCGGCCTGCGCCTACTGGGCGGCGAGGACGAGCTCGACCGCACCGTGCGCGGCGTCATGACCACCGACCTGCGTGATCCCAGCCGCTACCTCTCGGGCGGCGAGCTGGTGCTGACCGGGCTGGCCTGGCGGCACTCCCCCGAGGACTCCGAGCCCTTCGTACGGCTGCTCGCCTCGGCCGGCGTCGTCGGCCTCGCGGCGGGCGAGGCCGAGCTGGGCAGCGTCCCGCAGGACCTGATCGAGGCGTGCGCCCGGCACCGGCTGCCGCTCTTCTCGGTCGCCGAGTCGGTCGCCTTCGCGACGATCACCGAGCACGTCGTGCGCCAGGTGTCGGGCGAGCGGGCCGGGGACCTGGCGACGGTCGTCGACCGGCACCGCCGGCTGATGACGTCGGGCCCGACCGGCGGCGGCCCCGAGGTCGTCCTCGACCTGCTCACCTCCGACCTGGACCTGCATGCCTGGGTGCTCTCCCCCGTCGGCCGCCAGATCGCCGGCTCCGACACCCCGCTCCCCGCCGGTGTCGGCCCCGCGCTCGCCGCCGAGCACCTGGCGGCCAGCCGCACCGGACGGCGCAGCCCGCACCGGGTGGTCCTGGGCTCCACCGCGTACTCGCTCTTCCCCATCCGTACGGCGGGCAGGGGGGCCGACCGGATCGCCGGGACCGCCGCCTCCCGCGACGTCCGGGAGAACGTGCTGTCCGACTGGCTGCTGGCCGTCGAGGCCGACGCGGGCGACTGGCCCGCCGCCCGGCTCGACCTGCTCCAGGGCGTCACCCAGCTGATCGCCGTGGAGCGGGACCGCCGCGACGCGGCCCGTACGGTACGGCGCAGGCTCGCGCAGGAGGTCCTGGAGCTGGTCCAGACGGGCGCGGCCCCCTCGGAGATCGCCGCCAGGCTGCGCGTCGCGGCCCCCGTACTGCTGCCGGGGCTCGGTGCGGCCCCGCACTGGCAGGTGGTGGTGGCCCGGGTCGAGTGGGACGGCGGCAGCGTGGAGAGCGGCCCCGCGGCGCAGGCGCTCCTTGAGGAGATCCTGGTCGATCCCACCGTCCCGGCGGACTCGACGGCGGCGGCCGAGCCCGCCGACCGTATCGCCGTGGCCCACAGCGGCGAGGAGGCCATCGCGCTCGTCCCGCTCCCCGCCGTCGCCGCCGACCAGCCGGAGGGGGCCGAGAGCCCCGGGCTGCACGCGGAGACCCTGCTTTCCGCCGTCCAGGCCCCGCTCTCGGGCGGCCTCGCCGACGACGGCCGGCTGACGCTGGGCGTCAGCGCCCCGGTGCACTCCGCCGAGGGTCTGCGCGGAGCGCTGGAGGAGGCCAGGCACGCCCGCCGGGTCGCCGCCGCACGCCCCGGCCGGGTCGCCGCCGCCGGACACCACGAGCTCGCTTCGCACGTGCTCCTGCTCCCCTTCGTCCCCGACGACGTGCGCCGCGCCTTCACCGCCCGGCTGCTCGACCCGCTGCGCGACTACGACCGGCGCCACCGCGCGGAGCTCGTCCCGACCCTGGAGGCGTTCCTCGACAGCGACGGTTCCTGGACGCGCTGCGCGACCCGGCTGCACCTGCACGTCAACACGCTGCGCTACCGGGTGGGTCGCATCGAGCAGTTGACGGGGCGCGACCTCTCCCGGCTCGAAGACAAACTGGACTTCTTCCTGGCCCTGCGCATGAGCTGACGAAAAGTCACCGGGAATTCGCCCGGTCCCAACTGTCAAGCGGTGACCGCCCTTTGTGAAAACATTCACCCGACCCCTTGGCCCCATCCGTCATTTCATGCTGTGATGCGCGCACGACCGCACGTCGACCGGTCGGACTTCACAGCTCAATGGCGCGCTCGGGGAGGGCAATGTGGCGGACACCGCCATGTCGGGTTCCACTTCTGACACAGGAGGAGCCGGAGCAGAGAGGTTCTTCGAGGGGTTCGAGGGAGGCGGGGGGCCACTCCAGACGGCGGTGTGGCGACTGCGTTCCCGTGGCTGCTGGGCCGACGCGGCAGCCCTGCTGGAATCGCGTCCCGGCGCGGCCGCCGCCCTCCAGCGGGCCTCGCTCCTCGTGGAGCGCTGTCTGTTCACGGAACACGGCTGGCCCGCGGCCGAGGAGGCTCTGCGCGGCGCGGAGGCCCTCGCCAAGGACGACGACGAGCGCGGCAGCGCCGCCTGCGAACGCGGTCATCTCGCTTACGCGTCAACGGTGTTGGGGGTCCAGGACCGGGCCGACGAGGCCCGCTCGGCGCTCGGCAGGGCAGCGGCCCTGCTGCACCCCAACTCCCCCAACCGCCCGCTCCTGGACTTCCGCCGGGGCCTGGTCGCCGAACACCTCTCGGACTCCCCGCAGTCGGCGCGGGCCGCGTACCGCAGGGCCCACGCGGGCGCGACCACCCACCGCAAGGCGCTGCTGCTCTCCTTCACCTGGCGCCATCTCGCCGGACTCGCCCTGCGCGAAGGGGAGTTGGCGGAGGCACGGCACGGTTTCGCGGAGTCGCTGCGGATAAGGGAGGAACTGGGCTACCTGGTCGGCACGGCGCCGGCGCTGGCGGCTCTGGCGGACGCGGAGCCGGAGCCGGAGGCGAGTCGGCTGCGGGCGGAGGCGGCGCGGCTCTTCCACTTGCTGGACGGCGTTCCCACGTGGCTGGCTGCCCAGCTTTCGCCGCCGGCGGCGGCCGTTTGAGGTCGCATGTCCCTGCGCGGGCAGGTGGGGGCTGGTCGCGCCCACGCGGCGGAGCCGCAGATCCGACGCAGCCCCGCGCCCCTAAAGGGCGCTCCTAATGCGCTCTGGTGAAGTGTTCTCGTACGAGTGATTGCGCTGCGGGGAGGTCCTGGGCGATCAGGGCCTCCAGCAGTGCCGTGTGTTCGGCCGCGTCCGCCACCAGGTCGGCCCGCCGGGGCACCGGCGCTCCGGCCGGCGGCCACTGTGCCCGCCGGTGCAGCCCGGCGGCGACGTCCACCAGCTGGGCGTTGCCCGCCATGGCGAGCACCGCGCCGTGAAAGGCCCGGTCCGCCTCCGCGTACGCAGCCCTGTCCCCCTTCGCCGCCGCCGCCGTGGCCGCCTCGGCGAGGGGGCGCAGCGCGCGCCAGCGGCCGGGGTCGACGGTGCGGGCGAGCCTGAGCATGGTCGGCACCTCGATCAGGGCACGTATCTCGGCCAGATCGGAGAGGTCGGACGCACCGCGTTCGGTGACCCGGAAGCCCCGGTTCGGGACGACCTCCACGGCGCCCTCCAGGGCGAGTTGCTGCATCGCCTCGCGGACCGGGGTCGCCGACACTCCGAAGCGGGCGCCGAGCGCCGGGCCCGAGTAGACCTCGCCGGGGGCCAGTTCACCGCTGACCAGGGCGGCTCGCAGCGCGTCGAGGATCTGTCCGCGCACGGAGTGCCGGACCAGCCGGGGCGCGGCGGGCCCGCTGTGGGTGTGCTCGCCACGGCTCTGCTCGCCCGGGTCCGGCCCGCCCCTGGCCCGCTCGCCACGGGTCTGCGCGGGCACGCCTGAGGGCACCGCGGGCGGGCGCCCCCTGGGCTGCTCCACCTGGTCCACCCTCCGTTGTGCGTACGTATGTCCGTGTGCAGCCTAGGTGGCTCATCCGACAGTTCAAACACATCCGTGATCGGGTAAGGTAAGGCTTACCTGCACAGCCCGCGTGTGCTCGTCCGTTGCTCGTCCGTGCTGCACACCCCCGCGATGCGATTCGGTGGTCCCCTGCATGACCGTCCCCGCCCTCCGGCCGTCCCCCGCCGCGCGACCCGCCGCCTCCTCCGCCGTTGCGGATTCGTACGCACGCCTCACCGAGGTCTTCCCCTCGCTGGTCGTGAGAGAGCTGACGGATCCGGCCGAGCAGGCGCCGCGCGGCGGCGGCTGGGTGGGCGCGGACGAGCTGGCCGAGGCGGGACCCGCCCTCGACGCCTTCCTGGCCTGGGACGACGCACAGGTACTGCGGGACTACGGACAGCAGGCGCGCCCCGACGTGATCGCCAGCTTCGCCCTGCACCGGTACGCCTGGCCCGCCTGCCTGCTGGTGACGATGCCCTGGTTCCTGCACCGCCGGGTGCCCCTGATCAAGGTCGGGGACATCGCCTTCCAGCGGGTGCTCGGCCGGATGACCGTACGGGTGGACAGCTTCGCGTGCCTGCCGGGCGACCCGGCGGCGGCGCTGCCCGGCGCCCGTGTCGTACCGGACGAGGAGGCGCTGCGGACCGAGGCGCGGGCCGCGCTCGCGGAGCAGCTGGAGCCGGTGCTCGAAGGCTTCGGGCCCCGCATGCGGCGCCGCAAGCACGCACTGTGGGGCATGGCGACGGACGAGATCGTCGAGGGCCTCTGGTACATCGCCCATCTGCTGGGCGACGAGCGGCGCGCGATGGCCGAGCTCGAACTGCTGCTGCCCGGCGCGACGGGCCCGTACCGCGCCGCCGCGGGCTTCCGCGAGCTGACCGGTCCGAACGGCGAATCACTGCCCACCCGGGACCGCGTCACCTGCTGCCTCTTCTACACGCTGCGCCCCGAGGACACCTGCACCACCTGCCCCCGGACCTGCGACGCGGACCGGGTGAAGAAGCTGAGCGCAGAGGCCGTAACCTCCGCCTGATCGCCACGCCACCCGTGCGGGTGGCACTATTCGAACCCAACTCGACCCGGTAGAGCGGTGGTTCGAGTTATTGCCACCTATCCGCATGGTGCGGACTCCCCAATGTGGTCTCTTGCCCCGAAACCCCTTGTGCACCACGCGACGTGCGCCAATATGTCGCCGAAACGCACTGAGCGCGATCCGCGGTCCGTGATCCGTCTCCATGGATGCGGTCGCCGCTGCGCTGACGCAAAGGGACTCCGCATGAGAATGACCGACATATCGCTGGACTGGCTGCTTCCTGGCGTCGTGATGATCGCGGGTGTTCTGGCGGCGGTCGCGGTGGTCGCACGCGGCAAGCGTGCGGGCGAGAAGGCGGCCGCCGCCGGCAGCGAGGACTCGTGGGAGCGCAGCGAGGAGCGGCGCAGAAGGAAGGAGGCCTTCTACGGGAGTGCCTCCTACGTCCTGCTGTTCTGCTGCGCCGCCGTCGCCGCCGCGCTCTCCTTCCACGGGCTGGTCGGCTTCGGGCAGCAGAACCTGAGCCTGTCCGGCGGCTGGGAGTACCTGGTGCCGTTCGGGCTCGACGGGGCGGCCATGTTCTGCTCCGTGCTCGCGGTGCGGGAGGCGAGTCACGGTGACGCGGCGCTCGGTTCACGGCTCCTCGTGTGGACGTTCGCAGGGGCCGCCGCCTGGTTCAACTGGGTACACGCGCCAAGGGGGTTGGGGCATGCGGGCGCACCGCACTTCTTCGCCGGCATGTCGCTCTCGGCCGCGGTGCTCTTCGACCGGGCGCTCAAGCAGACCCGCCGGGCGGCGCTGCGCGAACAGGGTCTCGTCCCGCGCCCGCTGCCGCAGATCCGGATCGTCCGGTGGCTACGGGCACCCAGGGAGACCTTCGGAGCCTGGTCGCTGATGCTGTTGGAAGGCGTACGGACGCTGGACGAAGCGGTCGACGAGGTCCGCGAGGACCGGCGGCAGAAGGAACAGAACCGGCTCCGCAGGCGGGAGCACGAGAAGCTGGAGCGGGCGCAGTTGAAGGCCATCAACCGGCAGCACCGTGCCTGGGGGCGCAGCCGGGCCGGCCGTCAGGTCGACGTGCAGCCACTGGGATCCGCCGGATCGGGCTCCGCGCCGCACGCCGTCGCGGAGCCCGCCATACCAGAGCCCGGACAACTGCCGCTTCGCAACCGGCCCTCCCTCCAGGCCGTGAAAGGCGCTGGGAGCAAGGGAGGTGACTCACGGACGGTCGACCTGACCGCCGAGGACGACACCCAGGCACTGCCCCGGCTCGACTCCCTTGAGCAGAAGCTCAAGGATCTTGAGCAGCAATTCGGCTAGCGGTGACCGTGGTTGACGCCTCGTCATATCAGGCCGGGTCAGATCACGGGAGTCGTCGTCACGGGACGGGGGCCCGGTCCGGTCAAGCGCCGGCCGGGCCCCCGTCCAGTTCGAACCAGACCACCTTGCCCGGCCCGTGCCCGTGCATCCGTACCCCCCAGGCGTCCGCGAGGGTCTGGACCAGAAGCAGTCCCCGGCCGTTCGTGTTCTCGTCGCAGGCCGCCAGCCGGGGTTCCGGAAGGCGGGACAGATGGTCGTACACCTCGACCCGCAGCTTGGACTCGGCCAGGGTCGCGTGCAGTTCCGCATCGCTCTCGGTGTGTATCAGCGCGTTGGTCACCAGCTCGCTGGTGAGCAGTTCCGCGACGTCCGCACAGTCCGGGCGTCCCCAGTTGCGCAGCAACTCGCGCAGTGCGCGCCGCACTTCGGCCACGGCTGTCAGGTCCGACCGGCCCAGTCGCCAGCGCAGGTCGAGCGCCCCGCGCGCCCTGTCGAGCCTCTCGGCCGCCTCGGTTGCCCGTATGTCCCCCTGCTGCACCGCCCGTGCGCCCTCCGACAACTTCCGTACGTCCTCCGACACCGAGCGGCCGTACGATACCGGCCCGGCCCGACCCGGCTTCTGCCTCGTCATAACCCCCACCCACACCCCGGATTGGCCCTTTCTCCCTCGAACACCCTCACGGAATGGATTCCCCGCTCCGGGATCGGCACTCATGTCCAGGAGGACCGGAGTGAAGACCGAGCGAGACGGTTCGCCCCATCGCCCGATGAGCGGATGCCGTGCCGGGCGTACGCGGTGCACGGCGGGGACGGCTGGGGAGACGTACCGGCCGTATCGCCGTGCCCTTCGCCCCGGCTAGGGGCGCGGGACGTTCCGCAGGTTGGAGCGGGCCATCTGGACCATGCGTCCCACGCCGCCGTCCAGCACCACCTTTCCTGCGGACAGGGCGAAGCCCTTCACCTGCTGGGCCTTGATCCGCGGCGGGATGGACAGCGCGTTCGGGTCGGTGACGACCTCGACCAGGGCGGGACCCCGGTGCCGGAACGCGTCCTTCAGGGCTCCGGCGAGCTGTTTGGGCTTCTCGACCCGGACTCCGTACGCACCGCAGGCACGGGCCACCGCCGAGAAGTCCGGATTGTGGTTCGTGGTGCCGTACGAAGGCAGTCCGTCGACCATCATCTCCAGTTCGACCATGCCGAGCGAGGAGTTGTTGAAAAGGACGACCTTCACCGGCAGGTCGTGCTGCACCAGGGTGAGGAAGTCGCCCATCAGCATCGAGAATCCGCCGTCGCCGGACATCGACACGACCTGCCGGTTCCGGTCGACGAACTGGGCGCCGATGGCCTGCGGCAGCGCGTTGGCCATCGAGCCGTGCGAGAAGGAGCCGATGACGCGGCGGCGGCCGTTGGGGGTGAGGTAGCGGGCCGCCCAGACGTTGCACATGCCCGTGTCGACCGTGAACACCGCGTCGTCGTCGGCGAGTTCGTCCAGTACGGAGGCCACGTACTCGGGGTGGATCGGAGTGTGCTTCTCGACCTTGCGGGTGTACGCCTTGATGACGCCCTCCAGAGCGTCGGCGTGCTTCTTGAGCATCCTGTCGAGGAAGCGGCGGTTGCTCTTGGCCCCCACCCGCGGGGTCAGACAGCGCAGCGTCTCGCGCACGTCGCCGCACACCCCGAGGTCCAGCTTGCAGCGCCGGCCGAGGTTCTCCGGCCGTACGTCCACCTGGACGATCTTCGCGTCCTTCGGATAGAAGTCGTTGTACGGGAAGTCCGTGCCGAGCAGGATCAGCAGATCGCACTCGTGCATGGCCTCGTAGGCGGCGCCGTAGCCGAGCAGGCCGCTCATGCCGACGTCGTACGGGTTGTCGTACTGGATGAACTCCTTGCCGCGCAGTGCGTGGCCGACCGGGGACTTGATCCGCTCGGCGAACTCCATCACCTCGGCGTGCGCGCCGGCGGTGCCGCTGCCGCAGAACAGGGTGATCTTCTCGGCGTCGTCGATCAGCGCGGTCAGCCGTGCGAGGTCGGCCTCGCCGGGGCGCACCGTCGGCCGCGAGGTGACCAGCGCCTGCTCGGAGGGTTCGTCGGCGACCGGCTCGCCCGCCACGTCGCCGGGCAGCGAGACCACGCCGACGCCGCCGCGGCCGACCGCGTGCTGGATCGCGGACTGGACGACCCGGGGCATCTGCTTGGGGGAGGAGATCAGCTCGTTGTAGTGGCTGCACTCGTCGAAGAGCTTGTCGGGGTGGGTGGCCTGGAAGAAGTTCAGGCCGATCTCGCCGGACGGGATGTGCGAGGCGAGGGCGAGCACCGGGGCCATCGAGCGGTGTGCGTCGAAGAGGCCGTTGATGAGGTGGAGGTTGCCAGGACCGCAGGAACCCGCGCAGGCGGCGAGCCTTCCGGTGATCTGGGCCTCGGCCCCGGCCGCGAAGGCGGCGGTCTCCTCGTGCCGGACGTGCACCCAGTCGATGGCGTCGTTGCGGCGGATGGCGTCCACGACCGGGTTCAGACTGTCGCCGACGACCCCGTACAGGCGCTGGACCCCCGCCTGCACGAGGATGTCGACGAACTGCTCGGCCACCTTCTGCTTCGCCATGACGTGGGCACACCCTCTCGGTCGGACTCGGCGTCGGACTCCTCGCCTGTCCATGAACCCATGAAATATGCGGTTATGCCTCCCAGACCGCTGCCGCGGTCCTGTCGTCCGCGTACCCCTTCGCCCTCAGTGTGACGTCAGCGAGGAAGGTGGCGAGGCCGGGCGGGGGCTGCTGGTCGCCCCAGCGTTCGGCCAGCTCCCTGGCGAGGGCGGGCTCGCCGCGCACCGGCTCCGCGAGGCCCGCGCTGGTCAGCAGCAGTACGTCGGCCGGCCTGGCCACCGAGGCCCGGAACCGGAACGGTGAGGTGGGCGGCACGCTGTCCACGTGCGGGGCCGGCGGCGTGGTGATGCCCAGGTCCATGGTGAGCCGGTCACCGTCCGGGCCCTCCTCGGACGGCTCGTCCTCCGCCGGTACGGAGCCGAAGCCGACCACCGGTTCACCGGTGAGGGCGTCGGGGCGGGGCTCCGGGGGCTCTATGTCCTGCCAGACCCCGTCGCGCAACCGGAACAGGCCGCCGTCGCCGACGCCGAAGTAGATCCTGGTGCGGCAGTCCGGGTCGGCGGAGAGCAGCAGGCAGCGCAGGTCGGCGGTGTACTCCCCCGGCTCCAGGCCGAGCTCGGCGGCGTGGGCGCGGAGCTTGCCGTAGCTGCGGTCGGTGAGCCGGTGCAGCCCCGACTTGAGGTCGCCGCGCCGCCCTGCCCTTATGTCCTCGGCCAGCCTGGCGTGACTGCGGCCGACCGCTCCGGCGATCCACCGGCAGGCGTCGGCGGCGGCGAGGTGCGCGCCCTCGGCGGCGCGGGCACCGCTGGCGACGGCGACCAGTACGAGGCCGCCGGGGCCGTTGCCGAAGCGGGCGGTGAGCAGGGTGTCGCGGCGGGGCTCGCCGCGGTACCGGGCGGAGTCCCCGCGCACGGAGGCCGCCCGCAGGGTGTACGACCCGTACTGCGCGCCGTCGAGCACGGTGTCCGCGACGAGCCCGTCCAGCTCCTGCGGATCGGCGGCGGCGAGCGCGGTCGGCTCGGCGTCGTAGGTGGGCGGACCGTCGCCGACGTGGGCGAGGACGGGGCGCGGGGCGGGGAAGGGCGTGAGGGCCGCAGGTTCAGGCGCAGGTACAGGTACAGGCGTGGATGTGGGTGCTGCCGGAGCCGGTGGTGCCGCCGGGGGTACGAGGGGGGCTGCGGGCGGCACCGGGGGCGCGTCCCACACGGCCCACTCGGCGGTGCTGGCGCGCTCCGGGAGGCCCATGCCGCCCGGGTCCTGCGGGCCGCCCTGCGTGTCCTGCACGCGGCCGCGCTGCACGGGGTCCTGCACGGGGTCCTGCGCGGGGTCCTGCCCGGGGCTCTGCGCGGGGTCCTGGTCGCCGGACCACCGTGGGAAGGAGGTGGGCAGGGGCGGGATGTCTCGGAGGGGGCCCTCGGCACGGGTCTCGGTGCGCCGGGGGCCCTCCGCGCGGGTCTCGGTGCGCCGGGGGTCGGGGGCAGGCTCGGCCGACGTGCCCGGGGTGCCCGGCTCAGCCGACGTGCCCGGCGTGCCCGGCGTGCCCGGCGTGCCCGGGTCGCCGTCGGCTCCGGTGTCCGCTTCCGTACCGGCGGGCCCTGCCGTCGCGTCGGAGCCCCGGACGGAGGGCGTGCCCGCGCCGGGGGCCGGGGACGTGCCCGGTGCCCGGCTCGTCACGGTGGTCGCGTCCGGGTCGGGCTCGGGGTCGGGCGGTGGCGCTCCGTGGGGTCCCGGCTCGTCCCACAGGCGGCGGGTGCGATGGCGGTCCTGACGGGGGCGGGGAACACCGGGCGGGCCGGGCGGCGAAGGCGGCGGGCCCCAGGTCGCGGAGGTTGACGAAGTGTCATCCACCCTCGTGAACCGGAAGGTTGACACGTCCGGCACGGGCGGAGCGTGCGGGCCGAGGTCCTTCGGCGCGGCATCCGGCGCGGCATCCGCAACGGCCCCCGGCTCCGCGTCGGCGACCGAGTCCCGGGGGGCGCGCTCCGTCCATCCGTCCCTCTCCTGCCGCCTGTCCCGCTCCGGCCAGCTGTCCCGCTCGGCGCGGCCGACCCAATCCGGCTCGCCCTCGCGCTCCGTCCGACCGGACGGCTCCGGGCCGGTGGGCTCAACGCCCTTCTTGTGCCGTGGTGTTGGCAGCCAGGCGTCCCACACCTGGGCCTGTCCAGGCCCGTCCTCCGGCCCGCCATCCGACTCGCCCGCCCGCGACTCCTCCCGCTCCTCCTCCCGGCGGGGCGCGGCAGCACGCGGGTCGGGTCCGGGGGCGCGGGGCGAGGCAGGGGGATCCTCGTGCTCCGGTGGCTCCCACGGAGCACGGGCGGGCGGCGCCGGGAAGGGGTTGCCGCGATCGGGGAGGACCGGCAACTCCGGTTCCGCGCGCCGCGGTTCCCTCGACGATTCCGCCGGAGGTGCGGGCGGCGGGTCGGGTGTCCCGGCCGGCCTCCGGTCGGAGATCATGCCCGGTGTCGAGTCGAAGTGGTCGTCCACGGTCTGGTCCGTGCCCGTCGTCGGGCCGGTTTCCGGAGTGGCCTCGTCGTACAGCCTGTCCCACCAGTCGTCCTCGGCGTGCGTGCGCCGCTCCCCCTGCTGACTCATGCCCCTATTGTCCACCGCTGAGACGATTCGGAAACGGGGCAAGCCGAAAAAATGGTCCGCCGGGCCGCCCCACCCCCCACGGGAAAGGCTGCCCGGCGGACCCTCAGTGGCCGACGCGCGATCGGTGCACGGTCAACGTACGTCGTACGCGCGGGCCACGAGCTGGGTGACGGAGTTGCCGTGTGCGTCCGTCAGTTCGGTTTTCAGGGTGACCTGTTTGCCGGTGGCACCGGCGTGGTCGACGGTGGCCGTCCAACTTCCGCCGGAGGACGCCGTCTTCGCCTCGGTCCAGGTCTTGCCCCGGTCGTACGAGTAGGACAGCTTGGCCGACTTGAGCGCACCCGGGGTGTAGCCCGCGTGGCCCGAGACGGAGAGGCCGATCCGCTGGCCGTCCTTCGCGGGGAGCGTCTTCAGGCCGTCCTCGGGGAGCGCGTAGCCAGGGAAGAGGATCGGGATCGGCACGGAGTAGGTGTTCGCGTCCAGTTCGGAGGTGAACTTCCAGGTGGTGCTGACCGATTCGGAGCGCTTCCAGAACTCGGCCGGGTTGCCGGTCTTGGTGATGTCCTGGGTGAGCTCGTAGGCGCCCCGCTCCGCCGGGACCTCGAAGACGCCGGAGGGCCAGGCGCTCCGGCCGAGCGAGACGCCGTCGCGCTTCAGCTCCAGCGAGCCGATGTCCCCGAAGCTGCCCGGGACGGCCGCGTGCTCGCTGTCGCCCCACATGGCGTTCGCGAATCCGATGAGGCCGCCCTGGCGCTCGGAGACCAGCAGCGGCTTGCCCTGCTCGTCGCGCGGTGCGGTCGGTACGACGGCGCCGCCGTACCAGGACTCGGCGAGCTTCTGCCCCGGGCGCAGCACCCGGTTCGGCGCGACCATGTACTCGCCGAACGGGAAGCTGCTGGCGACGGTGCGGCCCCAGGCCGATCCGTCGGCGGAGTACAGCTCGGTGCGGGTGCCGGGGACGGGCAGCAGGTCGGCGAGCGAGGAGGTGAAGACGCGGGAGCCGTTCGGGCGGAGCGCGTCGACGGAGCCGACGAAGTCCCCCGCGACGCCCATGGCCCGGTAGGTGGACTCCACCGCGGCCAGCTTCCGGTCCGAAGTGTGGTACTTCCGGGCCGACTTGAGCGGCCCCTCCTCCTGGAAGGCGAGGTGGTAGACGTACGGGCTGCGGGCGGTGGCCTGCCAGTCGAGCGTGACCGTGCCGTCGGACAGCCGCGCCTTGAGGTCCTTGGCCTCGACGGCCGGGACGGCGAGGACCGGGACGGCTCCGCCCCCGAACCCGAAGCTCGGGTACCACGTGCCGGTCGACGGGCGGTGCGCCAGGACGGCGACGGCGCCCTCGGCCTTGGCCGACTGCGCGACCGTACCCAAGTAGCTGTCGTCGTCGGGTACTTCGACCAGGGCGACACGGCCCTTGACGCCCGCCGCCTTGAGCTCCGCGGGGCTGCCCCTGCCCGCGTCGACGAGTGCGGCGCTGCCCCTGCCGTCGAGGTTCACGGAGCCGAGTCCGCCCACGACGGCGTGCAGGGCGGGGCCGCCCTTGACCTTGAGGCTGCTCAGCAGCGGGGCGGCCAGCTGCCAGTAGCTGCCGAACTCGAAGTCGCCCTTGTTCGCGCGGCCCTGGATGTCGGCGTAGTAGTCGGTGACGCCCCGGCCCGCGCTGACGGTGCCGGAGTGCCGCCAGGTGTCCTTCCAGGAGCGGTCGAAGGCGAAGGTGGTGGTGCGCTTCTCGCCAGGACGGTCCGTGTCGACGCTCAGCCGGTGTGCCTTGCGGGCGTCGAGGACGACCGTGGTGTCCTTCTTGACCTCAAGCTGCGGGTGGGCGAGGTAGCTCAGCGAGCCGACGCCCCGGCCGGTCGGGTCGCCGGCGTCCGGGGTGGCGACGAAGGAGGAGAGGAAGTACGAGCCGGGCCTGACCTCGTAACGCTGCTCCGGCTTCCCGTCGTTGGAGCGGATCTCGCCGCTCTCGTCGTCGGTGCCGATGACGTCGAGGGTGCTCGGTCCGGTGGCGGGCCTGCCGTCGCGGTCGACGAGCTTGACCCGCAGGGTGACCGTCTCGGGCTGTACGTACAGGGAGAACGGCGTCGAGACGGTGATGCCGCCGGGGGCGGTGGCCAGGACGCGGCCGGTGACGTCGCCGTACTGGCCGCGCTCCAGGCGTGCGGCCGGGTCGAGGGTCAGCGGCACCTTGACGGTGGCACCGGCCGGGACGGTCACGCGGTTCTTGCCGAGCGAGGCGATCCGGGAGCGGACGGCGGAGCCGTCGTTTCCGGTGGGCCGTTGGACGCTGAGGTCCAGGGTGACCGACTTCTCGGAGGTGTTCGTGTACGGCAGGTCGACGGTGGTGCGGTCACTGCTGTGCTGCGGCCAGTTGAACGTACCGCCCTGGACGGCGGGTGCGCCGGTGACCTTGGGGCTGAGCGCGGCCTTGACGTCGAGGCGGCCGCCGCCGGTCTCCTTCACGTCGCCGGGGACGGCCTTCGCGGAGGAGACCAGGGCCGCCTTGATCTGCTGGGCGGACCAGTCGGGGTGGGCCTGCTTGACGATCGCGGCGGCGCCCGCGACGTGCGGGGCGGCCATCGACGTACCGGACATGGCCTGGTAGGCGTACACGCCCCGGCCGCCCGCGGCGGCGGCGGAGATGGCGACGCCGGGGGCGGCGATCTCCGGCTTCAGGTTGTGGTTGACGATCGACGGGCCGCGGCTGGAGAACGGGGCCGTGGAGTCGTCGCGGTCGACGGCGCCGACGGTGAGGACGCCGGGGGCGCAGCCGGGCGAGGAGACGGAGTTCGCCCGCGGCCCGGAGTTCCCTGCGGCGACCACGAACAGCGTGTCCCTGCCCTTCGCCAGCTCCTCGGCCGCGACGCTCAACGGGTCGGTGCAGTCGGTGGGTTCGGGGGCGCCGAGGCTCATGGAGACGACGTCGGCCTTCTGGTCGACGGCCCACTGCATGCCCGCGATGATCCACGACTCGGCGCCCGAGCCGCCGTCGTTGAGCACCTTGCCGTTGAGGAGCTGGGTGCCCGGGGCGACTCCCTTCTTCTTGCCGTCGCTGGCCGCGCCTGAGCCGCCCACGGTGGAGCTGGTGTGGGTGCCGTGCCCCTGGACGTCGCCGGTGTCGGCGGAGTCGGTGAAGTTCTGGGCGGCGGCGATGCGTCCCTTGAGGTCGGGGTGCTCGGCGTCGACGCCGGTGTCGAGGACGGCGACCTTGGTGCCCTTGCCGTCGAACCCGGCGGCCCACGCGGACGGCGCGTTCACCTGCTTCGTCGACCGGTCGAGGGTGGTGGAGACCTTGCGGTCGAGCCACAGTTTCGCGAGGTCGGACGCGGCACGCGAGCGGGTGTCGGTGACGTCCGCCCAGAAGTCGGCGGCCTTCGCCTTGTCGGCCTTGAGGGCGACACCGCCGACGGGCGCGAGGACCGGGCCACGGGTGGCCGCGCGCGGGGTCGGGGGAAGGGCCCGGGAGACGTTCACGGACTTGTCATAAACGGCGATCAGCGGCAGCGACTTGGCGTGCGCGTCGTCGTACCCCTGCCGGATCAGGCCGGAGACGTTGAAGAGCTCCCGGTCGACGCGGCCCGAGGCGAGGGCGCCGGACGCGGACTCGGGGAAGACGTAGAGGTCCTTGTCACGGCCGGAAGTACGGGTCTGGAGGACGGGCACCGTGCCGTCCTGGCGGGGCAGCGCGGTGGCGGCCTCGGGGCCCGAACTCCCTTGCAGGACCTGGACCTTGTCCCCGGTCACCAGGGTGACGACAAGGGTATTGGCCTGCCCGCCACCCGCCTTCGCACTGCCCGTGATCGGTCTCTTCCCGGCCGCCGGGTCCGTGGGCGCGGCCACGGACGGAGCGACCGCGGTGACGGCGAGGACGGCGGCGGTGGCCACTCCCAGCGCCGTACGCGATATAGGACGCATCATGCTCCCCAAGTCGGTCAATTCATGCCAAGTCGGCCCGGCCCATGGGCTGATGACCGGTGGCGACAGGTTGGCAGAGGTGCAGGTGATGCAGGGATGATGTGGTGAGGCGGGTTTGTGCCGTGGCTCATTCCCGCCAGCTGTGTGCTGCGGGTGGCGAGCGGTGTGTGCGGGAAGGGTGAGTACCGAGGTGCTGAGTGCGATAGGGCTCGACGAGGCCCAGGAGGCGACGTATCGGACGCTGGTCGCGGTCGGTGCGGCCGAAATGTCCGACCTGGCGCACCGGTTGGGGTCCACGGAACCGGAGACGGAGCGGGCCCTGCGCCGCCTGGAGCGGCAGGGCCTGGCCGCCCAGTCCTCCTCGGACACGCAGCGCTGGGTGGCCGCACCCCCCGGTGTGGCGCTGGGCGCGCTGCTCACCCAGCAGCGGCACGAGCTGGAACAGGCGGAACTGGCGGCGGTGCTCCTCGCGGAGGAGTACCGGGCGGAGGCCTCGGAGCCGTCGGTGCACGACCTGGTGGAGATCGTGACGGGGGCGAGCGCGGTGGCACACCGGTTCGCACAGCTGCAGCTGGGGGCGGTGGAGGAGGTGTGCGCCCTGGTCACCGGGCATCCGGTGGCCGTCACCGGTTACGACAACGCGGCGGAGGAGCGGGCGACGGCGCGCGGGGTGACGTACCGGGTGGTCATCGAACGGGAAGTGCTCACGCTGCCGCGCGGCGTGGTGGAGCTGACGGCGGCCCTCGGCCGGGACGAGCAGGTCCGGGTGGTCGACCGCGTCCCGACCAAACTGGTCGTCGCCGACCGGGCGCTGGCCATGGTCCCGCTGACCGGCCGGGACACGGAGCCGGCCGCACTGGTGGTGCATGCGAGCGGGCTGCTGGAGTCGCTGATGGGACTGTTCGAGGCGGTGTGGCGGGAGGCACGGCCGGTAAGGCTGGGCCTGGAGGGGCAGCCCGGCGCCGGGACCGCCGTGGAGGTGCCGGACTGCGGCCCGGACGGAATGGACCTGCAGATCCTGTCGCTGCTGCTGGCGGGAATGACGGACGCGAGCGTGGCGAAGCAACTGGAGGTGGGGCTGCGGACGGTGCAGCGGAGGGTGAAGGGGCTGATGGAGGAGGCGGGGGTCACGACGAGGCTGCAGCTGGGGTGGCATGCGTACGAGAGGGGATGGGTGGGACGCACCTAACCCGTCCGGGCACCTTCAGCCCGTCGAGGGGGTACCCCCTGGTCCTTAAGACCTTGGGGGAGTTTGAGGACGCGCGGCGCAGCCGTGCACGGGGCGCAGCCCCGAACATCAGCCCCCACCGGCGCCAGCCGTGAACCGTCTTTGCCCCGCGGCCAGCGGTTTAGGGAAGGGGCGGGGAGGGGCAATGGCCCGCCGCAGGCGCAAACCCACCCGCACCCACCCCCGCACCAGCACGCACCCCGCCGAGCATCAGATGCCTGGTGGCGTACGAACGCCAAGGCCGCCAGGCCTCGTCGTCGAGCCCCCGGGGAAGCACCACATCCGGATCACCCAGCGCCCGCATCCGAATCATGCCGACGGCGTACGCGTCCAGCCCGGGAACCGCCGCCAGAGCCCGGCCGGCCTCCTCCCGGTCCGCCCCCGGATCAAGCCGTACGGTGCCGTCCGCAAGGGCCGCGGCAAGAGCCCCTGCCGCAGGGTCGTCGACGAGCGCACCGGGCGCCGGAAAGAGCCGATCGAGAGTCCCACAGGGCTCGGCAACGGGCTCCCCGTACGCCTCCACCAGCGCAGCGGCCCGATCCCGGCCCACCCGGGCCCGTACCGCCAACTCGTCAGGATCGGCCGCCCCCGGCGAGCGCAGACCGGGCCGGGCCTCCACCAACGGCGCCAGCCGCGGATCCGCACCGAGCCGCTCGTCGACCGCGTAGGGGTCCGCGTCCAGGTCGAAGAGCCGCCGCAGACGGTGCACGGCGGTGGTGAGGTCACGGAGGTCGGAGAGCGTGAGCCGGGCTTCCAGCCAGCCGGGGCGGGGGGACTCGTCGACGGACGCGATCCCGGTGCCGTGCGGGAGACGGAGGGTACGGCGGTAGGTGCGCTCCCCCGGGACTCCCAGCACCTCTTCGACACGGGGTACGGCCTCGTGGGCGAGGACGTCGAAGACCTCGCGGGCGGCATAGGGGCCGCGGTAGGCAAGCCGCAGGGGGATGCCCGCGGCAGGGCGGCCCGGGGCCGCAGGGGAACCGGAGCCACCAGAGGAATCGGACTTACCGGGCGCGAGCCGGGTCCCCCTCTCCGCCCTCAGCTCGGAGGGAGTACGGGCGTAGATCTGCCGCACCGTGTCGTTGAACTGGCGGACGCTGGCGAAGCCGGACGCGAAGGCGATCTCGGTGATGGGCAGGGGCGTCGTCTGCAGCAACAGCCGTGCGGTGTGGGCACGTTGGGCACGGGCGAGGGCCACAGGGCCCGCGCCCAGTTCGGCGGTCAGCTGGCGCTGGACCTGGCGGGCGCTGTAGCCGAGCCGCCCGGCCAGGCCGGGTACGCCCTCGCGGTCCACCACCCCGTCGCCGATCAGCCGCATGGCGCGGCCGACCGCGTCGGCCCGCACGTTCCACTCTGCGGAGCCGGGCACCGCGTCCGGGCGGCAGCGCCGGCAGGCCCGGAAGCCGTTGCCCTGGGCCGCTGCCGCCGTGGGGTAGAAGCGGACGTTGCGGCGCTTGGGGGTGACCGCTGGGCAGCTCGGACGGCAGTAGATGCCGGTGGTCGTCACCGCGAAGAAGAAGACCCCGTCGAAACGGGCGTCACGGCTGCTCACGGCCTCGTACTGGGTGTCTTCGCGGGTGGTCCCACCGGTGCTCTCGGGCGCGGTCATGCCTCCAGTGTGCGCCTGCGACCGGCCCCGGACTCGCGGGATTCGGACATCGAGTCCGGCAGCGGATGCTCGGGGCGGAGCGGCCCACCCCCGTAGGCCCGCTCCCGTACGCACACCCCCGTACGCCCGCCCCTCCCCCCGCGTGGTTCTTTCCCGCTCCCCGTACGTGTAACAAGGAAGCGCGGGGGACGTACGTGGCGGCGTACGTCCCCCGCCCCTCCCCCCACGGCTACCGCGCCCGGCCGCCCCGCTTGACCGCCATGTTCGCCCGGCCCTCAACGCTCAGCTGCTTCCAGCCGCGCAGCATCTCCTGGCGCAGCCGCGCGTCGGTCTTGGCGACGATGCGCTGGTTCTCGCGCATCAGCTTGCGCCAGCTCTCCAGCCGCCGCTCGGGCAGCGAACCGTCCTCGATCGCCGCGAGCACGGCGCAGCCGGGCTCGGCCCCGTGCCCGCAGTCGTGGAAGCGGCACTGCTCGGCCAGCTCGGCGATCTCCGAGAAGACCTGGCCGACCCCGGCCTCGGAGTCCCACAGTCCGACGCCCCGCAGCCCGGGGGTGTCGATGAGCACTCCGCCGCCGGGCAGCACGAGCAGATTGCGGGTGGTGGTGGTGTGCCGGCCCTTGCCGTCGACGTCGCGGGCGGCCTGCACCTCCATCACGTCGGCCCCCAGGAGGGTGTTGGCGAGGGTCGACTTCCCGGCGCCCGAAGCGCCGAGCAGCACGCTGGTGCCGTCGGCGACGAGCGCCGCGAGCACGTCGAGCCCCTGGCCCGTCTCGGAGCTCACCGCGAGCACCTGGACGCCGGGCGCGGTCGTCTCGACGTCCTCGACGAGGTACGAGAGCCCGGTGGGGTCGGGCACGAGGTCGGCCTTGGTGAGGACGACGAGGGGCTGGGCCCCCGATTCCCAAGCCAGGGCCAGATACCGCTCGATCCGGCCGAGGTCCAGCTCGACGGCGAGCGAGACCGCGATGATCGCGTGGTCGACGTTGGCCGCGAGGATCTGGCCCTCCGACCGCTTGGAGGAGGTGGAACGTACGAAAGCGGTACGGCGCGGCAGCAGGGCCCGGATCAGCTGGGGGTCACCGGCGGGCTCGACCGCCGCCCAGTCGCCGGTGCAGATGACGCGCAGCGGGTCGTGCGGGGTGACCAGCGCGGTGTCGGCGCGGATCAGCCCGTCCGTGGTGAAGACGTCTGCCTGACCGCGGTCGACCCGTACGACCCGGCCGGGCAGCAGCCCCTGCTCGGCGTACGGGGCGAAGTCGGCGGCGTAGCCGTCGTCCCAGCCGTACGCGGCGAGGGTGTGCTGAGGGGTGGAAGTGTGGAACGGCAGGTGGGACAAGGGGAACCCTTCACAGGGTGGCCCCGGCGTCGCGCTCGTGCGCGGAGAGTCAGGTGGTGATCAGCCGGAGGCCACGGAGACGGCAATGAAGTCGTGGGTGCGGGCGGAGCCCTGCGCGACGGCATTCATCGAAGGCCACCTCCTGATCTCGCATGTCTGCGTACGTGCTCAACGGCTTGCGCTGCCGAGCGTAGGGGGCGGGGGCGCCGCGACGCCAACCCTTTTTCTCCGCGGCATTCACGGCACTTCGCGGCGCCCGCCTGACGCACCTCCTGAGTGCTCGGACGAATGCTCTGATCAGCCCTGTGCGGGTGGGCAGGGTCAGCGGTGGGTGATGCTGTAGTTTCCGCTGGCGGTCTTGTCGTGGCTGCCGCCCGCCGGGCAGACGCCGGAGGTCGGGTGGCCGCCGTAGAGGAGTCCCTGACACTTGCGGCACCAACGCCAGTTGTCCTGCTGTCCCGGCGCGTTGCCCGCCGAGAACTGGAGGCTGTAGTTGCCGCTGGGGGTCTTGTCGTGCGCCCCGCCGGTCGGGCAGACCGAGCCCGGGTTCCCGCCGAAGTGCAGGCCCTGGCACTTGCGGCACCAGCGCCACTCGCGCTGCCAGCCGGGGGTGGGGATCATGTTGTGGGCGAGGGTGTAGTTTCCGCTGCCCACCTTGTTGTGGCCGCCGCCCGCCGGGCAGACCGAGCCGGGGTTGCCGCCGAAGAACATGCCCTCGCACTTGCTGCACCAGCGCCAGTCGCTCTGGTGCGGGTAGAGCGCGCGGGCACCGTTGATGTCGTCCGAAGTGAGGGCGCGTTTGGTGGAGTTGGCGGAGACGGTCGGTGCCATCACCGCACCCGCGACGCCGGAGTGGCCGAGGCCGATGATGTGGCCGATCTCGTGCAGGGCGACGGTCTCGACGTCGAAGCCGCCCGCGACCGCACCGATGCTCCACAGGTGTTCGGTGTCGTCGAAGTGGACCGGTTTGGGCAGGTTGTTGGTGACCACGGAGCAGCCGGGCGGGAAGTCCGCGTGGGCCAGGACGCCGCCGACCATGCTGTGGTCGGGGTCGTTCGCCGGGCGCCAGCCGACCCGGATGTCGGGCGAGGACTGGGTACCGACTTCCGCGAAGGTCAGCGGAATGACCGACGCCCAGGTGCGGAACGCGTTGCGTACGGCGATGAATTCGCCGGCGCAGTCGGCCGTTCCGATGTCCTGGGCGAATTTCAGGCTCCATTTGTTCCAGGAGCACTGGGTGGCGAAGTCGATTCCGTGGTCGAGGTCGGGCATGGCGCAGCGCGACTGCGTCATGGCCTGCTGGGTGGAGTCGTCGAAGATCCCGGACTCCTGGATCCCGTTGAAGCTCTGGTACTTCTGGAGTGCGGCCGACGTCTGGTCGTCGAGCTCCTCCGGCTGGTACGTCGTTTCTTCGAGGTATCCGAAACGCACCAGGAAATTCTGTACGAGTTCGAGCCCCGGGCTGTTCTCGCCGGTTTTCGTCGGCTGGACGGCGGCGATTCCCGCGAATGGCGCGAGCGATTCCTTGGCCATGGCTTCCCCCATGGGTGCTGGCCTGTTGTTGCCGTGGGACGGCTTCCTGAATTCGGAAGCTACTCCGCCGGGGCGCGCGGTCAACGGGCCGGGAGGAATGACGAGAAGAATTACGCCTTACCGGCCCGCCGCCGCCGTCTCGCGCCCCGGGTGCCCCCGTCGCCCCGCGCACCGGCCCGCCGCCGTCAGAGCCGTCGTCAGAGGTGTCGGGTGAGGACCTGGGCCACCGTGTCGAGCGCCGTGTGCAGTTCCAGGTGGTCGTGGGCTTCGAGGGTGGTGTCCAGGAGCGGGCTGTCGGAGCTGAGGGTGGTGAATCCGGTGGCTTCCTCGCTGCCGAGCGTCGCGGTGAGGGTGTCGCCCGACCGGAGGGTGAGGGTGACCGTGGCGGCGGTGGGCAGCGGCTGGAGGAAGGCGATCTCGGCGTCGGTGCGCCGGGTCTGCGCGCCGAGCCGGCGCTGGGTGCTGCGCGACGCCCGGTAGAGGTGCGAGTGGTGCAGGGCGATCTGGAGCCGGTCGGAGAGCTCCTCGGCGGTCTCCTCGCGGTCGGCGTCCGGGAGCTCGTCGAGCAGCAGGGCGGCGATGGCGCGGTACGCGATGGCCAGCTGCCAGGTCACGGTGGTGAGCGGGCCGGGGTCCTGCGTGTCGTGGACCAGCGGGCCGAACGTTTCCTCGGCCAGCCGGGCCACCGCGTGCACGGCGTCGGCGGTGACCACGTCCGGGCGGGGTGCGGGCGCCTCGTCCCGGTCCTGCCGGTCGATGCCGCGCGCCGTGAGGTCGGCGTACACGGCGTCCCGGCCGATGCCCGCGGCCGAGGCGAGCTCGGCGGGGTTGCGGGTGCCGGAGCGCCAGGCGGCCTCGATGAGCTCGGCGCGGTTCGCCTCGGTGCTCCCGCCGAGAGCGGTGAGCGCGTTCAGCCGGGCCGAATCCGTGTCAGATGCGTTCATATCGGTCACCGTAGGGCGGATCCGCCGTGCGGCACCGCACCACCGCGCCGTACCGCCGTGGGGGGGGGCCCCCCGGGGGGGGGGGGGGGCCGCCGGGGCGGCCGCCCCCCCCCGCCCCGCCCGCCCCCCCCCCCCCCCCCCCCCCCCG
>NZ_JBIRQJ010000002.1:37731-373426 GCF_044333135.1 Streptomyces sp. NPDC021093 | reverse complement strand
GGGGCGTCGCGGGGGGGGCCCCCCCCCCCCGGGCCCCGGCCCCCGGGCCCGCCGGGGGGGGGGGGGGGGGCCCCCCACGGCGGATCCGGGCGCCCCCGGGGCCGTCACGGCCCCGGCCCGGCGCCTCCCGACTACTCGGCGCCCACCGCGTGCAGGAAGGTGCGGAACTTGGCGGCGGTCTCCGCGGTCTCCGACTCCGGCTCGGAAGCGGCGACCACGCCCGCGCCCGCGTACAGCCGCAGCGTGCGCTCCTGGGCCTCGGCGCAGCGGATGGTGACGACCCACTCGCCGTCGCCGTCCGCGTTGCCCCAGCCGATCATGCCGGTGAAGAAGCCGCGGTCGAACGGCTCGGTCTCCGCTATCACCTGACGTGCCGTCAGGGTCGGGGTGCCGCAGACGGCGGGCGTCGGGTGCAGCGCCGATGCGAGTTCGAGCGCGGAGGCCGCACTGCCCTCGGGGAGGGTGCCGGTGACCGTGGTGGAGAGGTGCCACATGGTGGCGGTACGGATCAGGGTCGGCTTGGCGGGCACGTCGAGCGTGGTGCAGTACGGCGCGAGCGCCCCGTGCACGGCGTCGACGACGACGGCGTGCTCGTGCAGGTCCTTGGCGGAGGCGAGCAGCGCGGCGGCCCTGCGGACGTCCTCGGCGAGGTCCTCGCTGCGCGGCGTGGACCCGGCGAGCGGGTTGGCGACGACCTTGTTCCCGCGCCGGGAGACGAGGAGTTCGGGGCTGGCGCCGATGAGGTTGCTGTCGGGGCCCGTGGGCAGCGCGAACGTATAGCCGGACGGGTCGCGGCGGGCGAGGCGCTGGAGCATCACCGGCAGGTCGAGCGGTGCGTCGGCGGTGAGTTCGAGGGTGCGCGCGAGGACGACCTTGCTGAACTCGCCGCGCCACATGCGCTCCACGACGGCGGCGACCCCGGCCCCGTACACCTCGGGCGAGGGCACCGGGCGCATCGCCCACTCGGTCTCGGCGGGCAGGTCGGCGGGCAGCGCGATCAGCGGGTCGTTGGCCAGCGGCGGCCCGTCCTGGACGAACTCGGGCACGGCGAGGGCCGCGGGCGCGCTCTGGTCGAACGGCACCGCGCCGATGACCACGGGGTTGCTCTGTCCGTCGCGCCTGGCAGCGGCCAGGGTCTCGGCGACGCGCTGCGCCAACGGGCTTTCACCGTGCGGGACTTCACGCGCGGGGCCGTCGGCCAGCAGGGTGCGGGTGGGCGTCGCGAGGAAGCGGGCGCCTTCGGTGTACGCGTCCAGCAGTCCGGTGGCCGCGCCGACGGCGGGGTGCGCCGCCTCGGCGGAGTGACCGCCGCGCGGGGCGGGGACGGCGGGGATTGCCGTGGGGATTGCGGGAGCCGTCGACACGGTGTCCACGGGGTCTCCAATGCTCGTGAGGGGTGTGGGGCGGAGCGAAAGAGGTGGGCAGGGCGGTCAGCGGAGGGTCGCGCCGCCGTCGACGTAGATGTCCTGCATGGTGATGTGGCGCGCGCGGTCGGACGCGAGGAAGAGGACGGCGTCCGCGATGTCCTCGGGCCTGGCGATGCGACCGAGCGGTATGCCCGTCTTGTACGAGGCCAGATCGCCCTCTATCACGCCTCGTTCGGCGTCCGGATTGCCCTCCCACATGCCGCGCTGCATGGGCGTGTCGGTGGATCCGGGGGCGACGACGTTGCAGCGGACCCCGCTGCGGGCGACCTCCAGGCCGAGGCACTTGGTGAACATGGCGGCGGCCGCCTTGGAGGCGGCGTACGCGGCCATGCCGGTGCGCGGAATCCCGGCCGCGTTGGAGCCGACGGTGACGATGCAGCCCTTGCGGCGCTCCGTCATCCGGGCGGCGGCGGCACGGGAGGTGTGGAAGACGCCGGTGGTGTTGACGGCGAAGGTGTCGGCCCAGTCCTGGTCGGTGAGCTCGGTGGCCGGGGCGGTGCGCAGGATTCCGGCGACGTTCACCAGCAGGTCCAGCGGGCCGAGTTCGGACTCGACACGGGCGATCGTCTCGTTCACGGCGGCGCCGTCGGTGACGTCGAGGGGGTACGCGGCGGCCTTGCCCGCGCCCTCCGTCCCGCCCGGTGCCCCGGCGAGGTCCTTCACGAGGGCCTCGATGCCGTCCGGCGTCCGGTCGGTCGCGGCGACGGTCGCACCCCGAACCACCAGTGCGCGTACGACCGCCTCACCGATGCCCTGGCCCGCACCGGTGACGAGTGCGACACGACCGGCGAATTCGCCTGTCGGACGGGGCTGTTCGGACGGCGTACGCGATGGTATGTGCTCAGGCATGCAGGACCCTCCCTCGACTTCTTAGGTGAGCCTAACCTAACGCATATCGAAGATCGAGAGGACCCCGGCCCCCTTGCCGTTCCGGCAACAAGCTTTGCCGCCGCGGCGGCCGCGTGCGGATGCTGTCCCCATGACAGAGACAACCGGCACACCCGGCCACGCCCACACCGCCGACCACACCGACGCCGCCCGGTCCACCCCCGCTCACACCACCCCTGCCGCCGCCACCGACGCGGAGTTCTGGGACAACCGGTACTCCGAGAGCGACCGCATCTGGAGCGGCAACCCCAACACCGTGCTGGTCCGCGAAGCCACCGGCCTCGCCCCCGGCCGGGCGCTCGACCTCGGCTGCGGCGAGGGCGCCGACACCGTCTGGCTGGCCCGGCAGGGCTGGCAGGTCACGGCCACGGACATCTCCCGGGTGGCACTCGGCCGGGCGGCGGAGCACGCCGCCGACGCGGGGGTCGCCGAGCGCGTCGACCTGCAGTGGCACCGGCTCGGCGACTCGTTCCCGGCAGGCACCTTCGACCTGGTCTCGGCCCAGTTCCTGCATTCCGAGGGCGACCTGCCGCGCCGGGAGATCCTGCGGACGGCCGCCGCCGCGGTCGCCCCCGGCGGCACGCTGCTGATCGTCGGGCACGCCGGCTGGGCGTCCTGGCAGCAGCAGGAACCGCCGCTCGCCGACGTCCACTTCGACACCCCGGACGAACTCGTGACCGCCCTCGAACTGGACGGCGGGGGATGGGAGTTGCTGATCGCGGGCGAACAGGAGCGGATCCAGAACGCCCCGGACGGCACCCCCGGAACCCGCACCGACAACACGGTCATGGCACGCCGCCTGCCGTAACGAGGCCGTCGGCGCCCGGTCCCCTCTACCCGGCCCACCGCCCCGCGTCAACCTGGAGGCGGTACCGCGCGCCCCCGGCGGCGTACATGAGCAAAGCTGGCCCCATGGAACTGCTGCCGCACGGATACACCAACCACACCACCCACCACGCCGGCGTCGTCACGAAGACGTACAGGGGCCGGGACGCCCAGCGCAGGATGTCGCGGGAGGCCGCCGCCCTGTGCGGTCTTGAGACCCTGGGGGCGATGCTCCCCGTGCCCCAGCTGATCGGCTGCACGGGCGAGAGTCTGAGCATGACCTTCCTGTCGGGCCTGCACGGCCAGGACATGATCGAGGCGGGGTGGGCCGAGGAGGTGCTGGCCGCCTGCGGCGGGGCGCTGCGGGCGGTGCACTCGGTGGACGTCACCGAGGTGTTCCCCCGGGCCAGGCGCGGTTCGGTGATCGTGCACGGGGACTTCGGGCCGAACAACATGCTGCTCACCGCCGACGCCTCCCGGGTCACCGCACTGCTCGACTGGGAGTGGTCGCACGCGGGTGACCCGATCGAGGACCTGGCGTGGTGCGAGTGGATCGTCCGTACGCACCACCCCGAACACCTCCCCGCGCTCGACGGGTTCTTCGACGCGTACGGGCACCGGCCCCACTGGCCCGCGCGGCACCGGGCGATGACCGACCGGTGCCGCGAGCTCGTCGACTTCCAGCCGCACCGGGTGGGGCTGCTGATCGCGACGGAGGGCTGGACGGAGTGAGTGGCGGAGAGCTGGAGGGAGTGAGTGACGGAGGTCTGGAGGGAGTGAGTTCCGCCGCGACGGCGAGGACGGGCGCCCGTCAGTCCCCGTCCCCCAGCGCGGCAAGCACCTTGCTCTCCACGTCCGGGTCGAGTCCCACCACGGGGCGGTCGCTGCGCTGCGGGGCGACTCCGCCCAGCGTGTTCAGCCACGCCCAGGTGTCCGCCACCGTGTCCGCCACCGGGCGGCATCTCAGGCCCGTCGCCAGGGCCTTGGAGACGTCGACGCGGTGGATCGTGTCGTGGTCCTCGCCCGGCGGGACCCACACCGGGAGGTGCAGCCAGGGCTCGATGTCGTGACGCAGGATCAACTCCGGCTCGGCCCAGCGCAGTTCGGCGGTCGTCGAACCGGTCGCCCGTACGCAGGACTCCAGCAGCTCCCCCATCGTGGCGTGCCCCTCGGGGGACACCAGGTGGTACGCACCGGACAGGCCCGCCTCCACCGCGTCGAGCATCCACACCGCCATGTCGCGCGCGTCGATGTACTGGAGGGGCAGGTCGTACGGTCCCGGGGCAAGGACGGGGCCGCCGCGGGCGATCCGGTTCAGCCACCACGGGAGACGGCCGATGTTCTCGCCGGGGCCGATGATCAGGCCCGCCCTGACCAGTACCGTGCGGTCCGCGCCGAAGGCCGCCTCGGCGGCCAGCTCACCGGCGCGCTTGACCTGCGCGTAGCCCTCGTCGCCCGGCTCGACCAGGGGGCCGTCCTCCGCCTGGTGCGGCGGGGAGGGGTAGGCGTACACCGACCGGGAGGACACGTAGACGTACCGTCCCGCGCGGTCGGCGAGCAGCTCGGCCGCCTGCCGTACGGCGCGGGGGTGGCCCGACCAGGTGTCGAGCACGGCGTCCCAGGCCGCCCCGTCGCGCACGGCGTCGGCGAGCGCGGACAGGTCGTCGAGGCGGTCGCCGTGCAGGGCGGTGACGCCGGGCGGCGGGGCGTGGTTGCCGCGGTGGAAGACGGTCACGTCCCAGCCACGGGCGAGGGCGTCCTCGGTGACCGCGCGTCCGACGAACTCGGTGCCGCCGAGTATCAGTAGCTTCATGGTGCCGATCATGCACGAGCGTGCGCCCCAAGTCCCGGGCCTCTTCTCCGCCCTGGGCGGAACACGCCCAGGGCGAAACGCACTCGGGCCGACCCGCCCGGCAGGCCCGCCCGTCCGGCAGGCCCGCCCGTCCGGCAGGCCCCAGCAGGCCCCGGCAGGCCCGCCCGTCCGGCTGGCCCCAGCAGGCCCCGGCGGGCCCACCCCGTCCGGCACGCCCGGTCCGGCACACCTCGTCCGGCACGCCCGGTCCGGCGCTCCCGGTCCGGCACACCCCGTCCGGCACACCCCGGCGGGCCCACCCCGTCCGGCACTCCCGGTCCGGCACACCCCGTCCAGCGCTCCCGGTCCGGCGCTCCCGGTCCGGCACACCCCGCCCGGCACACCCCGGCGGGCCCACCCCGCCCAGCACTCCCGGTCAGGCACACCCCGTCCGACACGACCCGTCCAGCACACCCCGTCCGGCACACCCCGTCCGACACACCCCGCCCAGCACTCCCGGTCAGGCACACCCGGTCCGGCACACCCCGTCCAGCACACCCCGCCCAGCACACCCCGCCCATCACGCCCGGTCCGGCACACCCCGCCCAGCACACCCCGCCCGGCACACCCGGTCCGGCACGCCCCGCCCAGCACACCCCGTCCAGCACACCCCGTCCAGCACACCCGGTCCGGCACACCCCGTCCAGCACACCCCGTCCGACACGACCCGCCCAGCACACCCCGTCCGACACGACCCGCCCAGCACACCCCGTCCAGCACACCCCGTCCAGCACACCCGGTCCGGCACACCCCGTCCAGCACACCCCGTCCGACACGACCCGTCCAGCACACCCCGGGAACCCGCTCCGGGAATCCGCTCCGGCGCCCGGCGCCCTGCGCCCAAGAGGTCCGTTTTCTTCAAGATCCTGGCGGGGCGGCCGGGCTACGTTTCCCCCATGACTCCTCGACCGACTCCCCGACTCGACGCCCTCAGCATCGTCACCGCCGACATGGCCGCCTCCCTCGACTTCTACCGCCGCCTCGGCGTCCCCGTGGCCGCCGACGCCGGCTCCGCACCGCACGTCGAAGCCGTCCTGCCGAGCGGGCTGCGCATCCTCTGGGACACGGAGGACGTGATCCGCTCCTTCGACCCCGACTGGCAGAAGCCGCAGGGCGGCGACCGGCTCGGCCTCGCGTTCCTCTGCGACAGTGCCGCCGAGGTGGACGCCACGTACGACGCGCTGGTCGCCGCCGGACACACCGGGCACCTCAAGCCGTGGGACGCCGTGTGGGGCCAGCGCTACGCCGTTGTGCTCGACCCCGACGGCTGCGGGGTGTCCCTCTTCGCCGCCAACGACGCGTAGGCACTCAGCGTCATCCCGGCCAGCTCCCTCGTCTCGCGGGCCAGGTGCGCCTGGTCCGCGCAGCCGGACGCGTGCGCCGCCTGCGCGAACGGGATTCCGTCCCGTACGAGCGCCAGGGCACGCTGCAGCCGCAGCACCCGGGCCAGAGTCTTGGGCCCGTACCCGAAGGCGTCGAGGGAGCGCCGGCGCAGCTGCCGCACCCCGATCCCGACGGCCTCCGCGGTCCCCGCGACCGTGCGTCCCGCGTCGAGCCCGGCGGCGACCGCGCGCATCAGCGGGTCGGGCGGCCCGGTGTCGGCGGCCCTGCGCAGCGCCAGCTCCTCCAGGGCGAGGGCCTGGTCGGGGGCCTCGGAGATCCGCCCTTCCAGTTCTCGTACGCCCGCCCACACGTCGGCCAGCGGAACCCGCCGGTCGCGCAGCTCGTACGCCGGTACGCCGAGGAGCGCGGCCCCCGTCCCGGGCGCGAACCGGACCCCGGCGAACCGGCTGCCGGGGCTGCCGCCCGCGTCGTGGGCACGGGTGTCGGGGCCCGCGACGATCAGCCGCCCGTCGATCCACAGCAGGTCCATGCAGCCGTCGGGCAGGACGGGATACGGCGGCACCGGGTCCGGGTGTGCGGGATCCGGGTGCACGGGATCCGGGTGCACGGGATCCGCCGGGGCCGGGTCCGCGTTCCGCCGCCAGACGACGGCGCCGTCCAGCCGCGAGGGCCGTTCCTGATATCCGCCGGGCATGTCTCCAGGCTACGGCGCGATTCCCCGGGCTGCTCGAACCCCACCCGTCCGTCCCTCATCGGCCGATTCGCTGGCACATGCCCCATCCCTCGTGAACAATGAGCGGTTCCACATGTGCCGGGCAAGTCGCTTGATCACGGGGGCTGTTGTGAGCGAACTGATGGAGTTCAAGACGGAGTACGGCGACCCCGTCGTGGTCGAGATCGACCATCACGCACCGGGCGCGCAGCTCGTCTCGCGCGGTGACAACCGCCTGGCCCAGGCGGGCCGCAGTTTCGACGAGGCGCTTCTGAGCATCCGCTCGGCCGCCGAGTCCGCGCTGCGGGTGTTCCGGGACGGGTCGCTGCGGCCGGACGGGGTGGAGCTGGAGTTCGGTGTGAAGCTGACCGCCGAGGCGGGGGCGGTGATCGCCAAGACCGCGGTCGAGGGGCACATCACGGTCAAGCTGTCCTGGTCCCCGGCCGGCACGTCACCTCCGGCACCTCCGACGAGCACCACAGGCACGACGGGCACGACGGGCACGACGGGCACGGCAGGCGCCACGGGCGCGGGGAGCACGGGAGCACCAGGTGCCGCAACCCCCGCCCCGTAACACCGCGAGAAGCTCCCGCCCCGGCACCGCCCCGGCGTCCCCCGTCTGGCATGCGCGCATCGATCACCAGGGCTCCGGGTTCCTCGTCTCCGACCGGCACGTGGTGACCTGCGCGCACGTGGTGCACCACGCCGAGCGCGTCACGATCGCCTTCCCCGGCAGTCCCGCCCGCCCCGTCCAGCAGGCGACGGTGGTCGAGCGCGGGTCCTGGGCGGGCGGCACCCTGGACCGCGGCGACGTCGCCGTGCTCGAACTCGACCGGCCCGTGGACCTGGCCCCCGCCGTGTTCGCCGACCTGGCGGCCCCGTACGCCAGCCCGCCGCCCAAGCTCGTCTCGTACGGCTTCCCGCGCGGCTACGACAAGGACGGCGTGCAGAGCGAACTGCGCGCCACCTCGCACCAGTTGATCGCGGGCGAGTGGACCCAGGTCGAGGCCTGGACGTCGTACGGACAGGAGCTGGCCCGCGGTTTCAGCGGTGCCGCCGCCTTCCTGGAGGGCAGCGGGGCCGTCGTCGGCATGATCTCGTCGGGCGAGTCCCCCGCCCGGAACGGCCGGATGATCCCGGCCCGTGTCCTGGCCCGCCATCTGCCCCGCCTCGCCGAGCACATCCCGACGCAGGGGTACGACGCGGAGACCAAGCGCCGGCTGTACGGGCTCGTCGTGCGCGCCACGGAATCGACCCCGTCGTGCGGCGAACCCCCGTACGACCTGGGGGAACTGCTGCGCGTCTGCACCGGTCGGCTCGGCGTCCCGGTACCGGCGGACGGGCCGCGCACGCTGTGGGAGGCGGTCTGGTACCTGCTGTCGGAGGCGCCGCCCCGGAGCGGCGCGCTGCCGCTCGCGGAACTGACCGTGCGGCTGGCGGACCGGATCGGCAGTGCGTCGGTCGGGCAGGAGCTGCGGCAGTGGGCGAGCGAGCACCGGGCGGAGTTCCAGACCCCCGTCCCTGTGGCCTCCCCCGCCCCGCCCCCGCCACCCGTCCCGCCCCCGTCCCCGCCGCCGTCACGGTCCGCGTCCCGGCGCTGGTCGCCCATCCTGGTGGAGATCGAGCGCAGCGGCGCCGGTCCGAACGCGCTGCTTGTGGAGGTGTCGGCCTACCGGGACGGCTGCCGGCGGCTGGTCGGCGAGAAGCGGCTCACGGCGCGGACCGTGCAGGACTGGGTGCTGGACCGGATCGACGAGGCGTTCGGCGAAATCGACACCGAGGGACAGGAGTTGATCGCCTTCGCGCTGCCCAGGCAGTGGCTGAACCGGCCGGTGGACCAGTGGGCGCGCCGCAAGGGCAGCCGCAAACCGCTGGGCTGCGAGTCACCGGTGGTGGTGATGGACCACGACCGGCGGAACAACAGCCGGCTCCAGTTCAAGCTGAAGAAGATCTGGGACGTCCTGGACGGACAGCAGGGCAGTGCCGTGCACCGGATCGGCTGCGGTAGCGGGAGCGCCCAGCGCCCGGACCGGCTCTCGGTGCGGTTGCAGGACGCGTACGCCCCGGTGGGGTTCGCCCGGCCGCCGCGCGCCGCCCGCGACAAGGAGCTGCACCGGGCGGCCCTGGAGGCACCGGCCCCGATCGTGCTGTGGCCCCGGGCGGCGGACTGCGCGGGCCCCGGCTGTGACGGCAGCGTCTGCTCGGGCGACGGCTTCCTGGACGCACTGGCCGCGCACCTGTCGACCCTGCCGCCCGGAGAACTCCCGCACCATGTCTTCGAGTTGCGCAAGAACGCCTTCCTGTACGAGGGTGCCGGGGCGCACTGGGCGGCCGAACTGTCCCTGCTCTGGGAGGACCCCCGCTGGTTCCCCGACGTGCGCCGCCTGAGCCACTCGCCCGTCGGATGAGCCACTCGTCCCGTCCCACCCGAAAGAAGGAGAGGCAGGACCGCATGTCCCTGTGGCCCGTATACACCGGCGCCGGTGAGCCGCACGACGGCATCGCCCGGCTGCCCCCGCCGCCACCGTGGCGCGCCTTCAACGGCGGTCCCGCGCTCGACATCCCGGCGGACGAGGAGGACAGTGCGGCGGCCTCCCCCGACCGGGTGCACCGGGCGCAGACCTACCGGGCGACCGACAAGAGCGTCCAACTGGTCAACGCCGCCCTGTACTTGAGGCGCCCGCTGCTCGTGACGGGACCGCCGGGCAGCGGCAAGTCGAGCCTCCCGTACGCGGTCGCCCGCGAGCTGCGCCTCGGCCCTGTGCTGCGCTGGAACATCACCAGCCGGGCCACGCTCGGCGACGGCCTCTACCAGTACGACCCGCTCTCCCGCCTCTACTCGGCGGGGCGCGGCCCCGAGGACGCCGATCTCCAGGACCATCTGCGGCTCGGCCCGCTGGGCAGCGCGCTGCTCCCGTACCGGCACCCCCGGGTGCTGCTCATCGACGAGATCGACAAGAGCGACCTGGACCTGCCGAACGACCTCCTCAACATCCTGGAGGAGGGCCAGTACGAGATCCCCGAGCTGGTCAGGGCCGCGCGCAAGCACCCGGACGCGGAGGTGATGGTCGCCGACTCGGACGCACGGGCCGCCGTCCGGCACGGGCGGGTGCGGTGCCGGGCGTTCCCGTTCGTCGTGCTGACCAGCAACGGCGAGCGGGAGTTCCCGCCCGCTTTCCTGCGCCGCTGCGTGACCCTCGAACTGAAGCAGCCGCTGCCCGGACATCTGGAGGACATCGTCCGCGCTCATCTGGGTGAACTCGACGACGACGCCCACGCGTTGCTGCGCGCCTTCCTCTCCCGGGGCAGCGGTGGCGAGCTGGCCACCGACCAGCTCCTCAACGCGATCTACCTGACCCGGGCATCGGGCCTGGCCGCGACGGAGCGCGACGAGCTGGCGGAGAGCCTGATGCCGTATCTGAGCCGGACGGGGGATGCGACGGGCCCGGATGACTTCTGACCGGGCGCTGGCGGCGCTGGCCGGCATCCTGGGCGAGGCCGGTGAAGTGCCGCCCACGGGCCGTGAGTTGGCCGAGCTGCTGTGGCTCGCGCGGTACGTCCGACCGGAGGGGACGGCGATTCCGGCGGACCCCGGCCCAGCACCGCCCGGCCCGGCGGGGCCCGCGCCCCGCGAGCCCCTCGCCCCGCACCCCTCGGCCGCTGCGGACAGTCCGGCCGGGCCGGCCGCGACCGTCCCGCCGAAGAAGCCGCAGAGCCGGGTGCCGCTGCGCACTCCGGCGTGCCTCCCCCACCCCGTACCGCGCCCTGCGCCCGCGCCTGCCGTACGCCTCGTCGAGCAGATGCCGTTGCTCGCCCCCGCGCCCGCGATGCTCGCTCACCCGCTGGCCGTCCAGCGGGCGCTGCGACCGCTGCGGCGGCCCGTTCCTTCGCTGTACGCACGGGAGTTGGACGAGGCGGCGACCGCCGACCGGATGGCCGCGCTGGCCGCACCGCCCGAACGCTGGCTGCCGGTGCTGCGCCCCAAGGCGGAGCGCTGGCTGCATCTGCGGCTCGTCCACGACTCCGGTCCGACGATGGCGATGTGGCGTCCGCTGCTGCGCGACCTGCGCACGGCGTTCGGCCAGACCGGTGCGTTCCGCACGGTGGACGTCGTACGGCTCGGGGCGGACGGGCGGGTGCCGTCGCGGCAGTGGGACCGGGGCCGCACCGCCGTCCTCGTCGTCAGCGATGCGATGGGGCCGCAGTGGCGGGAGGGGCAGGCGGGCCTGCGGTGGTACGGGACGCTGCGCGACTGGGCGGCGGCGATGCCGGTGGCCGTGGTCCAGCCGCTGCCGGAACGGCTGTGGCGGCACTCGGCGTTCGTACCGACGGCAGGGCTGCTGGCCGCCCCGGGACCCGGCGCGCCGAACTCCTCCCTCGCCTTCGCCCCGTACGACGCCGTGCCCGCACCCGGCATCCCGGTGCCCGTCCTCGAACCGTCGGCGGACTGGCTCGGCAACTGGGCGTCGCTCGTCGCCTCTCCCGGTGGCACGGAAGTGCCGTGTTCCGCCGCCCTGTTGGGACCGCGCCCGCCGACGACGCCGGACGACGGAGGTCCGGCGCTCGCACCCGAGGACGTACCGGCGGAGGAACTCGTCCTGCGGTTCCGGTCGTTGGCGTCGCCCGAGGCCTACCGGCTCGCCTCCTACCTGGCCGTCGGCGCCGCACACCTGCCGGTGATGCGGCTCGTGCAGGCGGCCGTCGAGGAGCGGCCCCGGCCGCAGCATCTGGCGGAGGTGGTGCTGAGCGGAATGCTGAAGGCGCTGCCGGGGGTGGCGGGCGGCTACGACTTCCGGCCGGGCGTCCGCGACGTACTCCTGCACACCCTGCCGTGCACGGCCCTGGCCCGGACGACGGGCCTGCTGCACCGGGTGAGCGCGGAGATCGAGGCGCGGGCGGGGGCGGTACCGGGAGAGTTCCGGGCGCTGGTGGCGGCGCGGGGCGGCACCGCGCGGGCGGCGGGGGACCCCTTCGCGCTGGTCAGCAGGGAGAGCGTGCGGCTGCTGCGGGGACCGGAGGCGGCGGAGGTCGCGCGGACGGCCGAGCCGTCGCGGTCGGCACGGCCGTCGCAGACAGAGAGACCGGCGGGGACGGCAGGGGGGACGGCAGGACCGTCGCAGGCGGGCGAGCCGTCGCCGCGGGAGGTGGCCGCGCGGGTACTGTCCGAGCGGTACGAACCGATCGAGCTGATGGGTCGGGGCTCGGGGGGTCACACATGGCGGGCGTACGACGCCTGGTCCCGCCGGGACGTGGCGGTCAAGCTGTACGGGCCCGCTCCCCGCACGTCCACGGCGACCGCGCTCCTGGTGGAGTCGGCCGAGCGCATCAGGCACCCCCGGGCGGACAGTGTGGTTCCCGTGCACGAAGCCTTCGTCTCCGACGGCTACTACGTCACGGTGTCGGAGTACCGGCCCGGTCCCACCCTGCGCGAGGCCGTTCCGCCGGGAGGCATCGGGACGCCCCAACTCTATTCCTGGGCCCGGACGTTGGCGCACGGACTGGCCGCCCTGCACCGGGACGGCATCATCCACGGCAACCTCAGGTCCACCAGCGTGATCGTCCAGCCCCACCACTCGGTGCCGTCGACGAGGCTCCCCGCCATGTACGACTGCGGAATCCGCTGGCCCGTCCCCGCCGAGCCCGCTCGGGCCGCCCCCTCCAAGGACGGCGACCACCTCGCGCTCGGACGTGTGCTGTACGAAGCGGCGACGGGCACCGTCTTCGGGCCCGACTGCCCGACGCCCGTCGCCCTCCGGTCCGATCTGCCACCTTCGCTGAACCGCATGATCCACGACCTGTGCTCACCGGACGCCGTACGGCGGGAGAGAGGATTCCGGGAGCTGTGCCGGATGGGCACGACCGTGGAGGAGCTGCCGTCCCGCACCCGCCGCTGGGAGTACCGGGTGCTCGGCCGCCCCCACGTGCGCGTGCACGGCCATGAACAGTCCGAAGTCGGTGTCGCGCACGACGACACCCTGCTGCTCCGCCTGCTCCTGGCCCGGGGCGCTCCGGTGTCGTACGGGGAGGTGGAGCAGGACCGACAGGGCGGGCTGGTCCAGGCACTGCAACTGAGGGACCTGGGGCACGACGTGGACCCCTTCCTCGATGCGGGGACCGCCTGCACCCTCGATCCCGACGCCGTCTGGTTCGACCTGCGGGAGGCCGAGCGGCTCGCCCACGAGGCCCGGTACGCGCGCACCCGGGGCAACTCCGCCCGCAGCCTCTCCCTCTACCGGGAGGCACTCGCCCTGTGGACCGGCGAGCCGCTGGCCGGGGTCGGCGGAAGCTGGGCTGCGGAGCAGCGCGCCGCGCTGGAGCGGCTGCGCTCCGTGCTCCAGGAGGAGTACGACCGGACGGAGAAGAGCCTTCCGCTCCGCCGCCACAACCGCGTCTTCATACAGGCGATGCCCCTGTCCCGTACCGATCCGGACGGCGCGGCGGCGGCTCTGCTCTCGGTGGCGCTGCAGCTCGTCCCCCGGTCGACCGGCGTCGTCACCACCTCGGTCCGGTCCCCTGCCGACTCCCTCTCGGCGGTGCTGGAGGCGCCGGGTTCCGACGTGACCCGGCTGACGCGCTGGCTGGCCCACACACTGCCGGGGCTGCTGGCCGAACGCTCCGTCCTGCACGCCGAGGGGAACGTGCGTCTGTGCGTCGTGGTGGACCAGGGCGAACTGGACCAGGGCGATCCGGACCGGGTCGCACCGGGCCACGGTGAACAGACCGTCGGCCTCCGTGTGCTGCGGGAAGTGGCAGCCGCGGTCACGAGCCTCGGCGTCGCCAATGTGCTCATCGCGCTGTCCCCCCGGGCGTTCACCGAGCTGCCCGCCGCCGACGCGCAGGCGTTCCGGAAGTTCAACCCGCCCGACGAGCGCTCCCCCGGCTGGTACCGGCCGGGTGCCACCGCACCGGAGGACGTTCCCGCCCCCCGCTCCACCTGGCTCGGCCGCCTCACCCGCTACTTCCGGGACCCGCCCGACACCGGCGGCATCGCCCCCAACAACCCTCCCGGCTAGCCCTTCGGCTCCCCGGGCTCCTTCTCCTTCGGCGCGTGCAGCCGCGCCTTCACGTCGTCCGGCGGCAGGAACCTCGACCACCGCTCCGGGAACTCCGACGGCATGTCCGGGTTCGCGCCCGTCCACTCCCCCTCGCCGTCGTCCTCCTCGTCGGCGTCCCACGCCGCACCCCGGTCCAGTTCCGCAGCCCTCGCGCGCGCCATCACCGCTGCCGCCTGCTCGGTCCGCAGCCGGTCGCTGTCGGCGCGGGCGGCGGCCGTCGCGACGGACGGCCAGACGCGGTCGATGGCGGCGTTCACCGCGGCGCCCACCAGTACCGCGAAGGCCGAGACGCCGATCCACAGCAGCACGGCGATGGGTGCGGCCAGGGACCCGTAGATGGTCCCGCCCTCAACCGTGCTCGTCACGTAGATGCGCAGCAGGAAGCTGCCCAGCACCCACATGCCCAGTGCGATCAGCGCGCCCGGTACGTCCTCCACCCACGGGGAGCGCACCGGCACGGACACGTGGTAGAGCGTCGTCAGGAAGACCACCGAAAGCACTATCACCACCGGCCAGTACAGGACGCTGATGACTTCCGTGCCGAACGGCACCAGCGCCACCACCCGGTCCGGGCCGACCACCATCAGCGGCAGCACCACCGCACCGATGAGGAGTGCCACCACGTACAACAGGAAGGCCAGCAGCCTGGTTTTGACGATGCCGCGGTGGCCGTCGAGTCCGTACATCACGGTGATGGTGTCGATGAAGACGTTCACGGCGCGCGAGCCGGACCACAGCGCGATGGCGAAGCCGATGGAGATGACGTCGGGGCGGCCCTCCCTGGTCACGTCCTCCAGGAGCGGCTTCGCGAATTCGTTGACGCCCCGGTCGGAGAGGACCGCCTGCGAGGCGTTGAGGATGTTCGCCTCGATGGACTTGACCGTCTCGGTCGCCGTCCAGTCGTCGATGTAGCCGAGCAGGCCGATCAGGCCCAGGAGCAGGGGCGGCAGCGACAGCAGGGTGAAGAACGCGGCCTCCGCCGCGAGACCGAGAATGCGGTACTCGACGCACGAGTTGACGGTGTCCTTGAGCAGCAGCCAGACCAGCTTGCGCTTGGATACGTTGCGATAGAGGACCCGGGCCCGGTGGAGCCGATTCTCCCGCGGTTTCTCCCTGCGGTGTTTCCGCGGCCGTCCGGGTGTTTCTTTTGCTGCCTGCACCTCCTTACCGTATCCGCATGGCAGCCACCACCCACACAGTGACCAACCAGGCCCCGCCCCTGGTGGAGTACGACGTGTTCGGCGCGGACAAGGCCCTCACCGAGGCCGTGACCCGGCACACCGACCCCGCCCTCCTGGCGGGAGTACAGGAGGAACTGACGGTGCTCGGACGGGCCGCGGGGTCCGCCCAGGCGCAGGAGTGGGGTGTGCAGGCGAACGAGAATCCGCCGAAGCTGCGCACCCACGACCGGTACGGGAACCGGATCGACGAGGTCGAATTCCATCCGTCCTGGCACCGGTTGCTCGGCCGCGCCGTCTCGTCAGGACTGACGAACGCCTGGGGCAGGCCGGCCGGGCACGTCCGCCGGGCCGCCGGTTTCCTGGTGTGGACGCAGGCGGAGGGCGGCCACGGCTGCCCGGTGTCGATGACGCACGCGGCCGTCCCGGCCCTGCGCGCCGACCCGTCGCTCGCCGCCGTCTGGGAGCCGCGGCTCACTTCGCCGGTGTACGGGCAGGAACTGCTGCCCGCGGCGCAGAAGTCCGGCGCCCTGTTCGGCATGGGCATGACGGAGAAGCAGGGCGGCAGCGACGTACGGGCCAATACGACCGAGGCCGTTCCGATCGACGGCGGCAGAGCCGGTGAGTACGCGCTCACCGGGCACAAGTGGTTCTGCTCGGCACCGATGTGCGACGGCTTCCTGGTCCTCGCGCAGGCGCCGGGCGGGCTGAGCTGCTTCCTCGTACCGCGGGTGCTTGATGACGGGACCCGCAACACCTTCCGCATCCAGCGCCTCAAGGACAAGCTCGGCAACCGGTCGAACGCCTCCAGCGAGGTCGAGTTCGAGGGCACCTGGGGCCGGCTGGTCGGCGAGGAGGGGCGCGGGGTGCGCACCATCATCGGGATGGTGGCCGCGACCCGCCTCGACTGCGTGATCGGCTCGGCCGCGCTGATGCGCCAGGCGGTCGCGCAGGCCACCCACCATGCCGCGCACCGCAGGGCGTTCGGCGGCGAGCTGATCGACAAGCCGCTGATGCGGAACGTACTGGCGGACCTGGCGCTGGAGTCGGAGGCCGCGACCACCCTCGCACTGCGCCTGGCGGCCGCGTACGACAGCGACACGGAGCAGGACCGGGCGCTGCTGCGCCTCGCGGTCCCGGCGGCCAAGTACTGGGTGACGAAGCGCTGCACGCCCGTCGCGGCGGAGGCCCTGGAGTGCCTGGGCGGCAACGGCTACGTCGAGGAGTCCGGCATGCCGCGGCTGCTGCGCGAGTCGCCGCTCAACTCGATCTGGGAGGGCTCGGGCAACGTCCAGGCCCTGGACGTACTGCGGGCGCTCCAGCGCGAGCCGATGGCGCTCAACGCGTTCCTGACGGAGGTCGGCCGGGCACGGGGCGCCGATCACCGCCTCGACGGTGCGATCAAGAACCTGCTGACCGAGCTCGCCGACCTGGACGGCATCGAGGGCCGGGCCAGGCGGCTGGTCGAGCGGATGGCCCTCGTCCTGCAGGGGTCGCTGCTGGTGCGATGGGCTCCGCCGGAGGTCGCCGACGCGTTCTGCGCCTCGCGGCTCGGCGGGGACTGGGGGTCGGCCTTCGGCACCCTGCCGAACAGTCTGGACCTGGGGGCGGTGGTGGACCGGGCACGGGTGCAGGCCTAGCCCCGCCTCAGGCGGTGGAGCGGGACAAGCGGGGGAGCGGGGCAAGCGGTGGCGCGGGGCAAGCGGGGCCCAGGTCGAGCGGAGGCCCGGCCCCCGCTTCTTCCCGGTGCCGGTCGCGTGATTCCCTGACCGGCATGAGCACCATCAACGTGACGATCTGGTCCCTCGAACAGACCTCCCCCGACGATCTCGCACCCGTCGCTCCCCCCGCGGGCGACGGACTGCGGATCGTACGGGCCGAGGTCCCGTCGCCCGAGTTCAGCCGCTTCCTCTACACCGCGGTGGGCGGCGACATCCGCTGGACGGACCGGCTGCCGTGGACGTACGAGCAGTGGCGGCAGGCGGTGGACCGGCCCGGGGTCGAGACGTGGGTGGCGTACGAGAACGGCACTCCGGCCGGGTACGTCGAGCTGGAGGCGCAGGACGGCGGCGTCGTCGAGATCGTCTATTTCGGGCTGATCCCCGCCTTCCGCGGCCGGCGCATCGGCGGTCACCTCCTCTCGTACGGAATCCAGCGCGCCTGGGACCTGGCGGAGCGGCACCCCGGCCGGGACGTGACGAAGCGGGTGTGGCTGCACACCTGCTCCAAGGACGGGCCGCACGCGATGGCCAACTACGAGCGGCGCGGCTTCCGGCTCTTCGACACCAAGGTGGAACAGGAGCCGGACGTCGCCAACCCGGGACCGTGGCCGGGAGCACACCCCGCACAGCCCTGATCCGCCGGTCCCTGAGCCGCCGAGCGCTGATCCACTGAGCGCTGGGCCGCCGACCCCTGGGCCCCCTAAAACCGGTCCCACAGCGTGACCCAGACCACATCGTCCCAGTATTCGGGACGATGTGGTCCACATTCTGGATAGTGGTGGACTGGCCCGAGACCCTCGTGCCACGCTTCCGTCATGTCTACAGCTGGAGTTGCCTTGATCAGTCGGCGTCACGTCGACCTCGGCCGCATGTCCAGCGCGATCTGTCCGGCCTGCTGACGGCCCCTGACGGCCCAGCACTGCCGCACATCTGATCTTCCTCCGCTTCGTACTGCCCGACCCGCATGTCTGCACGCCCCCGCGCCCTTTTTGCGCGAGTGTGCAGGTCAGAGCCGTCTGCCCGCAGTTCTCCGCAGTCCCGAAGGACGTACCGCCATGTCTGCCACCCCAGAGAAGCCCGCCGCGGGTGCTGCCGTCACTGCCCGCCGCAAGGCCGGACGCCACCGCGGCGAAGGCCAGTGGGCCGTAGGGCATCACACCCCCCTCAACGGCAATGAGCAGTTCAAGAAGGACGACGACGGTCTCAATGTGCGGACACGCATTGAGACGATCTACTCCAAGCGCGGTTTCGACTCGATCGACCCCAACGACCTTCGCGGGCGCATGCGTTGGTGGGGTCTCTACACCCAGCGCAAGCCCGGGATCGACGGCGGCAAGACCGCGATCCTGGAGCCGGAGGAGCTGGACGACGAGTACTTCATGCTGCGGGTACGGATCGACGGCGGGCGGCTGACCACCGAGCAGCTCCGCGTGATCGGCGAGATCTCGCAGGAGTTCGCCCGGGGCACGGCGGACCTCACCGACCGGCAGAACGTCCAGTACCACTGGATCCGCATCGAGGACGTCCCGGAGATCTGGCGCCGCCTTGAGGCCGTCGGGCTGTCCACGACCGAGGCGTGCGGCGACACCCCGCGCGTCATCCTCGGCTCACCGGTCGCCGGGATCGCCGTGGACGAGATCATCGACGGCACACCCGCCATCGAGGAGATCTACCGCCGCTTCATCGGCAACCCGGACTTCTCCAACCTGCCCCGCAAGTTCAAGTCGGCGGTCTCCGGGTCCCCGCAGCTGGACGTGGCGCACGAGATCAACGACATCGCGTTCGTCGGCGTGGAGCACCCCGAGCACGGTCCCGGCTTCGACCTGTGGGTCGGCGGCGGGCTCTCCACCAACCCCAAGCTGGGCGTACGGCTGGGCACTTGGGTCGCACTGGAGGACGTGCCGGACGTGTACGGCGGCGTCATCGGCATCTTCCGCGACTACGGCTACCGGCGGCTGCGCAACCGCGCCCGGCTGAAGTTCCTGGTCGCCGACTGGGGCCCTACGAGGTTCCGGCAGGTGCTTGAGGACGAGTACCTCAAGCGCAAGCTGACCGACGGTCCGGCGCCGCAGCAGCCGAAGGGCGTCTGGCGCGACCACCTCGGGGTGCACAAGCAGAAGGACGGGCGCTTCTACGTCGGCTTCGCGCCGCGCGTCGGCCGCGTCGACGGCTCCACCCTGACGAAGATCGCCGAGCTGGCGGACGCGCACGGCTCGGGCCGGCTGCGCACCACCGCCGAGCAGAAGATGATCGTGCTCGACGTCGCCGAGGAGCAGGTCGAGTCGCTGGTGTCCGGCCTTGAGTCGCTGGACCTGCGGGTCACGCCCTCCCCCTTCCGGCGCGGCACGATGGCCTGCACCGGCATCGAGTTCTGCAAGCTGGCGATCGTCGAGACGAAGGCCCGCGGCTCCGCCCTGATCGACGAACTGGAGCGCCGCATCCCAGAGTTCGACGAGCCGATCACCATCAACATCAACGGCTGCCCGAACGCCTGCGCCCGCATCCAGGTCGCCGACATCGGCCTCAAGGGCCAGCTGGTCCTCGACGACGAGGGCAACCAGGTGGAGGGCTTCCAGGTGCACCTGGGCGGTGCACTCGGCCTGGAGGCCGGCTTCGGCCGCAAGGTCCGCGGCCTGAAGGTCACCTCGGCGGAACTCCCCGACTACGTCGAGCGCGTACTGACCCGCTTCCAGGAGCAGCGCGAGGACGGCGAGCGCTTCGCGTCCTGGGCGACCCGCGCGGCGGACGGAGACCTGTCGTGAGCGAGCGGGCCGCCCCGTTCCACTGCCCGTACTGCGGCGACGAGGACCTGCGGCCCAACGAGACCGGGCACGGGGCCTGGGAGTGCCGCGCCTGCAACCGGGCCTTCCAGCTGAAGTACCTGGGGCTGCTGGCCCGGGGCGTCGCGAAGACCAATCCGACCGAGGAAGAGGGGATATGACAGTCGTTCAGGAAGATCTGCGGGCACTGGCCGAGCAGGCCGGGCGCGACCTCGAAGACGCGTCACCGCTCGACATCCTGAAGTGGGCGACCGCCACCTTCGGCAGCCGGTTCTGCGTCACGTCCTCCATGGAGGACGCGGTCGTCGCCCACCTCGCCTCCCGCGCCCTGCCCGGTGTCGACGTCGTCTTCCTCGACACCGGCTACCACTTCGAGGAGACCATCGGCACCCGCGACGCCGTGGACGCGGTGATGGACGTCAACGTCATCACGCTCACCCCCCGGCAGACCGTCGCCGAGCAGGACGCCGAGCACGGGCCGAAGCTGCACGACCGGAACCCGGACCTGTGCTGCGCCCTGCGCAAGGTCAAACCCCTTGAGGACGGCCTGAGTTCGTACGACGCGTGGGCCACGGGGCTGCGCCGCGACGAGTCACCGACCCGGGCGAACACCCCGGTCGTCGGCTGGGACGAGAAGCGCCGCAAGGTCAAGGTGTCGCCGATCGCCCGCTGGACGCAGGACGACGTCGAGGCGTACGTCGCCGAGCACGGCGTCCTCACCAACCCCCTCCTGACGGACGGCTACGCGTCCGTGGGCTGTGCACCCTGCACGCGCCGGGTCCTGGCGGGCGAGGACGCACGCGCCGGACGCTGGGCGGGGCGCAACAAGACCGAATGCGGGCTGCACGGATGACGAATCGTCAGAGAACTCAGCATCAGAGAGACGTGGAGGAATCAGTGACGGGCGCCACCGTCTGGCTCACCGGCCTGCCCAGCGCGGGCAAGACCACCATCGCGTACGCGCTCGCCGAGCGGCTGCGTGCCGAGGGCCGCAAGGTCCAGGTGCTCGACGGGGACGAGATCCGCGAGTTCCTCTCCGCCGGGCTCGGCTTCAGCCGCGAGGACCGGCACACCAACGTGGCGCGGATCGGTTACGTCGCCGAACTCCTCGCCCGTAACGGCGTGTTGGCCCTCGCCCCCGTCATCGCCCCGTACGCCGACAGCCGCGAGGCGGTCCGCAAGCGGCACCAGTCCGAGGGCACCGCCTACCTGGAGGTGCACGTGGCGACGCCGGTCGAGGTGTGCTCCGTACGCGATGTGAAGGGCCTGTACGCCAAGCAGGCGGCCGGGGAGCTGACCGGGCTGACCGGGGTCGACGACCCCTACGAGGCTCCGGCCGAGCCGGACCTGCGCATCGAGTCGCACACGCAGTCCGTGCAGGAGTCCGCAGCGGCGCTGCACGCGCTGCTCACCGAGAGGGGTCTGGCATGACGGCCACTGCCGCAACCACGGGCGAAGGCGTCGACAGCCCTTTCGCCCTCAGCCACCTGGACTCGCTGGAGTCCGAGGCGGTGCACATCTTCCGCGAGGTGGCGGGCGAGTTCGAGCGGCCGGTGATCCTCTTCTCCGGCGGCAAGGACTCCATCGTCATGCTGCACCTGGCGCTGAAGGCGTTCGCCCCGGCCGCAATTCCCTTCTCCCTGCTGCACGTTGACACCGGGCACAACTTCCCCGAGGTCCTGGAGTACCGGGACCGGGCCGTCGAGCGGCACGGGCTGCGGCTGCACGTCGCGTCCGTGCAGGACTACATCGACCGGGGGGTGCTGCGCGAGCGGCCCGACGGGACGCGCAACCCGCTGCAGACCCTCCCGCTGACCGAGAAGATCCAGGCCGAGCGGTTCGACGCGGTCTTCGGCGGCGGTCGCCGCGACGAGGAGAAGGCGCGCGCCAAGGAGCGGGTGTTCTCCCTGCGCGACGAGTTCTCGCAGTGGGACCCGCGCCGCCAGCGCCCCGAGCTGTGGCAGCTGTACAACGGGCGGCACGCGCCCGGCGAGCACGTCCGGGTCTTCCCGCTCTCCAACTGGACCGAGCTCGACGTGTGGCAGTACATCGCCCGCGAGAAGATCGAACTCCCGGAGATCTACTACGCGCACGAGCGCGAGGTGTTCGCCCGCAACGGCATGTGGCTGACCGCGGGCGAGTGGGGCGGGCCCAAGGAGTCCGAGACGACACAGACCCGGCTGATCCGCTACCGCACGGTCGGCGACATGTCCTGCACGGGGGCCGTCGACTCCGACGCGACGACCCTGGAGCAGGTGATCACCGAGATCGCCGCGTCCCGGCTCACCGAGCGGGGCGCCACCAGGGCCGACGACAAGATGTCCGAGGCCGCGATGGAAGACCGCAAGCGCGAGGGGTACTTCTAACCATGACCACCGTGAGCACCGCTTCCGCGGTCGATCAGTTGAGCACCACCACCCTCCTTCGCTTCGCGACCGCAGGTTCCGTCGACGACGGCAAGTCCACCCTGGTGGGGCGGCTGCTGCACGACTCCAAGTCGGTACTGACCGACCAGCTGGAGGCCGTCGAGCACGCCTCCCGCAACCGCGGCCAGGAGACCCCCGACCTGGCGCTGCTCACCGACGGCCTGCGGGCCGAGCGCGAGCAGGGCATCACCATCGACGTCGCGTACCGCTACTTCGCCACCACCCGGCGCCGGTTCATCCTGGCCGACACCCCCGGGCACGTGCAGTACACCCGCAACATGGTGACCGGCGCCTCCACCGCCGAGCTGGCCGTCGTCCTGGTCGACGCCCGCAACGGCGTCGTCGAACAGACCCGCCGGCACGCCGCCGTCGCCGCGCTGCTGCGCGTCCCGCACGTCGTGCTCGCCGTGAACAAGATGGACCTCGTCGACTACGCCGAGCCGGTCTTCGCAAAGATCGCGCGCGAATTCACCGCGTACGCAAGCGAGTTGGGCGTTCCGGAGATCACCGCGATCCCGATCTCGGCGCTCGCCGGGGACAATGTGGTCGAGCCGTCCGCGCACATGGACTGGTACGGCGGGCCGACCGTCCTGGAGCACCTGGAGACGGTCCCGGTCGCACACGACCTCACCGCCTGCCACGCCCGGTTCCCCGTCCAGTACGTGATCCGCCCGCAGTCGGCGGAACACCCCGACTACCGGGGCTACGCCGGACAGATCGCGGCCGGCGCGTTCCGGGTGGGCGAGCGGGTGACCGTACTGCCGTCGGGCCGCACCAGCACCATCGAGGCCATCGACGCACTCGGCGAGGCCGTCGACATCGCGTGGGCGCCGCAGTCGGTGACGCTGCGCCTCGCGGACGACATCGACATCTCGCGCGGCGACCTGATCGCCCCGGCCGGGGACGCCCCGGCGCCGACCCAGGACGTCGAGGCGACGGTCTGCCACGTCGCCGACCAGCCGCTCTCGGTCGGCCAGCGGGTGCTGCTCAAGCACACCACCCGTACGGTCAAGGCGATCGTGAAGGAGATTCCGTCCCGGCTCACCCTGGACGACCTCTCCCAGCACCCGGCCCCCGGGCAGCTGGTGGCCAACGACATCGGCCGGGTCGTCGTACGGACCTCGGAGCCGCTCGCGCTGGACGCGTACGCGGACTCGCGGCGCACCGGCTCGTTCCTCCTGATCGACCCGGCGGACGGTACGACGCTCGCCGCGGGCATGGCGGGCGAGTCCTTCGCGACCCACGGAAACACCAGCTCCGTCGCGGACGAAGAGGGTTGGGACTTCTGATGGTGATGGTCGACGTGTACGCGTCCTTCGCGAAGGAGGGCGGCCGGATCGGCAGCGGCACCCTCGGCAGCGGTCAGGGCGGGGTCGGGCGATGTGTGCGATGACGTACGCCTCCAGCCCCCGTACCGCCTTCCGCGCCCACAGCCGCGCCGATATGCGCGCCCACAGACGAAGACCCGAGGACTGCCTGCCATGTCTGTCTCCCGCACCACCCTGCGCCGCACCCTGGCCTCCGCCGCCGCGCTGCCCCTGCTGATCGCCGCGCTCGGCGCCTGCGGCTACGGCTCCCAGGCCAAGACCGACGACAAGGCCGTCCCCGTCGCCAAGGGCGCGAAGGTCGGCGGCCTCGACGAGGTGAAGATCGGCTACTTCGCCAACGTCACCCACGCCACCGCACTGGCGGGCCTCCAAGAGGGCCTGTTCCAGAAGGAGTTGGGCGGCACGCGGATCAAGTCACAGGTCTTCAACGCGGGCCCCTCCGAGATCGAGGCGCTCAACGCCAAGGCCATCGACATCGGCTGGATCGGCCCCTCCCCCTCCATCAACGGCTACACCAAGTCCAAGGGCCAGAACCTGCGCATCGTCGGCGGTTCGGCCTCCGGCGGAGTCTCCCTCGTCGTCAAGGCCGACAAGATCAAGTCGCTGGACGACCTCAAGGGCAAGCGCATCGCTACCCCGCAGCTCGGCAACACCCAGGACGTCGCACTCCTCAACTACCTGTCCGAGAAGGGCCACAAGGTCGACGCCGCCACCGGCAAGGGTGACGTGACGGTGGTCCGGCAGGACAACAAGGAAATCCCGAACTCCTTCAAGTCCGGTGCCATCGACGGCGCTTGGGTGCCGGAGCCGACGGCCGCACGGCTGGTCGAGGCGGGCGGCAAGGTGCTGCTCGACGAGAAGAAGCTGTGGAAGGACGAGAAGTTCGTCATCACGAACGTCATCGTCCGGCAGGACTTCCTGAAGGAGCACCCGGAGGTCGTCGAGGCGGTGCTGCGCGGCTCGTTCAAGACCAACGTCTGGATCAAGGCCAACCCGGACAAGGCCAAAGCGAGCATCAACGCGAAGCTGAAGACGGACTCCGGCAAGGAACTGCCCGCGAAGGTCCTGGACCAGGCGTTCAAGAACGTCGACGTGCTCGACGACCCGCTGGCCTCGACCCTGCGCGACGAGGCACAGCACGCGGTGAAGGCCGGTCTGCTGAAGGACCCGCTGCTGGAGGGCATCTACGACCTGCGCCCGCTGAACAAGGTCCTCAAGGCGGAGGGCAAGCCGGCCGTCGACGACGCCGGGCTCGGCGTCAAGTAGCCCTGCCGACCGCTTGGTTCGGTCACTCAGCTCAGCTCAGCCCGCACAGCCCAGCCCAGCCCCCAGGAGGTGAGACCCATGGCCACCGCACTCGCGAAGCAGGAACCGGCCACCGCGCCGGTCGCGGAGCAGGCGTCGTCGTACGCCGCGCGCATCGACCACGTCTCGAAGTCGTTCGGCCGACCCGGCTCGGGCCAGCAGCAGCTCGTACTGGACGACATCAGCATCGATGTCGCGCCGGGCGAGTTCGTGACCCTCCTGGGGGCTTCGGGCTGCGGCAAGTCGACGCTGCTCAATCTGGTCGCCGGACTCGACAGGCCGTCGGCCGGGAGCATCGACGTGCCGGGCGGGCGCCCGGCGCTGATGTTCCAGGAGCACGCGCTGTTCCCGTGGCTGACCGCGGGCAAGAACATCGAGCTGGCACTGAAGCTGCGCGGCGTCCCGAAGGCCGACCGCAGGTCCGAGGCGGAGCGCCTGCTCGAACTCGTACGCCTCAAGGGTGCGTACGGGAAGCGGGTGCACGAGCTCTCGGGGGGCATGCGCCAGCGCGTCGCGCTCGCCCGCGCGCTCGCCCAGGACAGTCAACTCCTGCTGATGGACGAGCCGTTCGCGGCACTGGACGCCATCACGAGGGACGTGCTGCACGAGGAGCTGACCCGGATCTGGGCGGAGACCTCGGTCTCGGTCCTGTTCGTCACGCACAACGTGCGCGAGGCGGTGCGGCTCGCGGAGCGCGTCGTCCTGCTGTCGTCGCGTCCGGGGCGGATCGCCCGCGAGTGGCAGGTCGGCATTCCGCAGCCGCGCCGGATCGAGGATTCCGCGGTGGCCGACCTGTCCGTAGAGATCACCGAACAGCTGCGTGGGGAGATCCGCCGACATGGCCAGCACTGACACCACTGACACCACTGACGCCACCGAGACCGCCGAGGCCACCGAAGGCGCCGAAGGCGAAGCCGTCGAAACCGCCAAGGCCGCTGGAACCGACGGCACCACTCCGGCCAGCGGCACCGCTCCGGCCACCGGCACCGGCCCGGAAGCCGGGGCCGTTCCGGAGGCCGGGGCCGTTCCGGAGGCCGGGGCCGTTCCGGAGGCCGGGGCCGACGGTGCCTCGAAGCCCGAGAAGGCCGGTGCCGTACGGGAGACCCAGCCCGCCACGAGCCTGGCCGGGCTCGAAGCGGGTCTCGACGCCCTGGAGGCGGGGCCCGTCCGCGAGCGCGTCGGCCTCGGCCGGATCCTCCTCGCCAAGGTGGTCCCGCCGCTCGTCGCCGTCGCCCTGGTCCTCACGGTCTGGCAGCTCGCCGCCGCCTCCGACCTCAAACCGGACTACGTACTGCCCGGCCCGCTCGACGTGGCGGCGTCCGTCCGGTCGATGTGGCTCGACGGAACCCTCCTCGGCTACATCTGGACGAGCATCTCGCGCGGCGCCCTCGGCTTCCTGGTCTCCGTCGCGATCGGCACTCCGCTGGGTCTGCTGGTGGCCCGGGTGAAGGTGGTCCGGGCGGCGATCGGCCCGATCCTCTCCGGCCTCCAGTCCCTGCCCTCGGTGGCCTGGGTACCGGCCGCGATCATCTGGTTCGGCCTGACCGACGCGACGATCTACGCGGTGGTGCTCCTCGGCGCCGTCCCGTCCATCGCCAACGGCCTGGTCTCCGGCGTCGACCAGATCCCGCCGCTGCACCTGCGGGCCGGCCGCACTCTCGGCGCACGCGGCCTCAACAGCGTCCGGCACATCCTGCTGCCCGCCGCGCTGCCCGGCTACCTCGCCGGTCTGAAGCAGGGCTGGGCGTTCTCGTGGCGCTCCCTCATGGCCGCCGAGCTGATCGCGAACTCCCCCGACCTCGGCACCGGGCTCGGCCAGCTGATGGAGAACTTCCGCATCAACTCCGACATGTCGGGCGTACTGGCTACGATCCTCCTGATCCTGATCGTCGGCATCGGCATCGACCTGCTGTTCTTCTCCCCCCTGGAGCGCCGCGTGCTGCGCAGCCGCGGCCTCCTCGTCAGGAGCTGATCCCCATGGCCTCCTTCGCGCCCCCCACCCTCCTGCTCGTCGCCCACGGCAGCCGCGACCCGCGCCACGCGGAAACGGTCAGGGCGCTGGCGGCGCGGGTGCGGGAGCTGCGGCCCTGGACCCGGGTAGAGGTGTCCTTCCTGGACTTCAACTCCCCGGCTGTTCCTGACCAGTTGGACCGCCTGGTGGCGGAGGGCGCCCGTGACGTGGTCGCCCTCCCCCTCCTCCTGACCCACGCCTTCCACGCCAAGGCGGACCTCCCCGCCGTACTGCACGCGGCGTCGGTGCTCCATCCCCGGCTGCGCCTCACCCAGGCGGCGGTACTGGGGCCCTCGCCGCTCCTCATCGCCGCTGTCGAGCGGCGGCTGTACGAGACCGGGCTGCGGCCCGGCGACAAGAGCTCGACCGGGGTCGTCCTGGCCTCGGCGGGCTCCTCGGACCCGGAGGCGATCGCAGTGATCGCTGAAATCGCGCGGGAGCTGCGGCACACCGGTTGGTGCGCCGTGCGGCCTGCGTTCGCCTCCGCTGCACTGCCCCGTACGGAGGACGCGGTGCGCGCCCTGCGCACGGACCCCGGCGTCACCCGGGTGGCCGTCGCCCCGTACGTCCTGGCCCCCGGCTTCCTGCCGGACAGGATCGTACGGGGGGCGGCACAAGCCGGCGCCGAAGTGGTGGCGGACGTACTGGGGGACTGCCCGGAGCTCGCGGAACTGGCAGTGGCCAGGTACGAGGAAGCGGGACGGCCCGCGCTGGTGGGAGCGGCGGCGTAACAACGCCCCCGCTCACCTCCCCATCCGCTCGAAGCTCGAAGCTGCCTGCGCGAACCTGCCTGCGCGAAGCTGCTTGGTCGAAGCTGCCTAGTCGAAGCTGAGCTTGCTCGTCCGGGTCCGCTTCAGCTCGAAGAAGTCACCGTGGCCGGCCAGTACCCGGAAGCTGTCGAAGAGCCGCCCCGCCTCCTCGCCCCGTGGGATCGAGCTCAGCACGGGCCCGAACCACACCGTCCCGTCCACGTGGATCGTCGGCGTGCCGACATACCCGCCCGCCTCCGGGTCCTGCCCCGCCGCATGGCTCCTTCGCACCGCCTCGTCGTACTCCGCCGAGTGCGCGGCCCCTGCCAGTTCGGCGGGCAGCCCCAGTTCGGCGAGGGCCTGGGTGATCACCTCGTCGAAGTCCTTGTTCCGCTCCTGATGGATCCGGGTACCGAGCGCGGTGTAGAGGTCGCGCAGCACCCGGTCCTCGTCCCCGCCCCCGTCGCGGTCGGCCTCCCGCTCGGCCGCCGCGACGACCACCCGTACCGGGCCGATCGACTTGTCGACCAGCTCCCGGTACCAAGCGGGCAGTTCGTTGCCCTCGTTGTGGAGGTACAGGCTCATCGGGCGGAACCGCAGCACGATGTCGCGCTGCTGCTCCACCTCCAGCATCCAGCGGGACGTGATCCAGGCGAAGGGGCAGGCGGGGTCGAAGTAGTAGTCCACGGTGGCGGGCGGTGTCGTCGTCATGAAGGAGACAGTAGCCAGCGAATGACCCTGATCCCTGGGTCATTCAGCCCGTTTCTCGGCGGGCCACTTCTCCTCCTCGCATGCCGCCTCCCATGCCTCCCCCTGCACCTCCTGCTACTCCTCGTCGCCCGTGCTCACCTGCGCGTCCAGTTCCGCCAGCGGCATCGACCCGGCGGCCCGCCGCTCCCGTGCGAAGGTGTTCGCCAGCCGCTGGAGCGTGTCGTTCACCGGCGTCGGCACGCCGTGCAGCCTGCCCAGGAGGGCGATCTCGCCGTTGAGGTAGTCCGCCTCGATACTGCCGGTGCCCCGGACCAGGCTCTGCCAGGACGAGCCGCCTTCGGGCTCCTTGCCGTCGAGTTCGGCCATGGTGATCCGGCCGTCCCTGGCCTCGGCCTGTTCCGCGTCGCCGGCGGCCGATATGCCTGCCGCTGCCAGGACCGCCCGGCCTTCCGCGACCGTACGCTCGGAGAGTGCGCGGCGCGCCGGGGAGCCGACGCCGTCCTTGCCGCAGAGCGCCATGACGGAGTTGGTGAGGTTGCCGAGCAGCTTGCCGTACTTCCACCGCATGGCGTCCGGCACGACCGGTACCAGGAAGTACGACTTCTCCAGGTCGGCGGCGATCGTCCGGGCCGTCTCGTCCACGCCCTCGGGGTAGCGGCCGAGGTGCAGGATGCCGGTGACGGGTTCGCCGGCCGCCGAGACCACGCCGGGCTCGACGAAGGTCGCGGGGAGGAAGACGCACATCGCGTACACGCGGTGGAAGCGGCGCAGCGCGAGGCGCTCGTTCTCCACGCCGTTCTGGGCGCAGACGAGGGGCAGCACCTCCCCCGCCGTACCGCCGCCCTGGACGGGGCGTCCGCTCCAGGCGTCGAGCGCGGCGACGCTGTCCTGCGTCTTCACGGCCAGGACGAGCACGTCGTCGGGGCGCAGGTCCACCTCCTCCGGGCCCTGTGCACAAGGGAGTCGGAGGGTGCGGGTGCCCTCGGGGGTGGTGAGCGTGAGTCCGGTCTCCCGCAGGGCCGCCGCGTGCGTGCCCCGCGCGACGAGCACCACCTCGTGCCCCGCCTCGGCCAGCCGGCCGCCGATCACTCCGCCGACCGCACCCGCTCCGATGATGACGTACCGCATGAGGCTCTCCCCGCTCTTGGCTTGCTGCCCGCTTCCTGGGTGTGCTGTCCGTCCCCGATCATGCCCCGGCCTCTCCGGGCACGGGCTGGCGGGTCGCTGACGTACGCCGCTTCGGCGGGGGGTGTCACGCGGTGAGTTCGACCAGTTTCACCACCGTGTTCCAGTTGCGGCTCGTGACGGTCAGGCCCTTGGTGAGGGCGGGCCTGGCCAGCGCCTCGCCCAGTCTGGAGCGGCCAAGGCCTTCGGGGGCGTAGAGGTAGAGCACCCGGTCGCCGAGCCGGAATTCCTCCGGGAGGTACGAAGCCCGGTCGAGCCCCTCGAACCGGGCTTCGTCGAGGGGTTCCGAGCAGAAGGTGGCGTGCAGCTGCTTGCCTTCCAGTGCGGCGGCCGGGAAGGGGCAGGCTGCGGCGACGGCCCGCAGATAGGCGCCGTCCCGGACCAGGCAGTCGACGGTGAAGCCGAAGTGCTGGGAGATCGCGGCTTCCAGGTCGCGGGCGAGCGCGTCATCGGAGTCGGCCGATTCGGTGCTGAAGACGGCGTTCCCGCTGTTGAGGTGGGTGCGGACCGCGTCGTGGCCCAACCCCTCGACCAGCGTGCGCAGTTCCGCCATGGGGACCTTCTTGTGGCCGCTCACGTTGATGCCCCGCAGGAGTGCGGCGTACGTCTTCGTCGTCATGATCCCGACGATAGGCGGCGGCACTGACAATCGGCCGGAACATCGGCCGGAGCAACGAGAATCGGCCGCCGTGCCCCGTGGGGGGAGAGCACGGCGGCCGACTGTTCGGGCGAAGGTCACGGTGTTGCCGGACGACCTTCGGGTGACTGCTCCGGATGGTTGCTCGACGTGGTTACTCGACGACCTTCAGGAGCTTGTTCGGGGTCCCCGCGGACGGGTTGGTGATCTTGTCCGGGGTGGCTCCGCCGGTCAGTGCCTCCGCGACCTGGGCCGGGGTGGCGTCCTGGTGTCCCGCCAGGTAGACCGCTGCCGCGCCGGCCACGTGCGGGGCCGCCATCGACGTGCCGGAGATGGTCTTCGTACCGTCGTCGCTGTCGTTCCAGGACGAGGTGATGTCCGAGCCGGGGGCGTAGACGTCCACGAGCGAACCGAAGTTGGAGAAGTCGGACTGGGCGTCCTCGTTCGTGGAGGAGGCGACCGTGATGGCCTCCTTGACGCGGGCCGGGGAGGAGTCCTTGGCGTCGCTGGCGTCGTTTCCGGCGGCGATCGCGAAGGTGACGCCGGAGGCGATGGCCTTCTGGACGGCCTCGTCGAGGGCCGGGTCGACGCCGCCGCCGAGGCTCATGTTGGCGACGGACGGGCCCTTGTGGTTCTTGGTGACCCAGTCGATGCCCGCGACGACCTGCTCGGTGGTGCCGGAGCCCGAGTCGTCCAGGACGCGGACGGCGACGATCTTCGCCTTCTTGGCGACGCCGTGCGCGGTGCCCGCGATGGTTCCGGCGACGTGCGTGCCGTGGCCGTTGCCGTCGTCCGCGTTGTCGTCGTTGTCGATGGCGTCGAAGCCGGAGACCGCGCGGCCGCCGAAGTCCTTGTGGGTGATGCGGACCCCGGTGTCGACGACGTAAGCGGTGACGCCCTCGCCCGCGTTGTCCGGGTAGGTGTACTTCTTGTCGCCTGCCGTGTCGGCCTGGTCGATGCGGTCGATGCCCCAGGACGGCGGGTTGTCCTGGGTGGCGTCGGCGTGGAACTTCTTGTTCTGCACGACCTTGGAGACCGCCGGGTCGGCGGCCAGCTGCTTGGCCTCGGTCTCGGTGAGACCACTGGCGGAGAACCCGTTGACGGCCGAGCTGTAGTTGCGCCCCAGCTTGCCGCCGTAGTTCTCGGCGAGAGCCTTCTTGTCGGCCTTCTGGTCGAGCAGCACGATGTAGCTGCCCGCCACCGCGCCTTGCGCGTTCGCACCGTAGATGGTGCCTTCGGCGGGAGCCGCGCCCGCCGTGGGGGCGGCGAGAGCGGTCAGGCCTGCCACGGCGGCCACGGTCGTTATCGCCGCGATCAGCTTGGTCTTGTGTATGGCCATGAAGAGGGGTCTCCTCGCCATTCTTATGTGGGGGGAATGTGGGGGTAGCCCCCAGCGACCGGAAGTCCTCCGGGGGTTGGGTCGAAACACTGACCGATTGACGGCGACAGATCAAGACCTCCATACGGCCGTAATCCATTAAACAAAAATCCGTAATCAAAAATAGGGACAGGGCAGGCCGAGTCGGGCACTTCGTCAACTGGACTTACTTATAAGTCAGTTCGCCCCTTCACAAAAAACCCGGCCCTTGCGAATATCGCAAGGGCCGGGCTCCTTCACTTCTTCTCTTCATCTCCCCAATTGCGGAGCAGTGAAGACCACGGGGATTCAGGCCCCCTTGGGGAGTTCGGCCTCGATCAGGTCGGCCGCCCGCCGGGTGCCGCCCTCCGCCGCCATCTCGCGCGCGATCCCGCCCAGCAGGTCCGCCACTTCGGGGTCCGTGGTGAGCAGCCGGGCGGTCTCCCTGAGGAGTTCGGCGGTGGCGTCCTCCGTGTCGATGCGCCGGGCCACTCCGAGCCCCTGGAGCATGTCGGCATTGCCGAACTGGTCGACGGCCTGCGGGACGGCGATCATCGGGGTGCCGGTGGCGAGCCCCTCCTGACTGCCGCCCGCACCCGCGTGCGTGATGAACAGGTCGGCCTGCTTGAGGACGCTCAACTGCGGTACCCAGCGCGTGACTTCGACATTGGCCGGGATCTCGCCGAGCTCCGACTCCTCGACGAACTTGCCGATCTGGAGCACCAGGTGCCAGCCGGGCAGATCACCGAAGGCCTTCAGGCACTCGCGGTAGAAGGCGGGCTGCTTGGTGAAGGACGAGCCGAGCGAGACCAGCACGACCTTCTCCGCGCCGGCCGGGCGGTGCCACTCCCCCTGGTCGGCGCGCTCGCCCTGGCAGGCGCCGACGAAGGTGTGGACGGACTCGTCGACGCGGTCGGCGTTCGGCTGGAGCGCCTTGGGAATGAGGACGAGGGAGCGGCTGGGCGCGATGAACTGGAAGAAGTCGTCGGCCGGCATGTCGTTCTCCCGCAGCCAGTCGCTGAAGCGGGTCATGTACGCCTGCCCCCGCTCGGTCTTCAGGAGTTCGGCGTACATCGGCCGGGTGACCTCCTCGTCGTACCCCTCCCAGGCGACCATGTTGGGCGACAGGGAGATGGCGGGGACGCCCCAGCGGTGGGCCAGGATCGGGGCCGGGTAGCCGGTGATGTCGTGGATGACGAGGTCGGGCTCGTCGCCCTCGAAGGCCTTGATCAGCTGCGGCAGCGCATGGATGCCGTTGTGCAGGAACGGCTCGATGTTGTCGATGAGTTCGGTGCCCCAGACCTCCGGGTCGGCGTTCTCGTCCGGCAGGGTCGAGGTGTAGATCACCGGCTGCGCGCCGGTCACGGCGACCTTGTCGGCGTACGACTCCGGGATCGCGTAACTCACCCGGTGGCCCCGGGCGACCAGCTCGCGGACGACTTCGAGGCTCGGGTTGACGTGGCCGGGAAAGGCGATGGAGAACATGGCGATGTGCGCGGGGGCGACGCGCCCGGAGGAGGCGTGCGCGGAGGCGGCGGTGTGCGCGGAGGCGGCGGACGTGGCGGCGCTGGGCGTGACGTTCATGCCCGTACCGTAAGCGAGACGAGACGTCTCGTGCAAGTCTTTTCCCGACGTGTGCACCCGACGCGTGCGCCCCGTCCTTCCGGTCAGCGCTGATAGCGGGCGAGCACCAAGTTGCCGTCCCTCTCCAGGCGTTGGCGCAGCTGCCCCTCGTCGATCGCACCGCTGTAGTACTCCTGGTACGCGGGCGTGGCGACCTTGTCCTTCCACTCCTGGTAGCCGCGCACCGACTGCGCGGGGGCCGGCCGCAGCTGCCCGGCGACGGCGGTGCCGGTGGCCCAGCCGTCCTTGGCGGTGCGCAGCGAGGGGTCCTTGAGGGCCTCGGTGCCGGTGGGCAGCATCCAGTCGCCCTTGGCGAGGCGCACCATGTTGTCCGGCCGGAGGAAGAAGTCGATGAACTCGACCGCCTCCTTCTTGTACGGGCTGTCCTCGGCCACCGACAGAGTCTGCGGACTGACGCCCTGGGTGAGCCCGTCCTTGCCCGCCGGGGCGGGCAGCACCGTCCACGGAAAGCCCTCGGGAGCCTGCTGCGAGATCTGCTGGCGGTACGAGAAGCCCAGCGGGACCATCGCGTACTTGCCGCCGAAGAAGCCCGGCAGGGTGTCCGCACCCCCCATGCCGAGGGTGGCGGCGGACGCGGAACCGTCGGTGTTGACCTGGTCGTGGACGGTGCCGGGGACCACCTCGTCGGAGTCGGTGAAGCGCACGGTGACCTTGCCGTCGCCGCCCTGGTGGAACAGCTCGCCGCCCGCCGACAGGCCGAGGTTGAGGGTGGCGGAGACCGGCTCCTTCAGGGGCCAGGCCACGCCGTACCTCTTGTCGCCGGTCTTCGTCATGTCCGCCGTCAGCTTCTTCGTCACCTGCCTGAACTCGTCCCAGGTCCACGGCTTCGCGGGGGTGGGGATGCGCACGCCCGAGGTCTTGAGCAGCTTCTCGTTGGCGATCAGGACGCGCGGCTCCTGGAGGAAGGGGACGCCGTAGACCTTCTTGTCGAAGGTGGCGGCGTCCCAGCTCCGCTGCGGGATCTCGGACTTGAGACGGGCCGGCAGGAGCTTCGTCAGGTCGGCGAGGTAGCCGCCGTACGAGAAGTCGGCGAGGTCGTCGGACGCGTCGTGGATGATGTCCGGTGCCTCACCGCCCTCGAAGGAGGTGAGGAGCTGGTCGTGGATGCTGTCCCAGCTGCCCTGGACGTACTGGATCCGGACCTTGGGGTGGGTCGCGTTCCACTCCTTCACGAGCTGTTTGTTGATGTCGACGGACTCCTTCTGCCAGGCCAGCGACTGGAAGCGGAGGGTGATCACGCCGTTCTCGTCAGGACCGCGCCCGGCGGCCGAACAGCCGGTGAGGAGCAGGGCCGTCGCGGCGGCCGCGGCCAGGAACCGGGACGTCCGCATCAGCTCTTCACCGCCCCGGCCAGCATGCCGCCCGTGATCCGCTTCTGGATGATCGCGAAGATCACCAGGGAGGGCAGGGTGGCGAGGAACGCGGCGGCGGCGAGCGGCCCGAGGTCGGCCGCGCCCTCGTCGCCGATGAAGTGGGTGAGGACGACCGGCAAGGTCTGCTTCTCCGGGGACTTGAGCAGGACGAGCGCGAAGAAGAACTCGTTCCATGCGGTGATGAAGGCGAACAGCGCGGTGGCGACGAGACCGGGCGCGAGCAGCGGTGCGGTGACCGAGACGAGGGTACGGAGCTTGCTCGCGCCGTCCACCGCCGCAGCCTCCTCCAGCTCGGGCGGGACCGCGCGCACGTACCCGACGAGCATCCAGAGCGCGAAGGGCAGCGACCAGACGACGTACACCATGATCAGGCCGGGCAGCGAGTTGATCAGATGCAGGTTCTTGAGGATCAGGAACAGCGGGATGATCACCAGGACGAACGGGAACGCCTGGCTGACCACGACCCAGCCGGTCGCCATGGTGGTGAGCCTGGAGCGGTGGCGGGCCATCACGAAGGCCATCGGGGTCGCGATGACGACGGCGATCAGGGCGGCGGCGACTGCGGCGACCAGGCTGTTCCCGGCGGCTTCCAGGAGCGGCTGCTCGTCGAAGGCCTGCCGGAAGTTGCCGAGGGTGGCGTCCTTGGGGATCCAGGACGGATGCAGGTCGCCCAGCTCGCGCGGGGACTTGAAGGCCGTGGAGATCAGCCAGAGGAACGGGAACGCGAGGAACACCAGGTACGCGAGCAGCGCGAGGTACTGACCGGCCCTGGCGGGCTTGCTGGTGCGCATGGGTCCCGACGTGAGGCTCACTTGTCGTCGCCTCCCTTGAGACGGCCCACCAGGAACAGGGCGAGGAGTACGGAGATGACCGCGACCATGACGCAGCCCATCGCCGCGGCGTAGCCGAACTGCCCGTAGCGGAAGGCCTCTTCGTACGCGAAGAGCATCGGGAGCCGGGTGCGGCCGCCGGGGCCGCCGTTGGTCAGGACGTAGACCAGGGCGAAGGAGTTGAAGTTCCAGATGAAGTTGAGCGCGGTGATCGACAGGGCGATCGGCTTGAGCGCCGGCCAGGTCACGGCGCGGAAGCGGCGCCAGGCTCCGGCGCCGTCCAGGGCGGCGGCCTCGTGCAGTTCGTGCGGGGTGTTCTGGAGGCCGGCGAGCAGGGCGACGGTGGTCTGTGGCATGCCCGCCCAGATGCCGACCAGGATCACGGCGGGCAGGGCGGTGGCGAGGCCGGTGAGCCAGTCGCGGCCGTCACCGAGGCCCAGGTTGCGAATCGTCTCGTTGAGGATGCCCGCGTCGGGGTTGTAGACGAGGCGCCACATGATGCCGACGACGACCTCGGGCATCGCCCACGGGACGATCGCCAGGGCTCTGGCCAGCCAGCGGAACCGGAGGTTCTGGTTGAGCAGCAGGGCCAGGCCCATGGCCAGCAGGAACTGCGGGACGGTGACGCCGACCGCCCAGAGCAGACCGATCCGGAACGAGTCCCAGAAGAGGGTGTCGTGCAGCAGGTCCCGGAAGTTGAGGGCGCCGACCCACTGGGTGGGGTCGGTACGGCCCGACTGGGAGTCGGTGAACGCGAGGGCGACGCCGTAGAGCAACGGGCCGACGCTGAGGATCAGGATCGGGATCAGGGCGGGGAGGACCAGGAACCAGGTCCCGAAATCCGTCTTCCTCCTCGGCTCCGGTCTGCCCGTGCGGACCGGTTCCGGTTTCCCGGGCCGCCCCTTTTCGGTGGCCAATGACACGGATGGGGCTCCTTCGGGCAGTTCGGGCGACTTATACCGGTCTGGCCGCCCCGGTGACCCCCGTCATCGTGCTGACGGTCCGTGAGTTCGTCAAGCCAACCTGCACGGATGCGAGACTTTGTCGGATTCACTGCGGGAAGAACACCCACCGGCCACACGGGAGAGCACGACGATGGACGAGACGCGCGCACGCGAGGTACTGGAGGCGACCGGCCTCGCGGCCGGGGCCGAGCTGGTGTCCCTGGGCGAGAACGCGGTTTTCGCGGTGGAGAGCGCGGACGGTTCGTTCGTGGCCAAGGTCGGCCGCAGCTCCCCGGACCTGGCCGCCCGCGCCGAGCGCGAGCTGGCCGTCGGCGAGTGGCTGGCGACCGCGGGAGTCCCTGCCGTACGTCCCGCCACCGACAAGCCGTGGCTGGTGGACGGGCACCCGGTGACGCTCTGGCACCGGCTGCCCGATGCCGTACGCCCCTCACAGCCGCGGGACGTCGCCGAGCTGCTGAACCTGGTGCATGCACTGCCCGCCCCGCCGTTCGCCCTGCCGCCGCGGGACCTGCTGGCCGGGGTCGAGCGGTGGCTGCGGCTGGCGGGCGACGCGATCGACGCCGAGGACGCGGTCTATCTGCGGGGCCGCCGTGACGGCTTCGCCACCGCCGCTGCCGCGCTGAACCCGCGTCTGACGCCCGGCCCGATCCACGGGGACGCGCTGCCCCGCAATGTCATGGTCGGTCCGGACGGGCCGGTCCTGGTCGACCTGGAGACCTTCGCAGACGACTTCCGCGAGCACGACCTCGTCGTCATGGCCCTGTCCCGGGACCGGTACGGCCTGCCGGACGACGCCTACGACGCTTTCGTCACCACCTACGGGTGGGACGTCCGCGAGTGGGACGGCTGCACGGTGCTGCGCGGCGCCCGGGAGACGGCGAGCTGTGCCTGGGTGGCCCAGCACGCGCCGACGAACCCGAAGGCCCTGGCGGAATTCCGGCGGCGGGTGGCCTCGCTGCGGGACAACGACCCCGAGGTGCGCTGGTACCCCTTCTGACACCCGCTCCGAGGAGTACGCCGGCGGCTGGTAGCCGTACCGAGGCACGCGTCGATTGCCGGTAGCCGTACCGACGCACGAGCCGGTGGCCGTGCGGTGGCTGTGCCGATGGCCGCCCCGTCAGCCCGACGCCGTCCTGCCCGACGCCGTCCTGCCCGCCCCCGTCAGCCCGTCGTGGTCGCCGGGCTCGGGGCGCGCAGCGGCCAGGCCGGGTCGATGACCGCGTCCGGAGTGCCCTTCTTGCGGAGGAACTCCTGGAAGCCGCCCGCCCAGTCCGCGTACCACCGCACCTGCTCCTGGTGCAGCTCGGGCAGGCCGAGGCTCGCGATCGTGGGGTGCCGCTCCGCTATCGCGATCGCGACCCGGACCGCTGCCAGTGCGTCCGCCGACGCCTCGTGCGCCCCGTCGAGCACCACCCCGTACTCGACGCAGACCGCTTCGAGGGTGCGCTTGCCGCGCCGGTAGCGGTCGACCGCCCGGTCGATGGTGAGCGGGTCGACGACGGGGCCGATGCCCGGCTCCCCCGTGAGCTCCGCGAGCCGGTCGCCGAGTGCGGGCAGTCCGTGTCTCGCGAGCTCGGCGGAGAGCAGCGTGAGATCGAACGCCGCGTTGTAGGCGACCACCGGAACCCCCCGTGCCCAGTGCTCGACGAGGACCTGTGCGACCTCGTCGGCCACCTCGCTCACCGGCCGCCCCTCCGCCGCCGCACGCTCATTGGTGATGCCGTGTATCGCCGAGGCCTGCTCCGGAATCCTGATTCCCGGGTCGGCCAGCCACAGCCGCTGTCCGGCCACCGCCCCGCCCCGCACCTCGACGACCGCCGCCGTCACGATGCGCGACTCCAACGGCTCCGTGCCCGTGGTCTCCAGGTCGAAGCCGATCAGCGATTCCCCGTGCCATCCCATTCCTGGGCCTCCTTGATTCTTCTCCCCCAACGGAGAACCACCCTCGCACGCAGCACTGACAATCGGCCTCGAAGATCTTCCGCGCAGGGCTACGAGACCGGCCGGGAGTCCGTCCACACCGATTCGAATTCCTCCCGGTACGTCTCGAAGAGGCCGTTCTCGGTGTCCTCGCCGTGCCGCACCACCCCGTCGCGCCCGCCCCGTCCGCCGCCGCGCAGCACCAGCACCGGTGCCTCCATGCCGCGCGCCCTGCGCAGGTACGACTGGACGACGGCGAGCCCGCCGGGGCCGTCGCCGTCGACGAGGTACGCGGTGAAGCGCGGCGTCTCGTCGAAGACCTGGATCTGGAAGGCGCCCGGGTCCCGGAGGCTGGCCCGCACCCGGCGCATGTGCAGGATGTTCATCTCCACGGAACGGCTCAACTCACCCTTGCGCAGGCCCAGTTCGCGTTCGCGCCGCTTCACGGAACTGCTGGCCGGATTGAGGAAGAGCAGCCGGACCCGGCAGCCGGCCTCGGCGAGGCGGACCAGTCGCCGGCCGGAGAAGTTCTGCACGAGGAGGTTCAGTCCTATCCCGATGGCGTCGACGCGGCGGGCGCCGCCGAAGAGGTCCTCGGCGGGCAGCTGCCGCTGCAGGCGCACCCGGTCCGGATGGACGGACACGACGTCCGCGTAGCGGTCGCCGACGAGGTCCTCGACGGCGTCGACCGGCAGCCGGTCGGCGGACGGCGCGCCCGAGCCCGCGCCGAGAATCTCCAGGAGGCGGGCGGACGCCCGCTCCGCCTGGGCCAGGACGGTCACGGACAGGGCGCGGTTGCGGGAGACGACGTTGCGGGTGACCTCCAGCTCGTCCAGCGCCAGCTCGACGTCGCGCCGGTCGTCGTAGTACGGCTCGAAGCACGGCCAGTGCTGCACCATCAGCTCGCGCAGCTGGGGCAGCGTCAGGAAGCTCAGCACGTTGTCGTCGGCGGGGTCGAGGAGGTACCCCTTGCGGCGGCTCACCTCGCGCACGGCGACGGCGCGCTGCACCCACTCCTGTCCGGCGGGCCCGGCTGCGGCCACCACCCATTCCTCGCCGTGCACCGGCTCGTAGACGGGGCGCAGCACCGCGGCGACGACGGCGCGCATCCGCTGCTCGACCAGGTTGAGCCAGATGTAGGCGCGGCCGGCCCGCTGGGCGCGCGTACGCACCTCGCTCCAGGCGTCCGTGTCCCAGTCCAGTTCCGCACCGATCTCCATCGGCCGTGCGAGGGAGACCGCACCGGGCGGGACGTCTCCCGGGCCGCCCCCGTGCCCCGTGTCTCCCGGGGGTAGCTCCAGCCCTCCCGAGCTCACCCACGCACCGCCTTCTGAACTCTTGTCCGCCCACCGCCAACGATCAAGGAAGGGTACTCCGCCCGGGGCGGCCGGTGCAGCCGTTCCCCGAGACGGCCGGAACCGCTGGGTCGTCGGCCCGCATTGGGGGATGATTCGGGGGAAGATCTGACGCTACGGCACCGTGTGGGTCCCCCGTTGTTCCGCACCACCCGGATCAGAAGTGGAAGAGTCGATTCGATGCAGGTCTGGCCGGGAGAGGCATATCCCCTGGGCGCCACGTACGACGGCGCCGGCACCAATTTCGCGGTCTTCTCGGAGGCCGCCGAGCGGGTCGAGCTGTGCCTGCTGCACGAGGACGGTTCGGAGACCGCCGTCGAGCTGCGGGAGAGCGACGCGTTCGTACGGCACGCCTACCTGCCCGGCATCATGCCGGGCCAGCGGTACGGCTACCGCGTCCACGGCCCGTACGAGCCCGCCCGGGGGCTGCGGTCCAATTCGGCGAAGCTGCTGCTCGACCCGTACGCGAAGGCGATCAGCGGGCAGATCGACTGGGGCGAGTCGGTGTACGGCTACCACTTCGGGAAGCCGGACTCGCGCAACGACCAGGACTCGGCGCCGCACACGATGACGTCCGTGGTGGTCAATCCGTACTTCGACTGGGGCGACGACCGCCCGCCCCGTACGGCGTACCACCGCACCATCCTCTATGAGGCGCACGTCAAGGGCCTCACGATGCTGCACCCGGACCTCCCCGACGAGCTGCGCGGTTCGTACGCGGCGCTGGCGCATCCGGCGATCATCGACCATCTGGTGGAACTGGGCGTCACGGCGCTGGAGTTGATGCCGGTGCACCAGTTCGTGAACGACCACCGGCTGGTCGACGCGGGGATGAGCAACTACTGGGGCTACAACACCATCGGCTTCTTCGCCCCGCACAACACCTTCGCCTCGTGGGGCGACCGGGGCGAGCAGGTGCTGGAGTTCAAGACGGCGGTGAAGGCGCTGCACGAGGCGGGCATCGAGGTCATCCTCGACGTGGTCTACAACCACACGGCGGAGGGCAACCACCTGGGGCCCACGCTGTCGTTCCGGGGCCTCGACAACCCCTCGTACTACCGCCTGGCGGACGACCCGAAGTACTACACGGACACGACCGGAACCGGCAATTCCCTGCTGATGCGGTCCCCGCACGTGCTCCAGCTGATCATGGACTCGCTGCGGTACTGGGTGACCGAGATGCGGGTGGACGGGTTCCGCTTCGACCTCGCGGCCACGCTCGCGCGGCAGTTCCACGAGGTGGACCGGCTGTCGTCGTTCTTCGACCTGGTGCAGCAGGACCCCGTCGTCAGCCAGGTGAAGCTGATCGCCGAGCCGTGGGACGTCGGCGAGGGCGGCTACCAGGTGGGCAACTTCCCACCGCTGTGGACGGAGTGGAACGGCAAGTACCGGGACACCGTGCGCGACATGTGGCGCGGTGAGCCGCAGACGATCGCGGAGTTCGCGGGGCGGCTGACGGGGTCGTCGGACCTCTACCAGGACGACGGACGGCGGCCACTCGCCTCGATCAACTTCGCCACCTGCCACGACGGTTTCACGCTGCACGACCTGGTCGCGTACAACGACAAGCACAACACCGCCAACGGCGAGGGCAACCGGGACGGCGAGAGCCACAACCGGTCGTGGAACTGCGGTACGGAGGGCCCCACCGACGACCCCGAGATCCTGGCCCTGCGGCAGCGGCAGATGCGCAACTTCGTGGCGACGCTGATGCTGTCGCAAGGAGTGCCGATGCTGAGCCACGGCGACGAGTTCGCCCGCACCCAGGGCGGGAACAACAACGCCTATTGTCAGGACAATGAGCTGGCCTGGGTCCCCTGGCCGGGACCGGACTCCGACGGCAACAAGGCGGAGGACGGCACGCTCCTGCTGTTCACGCGCGCGATGGTGGCGCTGCGCCGCGACCATCCGGTGTTCCGGCGGCGGCGCTTCTTCCACGGCCGGCCGGTGCGGGGCACGCAGGACGAGCTCTCGGACATCGCGTGGTTCACGCCGGAGGGCGAGCCGATGGCCCAGGAGGACTGGGAGGCCGCGCACGCCAAGGCGCTGACGGTGTTCCTCAACGGGGAGGCGATCTCGGAGCCGGGCACGCGCGGCGAGCGCATCGCGGACGACTCGTTCCTGCTGATGTTCAACGCGAGCGCCAGGACGCTGGAGTTCATGGTTCCGGAGGACCACGGGGAGCAGTGGGAGGTGGTCGTGGACACCGCCCGCGAGGACGGGGTCCCGCCGGGCACGGGAGGCAAGCACGACGCGGGCGAGCACCTCACGCTGATCGGCCGGAGCCTGACGGTCCTTCAGCGGCCCGCGTGAGCGGCTCAGCCGGCTCGGCCGCCGCCTCTTTCGCCTCTTTCTCCGCCGCCGCAGTACCTACTGCGGCGGTACGGGTCCTGCCCGCGCCGGGGCGCACCGCCCAGGACAGCCCGGCGCACAGCACCGCGGCGCCGGTCGCGACGGCGAAGGCGGCGGGCGGGCCGCTGCTCTCCGCGAGGCGGCCCGCGAGGGCGAGGGCGACGGCCTGGCCGCCGACGATGCCGCTCATCAGGAAGGCCATCGACTCGGCCAGCCTGCTCGCGGGGGCGATGCGTTCGGTGAGCCCGAAGAGCGTGATCATGTGCGGGGCGCAGGCGACACCGAGGACGATCACCACCACGTACAGCAGCCACAGTTGCGAGACGAACACCAGCGGCACCGACAGCACCACCAGGGCTGCGGTGGCCGCCCGCCAGCGGGTGCCCAGGCCGATGCGGGCGGGGACGGCGGCCATCGAAAACCCGGCGACGGCGCTCATCACGCCCATGGTGGCGTAGACGAGACCGGCCTGCTCCGGGCGGCCGAGGTGCTCGGTGAGGGCGGTGATGCCCGCCTGGGACGCCCCGAACACGGCGCCCTGGAGGGCCATCGCCACGCGCAGCCCGTACACCGCACCGGCCGGCCTCGTACGTTCGGCGGATGCGGTGCGCGCGGCCGGGCGTAGCAGGGCCGCCGTCGGATGCAGGGCGAACCAGGTACCGCACACGGCGAGGAGGCCGGCGGCGGCGAGCAGTGCGGCGGCCGGGTGCGCGACGGCGACGGCGAGGCCGACGAGGGCGGGGCCGAGGACGAACGTGACCTCATCCAGGGTGCCTTCGAAGGACAGCACAGTGCCGATGAGGCGTTCGTCGGCGTCCTTTCGGCGGGCCAGCGCCAGGGTGCGGGTGCGGGACATCGGGCCGATCTGCGGCACGGATCCACCGGCGACGACGGCGATCAGCGCGAGCGGCAGGGTGTCGGTGCGGGCGAGCGCGGCGAGGACCAGGGCGGTCACCGCGACGGCGTTGACGAGCGTGGCGCACAGCACCACGAGGCGTTGTCCGCGCCTGTCGGCGGCGCGGCCCAACAGCGGCCCGCCGACGGTCTGTCCGGCCGCCAGGGCGCCGCCCACGAGCCCTGCGGTGCCGAGGCTGCCGCTGGTCTCGGCGACCAGCAGCAGGGTGCCGAGCTGGCACATCGCGAGGGGGAGCCTGCCGAGGAAGGAGACGAGGGGCAGGACCGGTCCTGTCAGCGCGATCGCCTCTTGATAGCTCTGCCGGTACGCGCGCAGGGCGCCCTTTCCGTTCCCGTTGTCTCCGGTCATCAGGCGAAATTAACGCCACGCGCGCGAGACGGTGCATGGGCTGATGACACAGAAGCCCCGAATGCGGGTACGTACGTTCGCATGACGCCGACCTCCACCTACCGCCTCCAGCTGCAGCCCGACTTCCCGTTCTCGGCCGCCGAGGAAGCGGTGCCGTACCTGGCCGCTCTCGGGATCTCGCACCTGCATCTGTCGCCCGTGCTGGAAGCAGTGCCGGGCTCGACGCACGGGTACGACGTCGTGGACCACGCGCGCGTACGTGCGGAACTGGGCGGCGAGGAAGGGCTGCGGGCGCTCTCCCGCCGGGCCCGGGCGCACGGTCTGGGCCTGGTCCTGGACATCGTCCCCAACCACATGGCGGTCCCCGCGCCCGAGCACCTCAACCCGCCGCTGTGGGAGGTTCTGCGGGAGGGCCCCGCCTCGCCGTACGCCGGCTGGTTCGACCTGGACTGGGAGGCGGGCGGCGGCAGGGTGCTGCTGCCGGTGCTCGGCGGCCGGATCGGCGACGAGCTGGCGCACCTCTCCGTGGAGGACGGGGTGCTGCGCTACTTCGACCACGCCTTCCCGCTGCGCGAGGGCACCGAGAAGCTGCCGCTGCCGGAGCTGCTCGACGCGCAGTGGTACCGGCTCGGCTGGTGGCGGCTGGCCCGCACCGAGCTCAACTACCGCCGGTTCTTCACCATTTCGGAGCTGATCGGGGTGCGGGTGGAGGATCCGGAGGTGTTCGCCGCCTCGCACGCGAAGATCCTCCAGCTGGTGCGGGACGGGGTCGTCGAGGGGCTGCGGGTCGACCACCCGGACGGGCTGGCCGCGCCGGGCGACTACCTGCGGCAGCTGGCCGACGCCGCCACTGAGGCGGTGGACGGTTCGGGCCGCACGGTGTGGACCGTCGTGGAGAAGGTCCTCACCGGCGAGGAGCGGCTGCCCGCCGACTGGCCGGTCGCGGGCACGACGGGCTACGACGCGCTGCACCGGATCGACGGACTGTTCAACGACCCCACGGGGGCCGATGAACTCACCGAGCTGTACCGGACGTTCGCCGACCCGCCCGGCGACCGCGGCGGCTACTGGGCGGCGACCACGCGCCGGGCCGCGTACCGCGTCCTCACCCACGAGCTGGCCGCCGAGACGGGCTTCCTGGTGCGCACCGCCGAGCGGATCTGCGCCGCCGATCCGGCCCTGCGCGACCACGCCCCGTGGGCGCTGCGCACCGCGCTGCACGAGCTGCTCGTACGGATGCCGGTGTACCGGCCGTACGTGGCCGCCGGCGGCCCCACGCCGGAGGAGGCGGAGGCGACGCTGCCGCCGGAGGCCGTACGGGAGGCGAAGGCGGCGTTCTCCGTACCGGAGGAGGCCGCGGCGGTGGACGTGGTGCGGGATCTGGCGCTCGGGCGGCTGGGGGCGGGGCCCGACCGGGCGGCGTTCTGCACCCGGTTCGCGCAGACCTCGTCCGCGCTGCGGGCCAAGTCGGTGGAGGACACCGCGTTCTACCGGTACGTGCCGCTGCTGTCGGCGGCGGAGGTCGGCGGGGATCCGGGGCGGCCTGCCGTGTCGCCCGACGAGTTCCACGCGTTCTGCGCGCGCCTCGCCCGCGACTGGCCCGCCACCGGGACCGTGCTGTCCACGCACGACACCAAGCGCAGTGCGGACGTACGGGCGCGGCTGTCGGTGCTGACGGAGTGCCCGCAGCGGTGGGCGGGGCTGCTGCGGCGGTGGGCCCAGGCGGCGCCGGCCCCCGACCCGCACGCGGCGTGGACGGCGTGGCAGACCGCGGTCTCCCTCCCGGAGGCGGGGGCCGGACGGCTGGCCCCCGTGCTCCTCAAGACGGCGCGGGAGGCGGGGCTGTACACGAGCTGGACGGAGCAGGACGCGGCCTACGAGCAGGCCCTGGAGGACTTCGTACGGTCGGGTCCCGGCGGGCCCGCGCACTACGAGGTCTCGCTCTTCTCCCGGGAGTTGGCGCCGTACGTCCGGGCGAACACCCTGGGGGCCGCGCTGGTGCACCTGACGATGCCGGGGGTGCCGGAGCTGTACCAGGGGACGGAGCGCGAGTACCTGGCGCTGGTCGATCCGGACAACCGGCGGCCCGTCGCGTACGAGCGGGCCGCTCTCGTGCGCGTGCACGGCAGGACCGACCGGAGCTGTCTGTCGGACGAGAAGCTGGCCCTGACGACGACGGCCCTGCGGCTGCGCCGCGACCGCCCGGAGCTCTTCGGCGAGAGCGCGACGTACGCCCCGCTGGCCGCGCGCGGCCCGGCGGCGCGGCACTGCCTGGCGTTCAGCAGGGCCGGGGAGACGGTCACTGCGGTCACCCGGCTGTCGATGCGGCTGGCGGAGTCGGGCGGCTGGCAGGGGACGGAGCTGCAGCTGCCCGAGGGACTGTGGGCGGATCAGCTGGCGACGGGACGGGAGTTCACGGGAGCGGTGTCCCTGGCGGCACTCTTCGCGGACCGGCCGGTGGCACTGCTGGTGAGGGTGCACACGTCGGCCTCTTGAGGTGTGCTGTCCCCGGTTCCGGTTCCGTACGGTGAGGACCGGCGGAGCAGTTCCGCGAACCGGGCCGCCGCGCCGGTCAGTTCGACCCGCGAGTACACGGTGAGGGCGCGCCGCCACGGCGGGTCGACCGTCAGCACCACGCAGTCCTCGCCGACCGCCCCGCGCACCACATGGGCGGGTGACGTCGCCACGCCGACACCGGCGGCGGCCATCCGTACGGCCGTGGAGGTGTGCTCGGTACGGACCGCCGTGCGCGGTGCGAAACCGGCCCGGGCGCAGGCCCAGTCGAGGAAGGCCTGCCCCTCGATCACCACCTCCATCGCGCACCGCACCCACAGGTGCTCCGAAAGCTCCTCCAGCCTGACCGTGGTGCGGCCCGCGAGGGGGTCGTCGAAGGGGACGACGAGCACGATGTCCTCCTGTCCGAAGTGGACGACGGGGCCCGGCCAGTGCGCGGGCTCCGGGCCCACGGCCAGGTCGGCGACGCCGCGTTCGACGTGGTCCTCCAGGGCGTCGGTGGTGGCGTACTCGTGGAGGTGGAGCGCGACGCCGGGGTGTTCGCGGCGCCACTGGGCGAAGACGTCGGGGAGGATGCCGACGGCGACCGAGTGCAGGGCGGCGATGTGCAGTTCGCCGCCTTCGGCACCGGCTGCCGCACGGGCGGCCCGCTGGGCCTGTACGGCGCTGCGCACGGCCCGTTCGGCGTGCGGGAGGTAGGCGCGGCCCATGACGGTGAGGCCGACGCCGCGCGCTCTGCGCTCCAGGAGGGCGCCGCCCACCGACTTCTCCAGGGCCTTGATCTGGTGCGAGAGGGCGGGCTGGGTGACGTGCAGCAGCTCGGCGGCCCGGGTGAAGGACTCCTCCTCGACGACCGTGAGGAAGTACTCCATCTGCCGAAGACTCATAACTGTCCGCTCCCCCATGAACGTCGTGCATCGCTCCGACAAGATTATTGCCTTGGACGCATCACCGCTGGTGGGCGGAGGGTTGGCCCATGACGAACGAGACAGCGGATGCGGTTGATGTGGCAGATGTGATCGTGATCGGCGGTGGCACCGGCGGCTACAGCACCGCGCTGCGGGCCGCCGCCCTGGGCCTGACGGTGGTGCTCGCCGAGCGCGACAAGGTGGGCGGGACCTGCCTGCACCGGGGCTGCATCCCCTCCAAGGCGATGCTGCACGCGGCCGAGCTCATCGACGGCATCGCGGAGGCGCGGGAGCGCTGGGGAGTGAAGGCGACCCTCGACTCGGTGGACTGGCCGGCGCTGGTGGCGACGCGGGACGACATCGTGTCGCGCAACCACAGGGGCGTGGAGGGGCACCTGTCCCACGCGGGGGTGCGAGTGGTGCGTGGCAGCGCGGAGCTGACCGGGGCCCGTACGGTACGGGTCGACGGGCACGGGGAGTTCACCGCACGCCGTGGCATCGTCCTGGCCACCGGATCCCGCCCCCGTACGCTGCCGGGGCTCGACCCGGACGGACGGCGGGTCGTCACCAGTGACGACGCGCTCTTCGCACCCGGACTGCCCGCTTCCGTCCTCGTGCTCGGCGGGGGCGCGATCGGGGTCGAGTACGCCTCCTTCCACCGTTCCATGGGTGCCGACGTCACCCTCATAGAGGCGGCGGACCGGCTCGTGCCGCTCGAAGACGCCGAGGTGGGACGGCACTTGACGCGCGGACTGAAGAAGCGCGGCATCGACGTGCAGACCGGGGCGCGGCTGCTCGACGCGGAGGTCCTGCCGGACGGGGTGCGGGCGACGGTGCGCACCTCGCGCGGCGAGACCCGCACCGTGGCGGCGGACCGGCTCCTCGTGGCGGTCGGGCGGGTGCCGGTGACCGATGGGCTCGGCCTCGCCGCGGCCGGTCTTGCCACCGACGAGCGGGGGTTCGTGGCTCCGGCGGACTGGTCCCGGCTGGAGACCGCGGTGCCGGGCATCCATGTGGTCGGCGACCTGCTGCCGCCACCGTCGCTCGGCCTGGCGCACGCCTCGTTCGCTGAGGGACTGCTGGTCGCCGAGACCCTGGCCGGGGTCCCTTCGTCGCCCGTCGACTACGCGGCGGTGCCGAGGGTCACGTACTCCTCGCCGCAGACGGCCGCCGTCGGCCTGAGCGAGGGCGAGGCGCGCGCCCGCGATCTGGACGTGGTGGTGAACACGATGCCGCTGACCGCCGTGGCCAAGGGCATGGTGCACGGGCAGGGCGGCATGGTGAAGGTGGTCGCCGAGCGCACCGGCCGGGTGCTGGGCGTCCACCTGGTCGGGCCGAACGTCTCGGAGATGATCGCCGAGAGCCAGCTGATCGTCGGCTGGGACGCGGAACCCTCCGACGTCGCCCGGCACATCCACGCCCACCCGACGCTCTCGGAGGCGGTCGGCGAGACCTTCCTGACCCTCGCCGGGCGGGGGCTGCACCAGCAGTAGCCGCCGCAAGTCGGCACACCTCGAAAGAGGAGGCGGCGGGGCCGGGGGCACGCTCACCCCGACCCCGCCGCCCGTCCGTGGAGGGCCTGCGGTCAGCGCGGCCCTGCCCCCTCGTGCCCGGTGTGTTCGGCGTATCCGGCGTATCCGGCGGGAGCCGTGCTCGCGTACGGCGAACCCGCCTTGGAATCGAGCCGCTCGGCGGCCGCCCCCGGCATCCGCACCGGCCACCAGGTCCGCTCCCCCAGCAGCGCCAGCGCCGACGGCAGGATCAGGGCCCGCAGGACCACCGCGTCGAACAGCACGGCCACCGTGAGTCCGACGGCTATCTGCTTCATCTCGATACGGTCGATGAACAGGAAGCTGACGAACACCGACACCATGATCACGGCAGCGCTCGTGACCACTCCGGCGGAGCCCGCGATGCCGTCCACCACCGCCTGCCGGGTCGGCACCCCGCGCAGTACGGCCTCGCGGATCCGGCTGACCACAAAGATCTGGTAGTCCGTGGAGAGCCCCACCAGGATGGCGAAGACCATCAGCGGGGTGCGCGACCCGACGAACCCGAGCGACTCGAAGTCGAGCGGCCCCTGCGCCCAGGTGCCCTGGAAGACGAGCGTCAGCACGCCCCAGGAGACCATCACCGCCGCCAGGTTGAGGAGCACGCCCAGGACAGCGAGGACGACCGAGCGGAACGCGGCGTACATGACTGCCAGGCAGGCCAGCGAGACGAAGACGACCACCCAGGGGAGTCGGTCCGACTGGTGCGCGGCGTAGTCGAATCCGCCGGCGATCTCTCCGCTGACGGCGACCTCGGCCCCCGGCACCGCACCGACGGTCGCCGGTATCAGCCCGGCGCGCAGCCGCTCCAGCGAGCGGGTCGCCTCCGGAGAGTTCTGGGTGTGCGGAACGGGCAGTTCCAGCAGGGTGGTCCGGCCGTCCGCCGAGGTCCGCAGGGACGGAGCACCGTCGTTCGCCGCGAACAGGGGGTCGCCCTTCGTACGCTCGGAGAGCCTGTTCAGGGCGTCCGCCACCGCCCCGGTGTGTGCCGCGTCGGAGCGTACGAGGACGAGGTGCGAGGCGCCCTGGTCCGGGAAGGCGGCCGTCAGCCTGTCGTAGGCGGCGACGGCGGGCACGCTGTCGGGGAAGGTCTCCGTGCCCTCGGTGCCGAGCTTCATGTTCAGGGCGGGCAGGGCGAGTGCGGCGGTCGCCGCGAGGCCGACGAGCAGGGTGGCGAGGGGACGCCGCATCACGGGACGCAGCAGGGCGGTCCAGACCTTGCTGTTGCCGGAGCCGCTGCCGGAGCCCTTCTTGCCGAAGCCGCCACTGCCGGAACTCCCCCTGCCTGAACGGCGGTTCGCCTCGGTGCTGTTGCCGGAACGACTGCGGTTCGCGCGGCCCCGGCGGCCGTCCACCCTGGGGCCGAGCTTCGCGAGCAGCGCGGGCAGGATGGTCAGCGAGCCGCCGACGGCGACCAGCGTGACGAGGATGGCGCCGGTGGCGATGGACGAGAAGATCACGTCGTCCATCAGGTAGAGCCCTCCCAGTGAGAGGGCGACGGCGAGTCCGGACTCGACGATCGCGCGGCCCGAGGTAGCGGCGGCCAGTTCGACCGCGGCCGCGTGGCTGAGGGTGCCGCCCGAGCGCTCCCGCTCCTCCCGCACCCTCTTGAGGTAGAAGAGCGAGTAGTCGACACCGACGGCCATGCCCAGCATGAAGATCACGCTGAGGGCGGCACCGCCCGCGTCGGGGAAGAGCCAGGAGGCGGGGCCGTAGAGGCCGACCGCTCCCGCGAAGGCCAGCAGGGCGAGCAGTACGGGGATTCCGGCGGCGACGACCGCGCCGAAGACGACGAGCAGGATGAGGAAGGTGACCGGGAGACTGATCATCTCCGTCCGCTGGAGGTCCTTGCCCTGCTGGTCGTTGACGGCGTTGGAGATGGAGGCGCTGCCCGTTTCCTCGATGCGCAGCTCCGGGTGCGCCCGCTGGGTCTCCGCGGTTCTGGCGAGCAGCGCGTCGACGTCCTTCTTGGCGGTCTCCTTGTCGCCGCGCAGGGTGACGGTGACCAGGAGGGCGCCGCCGTCCCCGGACCGTATCGGTCCGTCGACGTCGGTGACGGACGGCAGGGTCCGCATCCGGCGTTCCAGATCGGCGGCGGCCGAGCGGGCCGCGGCCGGGTCGAACTTGCCCTTGCCGCCGGTGATCAGGAGCTTCTCGACCGGGGCCGGGGTCAGGTGCCCCTCGTCGGCGAGTGCTTCGGCGCGGCCGGCCTCGCCGACCCAGAAGTCGGCGAACGTGCCCTTGTTGGTGCCTGTTGCGACTCCGGCTCCTAGGCACAGCACGACCAGGAGGACCCAACCGACGATGGCGCGCCACGGGTGGGTGGCGCACCACCGTGCCGTCCTGACCGTGACCGGCTGTCTGCTGCTGCCCTTGCTGCCCCGCATGAGGGCTCCTCCCGTGGAAGCGTGCTGTCTGGGTGATCAGCTTCCTTCGGGGGGTGTACCTGCGTCACTGACACCAGCCGTACAGTCGCCCTGGGGTTTTCCCCAGGGCCGCACTGCGGTCAACCGCAGTCCGCAGTGCGGTCAACAGGCGTTCCGTCAGGCCGACTTGAAGACAGAGCCCGTCGACGCGTGCATCACACAGGCGTTGGGGTAGTTCTTCGCGAACACCATCCGGCGGCCGTCCCACATGCCGTACGACATGGCGGTGACCGGCTGGTAGATCATCGGGCAGGCGACGTCCGCACGCTTGATCTTCGCGATGTCGCCGTCGACCGCCTTGAGCTGCTTGCAGGCGACGGCGGCCGCCGGGTGGCCGCTGCCCTTGGGCGGCGGGCAGCGCAGCAGGTTGCCCTTCATGTCTCCGACGGCGTCGTCGCCCTCGATGACCACGGTGTACAGCCAGTTGCCCGGACGGGGCGCCTGGTCCGTGGCCGCTGCGGTCGCGCTGCCCGCCCCGGCGAAGAGTGCCGCCGCGGCGGCTGCCGCGACGAGTGCCTGACGTCCCGCTGTCCGTACTGCCGTCCGTACTGCCGACATGACTGTCACCGTTCCTTGCACGGGTGTGCGCGGGCGGGCGCCCGCGCCGGTGCGTGCATCGGCACGGAGTGGACCCGTGTTGACCGGTGTGGGGCCGAACGGCCCAACGATCCAAGCCCGGGGGCCCGCGGTCCAACCCCGGGGCCCGCCGGACCGGTCTCAGTTCGCCGACAGCCGGAAGGACATCCGGCCGAAGCTGACCTGGTCCCCGTCGTTGACCACGGCCACCCCGGTGACCCGGCGCCCGTTCACACAGGTGCCGTTGGTGGAGCCGAGGTCGCGGAGGATCCAGATGCCGCCCTGCAGGGCCAGTTCCGCGTGCCGGCGCGAGACGGTCTCGTGGCTGAGCCGCAGTCCGTTGCCGGAGTCGCGGCCGATGCGCAGCGGCGCGGGTCCAGGCTCGGGGAACAGCAGCTTGGGCAGCCGCTCGGCCGTCCACGCCCTGCGCAGCCGCACGGTGAACGCGGAGGCGCGGCTGACCGCGCCGAACATCCTGCGGGACCAGCGGCCGTCGGTGTCCAGGTCCGAGGTGAGGACGGCAAGGTCGGCGGACTGACGTGCGGCGAGGGCGAGTTCCATGCGGTGCAGGAAGGTTTCGTGCGACAGCTTGCCCTGGGCCGCGCCTTCCCGCAGTACGGCGAGCGCACGGTCCCGCTCGGCGTCGGAGAGCCGCGCCGGGTAGGTGTGGGGCTCGTAAGGGGGCGTCACAGGAAGATTGTCGGGCCGAGATGGCGGAGGTGTCCAGCAGACCGGGTGTTCTCGCCCGAGCTGACCAGCGCGGGAACACGGATTGCGGCGCCTTCGAACGGGCACTCCGGACGACTCGGGCCAACAGGACGGCCCGGAACGGCACAATGATCCGGAACACCGGAACAACAGAACGACTTGGGCAAGCAGAGCTCTCCGACGAAGAGGGGCCGCCAGTGCTGTTCGACGTGTGGGCACCACAAGCCGAGGAGCGGGTCACGCTCCACCTGCCGGGCGCGGCCGTCGCCACGTACGGCATGGAGCGCGATCCGGACCGGGACGGCTGGTGGACGGTACGGGCCGAGGCGGCGGACGGCAGCCGCTACGGGTTCTCGCTCGACGGCGGCCCGGTCCGCCCCGATCCGCGCTCCCGCCGCCAGCCGGACGGGCCCGACGGGCTCAGTGCCGTCGTGGACCACGACGCGTTCGCATGGCGGGACGGCTGGGCGGGCCGGCCGCTGACGGGGGCGGTGCTGTACGAGCTGCACATCGGCACGTACACCCGTGAGGGCACCTTCGACGCCGCCTCAAAGAGGCTCGGACACCTGGTGGAGCTGGGCGTCACCCATGTCCAGCTGATGCCGGTGTGCCCGTTCCCCGGGACGCACGGCTGGGGGTACGAGGGGGTGTCCCTGTGGGCGGTGCACGAGCCGTACGGCGGACCCGACGGGCTCAAGCGGTTCGTCGACGCGGCGCACGCCGTCGGGCTCGGCGTGGTCCTGGACGTGGTGCACAACCACCTCGGCCCGTCCGGCAACCACCTGCCCCTGTTCGGCCCGTACTTCACGGAGACGCACCACACCCCCTGGGGCGCGGCGGTCAACCTGGACGCGCCCGGCTCGGACGAGGTACGGGCGTACCTGTCCGAGAGCGCACGGTCCTGGCTGCGGGACTACCGGCTCGACGGGCTGCGCCTGGACGCCGTGCACGCCCTCGCGGACACGCGGGCGCTGCACTTCCTGGAGGAGCTGTCGGCCGGCGTCGACGCCCTGGCCGCCGAACTGGGCAGGCCGCTGTTCCTGATCGCCGAGTCCGATCTCGCCGATCCGCGCACCACCACCGCGCGCGAGGCGGGCGGCCTCGGTCTGCACGCCCAGTGGAACGACGACTTCCATCACGCCCTGCACACCGCGCTGACCGGCGAGTCCCAGGGCTACTACGCCGACTTCGCCCGTGCACCTCTTGAGGCGCTGGCGAAGACCCTCACGCGCGCCTTCTTCCACGACGGTACGTACTCGTCGTTCCGGGGCCGGATCCACGGCAGGCCCCTCGACCGCACGGCGACCTCCGCGCACCGCTTCCTCGGGTACGCGCAGACGCACGACCAGGTCGGCAACCGTGCGCTCGGGGACCGGCTGTCCGCGTCGCTCTCCCCCGGGCTGCTGGCCTGCGCGGCGGCCGTCGTCCTGACGAGTCCGTTCACGCCGATGCTGTTCATGGGCGAGGAGTGGGGGGCGCGCACGCCGTGGCAGTTCTTCACCGACCACACCGATCCGGCGCTGGCCGAAGCGGTACGCAGCGGGCGCAGGCGGGAGTTCGCGGCCCACGGCTGGGCGGCGGACGACATCCCGGACCCCCAGGACCCGCGCACCCGGGACCGGTCCTGTCTCGACTGGTCGGAGCCGGACCGCGAACCGCACGCCCGTCTGCTGGCCTGGCACCGCGAGCTGATCGCTCTGCGCCGCACGCACCCGGACCTGTCCGACCCGGACCTGGCGTCGGTACGGGCCGCCCACGCGGCGAACGGGGCGGGCCGCTGGATCGCCTACCGCAGGGGTGACATCAGGGTCGCGGTGAACCTCTCCGACGCCCCGGCGACCATCGGTCTCGGCCGCAACGGGCGCAGCCGCGTGCTGGCGGCGTGGGAGCCGGTGGAGGCGCCGGGGGCGGACGGGGTGCTGGTGCTGCCGCCGGAGTCGTGCGTGGTGCTGGGGAGTTGACGGATCCGAGCTGCACCGGGCGCCCTCCTCATAGAGGCCGAGGACGGCCCGCCCTGAGACCGAGGAGGGCTCGCGCCCTCAGCGGTACCCGGTCCGCCACGGGTAGAGCGCGAGCAGCAGGACGGCGGCCAGCACCGACAGGACGACCACGGTCGCCACCCAGTCCCGCTGCCGGCGCTGGCGTCCTCCGGTCGGCCAGGCGCGCCAGCCGTCGGGCTGCGCCCTGACCGTCTTCTTCCGGCGACGGCGGCCCAGCCCCCGCCTCTGCTGCCTGGCTGCCGCCTCGTCCTCACGGCGCAGCCGCTCGGCGACCATGCGGGCGCGGGCGGAGGGCTCCTTGGGTGCGGAGGCTCTGATGCGGGTCTCGTTGTCCCGCTCGAACTGCTCCCACACGTCGTCGGGAAGGGACGGCTCCCCGTCGGCCAGGGGTCTGTCGGTCACTGCCAGGAGTCCTCTCGGGCGGAAAACGATCACGTCGGGACACCTGTGTCCGAACGTGCGCGCGAGAGCATATAGCGAGGTACCGACAGTCGAACACCGACCGGACAGACGCGACAAACAGCCCCTCCCACCCATCGCCTCACCCTCTTCTCACCCTCTTTGAGGCGGCGGCCCGGTGCTCTCCCTCGGTTCCAGGTGCGGGAGTTCGCCCTGCAGACTGCGCACCGGAGCGCCGTCGACGACCGCGAGGAGTTCCTGCGCCGCCAGTCGGCCGAAGGCCGGGGTGTCACGCACCAGGGCGGTCAGCCGGGGGTGGGTGACCCGGCAGAGGGCCGAGTCGTCCCAGGCGACGATCGACAGGTCGCGGGGTACGGAGACGCCGCACCCCGCGGCCACCGAGGCGCCCGCGACCGCCATCACGTCGTTGTCGTAGACGATCGCCGTCGGGCGGCTGTGCGACGGCTCGCCAAGGATGCGGCGGGTGGCTTCGGCCCCCTCCGCGTCGGAGTAGTCGGTGGCCACCGAACGAACCTCGTCCTCCGTCAGGCCGCGGCGGGCCGCCTCCGCACGCAGGGAGAGGATGCGCCGCTCGGTGTGGGCCAGGCCGCGCATCCCGGCGACGTGCACGATGCGGCGGTGGCCGAGGGCGTGCAGATGGTCCAGTACGGAGGCCATCGCGCCCGCGTCGTCGGCCCACACGTTGGAGACGGGCAGCGGGATCTCGGCGTGGTGCGCGTCGGCCTCCAGGCCGCCGATGACGACGGCGGGCAGGCCCAGCGAGGCGAGCAGGGCGGGGCGCGGATCGGCCACCCTGGGGTCCACGACCAGGACGCCGTCCACGCGGCGCTCCGCCCACCAGCGGCGGAGCACGGCCAGTTCGGTGTCGAGGTCCTCCACCACCTGGAAGAGCAGCGCCACTTGGCGTACGGAGAGCGCTTCCTGGATGCCGGAGACGAGCTGGAGGAAGAAGGACTCGACGCCCAGGGTACGGGCGGGGCGCGCGAGCACCAGGCCCGCGCAGCCCGCACGTTCGCCGGAGAGGGCACGGGCGGCGCTGTTGGCCTGCCAGCCGAGCTCCTCGGCGACCCGGCGCACGCGCGCGCGTGTGCCGGACGAGACCCCGGGGCGGTCGTTGAGCGCGAAGGAGACCGCGCTCTCGGAGACACCGGCGCGGCGTGCGATGTCCTTCATGGTGGGCCTGCGCGCCGGCCGGGGCCGGATGCCGTCGCCTGACGCGGCAGCAGCGGTCATGGGGCGGGGTTCCTCTCGGGTGCGGGTGCGGGTGCGGGTGGTGGTGATGGTGATGGTGATGGTGATGGTGGTGCAAATGGTGGTGCAGGTGGTTGTACGCATGGTGGTACGGGTTCCTGTGCCGCCGATGCCCGGGCGGCGCTAACACCCGCACGTCGACGGCGGGGCCGTAGGCGATGCGGCCCGGACCGTCCACCCCCCAACCCCGTCCCCGACTCCGGCCGGAACATGCCGAGTAGCGAGCTGAACCGCATGAGCGCTTCCTGCGGAGAGCCCCGAAGAAGGCGCGGGCTAAACCGCATTAGCGCGAAGAAGCATTACCGCGACCCACACCCGGTGTCAACTCCCCACTCAACCGCATTAGTCCAGCTCACAGAAGCACAAAAACCAACGCGTGCAGACCTGTTGACGCCACGCGCACCACCCGTCCATCGTGTGTTCCGCAATCCGGCAGCGCGGCCGGTGCGAAGAGGAGGAACGACGATGTCCCGTGGGCGCCTGTCCCGTATCTCCATCGCCACCGCCATGGCGGCAACCCTGCTGTCGACCGCCGCCTGCGGCATGGGCGGCAGCGGCAGTGACAACGATGTCAAGCAGCCCGAGAAGTCGGGCAAGGTGTCCGGCGAGATCAGCTTCCGCACGCTGCAGCTCAAGCCGACGTTCACCACGTACGTCCAGGGCGTGATCGACGCGTTCGAGAAGAAGTACCCGGACACCAAGGTGAAGTGGGAGGACGTGCCGGGCGACGGCTACAACGAGAAGCTCGTCGCGGACGCCCAGGCCGGCGCCCTGCCGGACGTCGTCAACCTCAACACCGACTCCTTCCGGCTGCTCGCCGACCGGGGCATGCTGGCGGACATCGCCAAGCTGGACCCGGCGGTCCGGAAGGACTTCGTGCCCGGCGCCTGGGACCAGTACAAACTCCCCGCCGAACAGGGCGTGTTCGCCTATCCCTGGTACGTGACGCCGGAGATCCTCACGTACAACAAGGACCTCTTCGCCAAGTCGGGCCTGGACGTCGACAAGCCCCCGACGACGATCGAGCAGTTCTTCGACTACGCGGAGAAGATCACCGAGAAGTCCGGCGGCAAGTACACGGCGTTCATGGCCGATCCGAAGTCGCGGCTGCCCGGTGACTGGCAGAAGATGGGCATCCCGCTCCTCAACGCCAAGAAGGACGCGTTCAGCTTCCACACGCCGAAGGCCGTCGAGTGGGTCGAGCGGATGAAGAAGCTGTACGCCATGGGCGCCATGCCCAAGGAGTCGCTCACCAAGTCCGACGACACCAGCCAGCTGTACGGCGCGGACAAGCTGGTCTTCGGGCCAGGATCCCCCGGCTTCATCCGGGACGTGAAGGCGAACGCACCGAAGGTGTACGCCAAGACGCAGGTGGCGAAGGCGGTCACCGGGGTCCTCGGCCACATCGGCATCTACACGCAGTCGCTCGGCGTCCGGAAGGACACCAAGTCACCCGACGCGGCAGCCGAGTTCGCGAAGTGGGTGACGAACGGTCCGAACCAGGTCGCCTTCTCCAAGGAGGTCGCGATCTACCCGTCGAACGCGAAGGGCCTTGCCGACCCGTACTTCTCCGACAAGGGCGACGGCAAGGACCCGGAAACCCTTGCGCGGGCGCTCGGCGCGGAGGAGCTGAAGGAGGCACAGCTCGACGCGAACACGCCCGTGGAGTGGACCAGTCAGATCGGCGACGCGGTGGTCCGCGAGATGCAGAAGGCGATCAAGGGCGAGGTCGACGCGAAGACCGCGCTGACCAAGGCGCAGGACGAGGCGAACAAGATCCTGGCCCAGCAGGCCAAGCTGAAGAAGAAGTAGGCGGCGGGTTCGTGTCACAGACCACCGACACCGGACCACGCGCCGATCCGTCCGCACCGGGCGGCGGGCACGCCTCCACCGGGGGCGGGCGCGAGGCCCGCCGCCTCAAGAAGGCCAAGAGCGCCATGGGTACGGAGACGGGCCTGGTGCAGCGCCGCTGGTGGACGCCGTACCTGTTCCTGCTGCCGGGGCTCGCCCTGGTGGCGACGTTCAGCCTCTGGCCGTTCGTCAACACCGTGCTCCTCTCTCTGACGGATGCTCAGATCCTGCGCGGCGGGGGCTTCGTGGGGTTCGACAACTACGCGCGGGCGCTGGGTGACGACACCTTCTGGCTCGCCCTGTTCAACAGCGTGCTGTACACGGTCGTGGTCGTGCCGTGCCTGGTGTTCCTGCCGCTGGCGCTGGCCGTGCTCGTACAGAAGAAGATCCCCGGCATCGGCTTCTTCCGGTCCGCCTTCTATACGCCGGTCATCGCGTCGGCGGTCGTCGTCGGCCTGATGTGGCAGTGGATACTGCGCAGCGACGGACTGGTCAACACCGTCTTCGAGAAGCTGCGTCTGATCAGCGAGCCGATCCCGTTCCTCACCGACTCCACGATGCTGCTGGTCTCGGCGATGATCGTGACCGTGTGGAAGGGCCTCGGCTACTACATGGTCTTCTACCTGGCCGCACTGGGGAACGTACCGACGTCGCTGTACGAGGCCGCGGCCATCGACGGCGCGGGGACGCTGCGGCGCTTCTTCAGCATCACCGTGCCGAGCGTGAAGCCGATGATGCTGCTGGTCGGGACGTTGTCGGCGATCTCGGCGCTGCGCGTCTTCACCGAGATCTACATCCTGGGCGGCGAGAGCGGCGGTCCTGGCGGCGACTCCCGGACGCTGCCGTTCCTGATCCGTCAGGTGGGTCTCGGGTTCGCCGGCGAGACGGGTTACGCGGCGGCCATCTCCATCCTGCTGTTCCTGCTCACGCTGGTGTTCAGCCTGCTGGGGCACCGCCTCTCGAAGGGGGACGAGAGTTGAGCACGACGTCTGCTCCCGCGAAAGCCGCCGCGAAGCCGCCGAGGCGGTACAGCCGGCGGGCGCTGGCCGGTCTTTCCGGACGGTATCTGACGCTCTGTCTGATGCTGGTCGTACTGGTCGGCCCGATCGCGTGGCAGTTCCTGACCTCGCTGAAGGGCCGTGGCGAGAACGTCTACGAGGGCGTCCTGCCCAGCGATCCGACGCTCGACAACTACGCCCGGGTGTCCGAGGCCTTCCCGCTCTTCCAGTACGTCGGCAACACGCTGATCGTGGCGGTGCTCGCGATCGTCTCGAACTGCCTGTTCGCGGCGATGGGCGGATACGCGCTGTCGCGGGCCGGGTGGCGGGGCCGCAAGACGGTCTTCACGGTGCTGGTCGCGACGCTGATGTTCCCGTTCGAGTCCGTGATGATCTCGATGTTCCTGACGGTACGTGAGATGGGTCTGGTCGACACCCTGGCCGGGGTGTGGCTGCCGGGGGCCGTCTCGGTCATCAACCTGATGATCATGCGCGCGGCGTTCCTCGCCGTACCGAAGGAGGTCGAGGAGGCGGCGGTCCTCGACGGGGCGAACGAGTGGCAGCGGTTCCGGCGCGTCTTCCTGCCAAGTGCCAAGGGAGCGCTGGCAGTTGTCTGCATCACCAGCTTCATGGGGGCCTGGGACGACTTCCTGTGGCCACTGATCGTGCTGACCAACAGTGAGAACTACACGCTGCAGCTGGGGCTGAAGACCCTGGCGGGCGCGACGACCGTCAACGACCAGCGGCTGATCGCGGCCGGGGCGATGGCGGCGCTGCTGCCGATGATGCTGCTGTTCTTCGCGTTGCAGCGGTACTTCTTCAAGGGCGTCGGTGAGGGCGCCATCAAAACCTGACCTGCCGACCTGCCGACCTGCCGACCTAGGGATGCCGATGTCTGTACGACGCGTAAACCCCGTCCGTCCGCAACCGCGCTTCGGGGCCAATTACACGCCGTCCGTGGGGTGGTTCCACCACTGGCTGGACTTCGAACTCGACGAAGTACGACGGGACTTCGAGTCACTGGCCGCCCTCGGCCTCGACCATGTGCGGGTGTTTCCGCTGTGGCCCCTCTTCCAGCCCAACCGGACGATGATCCGGGGCCGGGCGGTGGAACAGCTCGGGCAGCTGGTCGACGCGGCGGACGAGCACGGGCTCGACGTGACGGTGGACGCGCTGCAGGGGCACCTGTCGAGCTTCGACTTCGTCCCGGCGTGGCTGACGACGTGGCACAGGCGGAACATGTTCACGGACCCGGACGTGGTGGAGGCGGAGGCGCGGTACGTGGAGACGCTGGCCGCCTCGCTCGCCGAGCGGCCCAACTTCATCGGGATGACCCTCGGGAACGAGGTCAACCAGTTCTCCGACCGGCCGCACCCGGACCCCGATCCGTGTACGTACGACCAGGCGGGGCGGTGGCTGGAACGGCTGCTGGCGGCGTGCGAGCGGGGTGCGCCGGGGAAGCTGCACGTGCACTCGGAGTACGACGCGGTGTGGTTCCAGCCGGGGCACCCCTTCACCCCGGCGCACGCGTCGCAACTGGGTGGTGCGACGACCGTCCACGCATGGGTGTTCAACGGGACGGCGCAGCGGCACGGCCGGGCCGGCCCGGCGACGGTCCACCACGCGGAGTACCTGATGGAGCTGTCGCGGGCGTGGGCCGATGTGCCGGGGCGGCCGGTGTGGCTGCAGGAGGTGGGCGCTCCCGCGCCACTCGTCCCGGCGGAGCACGCGGCGGAGTTCGTGACGGCGACGGTGGAGAACGCGCTCACCTGCGAGGACCTGTACGGGGTGACGTGGTGGTGCTCGCACGACGTGTCACGTCGGTTGGCGGACTTCCCCGAGCTGGAGTACAGCCTCGGACTGCTCACCTCCGAACGGGAATTGAAGCCGCAGGGGAAGGCCGTGGCCGAGATGGTCGCGCGGGTACGGGCGGGAACGGCGCCGGGGCCTGTGCGGCGGCGTACGGCGCTCGTCCTCGACGCCGGGGACGCCATGACCGCGCCGGGGCGGGCGACTTGCGCCCCGGGCGGGGAGTTCTACGAGGCGTGGGCGGGGCTGGCGGGGGACGGGGTACGAGCGGCGGTTGTTCTGGCCGAACGGGCTGCGGATACGGAGTACCTGGCGGGACGGGGGATCGAGGAGGTGGTGGGGGTGGGGGGCCAATGATTCACACCCCAGTGCGGGTGCGTGTCCCGCTTCGCGGATTCGGCCCCTCCCCGCCCCTTCCCGAAACCGCTGCCGCGGGGCTGGTCGCAACGTGCGGGTGCATCGTGGCTGATCGCGCAGTTCCCCGCGCCCCTAAATACCGCCGTCTCCTTGGGCAGCGGGGCCGCCCCCCGGGGGCGGAACGGGTGGGCAAGGGGGCGGCCCCCACTGCGGCACGCCCCCACCACGACCGCGCTCCCCCGACACCGCCCCGCAACACCGACCGCACACCCCATCACACCCCGGAGACCCCCATGCCCCTCTCCCGCCGCACCCTCCTCACCGCCACCACCGCCCTCGGCGCCACCCCACTCCTCTCTACCGCCCCGGCAGCAGCGGCTGCCAAGCAAGAAGAGCCCACCCACCCCCTCCAGCCCTACGCCAGTTACTGGTTCCCCGACACCTTCCCGCAGGGAAGAGAGCCCGACCCCGGCGCCACCTGGCGCAGCCTCAAAGCCTGGCGCGCCGCCGACGACCCCGACCTCCCCTTCAACGCCTCCACCGTCCCCCTCGCCACGAAGCAACGCTTCACCCCACCCCCCGCCAACCCCACCGCCCGCCCCGACCAGGCCAGAATCTCCGCCCTCGTCTCCTTCGGCACGACCGCCCGCAACCCCTCCCAGGGGTCACCGACCGCCGATTTCTACGCCCTCACCCACTGGGCGTACCTCGAAGAGCTCGTCTTCTGGGGCGGGTCGTCCGGCGAGGGCATCGTCCTGGCCCCGAACGCCCCCGTCGTCGACGCCGCCCACCGCAACGGCGTCCGCGTCCTCGGCAACGTCTTCCTGCCGCCCGTCGCCTACGGCGGCAGCCTCCAGTGGACCCGCGACCTCGTCCAGCGCGACGCGTTCGGCCGGTTCCCGCTCGTCGACCGGCTGATCGAGGTCGCCCGGAGCCACGGCTTCGACGGCTGGTTCATCAACGGGGAGACCGACGCGGGCGGCGACACCCAACTCGCCGCCGAATTCGTGGAGTTTGTCAAGGAGCTGCGCCGCTCCGCCCCCGACCTCTCCCTCACCTGGTACGACGCCTTCAACACCGAGGGCCGCGTCGGCTGGCAGGGCGCGCTCAACGACAAGAACGCCGCCTTCTTCCGCCACTCCCGCACCATGTTCGTCGACTTCCGCTGGTCCCCGGCCAAGCTCGCCGAATCCGCCGCGTACGCGAAGAGCATGGGCCGCTCCCCGTACGACCTCATGACCGGTGTCGACGTCGAGGCGAACGGCTGGAGCACCCGCACCGACTGGGACGCCATCGTCCCCGCCACCCGCGACCACGTCACCGGCCTCGGCCTGTACCGGCCGGAGTGGACGCTGCACTCACTCCCCTCCGCGACCCGCACCCCGGCCCAGTTCCACGCCCGCGACGACCAGTTCTGGACCGGCGAGCGCTCCGACCCCACCGCCCCGAACGGCCCCGGCACCTGGCGGCCCGCCGCCCAGTACGTCGCCGACCGCTCCACCGTCTCCGCCCTCCCCTTCGCCACCTCCTTCAACACCGGCCACGGCGTCGGCTGGTACGAGAACGGCCGCCGCACCGGCAGCGCCGCGTGGAACCACCTCGGGCTCCAGGACCTGCTCCCGTCCCGCCGCTGGACCGTCCGCACCGCCGGCAGGCGCCCGCAGGTCGGCTTCGCCTTCGACGCCGCCTGGCGCGGCGGCAGCAGCCTCCTCGTCGAGGGGCCGGGTGAGTTCGCGGCAGCCCCTGTCGAGCTGGACCTCTACCGTACGAAGCTGCAAGTGCGCGGCGGCACGATCGACTTGGTCCACCAGACCGCCGCAGGCGGCGCCGCCACCGTCGAAGTGACCCTCACCGGCCCGGACGGCCGTGTCCACCGGCTCGCGACCACCCGCGTCCGTACCGTCAACGGATGGACCGTCTCCACCGCCCGCCTTCCCCGAGCGGTGGGCCGTGTCGACGCGATCGGCGTCCGGCTCACCGGCACCGCCTCGGCCTGGCGACTCGGCGCACTCTCCGTGCACGAGGGTTACGAGGGAGACAAGGGGCACGAGGGGTACGAGCGCGAAGCCCGCACCCCGGACCGCCCCCGCTCCGTACGCATCACCGACCACCGGGTCACCTCCCCCACCACCGCCGAGCTCCGCCTGCGGTGGCAGCCGGTGCGCGGGGCCCGGCACTACGAGGTGCACCAGGTGCTTCCGGACGGTGCGCGGCGTTTCCTCGGCGGCACGGCGGGCAGCGCCTACTACGTCCCGTCCCTGCACCGCACCTCGGACACCGAGCAGCGATCCGTTCTCGAAGTCCGCGCGGTGGGGCCGCTGTTGAGCTCCTCGCGCCCCGCCACCACCTCCCTCGCCTGGTAACACCACACAGACTCGGAGCCACCCTCATGCACGACGACCGCAGCATCGTGGAACACCGCCTCCGGCGAGTGCTCCAGGAACGCGTCCAGCCCGCCGTCCGTTCCCACTCCGTCCCCCTCACCATCGAACGCTGGGAAGCGCCCGGCGAGCCGGTTCCGGTCGCCGAGGGGCTGGCCGCCGGGTACGAGCCGGCGGCCGCCGGTGACCTGTGGGGACCGGCCTGGGGCACCACCTGGTTCCGCATCACGGGGCGGGTGCCCGCCGAGTGGGCGGGCCGGACCGTCGAGGCCGTCCTCGACCTCGGCTTCGACCGGAACATGCCGGGCTTCCAGTGCGAAGGCCTGGTCTACCGGCCCGACGGCGAGGCGGTGAAGGCCCTCAATCCGCGCAACGACTGGGTGCGGATCGGCGGTGACCGCGTACAGGGCGGCGAAGAGGTGCTGCTGTACGTCGAGGCGTCCTCGAACCCGATCCTGGTCGACCACGCCCCCACGTACGAGGGCGACCGGCTGACCGCACGACAGGACCCGCTCTACCGCATCGAGCGCATGGACCTGGCCGTCTTCGAGACCGAAGTCTGGGAGCTGGTGCAGGACTTGGAGGTGCTCGACTCGCTGATGCACCAGCTGTCCAAGGCGGACGCGCGCCGCTGGGAGGTCCTGCGGGCGATCGAGCGCTGCCTGGACGCGGTCGACCTGACCGATGTCGCGGGGACCGCCGCACGCGCCCGTACCGAACTCGCCGAGGTCCTCGCGGCCCCCGCCAACCGCTCCGCGCACCGGATCAGCGCGGTCGGGCACGCGCACATCGACTCGGCGTGGCTGTGGCCGCTGCGCGAGACGGTGCGGAAGGTGGCCAGGACCTCGTCCAACATGGTCAGCCTGATGGACGACCACCCCGAGTTCGTCTTCGCGATGTCGCAGGCGCAGCAGCTCGCGTGGATCAAGGAGCACCGGCCCGAGGTGTTCGGAGCGGTCAAGAAGAAGATCGCGGACGGGCAGTTCGTACCGGTCGGCGGCATGTGGGTGGAGTCGGACACCAACATGGTGGGCGGGGAGGCGATGGCCCGTCAGTTCCTGTACGGGAAGAAGTTCTTCCTGGACGAGTTCGGGGTGGAGACCCATGAGGTCTGGCTGCCGGACTCCTTCGGCTACACGGCGGCGATGCCGCAGCTGGTGAAGCTGTCCGGGTCGAAGTGGTTCCTGACGCAGAAGATCTCGTGGTCACAGGTGAACAAGTTCCCGCACCACACCTTCTGGTGGGAGGGCATCGACGGCACCCGCGTCTTCACGCACTTCCCGCCGGTCGACACGTACAACTCGGACCTGGGCGGCGAGCAGATGGCGCACGCGGCCCGCAACTACCGCGAGAAGGGCCGGGGTTCGCGCTCACTTGCCCCCTTCGGGTGGGGCGACGGCGGTGGCGGTCCCACCCGCGAGATGCTGGCGCGGGCGGAGCGGCTGCGCGATCTGGAGGGTTCGCCGAAGGTGACGGTCGAGAAGCCGTCCGCCTTCTTCGCGAAGGCGGAGGCCGAGTACCCGGACGCCCCGGTGTGGGCGGGCGAGCTGTATCTGGAGCTGCACCGGGGCACGTACACCTCTCAGGCCAAGACCAAGCAGGGCAACCGGCACAGCGAGTCGCTGCTGCGCGAGGCGGAGCTGTGGGCGTCGACGGCGGCCGTCCGCGTGCCCGGATACGCCTACCCGCAGGCGGAGTTGGAGCGGATCTGGAAGACGGTGCTGCTGCACCAGTTCCACGACATCCTGCCGGGTTCGTCGATCGCCTGGGTGCACCGCGAGGCGCGCGAGACGTACGCCCGGATCCGCGCCGAACTGGAGTCGATCACGGTGGGCGCGCAGACCGCGCTCGCCGGGCGGGGCGAGGAGCCTCTCGTCTTCAACTCGGCTCCGCACGACCGCCGTTCGGTCCCGGCGGGCGGCGCGTCGGCCGTTCCCGTACGTACGACGGAAGCGGTCACCGTATCGGCGCGCGACGGCGGCTTCGAGCTCGCCAACGGCCTGCTGCGCATCACGGTCGACAGCCGCGGCCTGGTCGTCTCGGCGTACGACGTCGGGGCCCGCCGGGAGGCCGTCGCCCCGGGCCTGGCGGCGAACCTGCTCCAGATCCACCCGGACTTCCCCAATATGTGGGACGCCTGGGACATCGACGAGTTCTACCGGCACAACGTGACGGATCTGGACGGGGTCGACTCCCTCGAACTGGCCGTCTCCACCGAGGAGTTGGCGACGATCGCCGTCACTCGTTCCTTCGGGGAGTCGACCGTCACGCAGCGTCTCACCCTCCGTTCCGGTGCGAAGGTCCTCGACATCGAGACGGACGTCGACTGGCGCGAGACGGAGAAGTTCCTCAAGGCGGCCTTCCCGCTGGACGTGAAGGCGGAGCGGTCGGCGGCCGAGACGCAGTTCGGGCACGTCTTCCGGGCGACGCACACCAACACCTCCTGGGAGGCCGCCAAGTTCGAGATCTGTGCGCACCGCTGGATCCAGGTGGAGGAGCCCGGCTGGGGCACGGCCGTCGTCAACGACTCGACGTACGGCCACGACGTCACCCGTGACATGCGCGAGGACGGCGGCCAGACCACCACGGTCCGGCTCTCCCTGCTGCGCGCCCCGCGCTACCCGGACCCGGAGACCGACCAGGGCACCCACCGGCTGCGCTTCGCGCTCGCGCCCGGCGCCACGGTCACGGACGCGGTCCGCGAGGGCCACTGGATCAACCTCCCGGAGCGTACGGTCCCGGGCGCGCCGGGCACGGTGGTCGAGCCGCTGTTCCGCGTGGACGACGACCGCGTCGTCGTCGAGGCGGTCAAGCTCGCGGAGGACGGCAGCGGCGACGTGGTCGTCCGGCTGTACGAGGCGGCGGGCGGCCGGGCGACGGGCACGCTGACGGCCGGCTTCCCGGCGGCGTCGGTCACGGAGACGGACCTCCTTGAGCGTCCGCTCGCCGGTTCACCCTCGTACGCGCCGGGTGCGGACGGCGGTGTGGAGCTGGAGCTGCGCCCGTTCCAGATTCTGACGCTGCGGGTGGCGCGGGCCTGACACTGCGACGCGCAGGCCGGGTGGGCCCCTCGTCCAGGGCGCCCACCCGGCGGTGTCTCACTTCGCCCGCCCCAGCTCCTTCCGGAACAGCTCCAGCACGTTCCCGCCGAGGATCTTGCGCAGCACGTCCTCCTCCACGCCCCGCCCCAGCAGCGCCTCCGTCACCAGCGGCAGCCCGCGCGGCCCGGACAGGCCGGGCAGCGACAGCCGGAAGCCTTCCGGTATCTCCTCCTCGCAGCAGCGCGGCAGCGTGTCGCGGTCGACCTCCTCGATGAAGTCGGCACCGACTGACGGAGCCGGGCGAAACGAACGTGCATCCAGCGCATCACCGGTTCGCGCAAACGGAGACGGAGGGGCGCAGTGCTTCCGCTAATGTGGCCGAATCGCTCTGTGAGTCCTTTGAAGGCACGAACCCGGCCTGCCCGGGGGAAACGGTTGCATGTGGCATCGATCGGAGCGATGCCGTCAGGGCCTTCCTGACGTGGGGCCCTGTCACCGGTCCCGCATCGCGGATCGGACGTACCAGTTCTGCGGTGGATGCGACCCGTGACCGCCCTGCCGTAGGGGGCAGTCGGGAGCGCGACAAAGCGTGAACGTGAGCGAGCACGCAAGCTCGGGCACCGTTCACGGCCGAGAAGGTGACGCAGACCGTGCCGCCGGTGGCGGCAACGTTGCACAGCTGGCCGTCGACGAGGTTGCGGTGGTGATCGCGCAGGATACGTGCGCGATCCTGCCCGCCGCGTGCGCGGCGTCGATGTCGTCGCCGTCGAGACACAGGCGTACGGAGTCCTGGTTGCCCTCGGCGAGGGTGTGCGCGCACTCGATCATGCGGAGGGTCTCGCGGAGGGCGCCCTCGGGGCGGTAGGCGTCGCCGATGAAGACCGGGAGGACCTGGAGGTCGACCCCGCCCTCCTGGAGCTGCGGCAGCCAGCGTTCGCGGAAGAAGCTCGCCCAGCGCCGGGGAGGCCGGGCGGCGACGGCGATGAGGAGGTCGTTGTGGGCGTCTGCTACGACGGCGTGGTGGTGCAGTTCAAGAGACACAGGGCCTCACCCTAGGGTCCGTCCGGCGGATCCTGCCGCGGTCGCGTGCCCTGGCACGCACGCCCCCAAGGTCTTAAGGACCAGGGGGGACCCCCACGGCGTTGTCGTCAATCGACGACGCTCCGCGTCGCCTCAATCCTCCGCCTTGCATCTGCACGCTTCCCCAAGCTCTCAACTCCGTTCGAGCAGGGGAGGCCCCATTGCCCCGTTCCGCCGTAGCGAGAAGGGGAGGTCACCCCTGTGCGGCCTGATCCGCCGGACAGACCCTAGGCGCGCCGATCATCGGGATCCACAGGTATTTCTCACATCTCTCTGACCTCGTCTTCTTCCCGGAATAGCACCCCTGACCTGCGGAAACACCGGCTCGGGCAGTACTGTGAGCGGCCTTGATCAACCCCTTGGGAGAGGTAGGCTCGGGGGTCTCCGACACCTCGTACGCCTCCCCGGGCAGCTCCGTGCCCCGGGCCGCTTCGGCGTGCCGTACCCCAGCCGCCCCTCCACCGGAAGGCACCTACCCGTGGCCGATCAGCCGTTCACGCACCTGCACGTTCACACCCAGTACTCGCTCCTGGACGGCGCGGCCCGGCTCAAGGACATGTTCAAGGCGTGCGGCGAGATGGACATGACGCACATCGCCATGACCGACCACGGCAATCTGCACGGGGCGTACGACTTCTTCCACCAGGCGAAGAAGGCGGAGATCACGCCGATCATCGGCATCGAGGCGTATCTCGCCCCGGAGTCGCGCCGTCACAACAAGCCGGTGAAGTGGGGTGCCCCGCACCAGAAGGGCGACGACGTCGCGGGTGCGGGCGCGTACACGCACATGACGATGTGGGCGCGGAACAACACCGGCCTGCACAACCTCTTCCGCGCCCAGTCCCGCGCCAGCCTGGAGGGCTTCTTCCGCAAGCCGCGCATGGACCGCGAGCTGCTGCAGGAGTACGGCGACGGGCTGATGGCCACCACCGGCTGTCCGTCGGGCGAGATCTCCACCAAGATCCGCCTCGGCCAGCTCGACGAGGCGATCAAGGCGGCCGGCGAGTTCCAGGACATCTTCGGCAAGGAGAACTTCTTCGTCGAGCTGATGGACCACGACATCGACATCGACCGGCGGGCCCGCTCGGGCCTCCTTGAGGTCGCGAAGAAGATCCAGGCGCCGTTCGTCGTCACCAACGACTCGCACTACACGTACGCGTCCGAGGCCGCCGCCCACGACACGCTGCTCTGCATCCAGACCGGCTCGAACATCTCCGACACGGACCGCTTCCGCTTCGACGGCTCGGGCTACCACCTGAAGACGGCCGCCGAGATGTACGCGATCGACTCGTCGGACGCATGGCTGGAGGGCTGCCGGAACACCCAGCTCCTCATCGCCGACCGGGTGGACACCTCCGGCATGTTCGAGCCGAAGAACCTGATGCCGAAGTTCGACGTGCCCGAGGGGTACGACGAGGTGTCGTGGTTCCGCGAGGAAGTGCGCATCGGCATGAACCGGCGCTTCAACGGCCAGGTCCCGCAGGACCGCCAGGAGCTCGCCGACTACGAGATGGGCATCATCATCGAGATGGGCTTCCCGGGGTACTTCCTCGTGGTCGCCGACTTCATCATGTGGGCCAAGAACAACGGCATCGCGGTGGGCCCCGGCCGTGGTTCGGCGGCCGGTTCGATCGTCGCGTACGCCATGGGCATCACCGACCTCGACCCCGTCCCGCACGGCCTGATCTTCGAGCGGTTCCTCAACCCCGAGCGCGTCTCCATGCCCGACGTCGACATCGACTTCGACGAGCGCAGGCGCGGTGAGGTGATCCGGTACGTCACCGAGAAGTACGGCGCCGACAAGGTCGCCATGATCGGCACGTACGGCACCATCAAGGCCAAGAACGCGATCAAGGACTCGGCCCGCGTCCTCGGCTACCCGTACGCGATGGGCGACCGCATCACGAAGGCCATGCCCGCCGACGTCATGGGCAAGGGCATCGACCTCAACGGCATCACCGACCCCAAGCACCCCCGCTACAGCGAGGCGGGCGAGGTGCGCGGGATGTACGAGAACGAGCCCGACGTCAAGAAGGTCATCGACACGGCACGCGGCATCGAGGGCCTGGTCCGCCAGATGGGCGTGCACGCGGCCGGCGTCATCATGTCCAGCGAGCCGGTCATCGACCACGCCCCGGTCTTCTCGCCGAAGAACGACGGCGTGGTCGTCACCCAGTGGGACTACCCGAGCTGCGAGTCGCTCGGCCTCCTCAAGATGGACTTCCTGGGTCTGCGCAACCTGACGATCATGCAGGACGCCCAGAAGGCCATCAAGGCGAACAAGGGCATCGACCTGGAGCTGCTCTCGCTGCCGCTCGACGACGGTCCGACGTACGAACTCCTGGCGCGCGGCGATACGTTGGGCGTCTTCCAGTTCGACGGCGGTCCCATGCGCTCGCTGCTGCGGCTGATGAAGCCCGACAACTTCGAAGACATTTCCGCCGTGTCGGCCCTCTACCGGCCGGGCCCGATGGGAATGAACTCCCACACGAACTACGCCCTGCGCAAGAACAAGCAGCAGGAAATCACCCCGATCCACCCGGAGTTGGAGGAGCCGCTCTCCGAAGTCCTGGGCATCACCTACGGCCTGGTGGTGTATCAGGAGCAGGTGCAGAAGGCGGCGCAGGTCCTGGCGGGCTACTCGCTCGGCCAGGCCGACCTGCTCCGCCGCGCCATGGGCAAGAAGAAGAAGGAAGTCCTCGACAAGGAGTTCGTCCCCTTCCAGAAGGGCTGCCGGGAGCGCGGCTACTCCGACGAGGCGATCCAGGCGGTGTGGGACGTCCTGGTCCCCTTCGCCGGCTACGCGTTCAACAAGGCGCACTCGGCGGCGTACGGCCTGGTCTCGTACTGGACCGCCTACCTCAAGGCGAACTACCCCGCCGAATACATGGCCGGTCTCCTCACCTCGGTGAAGGACGACAAGGACAAGATGGCCCTGTACCTCAACGAGTGCCGCCGCATGGGCATCAAGGTGCTGCCGCCGGACGTGAACGAGTCGGCGGGCAACTTCACCCCGCAGGGCGACGACGTGATCGTCTTCGGCCTGACCGCCGTCCGCAACGTCGGCCAGAACGTCGTCGACTCGATCGTCAAGTGCCGCAAGGCGAAGGGGAAGTACTCCTCCTTCCCCGACTACCTCGACAAGGTCGAATCGGTCGTCTGCAACAAGCGCACGACGGAATCCCTCATCAAGGCGGGCGCGTTCGACGCCATGGGCCACACCCGCAAGGGCCTGTCCGCCGTCTTCGAGAACATGGTCGACGCGGTCGTCCAGGTGAAGCGCAAGGAGGCCGAGGGCCAGTTCGACCTCTTCGGCGACCTGGGTTCGGACGGCCCCGACGACTCCCCCGGCTTCGGCCTGGACACCCCGATCGGCGACATCGAGTGGGACAAGTCGTTCCTCCTCGCGCAGGAGCGCGAGATGCTCGGCCTGTACGTCTCCGACCACCCGCTCTTCGGCCTGGAGCACGTCCTGTCGGACAAGGCGGACGCGGCCATCGCGTCACTCACCAGCGGCGAGTACTCGGACGGCGCGATCACCACCATCGGCGGCCTGATCACCGGCCTGCAGCGCAAGATGACCAAGCAGGGCAACGCGTGGGCGATCGCGACGGTCGAGGACCTGGCCGGCTCCATCGAGTGCATGTTCTTCCCCGCCACGTACCAGCTGATCTCGACCCAACTCACCGAAGACACCGTCGTGTTCGTCAAGGGCCGCCTCGACAAGCGCGAGGACATCCCGCGGCTGGTCGCGATGGAACTCCAGGTCCCGGACATCTCCGACGCGGGGACGAACGCGCCGGTGGTGCTGACGATTCCGACCGTGAAGGTCACCCCGCCGATGGTCGGCAAGCTGGGCGAGATCCTCTCCCACCACCGGGGCGACACGGAGGTCCGCATCAAGCTCCAGGGCCCGCGCAAGACGACGGTGCTGCGCCTGGACCGGCACCGGGTGAAGGCGGACCCGGCACTGTACGGCGACCTGAAGGTGCTGCTGGGCCCGTCCTGCTTGCAGTAGTCGCGCGCCGAGGGGCCCTGCACGCCGCTGGGCCCCTCCCCTGTCTCCCTCACTCCGCCCGTTCGGCGATCAGCCGCGCACACTCCCGAGGCCCGCTGCGCGCGGTGTCCACCTCGAAGTCGTACGACACCCCGTCGTGCACCAACTCGGCCTGGGCGGCGGCCATTCCACCGATCCGGTCCCCCCGGTCTGCCTCCCGCGCCGCCGCCACCCCCGCCTCGCACCGCACCCCCACCCACAGCACCTCGACGTCACCGCCGATCGCCTTGAGCCACCGCGCCTGCGACTCGGCTCCCCCGAGGAACACCTCGTCGACGACGACCCTGGCTCCGGCCCGCACCATCGCGACGACCCCCGCGATCCAGGCCTCCTCCAGCCGCCGGAACTCGCCCCCGACGGCGACTCCACCGTCCGGGGCGAACTCGATACCGGCGTCCCCCTCCTGCAGGGAAGCGGGCAGCGCGTCGACGAAGGTGTCCACGCTGAGGGACAGCCACGAATCCGGCAGCACGGCCTGCAGGCACCGGACGATGCTGGACTTCCCGGAGCTGGAGCCGCCGTTGAGAACGATCAGTTGGGTCTTCACGGGGACACGGTAGGGGCAGCCCTCCGCCGGCGCCGGACATTTTTCTCCTCCGGGTTCCTCCTCCGGGTTCCTCCTCCGGGCCGCTCGCCCCGCCTCACCTCACCTCACCTCAGCGTGACCTCCACCGGCAGCCTCTTGATCCCGTTCACGAAGTTGCTTCGTACCCGCGGGACTTCGCCCGTCAGGCGGATCGAGGACAGGCGTGGGAGGAGTTCCTCGAAGAGGATCTGGATTTCGAGGCGGGCGAGGGCGTTGCCGAGGCAGAAGTGGGGGCCGCCCTTGCCGAAGGTGACGTGGTCGATGCGGGAGCGGGTGACGTCGAAGGAGTAGGGGTCGGTGAAGACCTCGTCGTCGCGGTTGCCCGAGGCGAACCACAGGACGACCTTGTCGCCCTCCTTGATGTGCTTTCCGCCCAGCTCCGTGTCGCGCGTGGCGGTGCGGCGGAAGTGGTAGACGGGGGACGCCCAGCGCAGGAACTCCTCCACGGCGGCGGGGATCAGCGCGGGGTCGGCCTGGAGCTTGGCCAGTTCCGCGGGGTGCTGGATGAGGGCCAGCATGGAGTGGGAGATGGCGTGACGGGTGGTTTCGTTGCCCGCGACGACCAGGAGGAGGAAGTAGTTGTCGAAGTCGGTGGGGGTGAGGGGGACGCCGTCCTTGGGGGTCTGGTTGACGAGGAGGCTGACCAGGTCGGTGCCGTCGCCGCCCTTGCGCTCGGCGGCCAACTTGCGTCCGTACGCGAAGACTTCGACGGCGGCGGGACTACGGAAGGGCAGATTGCGGAAGCTGTCGCTCTCCTCGGAGTGGAGGAGTACGTCGGCGTAGTCGGGGTCCGTGTTGCCGATGATGCGGTTTCCCCAGTCGATGAGCTGCTGGGTGTCGTCCTCGGGGACGTCGAGCATCCGGGCGAGGACGTTGATGGGGAAGTCGGCGGAGATCTCGTTGACGAAGTCGAAGCTGCCCTTGGCCAGTGCGGCGTCCAGGGTCCGGCGGGTGAGGACGCGGAGGAAGTCGCCGTAGGCCGCGACCGACTTGGACGTGAAGGGTTTCTGGAGGATGCGGCGCATGGCCTGGTGGCGGAGGCCGTCCGTTTCGAGGAGGGAGCGGCGGATCGCGATCTGGTCGTCGTCCACCTCCTCCAGGTTGGTGAAGCGGGTGGAGGTGTACGTCTCCGGGTCGCGGTCGACGGCGACGATGTCGGCGTGCTTCGTGACCGCCCAGAAGCCGCTGTTGGGGGCGGGTTCGGGCTGCCAGTGGACGGGGTCCTCGCGGCGCAGGGTGTCCAGCATCCTCCAGGGGGTCTCGCCGTCGAGGAACTTGTCCGGGTCGGCGAGGTCCACGGCCGAGAGGGGGAGGGGGGAGGTCATGGGGCGGCTCCGATACGGCTCAGATGTGGTAGGCGTACTCGCTGAACTCCCAGTCGGTGACGTGCTGTTGGAAGCGCTCGATCTCGTTGCGCTTGTACGCGAGGAAGGAGGCGGCGAACTCCTTGCCGAGCAGTTCCGTCAGCGGTCCGTCGGCGACCAGGGCGTCCAGGGCGACGGGCAGGGAGGAGGGCAACAGGGGGGCCTTGGTGGCGTCGTAGCCGTAGCCCTGCACCGGCGCGGGAGGCTCCTCGCCCGCCAGGATGCCGAGGAGGGCGGCAGCCAGTGTGCTCGCGATCACCAGGTACGGGTTGGCGCTGGCGTCGCCGAGGCGCAGCTCCAGACGGGAGGACGCACCGCGCTCCGGCGGGATGCGGAGCATGGCGCTGCGGTTGTCCAGGCCCCAGTCGATCAGCCAGGGGGCGAGGGTGTCCGGGCCGAAGCGCTTGTAGGAGTTGACTGTGGGGTTCTGGAGGGCGGCCAGTGCGGGGGCGTGCGCCAGGATTCCGGCGAGGGCGTGCCGGGCGGGGGCCGCGAGGCCGTGCGGGGCCTCCGGGTCGTCGAAGACGTTGCTGCCTGAGGTGTCCGAGACCGCCGAGAAGTGGAGGTGGAAGCCCGAACCGCCCTCGTCGTTGAAGGGTTTGGCCATGAAGGTGGCCAACTTCCCTTCCGCACGGGCGAGTTCCTTGACGGCCGCCTTGAAGCGGAAGGCGCGGTCGGCGGCGTCGAGGGCCTCGGAGTGGTTGAGGTTGATCTCGAACTGACCGCTGCTGTACTCGTGGTTGCCCGCCGTGACGCCGAGGCCGAGGTCGCGCAGATGGCGGAGCGTACGGAGGAGGTGACGCTCGGGGTCGCCGCGCAGACCTGCGGTGTAGATGTTGCCGGGCGCTTCGGCGTAGCGCCGCCAGCCGGTGGGGGTGCCGGGGGCCTCCTCGCAGAGGAAGTATTCGAGTTCGGGTCCTACGACGGGCACGAGGCCGTGCTCGGCCCACGCGCCGAGGACCTGCTGGAGCACGCCCCGCGGTGACTCGGCAGCGCGCTCCCCGGTGTCCGGGTCGGTCGCCTCGCCCAGGCACCAGGCGACGCCGGGTTCCCAGGGCAGCGGGAGGAGGGTCGACAGGTCGGGGCGTACGAGGATGTCGGGCAGCCCGGCGTCGAGCCCGCCCGCGACGTCGACCGTGTCGCCCTGCGGCGACGTGTGGTAGACGGCGCGGCAGAAGGCCAGGCCGTGCCCGAGCGCCGAGGGCAGGTGCTCGACGAGGACGTCGCGGGCCCGGTCGGTGCCGAGGAGGTCGGGGAAGGTCACCCGTACGACGTCGATCTCCCGGCCCTGTGCGGCGAGCCGTTCCAGGGGCTCGCGGGCCTGCTGCGGGAGCGCGGCGTAGCGGGATTCGGGGGCCGCGGCGGCGACCGGGGCATCAGCTGAAGCAGTGGGCGGAACGGCGGGAGCAGCCGGGGCGGCACCGGCCGCCGGAGCGGACCGGGGAGCCGGAGCGGACTGGGCCGCCGGAGCGGACTGGGCCGCCGAATGCGAGGGCGACGGGTACTGCTGAGCGCTCACCGGTGGATCCCTCCATGTCGTTTGACTCCAAAAGGTATGCAGGCTCCCGACATGACACAAGGGGGCGGGCGGCAACTCCCCTCACCTTCACACGACAACCGCCCTGCTCCGCTTCACACGACAACTGCCCGGTCCCGCCCGACGGTTGACCGGCCGCACCGCGGGGGATTAACTTGTTTGAACTCAAACGAGTTAATGGAAGGGTTCGCTGCCACGGCGAGCCCGCTCCCGCTCGGACCGCATCCCCACTTCTCCCGGGAGGGCCGCCCCATGAAGGTCGTCGTGGACACGGACGTCTGCAAGGACCACGGACAGTGCGTCTTCGCATCCCCCGAGGTCTTCCAGCTCGACGCCGACGGAAAGCTCGTGTACGTCGCCGAGCCCGACGAGTCGCTGCGCGAGGACGTCGAGGACGCGGCGGACGTCTGCCCCCTCCAGGCCATCACCATCGAGGGCTGACCCGCCCATGAGCACCGACCGCATCGTCGTCGCCGGGGCCTCCCTCGGCGGACTGCGCACCGCAGAACAGCTGCGCCGGGCCGGATTCACGGGCGAACTCGTCGTCGTCGGCGCCGAGACGCACATGCCCTACAACCGTCCGCCCCTCTCCAAGGAGGTCCTCGCGGGGAAGGCGGACTTCGACTCGCTGACCTTCCGGCCGAAGCCCGCCGCGTCCGACGTGGTGTGGCGGACGGGTACGACCGTGCTCTCCGCGGACCTCGCGGGACGGACGGTCACCCTGGACGGCGGAGAGGTGCTCCCGTACGGCGCTCTGGTCGTCGCGACCGGGCTGCGCTCGCGACGCCTCGCGGCACCGGGACCGGCCGGGGGCCGGCACGCTGTCCGTACCCTCGACGACGCCCGCGCCCTTCAGCCCGCGCTGCGGCCGGGCGCGCGGGTGGTCGTCGTCGGCGCGGGCTTCATCGGCTGCGAGATCGCCGCGACCGCGCGCGGTCTGGGCGCCGAAGTGACGGTCGTCGACCCGGTACCGCTGCCGATGCTGGGCGCGCTGGGCGAACTGCTCGCCGGTGTGCTGATGGAGCGGCACCGGGCGCAGGGCGTGCGTCTGGCCCTCGGCCGTACGGTGGCCCGGTTCACCGGCAGCGGCACTGGCACTGGCACTGGCACTGGCACCGACGAACGGGTGACCGGCGTCGTGCTCGACGACGGGTCGCGGGTGGAGGCGGACGTCGTCGTCGAAGCGGTCGGTTCGCTCCCCAACGTGGAGTGGCTGGCGGGAAACGGGCTCGACCTGAGCGACGGGGTGCTGTGCGACGGGCAGCTGAGGGTGGCGGAGGGCGTTGTCGCGGTCGGCGACGTGGCCCGCTTCCCCAATGCGCGGTTCGACGGTACGGCGCGACGCGTCGAGCACTGGTCCATGCCGGGCGACGCCGCCAAGCACGCGGCGAAGGTGCTGGTCGGGAAGGTGGACGAGGCGGCGCCCTTCGCGCCGCTGCCGTGCTTCTGGAGCGACCAGTACGACTTCCGGCTCCAGTCCTTCGGCGCGCCCGGACTGGGCACGGGGGACGTGCGGGTACTGGCGGGCGACCTCGACGGCGAGTTGCTGGTCGGGTACCACGACCGGACTGGGCGGCTCGTGGGCGTCATGGGGCTCGGGGGGCCGATGGCGCTGGGGTGGGCGGCGGTACGGCGTGCCGAGCTGGCTGTTTCGACCGGCGCCGCTCTTCGGTCTCCCGCTCCCGCTCCGGCTCCCACTCCCGCTCCCACTCCGGCTCCAGCTCCCACTCCTGCCTCTTCCCCTACTCCCCAAGGAGCACTGAAGTGAGCACCGTTCGCGGCTACTTCCACCCCAAGACGGCGACCGGCTCTTCGTCACTGATTCCGGCGCCGCCGTGGCAGTACTCCGGCGACCTGCTGACCGTCGAGTACCGGACCGATCCGGAGCGGGTACGTGAACTCCTGCCCGCACCACTGGAGTTGGCGGCCGAGGACCCGGGAGCGGTGGCCCTTGTCTGGGCGGACTGGCAGTCCTGCTCGTCGTCGCGCGAGGAACTGCTCGACCCGGTACGGGCGCAGTACAGGGAGGCGTTCGCGGTGGTGCGCTGCACGTACCGGGGCCGGACGTACTCGCGGTGCGTCTACATCTGGGTGGACAAGGACTTCGCGATCGCGCGGGGGCTGCACCAGGGGTACCCGAAGAAGCTCGGGTCGATCCACCAGACGCGGCCGCATCCGTACGGTCCTTCGCCCCGGATCGAGGCGGGAGCGCGCTTCGGGGCGACCTTGGCGGCAGCGGACCGAAGGCTGGCGGAGGCGGTGTTCACCCTGCGCGAGGAGAGCGCGACGAACGGGTTCGTCAACGGGCACCCGATGATCCACAACCGGTGGCTCCCCTCCGTGGAGAAGGGAAAGGGGCTGGCCCTGGACGAGCTGGTCGAGGCGGGCGCGGCGTCGTTCGAGGCGGGCCCGGCGTGGGCCGCGGACGCGGAACTCTCCCTCTTCGAGTCGCCGACGGAGGAACTGGCCCGACTGGAGATCCGAGAACCGATCGGGGCGTACTTCCGGCAGGTGGGGGTGGTGTGGGACGGGGGTCGGCTGTTGGAGTCGGGGACGTCCGGAGCGGAATAGGGGCGGGGGTGGGGGTGGGGCGGGGCGCGATCCCCGCCCCTGCCCGGCCGGGTCCGGGCTCCGGGCACGTGCGGGGCGGTGGGTGGCTGGCCTTGCCTGCGGCGCTTGCCCCTCCCCGCCCCTTCCCTAAACCGCTGGCCGCGGGGCAAAGACGGGTCACGGCTCGCGCCGGTGGGGGCTGATGTCCCGGGCTGCGCCCGGTGCACGGCTCCGCCGCGCGTCCTCAAACGCCGGACAGGCTGAAGTTCGCTGCGCGGGCTGAAGTTCCCCGCGCGGGCCATGCATTTAGGGGCGCGGGGAACTGCGCGACCAGCCCCCACGCACCCGCACAAGCACACCCACCCGGGGGCCCGGGGGCTCGCCCCCTCACGCGGCGGAGCCGCAAATGTCACAGTCGGGAAGGGGCGGGTAGGGGACCAGCCCGCGCAGCGCCCCCACCCGCACCACCCGCCCCACTCGCACCCGCCGAACACCGACCCACCAACCCCCAGGAACCCACATGCCTCCTCACCCCACCCCAACCCCCACCCCCACCATCGCCGGCGTCCACATCGACACCCGCCACTGGATCAACGGCCGACGCAGCGAATCGGCTTCCGGCGAGACCTTCCCCGACCTCTCCCCCATCGACAACACCGAACTCGCCCAGATCTCCCGCGGCGGCAAGCCCGAAGCCCACGCCGCCGTCGCCGCCGCGAAAGCCGCCTTCCCCGCCTGGGCGGCCACCCCGCCGCCCGCCCGCGCCCGCATCCTCCACGCCATCGCCGACGGCGTCGAAAAGCGGCTGGAAGAGCTGGCCCAGGTCGAGACCGCCGACAACGGCGCTCTCGTCCGCTCCCACCGCCGCGGCGTCATGCCCCGCGTCGCCCACAACTTCCGCTTCTTCGCCGACTGGCTGACCAACAACCTCTCCCACCCCGACTTCGACACCAAAACGCACACCGAAGTGCACTCCAACACCCGCCGCAACCACGTGAGTTGGGACCCCGCCGGACCCTGCGTCCTCATCACCCCGTGGAACGCGCCCCTCATGATGGAGAGCTGGAAGGTAGCCCCCGCCCTCGCCGCCGGGAACACCGTCGTCCTCAAGCCCGCCGAGTGGTCGCCCCTCACCGCCTCCCTCCTCGCCGACATCGCCGCCGAGGCCGGTCTGCCCGCCGGCGTGCTGAACGTCGTCCAGGGGTACGGGGCCGAGGCCGGTCAGGCCCTCGTCGAGCACCCGGACGTACGCCGCATCAGCTTCACCGGGTCGGTGCCGACCGCCCAGCACATCGCGACGGCCGCCGCCGCGAACCTCACCCCCACCTCCCTCGAACTCGGCGGCAAGTCCCCCCTCCTCGTCCTCGACGACGCGGACCTGGACCTCGCCGTGGAGCTCGCCGTCGAGCAGTACGACAACGCAGGTCAGGTCTGCCTCGCGGGCACGCGTCTGCTCGTGCACGAGTCGATCGAAGCGGAATTCACTCAACGGTTCATCGGCAGAGCAAGCAATCTGACCCAGGGCGACCCCCGCGACACCGCCACCGACATCGGGCCCAACATCCACGCCCGGCAGCTCGAAAAGATCGACGGCTTCGTGCAGCGAGCAGTCGCCGCCGGAGCCACGGCCGTCATCGGCGGCGGGCCGAACACCGACCTCAACGAGCGCCTCGGCGGCCTCTACTACCGCCCCACCCTCCTCACCGGGCTCGGCCAGGACGCCGAAGCCGTCCAGGAGGAGATCTTCGGCCCGGTGCTCACGCTCCAGACCTTCAGCAGCGACGACGAAGCGATCGCCCTCGCCAACGGCACCCGCTTCGGTCTCGCCGCGACCGTCGTCAGCGGCGACCGCGCGCACGCCGACCGGATCGCCGCACGCCTCGTCGCGGGCACCGTCTGGGTCAACTGCTTCTACGTGCGCGACCTCCGCGCCCCCTTCGGCGGCTCCCGCCGGTCCGGGGTCGGCCGCGAGGGCGGCACCTGGAGCTTCGACTTCTACTGCGACCTCAAGAACACCGTCACCGCACAGCAGACCTTCACCGCACAGCAGACCTTCACTACACAGCAGACCTCCACTACACAGGAATCAGGTTCGGATCATGGGTGAAATCGTCGGTGCGGGGCTGCTCTCGCACGTACCCACCATCGTTCTGCCCGAGGAGACCCGCAAGGAGCTCAACGAGGGCCGTGAGATCAGCCTCGTCCCCGGACTGCGCAGGCTCCGCGCGGACGTCTTCGAGAAGCTCGACTACGACACCGTGGTCGTCCTCGACTCGCACTGGGCGACCACCGTCGAGTACGTCGTCGCCGCCCAGCACCGCCGCGCCGGGCTCTTCACCTCCGAGGAGCTGCCGCGCGGCATGTGCCGCGTGCCGTACGACTACCCCGGAGACCCCGAACTGGCCGCGAGCATCGCCGGGTTCGCGGACACGCACGGGACGTGGATCACCCCGATCGACGACCCGTACCTGCCCGTGTACTACGCCACGATCAATCTGTGGAAGTACCTCGGCGAAGGCCTCACCGACAAGAAGTGGGTGTCCATCGGGGTCTGCCAGACCGCCGACACCGAGGACAACCTGCGGCTCGGCCGCGCCCTCGCCGACGGCATCGCCGCCACCGACCGCAAGGTGATCGTCATCGCGTCGGGCGCCCTGTCGCACACCTTCTGGTCGCTGCGCGAGCTGCGCGACCACGAGTCCAGCGACCCCAGCCACATCTTCAGCGCCGGCGCCCGTGCGGCCGACCACGAGCGCATCGCCTGGTTCGAGCAGGGCCGGCACGACGAAGTCCTGCGCACCATGCCGGAGTTCTACACGTACAAGCCGGAGGCCCGCTTCGGGCACTACCTGATGATGGCCGGGGCCCTCGGCGAGGAGCGCTGCACCGCTCCCGGCCGTCTGTACAGCGCGTACGAGAACTCCGTCGGCACCGGCCAGGTGCACCTCTGGTTCGACCGCCCCGACGGCGGCTGGACCGCACCCCCTCGGCACAGCGAAATCAACCGGCAGGAGACCTCCCATGCCTGAGTACCGCCGCGTCCTTCTCGACGGCGCCGTCACCCAAGTGGTCCGTGAGGGCGAGGAGTTGGTGTCGGCGGACGGGCGGCGCATCAAGGCCGCCGAAGCCCGGCACCTGCCTCCGGTGGTGCCGTCCAAGGTGATCGCCGTGCACCTCAACCACCGCAGCCGGGTGGAGGAGTTCCGGATCGGGCTGGCCCAGGCCCCGACGTACTTCCACAAGCCGACCTCCTCCCTCAACTCGCACGGCGGCGCGGTCGTCCGCCCCGAGGGCTGCAAGTACCTCAACTACGAGGGCGAGGTGGCGATCGTCATCGGGAGGACCGCGCGCAACATCTCGCCGGGGGATGCCGGGGAGTACATCGCCGGTTACACCGTCGGCAACGACTACGGCCTGCACGACTTCCGCGACACCGACGCCGGTTCGATGCTCCGTGTGAAGGGCTCCGACACCCTCTGCCCGCTCGGCCCCGGTCTCGTCACCGACTGGGACTTCCACGACAAGTACCTGCGTACGTACGTCAACGGCAAGGTCGTGCAGGACGGTTCCACCTCCGAGATGGAGTGGGACATGCACTACCTGGTCGCCGACATCGCCCGCACCATCACCCTCCACCCGGGCGACGTCCTCCTCTCCGGTACGCCGGCCAACTCGCGCCCCGTACAGCCCGGTGACGTCGTCGAGGTCGAGGTGGAGGGGCTCGGGAGGCTGACGAACCACATCGTGTCGGGTCCCGTTCCCGTCCGCGACGACTGCGGCGCGCAGCCCACCGAGTCCGAGGAGGTCGTCTCGACGGCCTTCGGCGGCGACTGGGAGTTCCGCGGCGTCCGCGCGCCCCGGCGAGGCTGACCGGCCGTGGCCGTACGACGGACGGGAGCCCGGCAGGCTCCGCCAGTACCCGAAGGTGACGCGCCCCGCACCCTCAAGCGGGGCGCCCTGGGCGCCCTCGGCATCCTCTTCCTGGTCCTCTCCGCGCAGGCCCCGCTGACCGGCATGGCCGGGGCCGCCCCGATCGCGATCGCCCTCGGCAACGGCCCCGGCACCCCGGCGGCGTACGCCGTCGCCGGGGGCATCGTGCTGCTCTTCTCCGTCGGCTTCGTGGCGATGAGCCGGTACGTGGTCGACGCGGGCGCCTTCTACACGTACATCGGCAAGGGGCTCGGCCGCAGCACCGGCATCGGCAGCGCGGGGGTGGCCGTCCTCGCGTACAACACCGTCCAGGCGGCGATGTACGGGCTGTTCGGCGCCACGGTCAGCGGGCTGTTCGACGTCCACGCGGGCATCGAAGTGCCGTGGTGGGCCTGCGCGTTCGTGACCATGGCGCTCGTCGAACTGCTCGGCGTGCTGGGCATCGAGGTGGGTGCGAAGGTCGTCGCGGTGTTCGTGCTCGCCGAGTTCAGCATCCTGCTGGCCTTCGGCATCGTGACACTGCTCCAGGGCGGCGGTCCCGAGGGGCTGAACGCGGGCGCGTCGTTCTCGCCCTCCGCCATGCTCGACGGCGCACCCGGCGTGGCCCTCGTCTTCGCCCTCGCCTCCATGCTGGGCTTCGAGGCCACGGCGATCTACGGGGAGGAGGCGCGCGATCCGGCGAAGACCGTGCCGCGCGCCACGTACCTGTCGGTCGCGGTCGTGACCTCCTTCTTCGCGTTCACCACGTGGATGGTGGTCGCGTCGTACGGGGCGTCGAAGAGCGCGGCGGCGGCCGGGGCCGCGCTGGAGGGCGGTGACGGGGCGGCCTTCGTGTTCGCGCCGGTGGCCGCGCGGTTCGGGGCCTGGACCAACGACGTCCTGCCGTTCCTCCTCGCCACCTCCCTCTTCGCGGGCATCGTCGCCTTCCACAACTCGGCCAACCGGTACCTCTTCTCGCTGAGCCGCGACGGTCTGCTCCCGCGCGGGCTGTCGGCACTCAACAAGCGGCAGTCACCGTGGGCGGCCGGTGTGGTCCAGACGCTGACGGCGGCGGCGCTCGCGCTGCCGTTCGCGCTGCTGGGCAAGGATCCGGTGCTGACGATGTTCTCCTGGTTCAGCGGCATCGCGGCGCTGGCGATCACGGTGCTGTACTTCCTGACGTCGGTGTCGGTGATCGTCTTCTTCCGCCGCACCCGGCAGGACGACCGGGTCTGGAACACGCTGATCGCCCCGCTGCTCGGGGCGCTCGGCATCGCGGGCGCCATCTTCCTCGTGGTGACCAACTTCCCCACCCTCATCGGCGGGAACGCGACCACCGCGACCTGGCTGGCGCTGACCGTTCCTGCGGCACTGCTGCTGTGCGCCGGACTGTCCCGGCTGCCGTACGCCCGACGGGCGGCCCGGACCGTGGACTGATGCGTTCCGGCTGCCCGCGGGCCCGCTTCCGGGCCTCTGACCAGGGATTCGGCCGCACGTACACTTTGGTACCGAACGACCGAACCGCTAGGTGTGTGTCCGAAGGAGAGCCTGTGCCCGGCCAGCGTTCCATCATCGAGACCGAGAAGCTGGTCGAGAACAAGCTCGGCGGCATCCCCATCCAGCACGAGCAGATGGCGGTCATCGCCAACATCCACCGCGCCGCGGCGGCCGTCCGCAGCCACTTCGAGAACTCGGTGCTGCGCGGCTCTGACCTCACCTGGACGGCGTTCGTGGTGCTGTGGGTGGTGTGGATCTGGGGCGAGCGCGAGACCCGGTTCGTCGCCGAGGAGGCCGGCATCTCCAAGGGCACGCTGACCGGTGTGGCCCGCACGCTCGAAGGGCGCGGGCTGGTGCGGCGCACCGACCACCCCTCGGACGGGCGGCGGGTGCTGCTCAGCCTGACCGAGGAGGGCGAGAAGCTGATGCGCCGGGTCTTCCCCGAACTGAACGCCGAAGAGGCCTTCGTGGCACAGCAGTTGAACGAGGACGAGTGCAAGTCGACTGCGGACGCCCTGCGTCGCATCGTCGTACAGGTGGAGGAGCACGGCGAGGAGCGGCGGCGCGAACTGCTGAACGGCGCGGAGCCCCCGCCGCGCCGCAGCGGTCGGCGCGCGAAGGGCTGATCAAGTCCCCTGCGAAGAAGGGGACTTGACCGCTTCACTGACTCACTCACTCACTTCTCGTCGAAGCTCGCGAAGTATCCGGCCGCCATGTCCTCGCCGCCGTGCCCCTGCGCGGAGGCGCGGCGGAAGCGGTCCCGGCCGGCCTCGGTGCCGTCCAGGCGCAGGCCCGCGCGCCCGGCCGCCTCCACCACCAGGCGGGCGTCCTTCTCCGCGTTGTCCACGGTGAAGCTGGGGGTGAGGTCGCCGCTCAGGATCGCCGCCGACTTGCCCTGGAGATAGCCGCTGTCCGTCGGGCCGCCGGAGACGACGTCGAGGAAGTGGCGCGGGTCGACGCCCAACCCCTTCGCCAGGGAGAGGACTTCGCCGACGCCGTTGGTGAGGGCGATCACCCAGGTGTTGAGGACGAGCTTGAGGCGGCTGGCCGCACCGGTCGTACCGTCGTCGCCGACCCAGACGGTGCGCGAGCCGATGACGTCGAAGAGCGGCTGGACCGTGTCCCGCGCCGACTGCGGCCCTGCCGCGAGGACGACGAGTTTCCCCTCCTCGGCGGGCTGTCGGGTGCCCTGCACGGGGGCGTCCACGAAGACCAGCCCGGCCCCGGTCGCGTACGCGGCGAGCTTGTCGACCTCCTCGCCGACGGTGCTGACCTGCACCCAGACGGTGCCGGGAGCGGGCTTCGCCGCCTGGACCGCATCGAGGACGCGGGGGCCGTCGGTGAGGACGGTCAGGACGACCCCGGCGCCGTCGACCGCGTCGGCCGGGGTGTCGGCGACGCGCACGCCGTCGGCCGCGAGGGCCTCCGCCTTGGCCCTCGTACGGTTCCATGCGCGGACGGTGAATCCGGCCCTGGCGAGGTTGCGGGCGACGGGGGCGCCGATGGTTCCGGTGCCGAGGACCGCGACGACGGGTCGGGGTGTGGTCATGTCTGAGCTCCGATCAGTTTTCCGGGCGTGCTGCTGCGCCGGCGTTCAGGGTTGAAGTTCAACACGGGGGTGGGATCCGGTCCACGATTCGGGTCCGCCCCGGGCCCGTACGCCCCGCCCCGTACGCAGCGTGGACTTGCCGCTGCCGGAAGGCCCCGTCACGGCAAGGGCCTCCCCCTGGGCGACGCTGAGCGTGAGCGGTCCGAGCCGCGGAACCCACAACAGACCCTCCCCGCGGAGGATCCGGCCGCGAGTCATCCCTGCGAACTAGGCCTCGGGGAGCGCACCTTGATCACACAGGCGGACGCGGGCCTGGTGGAGGGCGCAGCACAATGTGCGGATGGAGACGGAAGACCGGCGCGGCCGGAGCCGGAGCTGGAACTGGAGCCGGAACTGGCATCAGCAGCTCCTCGACGCGCTGCGCCCGGAGGCGAAGGCGGCCCCGCTGTCCCGGCGGGCGGTGCGCGCCGATGTGGTGCTGGCGGTCGTACTGACCGTCGTCGCCCTGTTCGTGGCGGTGCACTATCCCGGCGAAGGGCCGGTGAACATCAACCCTCCGCATGCCGATGTCGGGGCCGGGCTCCCGGCTCAGCCTCCCCCGCCCGACCCCCGGACCGGACACCCTGCTCCGCCCCCGCTGCCCACCCCCGGTCAGGTGCCCGTGGAGGACGAGCCCTCCTCCGTGCCCTGGCTGCTGGTCGTCCTGTCGACGCTGCCGCTGGCGGCCCGGCGCCGGTATCCGCTGTCGCTGTTCGTGGTGGTGCTGAGCGCGGCACTGGCCATCGGCGGCTCCGCCTCCTGGATCACCGTCCTGGCCTGTGTCGTCGGCGCCTACAGCGCCGTCGTGCACAGCCGTTACCGGACGACGGCGTTCGCCGTCCTGGTGATCGCCGCCGTGCTGTCCGGGGTCGCTCTCCGCGATGCGGAACCCGTGCTCCCCAGCTGGTCGAGCCCGGGATTCGTCCTGCTGGTGGCCGGGATGCTGGCCAGCCTCGTCCGCTTCCTGCAGCTGAAACTGGCGGGCAGCCGGGCCCGGGTCACGGAACTCCAGGAGGCCCAGGAGGAGGCCACGCGCCGGGCCGTCGAGGAGGAGCGCGCACGGATCGCCGCCGAACTCCACGACGTGGTGACCCACAATGTGAGCGTGATGGTGATCCAGGCGGGCGCGGCCCGCAAAGTGATGGACGTGGTGCCCGAGCAGTCGAAGGAAGCACTGCTCGCCGTCGAGGCGGGTGGTCGGGCCGCGATGGCCGAACTGCGCCACGTGATGGGCCTGTTGGCTGCTCCGGACCACGAGAGGCCCGACGGCCTGGAACCCCAGCCCGGCCTCGCGCAGCTCGACGCACTGGTCGCACGGGTGCGCGCCGCCGGTACGCCCGTGAGCGTCGAGGTGTCGCTGCCGCCGGACCCGCTCCCACCGGGCGTGGACCTCGCGGCGTACCGCGTCGTGCAGGAGGCGCTGACCAACACCATCAAGCACGCGCGCGGCGCGGAGGCGTCCGTGACCATCGACCACACCGACGGCTCCCTGGAGATCGAGGTCACGGACACCGGCGGCGGCAGTGACGCCCCGCCGGTGGAGAGCAACGGCCGTGGCCACCTGGGACTGCGCGAGCGATTGGCCGTCTACCGGGGCGAGTTGACCGCCGGGCCGACGATGACCGGCGGCTACCAGGTCACGGCCCGTATCCCGCGGAGCAGCATATGAACCACCACGCGGAGCACCGCACGAACGACAACATGAACCACCCCGTGCACCACCGCACGAGCACGGACCAGCCGCCCCTGCGCGCCGTCATCGCCGACGACCAGGCCCTCGTACGCACCGGTTTCAAGATGATCCTGGCGGCGGACGGCATCGAGGTCACGGCCGAGGCGGCCGACGGGGCCGAGGCCGTCGCAGCGGTCCGCCGTACGCGGCCCGACGTCGTCCTCATGGACATCCGGATGCCGGGGATGGACGGCATCGAGGCCACCCGGCGCATCATCGGCGACGCGGGCCTGACCGGAACGCGGGTCATCATCCTCACCACGTACGACCTCGACCACTACGTCTACGCCGCGCTCACGGCCGGCGCCAGCGGCTTCCTCCTCAAGGACGCCTCCCCCGAACACCTCGTGTCCGCCCTGCACCTGGTGCGGACCGGCGACGCCCTCCTCGCCCCCGCGATCACCCGTCGGCTGATCGAGCGCTTCGCCCCGCACGAGGAACCGCGGACCGCCGCCCCGCACCGCGACCCGTCCGGCCTGACCCCGCGCGAGCTTGAGGTGCTCCGCCTGCTCGCGACGGGCCTCAGCAACGCCGAACTCGCCTCCCGGCTGTTCCTCAGCCCGGCCACGGTCAAGAGCCACGTCGGCCGTATCCTGGCGAAGCTGGACCTGCGCGACCGCATCCAGGCCGTCGTCTTCGCCTACGAGACGGGGCTGATCGCTCCGGGAGGGGGCTGATCGCCCAGGGCGGGGCGAACCCGGCTGACTGAGCGTCAGTTGCGGGCGGCCGCCGCGCGCACCAGTGCGTCGAACAGCCCCTGCTGCGTGCGGTCGCGCGCCGCGGTGTCCTCCGGGTGCCACTGGACGGCGACGAACCAGCCCTGGGCCGGGGCGAGTTCGATGGCCTCGACCGTGCCGTCGGCGGCGAAGGCGGTGGGGTGCAGCCCCTTGCCGAGTGCGTCGACGCGCTGGTGGTGGTAGCAGGAGGCGTTCACCTTGTCGGCCCCCGCGGCGACCGCGACGGCCGAGCCCGGCTTGAGCGTGACCGGGTGGACCAGGTGCCGGTGCGCGCACTCGGGGCCGCCCATGTCCTGCTGGAGGGTGCCGCCGAGGGCGACGTTGACGACCTGGAGGCCGCGGCAGATCGCGAACAGGGGCAGGCCCGCGCCGAGGGCGGCGTGCGCCACGGCCAGGTCGAAGGCGTCCTGCTCGGCGTCGACGTCGTACACGCTCTCGTGGGCGTCGGCCGCGCCGTAGCGGTACGGGGCCAAGTCGCCGCCTCCGGGCAGCAGTACGCCGTCGCAGCGGGCGAGGCGGGCGCCGACCCCGGCCGGGTCGGCCGCTCCCCCGGGTGCGTACGGGTGCAGCATGAACGGTTCGCCGCCCGCCCGCCACACGGCGTCGACGACCGCGCGGGCGGTGACCTCCGCGGTGTACCGCAGGGCGGAGGTGGAGGCGGCGAACCGGTTCGGGACCGCGATCAGCGGCCGCAGGTGAGGGGTGCGAGGGGTGCTCACAGCTGGATCCAGGTGGTCTTCAGCTCGGTGTACTTCTCCAGCGCGTGCGCGGACTTGTCGCGGCCGTTGCCGGACTGCTTCATTCCGCCGAAGGGGACGGTGAGGTCGCCCTCCTCGTAGCAGTTGACCCAGACGGTTCCGGCCCGCAGTCGGCGGGAGACCTGGTGGGCGGTGGAGAGGTTCGAGGTCCAGAGCCCGGCGGCGAGGCCGTACTCGGTGTCGTTGGCCAGCTCCACCGCCTCGTCGACGGTGTCGAAGGTGAAGACGGAGAGCACGGGACCGAAGATCTCCTCCCGGGCGAGCCGCGCGTCCCGGCCGACCCGGTCGAAGACGGTCGGCGCCAGGTAGGTGCCGCCGGTCTCCTCGTGCAGCCGTACGCCGCCGGTGCGCAGCCGGGCGCCCTGGGCGAGGCCCGTGCCGATGTGGCCGAGGACCTTCGCCAGGTGCGCCTCGCCCGCCAGCGCGCCCATCTCGGTCGCCGGGTCGAGCGGGTCGCCGACCTTGAGCGCCTGCGCCCTCTGGACCACGGCGTCGACCACCCGGTCGGCGACCGAGGAGTGCACGAGCAGCCGGGAGGGCGCGGTGCACATCTCGCCCTGGTTGAAGAAGATGCCCCAGGCGGCGGTGGCGGCGGCCTGCTCCAGGTCGGGGGCGTCGGGCAGCACGATGTGGGGGGACTTGCCGCCCAGTTCCAGCCACACCCTCTTGAGGTTGGAGTCGGCGGCGTAGCGCAGGAAGTGGCGGCCGACGGCGGTGGATCCGGTGAAGGCGAGGACGTCGACGCCGGGGTGCAGGCCGAGGGCGCGTCCGGCGGTCGGCCCGTCGCCCGCGACGACGTTGAGAACGCCGTCCGGCAGCCCGGCTTCCGTACCGAGCCGGCCGAGCAGCAGCGCGGAGAGCGGCGACAGTTCGGAGGGTTTCAGTACGACGGTGCAGCCGGCGGCCAGCGCGGGGGCGATCTTCCAGCCGGCGAGGGTGAGCGGGAAGTTCCACGGCACGACCGCGCCGACGACTCCGGCGGGTTCGCGGGTGACGAGGGCGAGGGCGTCGGGGGCGGTGTGCGGGGCCTCGTCGGTGAGCTTGTCGGCGAGACCGCCGTAGTAGCGGAAGGTGTGGACGAGGGCGCGCAGTTCGATGCCGTACGCGTCCGAGATCGGCTTGCCCACCTCCAGGGTGACGGTGAGCGCGAGGTCGGCGCGCCGCTCCTCGATCAGGTCGGCGAACCCGAGCAGGATCCTGCCGCGCTCGGCGGGGGCGAGGCGGGGCCACGGGCCGTGGTCGAAGGCGCGGCGGGCGGCGGCGACGGCGAGGTCCACCTCGGCCTCGCCCGCGTCGGCGACACGTGTCAGCTCCTTCCCGTCGCGGGGCGAGACGACAGCGAAGTCCGCCTTGCCCTGAGTGCCGCCGGGCACCTCCTCGCGGCCGTCGATGTGATGACCGGTCGGATGCCGGAGCGCGTGGGCCCGCAGCAGCCAGTCTTCGTACGAAATGTCCACGGTGGGGCACCTCCGGGGTTCGCGGCCCGATCACCGGGCCGGGCGCGCGGGCTGTCCGAGCGGACAGGGCGGCACCATCGCGTTTCCATTTGACCCCAAACGATAAGCGGATGCGGGGAGTGGTCACAAGAGCCGCAGCGAGTCGTTTCCCGCCTTCTCACGAGCATGAAAATCCCGCAAAGCGCAGCAAGTAGCGCCGGGATCTGCTGGTATAGGTCCGTCGCAGGGAAAAGTGATCTTGGAGGTACGCCAGCAAGGCGCCGGGTACAACATCCCTGTCGTCCCACCCACCGCACCAAGGGAGCGAGCGACTGATGAGCCTGGCCCAGCTTCACTACACTTCGGCCGCCGGGTTCACGGCGGTCAGCCCCGAAGTCCCGCGCACGCTCCTCGACGAGGCCGAGGAGGTGCTGGCCGCATTCCCCGCCTCGGCGTTCTCCTTGACCCAACTCTCTGACGGCAGCCGCCTGTTGAGCCGTACGACCACCGACCCGGAGACCGGCGCCGCGCACACCCACGCCGTGCACCTGCCCGCCGGGGAGCGGCTGCCGGGCGGCGCGCTGCCCGTCACCGCGTGGGACTCGCCGCGCTGGGCGCCGGTCGCACCCGCCCCGGGCGGCTCTCCCGCACCGCTGGAACTGCTCACCCCCGCCGCGGGCTTCTTCGACCGGGACGGCCTGGCGGACTTCGCGACCGCGCGCGGGCCGCGCCTGGCGGGCGTGCTGGCGGACGTACGGCGCCTCTGCGAGGACCCTGGCGCGGAACCGGTGGTGCTGGTCGAGGAGGAACCGGCGGACGTCGCGCGCTGGGTGGCGGTGCTGGGCGCGGCACTGCCGCGCGAGCACGCGCACGGGCTGACGTTCACGACGTACGCGGAACGCCCGGAGCACGCGCTCCAGCAGATCGTCGGGACGTCACCGGACGTGGTGTTCCCGGCGGCGGGATTCCGGGTGCACGGGGAGGGGCGCGACGGGACGACGGATCCGCACACCGACGCCTGGACGCACACCTCGACGGAGGCCCGCACCGGGACGGCACCGGACGACGCACCGGAACCGCCGCCGTGGGCCTGGCCCGGCGAGAACCCGGAGGCCGGGACAGGACTCGGCGCCGCCGGGGCGGGAGCGCGCTCCCATGGTTCCCCGCAGACCTCGGCCGCCGCGCGCACCGCCCAGGGCGGCGATCCCTGGGCCGCCGTCGCCGCGCAGGTCTGGCTGGCCGGGCGGCCCGAGCTCTTCAAGCGGGCAGCCGCCCAACCCTCCCTCTACGACGGCGAGTTCGAGGCGGGTCCGCTGGCGGCCACCGCGCTCAGCGCCGGGGTTCCGCTCGACTCCCTGGGGCGTACGGCAGCCGCCGTCTGGGCCCGGGAGCACGCCGACGCACTGTCCGCCGGTGACTGGCCCGCCCTCCTCGGCGCGCTCTGCGCGCCCGTTCCCGGCTCTCGCCCCGGCGGCGAACTGGACGCTCTGGAGCAGCTCGCCGAGCGCATCGACGGCAAGGTGCCCGCCGAGGCGACGGCCCAGCTGGCCGCGCTCCTCGCCGCCGAGGACGACAATCCGGCCGCCGTCCCCGAGCTGGCCCGCCGGCTGGCGCACGAACTCCTCGCCGACCCCGACCGGGCACGCGGCGCGGCCGTCCAGGAAGCCCTCACCCGGCACTCGGCACTGCATGCCCAACTCCTCGTACATCTGGATGAGTTGGCACCGGACAATCCGTTCTCGCTGGTACGCCTCCTGCATTCGGCGGACCTGATGCGCGGGACCCCGGAGGGCCTGCCGCATCTGCGGATGTGCGCCGCGTACCCGGAGCCGGGGGCCGAGCCGGGGGCGGGCACGGGGGACCGCGACTCCACCCTGCAGACCGTGCTGCGCGCCGCCGGGGTCTCCCCCATGATCGAGCCGCTCGTCCTGCGCACCGGCTTCCGGCTGGTCTGGCCGGGCGAGCTCCTGCCCACCCCGCAGGAGGCCCGCTGGATCCTGGGCGAGACGGGTTCGGACGCGCACCGTACGGCGGGCACGTATCCGGAGCTGATCCGGGCCGCCCTCGAAGGCCCGGCCGACGACCCGGACGTCACCCCGCTCGCCACCGACCTGATCCGCTGCTTCCCGCACGAGATCGACACCCGGCAGCTGGGCGCCCTGCGACTGCTGGAGTTCGCCGAGTCGCTGGCCGAAGGGCGTGCGGGGGCGGGCCCGGTGGCCACCGCGCTCACGCTGCGCTCGGCGGCCCACCCCGTCGAACTCCCCGTGCTGCAGCGGGTGTTCGGCCTCCTCGCCCGCGACCTGCTCTCCGAGCAGCGCCCGCTGGGCGAGCTCTCCGCCCTGGCCCGCTCCGGCGACCCGGACCTGCTCGGCGCGTACGCGGCGACGGCCCGCTCGGCCCCGCTCCAGGACCGGCTGCGCACCACGCCCTCGTACGCCGCCGACTGCTTCACCGCCTGGAGCGCGCACCCCGGTGCGAGTCCACTGTGGGACGAGACCCGCAGCGCCCTCCTGGAGGAGGTCCTGCGTCCCGCACTGCAACATCTGACGAGCCGTGAAGTCTCGGCCGTCACCGATCAGTTGGGGCGCTCCGGCGGCAGCCAGGCGGCCGACTTCCGCGCCTGGCACCGCTCGTCGGGCGGCGCACTGGGACGACTGGCGAGGCGCTTCGGGCGACGGTGACCGAACGTAACCATCTCGGGGTGACCGCGACCGATTGCTAGGTCCATTCAGGCATAAAACATACTTCCACCCCCGCATGTGGATAACTTATTCGACACGGAGTGTGACTCTGAGGCGCAATGGCACAGAGAGCCAAAGCGGCCAAGGAGTGGATCGTGCGGGAACGGATCATGCGGAGCGGCCTGGCCACGGCCGTGCTGCTGTCATCGGTGGCGGGCACCCTCGCCGCGGCGCCCGGCGCCGCCGCGCGAGCCGCGGAGGCCGAGGTGGGCATCACCAAGCGGGTCACAGGCGCGACGATGCCCGTCGAACCCGGGGGCGTGTTCTCGTACGTCCTCACCTCCTCCTGCTCGTCATTGACGACGGCGTGCCTCAACCCGGTGGTCGAGGACGTGCTGCCGGCCGGATTCGACATCACTTCGCTGCCGAAGTCGACCGACGCCCGCACGGTGACCTACGACCCGGCCACCCGGAAGCTGACGATCCGGTTCGCCGAGCCGCTCCCGAGTCCGCCGGCCCCCGCCGGATCGGCAGGACTGCCCGCGGGTGTCAGCCGTGACATCTCCATCGGGATGCGGGTGCCCGCCGAGACCGCGCTGACCGACGGCGCGAAGATCCCGAACACGGCGACCATCGACGCCGACAACGCCGATCCGGAGTCCTCCACGGCGGAAGTGACGGTCCGCATCCCGCGTGTCGTGCGCCCCGCGACCACCAAGAAGTGGTCGTCCGCCTCGGCCGTCGCCCAGTCCGGGGACACCTCCACCATCACCCTCGGCGTGCGGAACGGCTCGTCCACCTCCGCCGACGTGACCGCGCTGACGGTCGGCGACACGACCCCGGCCACGTACGAGAACTTCGACGTGACGGGCGTCGGCCCGGTGTCCCGTTTCCCCGCCGGGGCGGACCGGGTACGCGTGCTGGTGTGCACGAAGCCGACCAGCACCCCCTGTGCGCCGGGTGAGTTCACGGCAGGCCCCGTCGGAGCCGGGCCCGGGGTGACCCTGCCGCCGGGGATCTCGCCCGACCGGATCACGGGCGTGAAGTTCGAGTTCACCGCCGCTTCCGGGGCGAAGCTGCCGTACGACGCGACCGGCGGCCAGGTCGCCCTCAACGTGAAGCTGCGCGACACCGTCCGCGCGACCGGCCAGCCCCTGAACCCGACGACCCGTCAGCAGGTGCGCAACTGCTCCTCGGTGAGCGCCCGCGACACCACGGCGGGGACGGTCAACGGGCCCGATGCCTGCGCCACGTACGACATCCTTCCGAACATCGCCACGGTGCAGGGCACCAAGTCCTTCTTCTCCGACACGGACGGGAACTACCGGGAGGACGGCACGGCGATCATCGGCACGAAGCCGCCCGTCAGCATGGTCGTCGGCGCCCGCAACACGGCGTCGTTCCCGGTCGCGACCCTGACCATCACCGAGCCCTCGGCGACGGCGGTCAGCGAGTTCGACAAGTTCGACGCGTCGAAGATGGCGGTGGAGTTCCCCGCGGGAGCCACCTCGGCCACCCTCACCGTGGTGTGCCGCGACGGCTCCAGGCCGGCCCCGCTCCAGCTCTCCCCGACCACCGCCCGGCAGGAGCTGCCGAACACCGGGTGCCCGGCGGGCAGCCCGCCGAAGCAGGTCTCGATCACCTTCAGGGGCACCGACGCGAAGGGCAGCGGCAGCATCGCGCCCAACGCCCTCGGACGGCTCTCCCTGCACGGCACCCTCAACGACAAGGCCGTCGCCCAGGACGCCGTCGACGGGATCGCCAACTGCGCGGACGTGTCCGCCACCAACCCGGTGGACGGCTCGGGTTCGGGTTCCGGCACCGCCTGCCAGAGCCTGCGCCCGCAGAACCCGCGCGACGACATCCGCGCCTCCAAGTCGGCGGACAAGACGGAGATCCCGCCCGGCACCCCGGTGACGTTCACCCTGGACCTGGCCAACGCGGGCACCACGCCCCTCGACCGGCCCGCGATCACCGACCCGCCCGACCCGACCGCCGCCGGGAACCCGTTCGACGTCGTACGCCTCACCGAACTCAAGTTGCTCTACCGCGAACCGTCCGGTCTTCCCGTACTCCTTGAGGTGTACGACCCGACGGCCGCGCGGTGGGTGGCGTACGACGAGGCGGACACCGCGCTGCTGACCCGCGCGAAGGGGGTCAGGGCCCGGCTCGCCGACGGCAGCCTGCCGCCGAACGGGCGGATCATGGTCAATGTGGTGGTGCAGCGCCGGGACGGCATCGCCGACGACGTCAGCTTCCGCAACTGCGCGCAGATGACCTCCAACGGCCGGCCGATCGGCGGCAACGCCTGCACGGGCGAGTCCAGCATCACCAAGCCCGCCCGCAGCGGCGGCTCCGTACAGAAGTCGATCTCACCGTCCACGGTCGCCAGGACCCTGCCCGGTGTCCGCCGCCAGGAGCCCGACGTACGCATCGAGGCCCGCAACACCGGCAACATCAACCTCAAGGAAATCGTCGTCACGGACGCCGACGCGGACTTCTTCGACGCCGCCGACTTCGTCCGCATCACCGGCGTCACCTTCCCGCCCGGCGCCAACCGGGTGCGCGTCGACGCGTGCACCACCGGCTGCACGGCCAACCCGCCGGTGTACGTCAACGGCTCGGCCGTCTCCTCCACCACCCCGGGCCTGCCGGCCGGTGTCGACGCGGCCGACGTACGCGGGCTGCGGTTCACCTTCTCGCACTCCAGCGGCGGTTACGTCCTGACGCCCGGCGCCCCCGACCGGCGCGGTGCCTGCCCGAACATCGTCTGCTTCAAGGTCGCGGCCCGGCAGAACCTCCGCTCCGACCCCGGCACCCCGATCCCCGAGACGCTCTCCGACACGGCGAGCGCGGCGGGCGAGAGCGCCCTCCAGCAGCCCGGCCAGAAGTTCCCGTTCGGGGACAGTACGGCGACCCTGAAGGTGCAGGAGGGGCGCGGCAGGCTGGCCGTCGCGAAGGGCCCCGACTCGCGCATCGGGCCCGGCGAGAGCGCCCCGTTCACGCTGACCGTCCGCAACACCGGCACCGGCCAGATCGGCGGGCTCGTGCTGGCCGACCCGATCCCGGAGCTGCTTCGCTTCGACGAGACGTACGCGGGTGACGGCGGACTGCCGTTCCGGATGACGTTCAAGGTGCCCGCGGGCACGCCCAACCCGCCGCAGCCGGTGTACGAGCCGACCCGCGGACCCGACGGCCGGGTCACGCACGTCAGGTGGCGCTTCCCGGACTGGTCGATGCTGCCCGGCGCCGAAATCAAGATCACCTTCCAGGTGAAGCTCGCACCCGGCGTGCCCGGCGACTCCGTCGTGCAGAACGTGTTCGGCGCGGGCTCGGACAGGGACAAGGACATGGAGTGCCAGAAGGACTCCGTGCGCGACGGCGAGAGCGTGGACGACACCAAGAACTTCGGCCCTGGGCGCTTCTGCACCTCCCGCGCCGAGATCACCACGCTGCCCGGTACCGCGTTCGAAGCCAGCAAGTGGGTCGCGGGGAACGACTCGCTCGGCTTCTACAACACGGTGACCAAGAGCTACGTGGGCCTGGACTCGCCCGCCTGCCCGATGCTCAAGCAGGGCGGCAGGACCTACACCCAGTACCCGTGCATCGCGCTCCTGCAGCCCGGGGAGAACTTCGAGTACCTGCTGCGGGCCGTCAACTCCGGTACCGACGAGACCACCGAGGTACGCCTCCTCGACGTCTTCCCCTACCTCGGTGACACCGGGGTCCTGCTCGGCAACCAGCAGCGCGGCACCGAGTGGAACCCCCGCCCCCGGCTGACCGGCGCCCCCGAACTGATCGGCCCCGGCACCCTGGAGACCAGGTACGCGACCGTCGCGAACCCCTGCTCCGACCTGATCGCCACCCCGCGCCGCGACTGCGCCAAGGGCGACTGGAAGCCCGGCCACACCACGGAGGCCACCGGCGTCGAGATGCGCGTCACCTTCAACCAGACGCTGCCGCCCGGCGGCGAGGTGTACGTACGGATGCCGATGTCCTCCCCCGTCGACCTGGACAAGCCCGGCGACCCGGCCGTGGCCTGGAACTCCTTCGCCCACTCCGAGACCGTCATCCAGAACGGCCGCAAGCAGGACCTGCCGACCACCGAGCCGCCCAAGGTGGGCATCGGGATGCGGTTCGGCAACCTGCGCGTGGACAAGATCGAGGTGAACAGGCCCGACGGCGTCGTGGTCGGCTCGTACAAGGCCGGTTACCGCTGCACGGTCACTCCGGAGGGCGGCGCCCCGCAGGTCGTCCGCGAGGGCGTCTTCGAGCTCACCCCGTACACCCCGATGGCGCTGGTGGGCGTGCCCGCAGGAGCGCGCTGCGAGGTCTGGGAGATCGATTCGAACGGTCTGCAGAGCGAACACCTCGGCGAAGCGAACGCACAGGTCGTCGTCATCACCCCGGCCACCCCCGACGAGCGCGGTGAGCACATCGAGCTCACCAACACCTATGTGGACGCGGCGCTGAAGGTTCGCAAGAAGACGACCGGTCCGGCTGCCGAGGAGTTCGGCAAGGGGCCGTTCACGGTACGGGTCTCCTGCCTCTTCCGGGGCAGCCCGCTGCCCGGCTTCCCCAAGGACCTCACCTTCCACGGCGACGGCGAGATCCCGCTCGACGGACTGCTGGAGGGCACCCGCTGCACGGCGACCGAGCCGGACCAGGGCGGTGCCGCTTCGGTGGACGTGACGGCGACGGACTCGTCCGAGGCCGAGGTCGCCGTCATCGGCTCCGTACCGGACAAGACCGCAGGTCTGACCATCACCAACGACTTCCCGACCGGTTCGCTGCGCGTGCTCAAGCAGGTACGCGGCCAGGGCATCGACTTCGCCGACCGGACCTTCCGGTTCCGGGTGCTGTGCTCGTTCAACGGCCGCAAGGACGCTGTCGTCCGTACGGTAACGGTGCGCGCACCTCGTCTCGTCGGCCAGGTCGACGACATTCCGGTCGGCGCCGAGTGCACCGTGGAGGAGATCGACCCGGCGGGCGCCGACGAGACTCCGCCGCCGGTCGGCCCGGTGACCATCACCAAGGGCGGCGGGACTTCGACCGTCGCGGTGGACTTCACCAACACCTTCTCCCTCGGCAGCCTCACCCTCCGCAAGGAGATCGAGGGCGCCCCGGCGGACGCTCCGTACGCCCAGGGCTACGTCTTCCGCGTCACCTGCATCCGCGAGGCGGAGAGCCCCGACGGTGACCCCGTCGTCGCCTTCGTCATCCGCAAGCGGTTCACGCTGAAGGCGGGCGAGACGCTGAACGTGCCGGGCGACCTGCCGATCGGCGCCCGCTGCTGGGCCGAGGAGATGAGCGACGGCGGCGCGACCCACACGGACATCGACCACGGCAGCCACGGCAGCGCGGTCGTCGTCACGAAGGACGCGCCGGAGGTGTCGATCACCGCGAAGAACTCGTACGAGACCGGCACGCTCCGCCTCGCCAAGAAGGTCGTCGGCCAGGCTTCCGGCCGCCCCTTCGTCCTGGCCCTCTCCTGCACCCTGCGCACCAAGGACGGCAAGGAGCTGACACTGGTGGACCGCCGCCGCTACACCTTCACGGGCGCCGGTTCCCGCACCGTCGACGACCTCGGCTTCCCGCTCCCCCGGGGCACCAAGTGCTGGGCGACGGAGCCGGACAACGGCGGGGCGACCAGCAGCACGGTCGACCACGGCACTCCGGAGAAGGCGGTCACGATCGGTGGCAAGGACTCGGAGCCGCTCACGATCACGGCGACGAACACCTTCGTTCCGAAGCCGCCGCCCGCCAAGGTCCGGTTCACGGTCGCCAAGCAGGTGGTGGGCCACGGCCCCGGCCCGTTCGCGTTCCGTGCGACGTGCACGGCGCCGGGTGCCGGGCGTCCGTTCCTCAACGAGCAGTTCACCCTCCAGGCCGGCCGCAGCCGGACCTTCGCCGTCCCGGTGGGCTCGGTCTGCTCGGCGAAGGAGACGAGCGTGCCGCGCGGCGCGAAGGTGACGGTCCGCGACTCGGACCCGGGCACCGCGGGCGGCGCGACGGACGGTGTGGTGCGGGCCAAGGGCGACGTGTGGGTGCGGGTCACCAACACGTTCCCGACGAAGCCGGTCAAGCCGACGAAGCCCGGCGGTCACTGACAGGCTGCCAGGACCCTCGTCACGTGGCCGGGCTCCCGGGTGCCTGAAGGGTCCGGCGGACGGCGCCGCGGAGCCAGTGGTGGCCGCCGTCCGCCGCGTGGCGAGGGTGCCACGCCATGCCGAGGACCACCGGCGGCAGCGGCAGCGGGATGTCGAGGAGGCGCAGCCCGAGGGCGGTCGCGGAGTCGGTGAGGGAGGAGGGAGCGGCGCCGGAGGGAGCGACGGGGACGAGGCACACCACATCGCTGCGGGCGGCGAGGGCCATCGCCGCGATGTGGCTGGGGAGTACGACGGCGACCCGCCGCTGGAGATTCCGCTCGGCCAGCGCGGTGTCCAGGGGGCCGGTGATCCGGCCGCGACGGCTCACCGCGACGTGTTCGGCGGCGGCGAGCCGCTCCGGGGTCAGGGGCCCTTCGGCAAGGGGGTGGCCCGGCCTGACGGCCGCCGCCATCCGCAGGGTGACCAGCTCTTCGACCCGGGTCTCGGGGTCGACGTGATCGATGGCCCCGACCTCCAGGGCGACCCGGCCCTCGCGCAGCGCAGGGCCGCCCTCCCACTCCTCCGCCAGAAACCGGAGCGATACGCCCGGCGCTTCCTCCCGGGCCAGCCGCAACAGCCCGGGAACGAGCGCCGCGCCCACCAAATCAGCCGTCTGCAGAGTGAAGACGGCGCGCAGCGCTGCGAGGTCCACACCGGCTCCGGGAGTGAGCAGCGCACCGATGTCGCGCACCACCGCAGCGGCCTGTTCGCGCAGGGCCACGGCGCGCGGGGTGGGGACCATGGTCTGGCCGGCCCGGACCAGGAGGGGGTCCTGGAGGACGCGCCGGAGGCGGGCGAGGGTGCGGCTCATCGCGGCGGGGGACGTGTGCAGGCGGGCGGCGGCCCGGGTGACGCTCTGCTCGGCCAGCAGGGCGTCCAGCGCGAGGGCGAGATTGGCGTCGACGACAGGCTCTTGACTGCTACTCATGGGCATAATTCCATTTCGGGCAATGATTCCGTGCTGAAGTTCCCATTGTGGCAACACGGCGGCGCTCCGCAGGATGAGGGACGTACCGATCCGGCGCGACCCACGAGGTTTTCCATGATCGTCATCACTGCTCCCACCGGGAACATCGGCCGCCAACTGCTGCCCCTTCTCCTGGAGTTGGCCCCCTCCCACGGCGAGGCACTGCGCGTGGTCGTGCGCGACCCGGCCCGTCTTCCCGACGGGGTGCGCGAACGCGTCGAGGTGATCACCGGTTCACACGGTGACGCCGAGGTCGTCGACCGCGCCTTCGAGGGGGCGGACGCCGTGTTCTGGCTCGCCCCTCCGGACGCCTCCCTGACCCCGGAGGACGCTTTCCCCGGCTTCACCCGCCCTGCCGCGAAGGCTCTCGCCGCTCATGGCGTCGGCCACGTCGTCGGCGTCTCCGCGCTCGGTCGCGGCACCGCGGTCGCCGGCCGCGCGGGGCTGGTCACCGCGTCCCTGGCCGCGGACGACGTCATCGCGGAATCCGGGGTGGCGTACCGGGCACTGGCCAACCCGTCCTTCTTCGAGAACCTGCTGGAGGAGGCCGAATCGATCCGCGAGAAGGGCGTCTTCACCGACACTGCTGACGCCGACCTCAAGGCGCCCCGCGTCGCCGTCGCCGACATCGCAGCCGTCGCCGCGGGCCTGCTGCTCGACCGCTCGTGGACCGGCAACGACAGTGTCCCGATCCTCGGGCCGCAGGACCTGTCCCCCCACGACCTGGCGCGCATCATGACCGAGCAGTTCGGCCGCCCCGTCCGTTACGAACGCCAGTCGCTCGCCGCGCTCCACACCGACCTGATCGGCTACGGCGTCAACGAGGAGTTCGCCCAGGGCCTCGTCGACATGAAGCGGGCCAAGGACGAGGGACTCGACGCGGGCGTCACCCGCACCCCGGACACCGCATCGCCCACCACGTTCGAGGAGTGGTGCGCGCGGGTCCTCAAGCCCGCCGTTCTCTCCTGAACATCCTTTTCCAGCAAGCCCGTTCACCACTTTGGAGACACCGTCATGTCCACCGTCACGCCCAGCGTCACGCCCACCGCCGAAACCACGCCGCCGGTCACCGCGTTCATGCTCGTCAAGACCACGCCCGAATGGCTGGCCATGACACCGCCGGAGCGCATGGACGCCTTCGCCACCCAGGTCATCCCCGCGATCAAGGCCAAGACCACCGGCGTCCGATCGCGCTTCTACGACACGGAGTTCTACTCCACCCGCGTCACCGACGTCTGGGTCTGGGAGGCCGACGACCACGGCGCCTACCAGCTGCTCATCGACGCGCTGCGCGAAACCCCGTTCTGGGACCGCTACTTCGAGGTGGTGGACCTGCTCGTCGGCACCGAGAACGGCTACGCCCGCACGTACGGCTTCGACCCCATCACCACGATCAGCACCTGATACGTCATCCGTCCCGCGACGCGGCCGCTCCCGTTCCTCCGGGGGCGGCCGCGATGCTTCAAAGCCTCCGCCTCAGTGGCAGTTCACGTTCTCGGCCTTGGTGCGCTGACCCTTGCCCTTCCAAGAGCAGGAGTCGACGCTCCTGCCCTTGGAGTTGAGCAGGGTGGCGGTCTCCTTGCCGCTGTTGTTCCAGACGTACGCGGCGCGCCCCCGGTACCGGTGGTCCCAGTACACGTTCGCCGCCGTGTTCCGCCCGCTGCCCGTCCGCAGGGTCACCGTCTTGCCCGCGCCGAGCTTCAGCGCGCGGAAGGTGTACGTCCAGCCGTTCTTGTCCCGCACCTTGTAGCCCTTGAGCTGCACGGCGGACCGGTTGGCATTGTGGATCTGGACGTACTCGGAGTTCCGGCTGGCGTTCGAGCCGTTGTCCGCGCCCGGTCCGTTGTACTGGATCCAGCCGAAGTGGACGCCCCCCTGGTGCTTCGGCGCGGCCTGCGCCGGAGCCACCGCGCACGCGAGCAGCCCGACCAGTCCGGCCGCGACCGGCACGGCCACCCGTATGCCGTTCCCACGAAGCATGTAAACCCCCCATTCACAGAATCCACATGGATGTGGACTTCAGGAGCACATGGCACCACAACTCGGCTCCTCCGGCGGCCTGTTCACCGAATGTCGATTTCAGCCCGTACCGTTTTCCCTCCGGGCTCCCGGTCCTGCACTGCCCACCGGTCGGCCAGCGCTTCGACCAGGAACAGCCCGCGCCCGGAATCCGCGCCGGTGGCGGGCGTGCGGAGGGTTCCCGGCTCCGGCGGCCGGCGCTCGCCGCATGCGTCGGAAACCTCGATTCGCAGGAGAGCGTCCGTGTCGTGATCGAGGTGTACGAGACGGATTTCGAAGCCTCTCCCTCTCACTTGGCCATGGGTCACGGCGTTCGCGGCCAGTTCCGCGACGATGTGGGCGACGGCGTCGGAGGTCTCGCTGCCGTACGGGATGCCCCACTCGTGGCACTGGTGGACCGCGAGCTGCCGGGCGAGGCGGGCGCCGCGTTCGGTCGCGCTGAGGAGTTGGGAGAACGTACGTACGGTGACCGCGCTTTGCTGGGGCGGGGGTGGCGTCATGTGCCCAATGTGGCGACGGGCAGGGGAAGTTCACCAGATCAGCGACCCGTACGCTGCGGCAGCGTACGGGTGCGCACCGTAGACACGACTAGTAACAGGCCGTAACGATGGGCGTGTTGGTGGTGCGCGGGGTGCGGATCGGTGCGAGAGGTGACCGGGATGACGTACGACACGGACGGTGCGGCGGGCAATGGGAACGAGCCGGAGACCACGGACAGCCTCAAGGCGTTCGGCGAGGTCGTCAAGGCCTTCCGGAAACGGGCCAACCTGACGCAGGAGGAGTTCGCCCACCGGATCGGGTACTCGCTGCCGACGGTCGCTTCGATCGAGCAGGGGCGGCGGTTCCCGTCGGCGTCGTTCGTGGAGCGGGCGGAGGAGGTGCTGGATGCGTTCGGGGTGATCAGGGGAGCGGCGAAGCACCTTTCGCGGAGGCCGGGGCTGGCGAAGTGGTTCAGGCAGTGGGCCAAGCTGGAGGCCGAGGCAGTCAGCCTCGATACGTACGAGTGCCGACTCGTACCGGGCTTGTTGCAGTCGGAAGCGTACGCACGCGCGGTGTTCACGGAGAGCGTGCCCCCGTTGGCAGACGGCCAGCTCGAAGATCAGCTCACTGCGCGTATGGACCGCCAACACCTTCTCCGGGCGCGTCCCAACGTGCCGTTCAGCTTCATCCTCGAAGAGTCGATCCTCCTGCGGAACCTCGGTGGCGACGCAGTCACCCGGGACCTGGTCGACCACATGCTCTCTGCCGCCCAGCTCCGGAACGTAGAGCTACAGATCATGACCCTGGAACGGGCCAACCATGCGGGCCTGGACGGCCCGATGAGGTTGCTGGAGACACCCGATCACAGGTGGCTCGGCTACTCCGAAGGCCAGCAGTCGGGACAGCTAATCACCGACCCGAAACACGTCAGCATCATGCTCCAACGGTATGCAAAACTGCGTTCACAGGCTCTCACTCACGCAGACTCCGTGGGCCTGCTGGAGCGAATGCGAGGAGCGCTATGAGTACAACCCCCGAGTTGTCCTGGTTCAAGAGCAGTTACAGCGGCACGCAGGGCGACGACTGCGTCGAAGTCGCCCTCTCCTGGCACAAGTCCACCTACAGCAGCGGTGGCGACGGCGACTGCGTCGAAGTAGCCACCTGCCCCACCACCGTCCACGTCCGCGACTCCAAGCTCGCCGACAGCCCCGAGCTCGCCCTCTCACCTGCCGCCTGGACCGACTTCCTCACGCACGCCACACACGTCTGAGCCGCACGGCAGCTATTTCTCCACGAACGGAACCTCACTGAGGGACTCGCGAATCGACTGCCTCAGCGCTTCCAGGTCGAACCCCAGGTCGGCCAGGCAGTCGATCACCTCGGCGGGTTCGGCACCCGAGCGATCAACGAGTTCCAGGTAGGTCTGGACAGGGGTTCCGACGAGACGCCGGAGCACGCACGTCCTGTACTCCGGCCCCTGCACCCGGATCGCGAGCAGACTCCTGGCCAGGGCGCCGGTTTCGACCGGAAACTCGGCCGATGTCGACATGCCCCACTTCGCGAGGCGCGTCACCAGTTGCTCGGGCGGCAGGCCGACCTCGTCTGCCACCTCGATCAGGTGGAGCTTGGAAACGGGCTCCTCGCCGTCCAGCCAGGGGGACGATCCGTCGATGTTCTTGCTGAGCAGCCGCAGGTCCACTTCGTCGGCCTGTTCCTCATCAGGGCAGAAGCCCTCGGGAATCCGGTATCCGCAACGCCGCAGAATCTCGACCACGTCAGCAGGCGAGACACCAAAGGCCCCCGCCGCGTGCAACACATGCCCCGGTGACGCAGGACCTTCCTGGGAACTCCAGGGAGAGTATCCGTCAAGGCACGCACCGACGATCCGAATGTCGTCCTCACTGGCCCGCCCCTCACCAAAGACGACTCCCCTGGGCGGGCAGAGATCGCAACGCTCCAGAACCTCAGCCACTTGCCGGAGCGGGAGACCGAACTGCGCGGAGGCATGCATCACGCTGATGGGCGACACGGATCCCTCGGACGACATCCACCCATAATCACCGTCGAAGTGTGCACTGGCCACCTCCAGGTCCTCCGCGCCAATTCGCCGTGTGTCTCCGGCAATGCGCATCCCGTACGCGAGAACACGGGACTCCACCTGCGCCAGGGGAAGGCAGGCGTCTGCTGCGGCTCTCACCACGGAGAAGGCCGAAACCGTCGAACCAGGCAGGAGACGCTCCCAATGGGAGAAGGCGCCCAGAATCCGATGGTCGTCCTCCTCGATGCTCTCGGGCACCTGCGGCAGTACCCGCACACCCAGAGAATCCAGCTGATCCCTTGCCTCACGGGACCCCAGACCGAACCTGGCAGAAAATTTCCCGATCTCCCTGGGGCCCAGCATTCCTCCGAAATTCCACATCACCGCCAATTCTCTGTACAGATCTCCGGCGAATTCCAGGGCCTCCCACTGCTCTTCCGAAGGACTCTGCTTACCATCCAATTCCAGGCCGTACTCACGGAGCTCCGCGACGACCTGGGAGGCCGAGAGGGACGCTTCACCGGCAGCCGTAAATACATAGGAAAGAGGAACCGGGCGATCCGCTGCCAACCAGTCGGAATCGAATCCGCTTGAGTTGCCGAGAAGACTCAACGCCTGCTCACTGGGATACGCAGGGAATCGTTCGACATCCGGAACGTCGAAGCCGAACGCGTCGAGGCGCCGGATGATCTCCCGGACGCTGATGTTGAAAGTGAAGTACGCCTTCACCACAAACCCTGGTGGCACCGCCTCACTCACCTGGAGCCCTCGGGTATAGGGGTACTCAAGGCCTGACTCCATCCTCATCAACGCGAGATCCAGCTCGTCACCCATCACTCCGCACCGAACAGCAGGGAGGTCAGAAATTCCGAGTACCCTCGCACGAGCAACGGTGTCCGCATATGACGTGCCGCGTTTCAGTGCCGCTTCGAGAAGCCTGTCCGGTTCACCGAGAGAACGGTACCAGCCCTTAATACTCCCAATTTCGTTCTCCTCGGAAAGAATGACCCTGTCCGAGGGAAGCGCCGGAACGACCTCCCCGAGGTTCAGGGTCTCGGGAACCAATTCCCCCAAGGCGTCCAGTTTCCAACTGGGCCCGTGGGAAATCAATCGCCACAACAATACGTCTTCGGGGATACCGACGCCGTGGCGACCGTCCATGTCCTCCATGCCTCCGGACAGGATGCGCCGGTCCACCAAGAAGAAACCTGATCGCGCGATACGTGCAATGACCGGGCAATCTGAATTTCGATATTCGGCCACCGCTCTCTCGGTGATGAGATCGCCCACGCGCAGACTTGTGCGGGAAACATACGTGAGCCATTTATCGCTGACCCGGGACTCCCCGGCGTCGTCCCGCCATTCCAGGAGCGTCGGCAACGCTCCACGGATCAGCTCTTCCACCCGCTCACAGATGTCCTCGTCGAGGATCTCCGTACGGTCCACGGAGAGCCGTTCCGGTCGGTGTCCTCCGACCAGGTTGACCACCACACCACACAGCGTGCCCCCACTCTCCAGGCTCGCCAGCACCCCGCGCCGCACCCGAGGCCGGGTCGGGATGCCGTCCACCAGCAGCCCTCCCCCGCGCTCGCACCACACCACCTGGGCCCCCGTCCCTCCGGCGTCGCCCTCCCAGGGGATCTGCCATCCCTGGGCATCGAGGCCGAGCGAGTCGGAGACCAGGTCCCGCCGCTCCTCCAGCACTCCGGGCCGCCAAGTCCGCTTCTGCGTACCGTGTCTGGCCACCGTCTCGAACTCCGCGATGCCCAGCAGCCGCCGCAACTCCGCCACGCAGGACGGCGCGTCGGCCCCCTCGCGCAAGTACAGCCGCACGGTCGTACCGATCTTGCCGGGAGCGCCGGTGTCCCGGATGCGGAAGAAGGTGTTCGGGCCGCTGATGAAGGCGACGAGTTCGTTTCCGGGCACGGAGCCGTGGCCCATCCGGCAGGTGGTGACCCGGATCGCGTCCGCCAGCATGAAGTAGCTCAGGACGCCGATCCCGAACCGGCTGTTCGGATAGAAGGCGATCCCGTGCCGCTTCCACTCGGCGAACTCTTGGTGGAAGTTGGCCCCGTCGGTGAACCGCACGCCGGCCTGCGCGAAGATTCCGGAGAGTTCGGCCTCGCCCATGCCGATGCCGTCGTCCGTGCACTCCAGGTACGAGCGGCCGTTCCCGTCCACCCCCTGGTCGAACTCGATGCGGCCCCGATAGCCCGAAGTCCGGTCGGTGGCGCCCCGGTTGAACTCCTGAACGTGCAGCTCCTCGCGCGCCCTGCGGTAGCGGCACGCGTCGAGGGCGTTCTGGTACATCTCCCGGACGGCCAGGGCGCGGTCCTGGTAGAGGCTCTCTCCCATGAGGAGTTCCTGGACCCGTTCCTCGTCGAGCCGGAACCGGACGGTCGCCCCTGCGGAGACACGTCGGCCGTTCTCGTCCACCTCCCAGACCCCGTCCGCCGTCGCGTAGGGAGGGAGGGGAGTCAGCCCCTCGGTCCGGCGGGCCAGACGCAGCAACAGGTCGACTCTCGTGCAGTGTTCGGCCAACGCGTCGGCGACGGCGGGGTGGTGGCACCTCGCGGACAGCTGCATGCCGTCGCCCCGTGCGATGGGCTGCCACCGGGCCGCCGCCACGTCGTCCGCGAGGCGGGCGAGGTCGACGGGGTCCGGGATGCCGAGGTGTTTGACGATGGTGAAGGGCAGCGCGGTCAGCTCCACCGCGCGGGCGTGGGCGACCGCGAGGACCAGGCCGACCAGCCGTTCCCGTACGGCCTGGTGCTCGTACCCGCGCAGCGGCGGGTAGTAGTCGTCGCCCCATACGAACGCGCCACGGCCCGTGCCGCACAGGTCGTGCGGGGGGACGCTCACGCCGGTGAGCAGCCGGGCGAGGGGTTCGCGCTCCAGGACCGCCCAGATGTCGTCCCTGCTGTTGCCACCGACGGCCGCCGCGTCGAGCACCGCGTCCGTGGTCACCCGGCGGCGGCCGGCCCACTGGTGGAACAGCCACCAGGAGATGTGCCGTTGCCCCTCCCCCGCGTTCCCCGCGTCCTGCGCGCCCTTCCCGTCCTGCGCGTCCTGGCGTCCGATCCCGTTCGCCCGCCGGACGATCCGCTCGTGCGACCTGAGGAAGGTCTCGTAACCGCGCCGGTCCTGTCCCGGGTCGTCGGACTGTGCGAGGTCGGTGGCCCCGACACCGGCCAACTCGGCGGCGCCACTGGCCCGTTGAGTCTGATACAGGAAGGGCAGCAGGGCCAGCAGGGCGGCCTCGGGCGGTGAAAGGGCCAGCTGGGAAAGCTCGTTGACCAGCATTCCGCTGAGCTGTTCGGCGATGCGGACGGCCAGGCCCTCGTCGAGCCAGGGGTCTCCGTCCAGGGCGCGGTGATCCTCCCGCCTCCGGCGCGCCAGCGCTCGTACGGTCTGCTCGGCCTGCTCCTTGAGGGCCTCGGTGACCTCGCCGGTCCCGCACCGGGACCAGGCCACGCAGTCCGCGACGGCGGTCGCCCACTCGTCCTCGGCGGTCGTCCCCGGCTCGTGCGGGATCTTGGGGTGCTCTTCGCGAACGCCTGCCGCCCGTGCGTTCCGGTGGAGGACCCGCCACTGTTCCCAGTCGGTCAGAGGGAGGTGCGGGCCGACGGCCTGCCCGTACTTGGCCCGCAGCAGCCGTTCGTACGCCTGGATGAGCAGCTTGAGCTGGTCGGCGTTCCTCGGCACGGTCTGCCGTTTCAGCCACCCCTCCAGGGTGGCGTCCGGCAGGTCGGTCGCCCGCCGGGGCGGGAAGGCGCTGCGCAGCCGATGGGCGGCAGGCTCACCTGCCCTCCGGTGCAACTCGCCCAGCCTGTCGAAGAATTCGTCCCGCGCCTGCGTCTGTGCCTGTGCCACCCCGCGCCAGCCCTCCGCCGTGCCCGACCGCCCGAGTCGGGCCGACTCGGGCGACTCGGCATGTGGATGCTAGCGCTCTGGCCAGGGGGAAAGCAGGGGATCGGCGGAGTCGGCCCGGTACGGGACGGGCCGGCCGACAGACGGTCGTCCGGTCGCGTCGTTCCGGCGCGGCCCGGACCCTGGAGGCCTCATGGACCCCCTGCTCGTTCTCTTCCTCTCTCTCGGTGCCGTGCTCACCGTGCTGATCGTCGCCGCCGCCGGTGTGCTCGTCGTCCGCTTCGCCCTGCGCGACGCGAAGTCTCAGGACCGGGCGGGGATCCTCACCGCTGCGGCGGAAGTGGTCCGCGCCTTCCGGGGAAGGCGGTGACGCTGCTTGCGGCGGGAGCGTCAGCGGGAGCGGCCCGCGCCCCGTACCGCGAACCGGATCGGCGTGCCCGGTACCGCCTGGGCCGCCGCCGGAAGGTGCTCTTCGGGGACCACGCCGATCACCGGGTAGCCGCCGGTCACCGGGTGGTCGGCGAGGAAGACCACCGGGAGCCCGTCCGGGGGAACCTGGACCGCCCCCAACACCATTCCCTCGCTGGGGAGTTCGTCGTTCTTCGTACGGGCGAGGGCCGGGCCCTCGGTACGCAGGCCGATGCGGTTGGCGGCCGGGGAGACCCGGTAGCCGGGGGCGGCCAGCATGCGGACCGCCTCGGCGGTGAACCAGTCGTGGCGGGGGCCGAGCAGCAGCGGCAGTACCAACTCGGCGGGCGGGGCCTGCCAGGGCACCGTGTCCACGGCGGGCGGAGTCGGGTGCGGGGCGCCCACCGGGAGCAGGACGCCGGATGCGAGCGGGTCGGGGCCGAGGCCGGAGAGGAGGTCGGCGGAGCGGCTGCCGAGAACGGGTTCGACCGCGACGCCACCGGCGACAGCAACGTACGTACGGAGACCGGCAGTTGGGCGGCCAATGTCGAGGAGGGCGCCCGCCGGGACGCGTACCGGGGCTGCCCAGGGGACGGGCCGGCCGTCGACCCGTACCGGGCAGGGGGCACCGGTGACGGCGACCGTCACCGGTACGAGGGTGCGGAGGGAGACGCCGTCGAGGGTGGTCTCCAGGGTGGCCGCGCCACGCGGGTTGCCCACGAGGCGGTTGGCCAGCCGGTGGGCGTGCGCGTCGAGGGCTCCGGAGCGGGGAACGCCCAGGTGGGCGTGGCCGGGGCGGCCCTCGTCCTGGACGGTGGTGAGGGCTCCGGGGCGTACGACTTCGAGGGCGGGAGCGGGCGGGGCGCCGGCGGCTGCCGGGGCCTCGGAGGCTGCCACGGTCATCACGTGCGGGTCTCCTCGGTGAAGCGCACCCGGGTGCCGGGGGCGAGCAGGGCGGCCGGTTCGCGGTGGGGGTCCCACAGCACGGCGTCGGTGGTGCCGATGAGCTGCCAGCCACCGGGGGACGAGCGGGGGTAGACGCCCGCGTACTCGCCCGCGAGGGCCACCGATCCGGCGGGTACGGCGGTGCGCGGGGTGGCGCGGCGGGGCAGGTGGAGAGCCGTCGGCAGGCCGGTGAGATAGCCGAAGCCGGGGGCGAACCCGCAGAAGGCGACCCGGAGTTCGAGCCCACCGAGGGTCGCGGGGACGCGGTCGACCGGCATGCCCCAGAGGTCGGCCACGTCGGCGAGGTCGGGACCGTCGTAACGGACGGGGATCTCGATCAGCGGCCCCTCGTCGGCGGTGAGCGGCGGAATGCACCAGGTACGGAGGTCGGCGGCGAAGGCCTGCGGGTCGGCGAGCCCGTCGAGGAGAACGGTCCTTGCGGCGGGGACGATGTCGCGGACGGCGGGCAGCGCGTCGGCGGCACGGCGCCGGAGGACCTCGGCGTGGAAGGCCTGCGCCTCGGAGAGACCGTCGAGCTCGACGAGGAGGGCGTGGGGGCCCATGGGGCGGATGTGGAGGAGGGGGGTGGTTGGGGTGGCAGGGGTGACGACGGAGGGCGGGGTGGCCGGGGCGGCGTCGGAGGGCGTACGGCTGGTGCTCATGCGAGGACCTCCTGCTGGGCGCGTGTACGTGGCAGTTGGGACCATCCGGTGACGGCGGGCTGCGCCGCGCCCGGACGCGGCAGGCCAACCCCTTCGAGCGTCGCGGGGTCCGCCGCGCCGGGACGCGACAGTTCGCCCCGTTCCCGCACTGCGGGTTCCGTCGCACCGAGACGCGGCAGTTCGCCCCGTCCGCGCGCAGCAGGGTCCGCCGCACCGGAACGCGCCAGCACGCCCCGCCTGGACAGGACGGCGTCCACCACGCCCGAACGCGGCAGTCCGACCCCTCCGAACAGCCCGGGGTCCACCGCACCGGAACGCGGCAGTTCGACCCATCCGCGCGCGGCAGGGTCCGCCGCACCGGAACTCGCCAGCACGCCCCGCCTGGACAGGACGGCGTCCACCACGCCTGGACGCGGCAGTCCGACCCCTCCGAACAGCCCGGGGTCCGCCGCACCGGAACGCGGCAGTTCGCCCCATCCGCGCGCAGCAGGGTCCGCCGCACCGGAACGCGGCAGTTCGGCCCGTCCGGACACGACGGGTTCCGTAGCACCCCCGGACGGGATGCGTGAGGAGACCGGTGCGGCGGCTGCCTTCGTACCACTCGCGGTCATGCGCATGTGCACGGCCGTACGCATGCCCGCGGTCATGCGCGTACGCGCGGTCATGCGCGTACGCGCGGTCATGCGCGTACGCGCGGTCGCACGCCTACTCGCGGCCGTACGCGTACCCGCGATCGCGTGCATCCCCGTGCTGACCCGAGGGCCTCCCCCGCATCGTCCGCACGCAGAGGTTCGGCCCCGCACCCGTCCGGTCGGTGCCGCCGCGGCCCGGGGGCGGTCGCAGGAGAGAGCCGCCGGGACGGCGGCAGCGCCCGTACGGGCACGCCTGCGGGTGCTCACGCGAACGCCTCCAACTTGACTCCCGCGCGCAGCAGTTGGGCCCGCACCCGGCCTGCGAGTTCCGCGGCGCCAGGAGTGTCGCCGTGCAGGCACAGCGAGCGGGCCTCGACCGGGATACGTTCGCCGGTCAGCGCGGTGACCCCGCCGCCCGTGGCCATCGCGACCGAGCGGGCGACCACCTCGTCCGGGTCGTGGATCACCGCACCGGGCTCGCGCCGGGACACGAGGGTGCCGTGCACGGTGTAGGCGCGGTCGGCGAACGCCTCGGGAATGGGGACGAGTTGGGCGCTCTCGGCCTCCGCGAGGAGTTCCGAGCCGGGGAGGCCGAGGACGGGCAGGTCACCGCCCGCCATCCGTACCCCGGCGACGACGGCCGCTGCCTGCTCCGCGTCGTCGACGGTGCGGTTGTAGAGCGCGCCGTGCGGCTTCACGTAGGCGACGCGGGAGCCCGCCGCTCGGGCGAAGACCTCCAACGCGCCGATCTGGTACGCGACTTCGGCGGCCAGCTCGTCGGGGGGCACGTCCATCGCGCGCCGCCCGAAGCCCGCCAGGTCGCGGTACGAGACCTGGGCGCCGATCCGTACCCCGCGCTCGGCGGCCAGCTCGCACACCCGGCGCATCGTCACGGGGTCGCCCGCGTGGAAGCCGCAGGCGACGTTGGCGCTGGTGACGACGGACAGCAGTGCCTCGTCGTCGGTGAGCGTCCAGCGGCCGAAGCCTTCGCCGAGGTCGGCGTTGAGGTCGATCACCCCGGCCGCCTCGTCCACCCCGGCCGTCTCGTCCACCCTGGCCGCCTCGTCCACCTCGGCCGCCTTGCCCACCTCGGCCGCCTCCGCCGTCTCGGGCGTGCGGGCCGCTGCTACCGATGCTGCTGCGGTCATGCTCGTACCTCCGCTTGGGTGTTGAGTGTGTCGAGGATCAGTTGCCGCGAGTCGGCGAGATAGCTCTTCAACTCGGCTTCTGCCGCGCCGAGTTCCCCGCTCCGGACGAGGTCGGCGATGACCCGGTTGCGGCCCACGAAGGGTTCGTGGAGGTGGGCCGGGGAGGGCATCGCCTGGAAGACCAGGCGGAGTTCGGCGAGGATCGCGCTCATGTAGGAGTCGGTGCGCGGGCTGCCCGCGAGGGCCGCGAGCGCGCGGTGGAAGTGGATGCCCGCGTCGGCGACGCGCGGCCAGTCGCCGGCAGCCGCCGCACGCTCGCCGTCCTCCACGGCGCGGAGCACGTCGGCGACGAGCCGCGGCGATGCCGGGCCCGCGGCACGTACCCCCGCGGTCTCCAGCGCGAACCGCACCGCGTAGATGTCGACGATGTCGGCCGGACCCGGCACGCGTACGAAGACACCCCGGTTGAACTCGTGCACCACCAGCCGCTCGTGCACCAGCAGCCGGAACGCCTCGCGCACCGTGTTGCGCGAGACCCCGTACGCCTGGGCGAGCGCCGCCTCGGGCAGCTGCTCGCCGGGCTTCAGACCGCCCTCGGCGATGCGGTCGCGCAGGGACGAGGCAACGCGCTGAGCAGTGCCGATACCGCCGTCAATACCGCTGCCTGCACCGCTGCCACCACGGCTTTCACCACGGCTTTCACCACCGCTGCCGGTGCCGGATTCCGTGCCCTCGCCAAACCTCACAGCTCCTCCTCGATTCCTCGCCGCTCCCCCGTCGACGGAGTGTCACCAGAGATCCGCATGGTGGAAACCATTGTGGGATTGTTGAGCAATACCTTACTGTCACCGGAATCCGCTAGTCCGCCACGCCACCACTCAGCTGCCTCAGCCGCACTCAGCTGGTCGTCCCGTGCGGACCGAGACCGACTGACTGGAAGGCGGGCGACGCATGATCGTCCTTCTCGGCGTCGTCGTGGTGATCGCAGGATTCGCCACCCGACGCAATCCCCTGCTGGTGGTCGGCGTCGCCGGCATAGCCACCGGCCTGCTCGGCGGCCTGTCGCCGCGCGAGGTGCTCGCCTCGTTCGGCGAGGGCTTCGCCTCCAGCCGGTCCGTGACGATCTTCGTGATCACACTGCCGGTGATCGGCCTCCTGGAGCGCTACGGGCTCCAGGAACAGGCCCGCCGCCTCATCTCCCGCTTCACCAAGCTCACCACGGGCCGCTTCCTCACCCTCTACCTCGGGCTGCGCCAGCTCACCTCGGCGCTCGGGCTCACCAGCCTCGGCGGTCCGGCCCAGACCGTACGCCCGCTGGTCGCGCCGATGGCGGAGGCCGCGGCCGAGAAGAAGTACGGTCCGCTGCCCGAGAAGTGGCGCGAGAAGGTGCGTTCGCACTCCTCGGGCTCCGACACCGTCGGCCTGTTCTTCGGCGAGGACTGCTTCCTCGCCATCGGCTCGATCCTGCTGATCACCGGCTTCGTCAACACCACGTACAACCAGCACCTCGAACCCCTTCACCTGGCCCTGTGGGCGATCCCGACCGCCGTCTGCGCCTTCTTCATCCACGGCGCACGCCTGCTGCGCCTCGACCGCCAGATGGCCCGCGAGCTCAAGGCCGTGCACGCGGCCGGCACCGCAGGCTCGGCCGACAGCAAGGAGACGGCCAAGTGATCAAGGCAGAGTGGTTCTACTGGCTCATCGGCGCGATCTTCCTGATCATGGCCGCGCAGATGTTCCTGGACCGTACGAACCCCAAGCGGTTCGGCACCGCCGCCTTCTGGGGCCTGCTCGGCGTCGGCTTCGTCTACAGCACCTGGGTGGTCGACAAGTCGGCACCCGCGGAGCCCCTCGGCGTACTCGTCCTGATCATGATCGTGCTGGCGGGCTGCGGCTTCACCGGGCGCGGCAAGGTCAGCACCACCACGCCCGAGCAGCGTGCTGCGTCCGCCGTTCGCTTCGGCAGCAAGCTCTTCATCCCGGCACTGACGATTCCGGTCGTGGCGATGCTGTGCGCGACACTGGTGAAGAAGATCCACATCGGTGGGGAGCCGATCTTCCAGGACGGCAGCGAGACCATCCTGGGGCTCGGCGTCGGCGCCCTGGTGGCGCTCGCCGTCGGGATGTTCCTGCTCCGCGAGAAGAAGATCGCCGTCCCGGTCCACGCGGGCCGCAACATGGTCGAGGCCATGGGCTGGGCCATGCTGCTGCCCCAGCTCCTCGCCGTACTCGGCTCGATCTTCCAGAAGACGGGCGTCGGCGCGCAGGTCGGAAAGATCACCGAGGCGGTGCTGCCGAGCGGCATGGTCCACGTCTCGGTCATCGTCTACTGCCTGGGCATGGCGCTCTTCACGATCATCATGGGCAACGCCTTCGCCGCGTTCCCGGTGATGACGGCGGCCATCGGCTGGCCGGTCCTGATCCAGTCGGGCGGCGGCGACCCCGCGGTCGTCCTCGCGGTCGGCATGCTGTCGGGCTTCTGCGGCACGCTGTGCACGCCGATGGCGGCCAACTTCAACCTGGTGCCGGCGGCTCTCCTCGAACTCAAGGACCAGTACGGGCCGATCAAGGCGCAGATCCCGACGGCGGGCGCGCTGCTGGTCTGCAACATCGCGGTCATCTCCCTCTTCGCCTTCTGAACCGGCCTTCGCATCCAAGGACTTCCCATGTCTCCCCTCCCCCGCGTCCTGCTCACCGGCTTCGAGCCCTTCGGCGGCGAGGACGTCAACCCGTCCTGGCAGGCGGTCTCGCTGGTACGGGACGCACCGCCCGAGGGCGTCGAGCTCCACGCCGTACGGCTCAGCTGCGTCTTCGGCCGGGCCAACGACGAACTCCGCGCCGCGGTAAGGGACTTCACCCCCGACCTGGTCCTGTGTGTGGGCCAGGCGGGCGGCCGCCCCGACCTGACCGTGGAGCGCGTCGCGGTCAACGTCGACGACGCCCGCATCCCCGACAACGCGGGCAACCAGCCCATCGACGAGCCGATCGCACCCGAAGGCCCCGCCGCGTACTTCACCCCGCTCCCCGTCAAGGCGTGCGTGGCCGCGGTGCGCGGGGCGGGCCTGCCCGCCTCGGTCTCCCAGACCGCCGGAACCTTCGTCTGCAACCACGTCTTCTACGGCCTGGCCCACCTCGCCGCCACCGAACTCCCCGCCCTGCGCGGCGGCTTCGTCCACGTCCCGTACGCCCCGGAACAGGTCACGGACCGCGCGCTCCCCTCCCTCCCCGTCCCGTCGATGGCGGACGGCCTGCGCGCGATCATCACGGCCGCACTGACGACGGAGCAGGACCTGCGCGTCGCGGAAGGAGCGACGCATTGAGCATCCGCTCTCTCGCCCCCCACGCCCGCACCTTCGCCGAGGTCGCGGCGGCCAACGTCACCCGCCCCTACCCCTACGCCCCGATGCACCTGATCGCGGGCCCGGAAGACCTGCACACCCCGCGCGAGCAGCACCCCGCGTTCTACGGGGCGTACGACTGGCACTCCTCCGTCCACATGCACTGGCTGCTCGTACGACTGCTGCGCCGGCACGCCGCCGAGATCGACGCCGCAGCCGTCACCGCCGTACTGGACGAGCATCTGACGGCAACTCACCTGGCGTCAGAAGCCGCCTACTTGACCTCCCATCCCACCTTCGAGCGCCCCTACGGCTGGGCCTGGCTGCTGCTCCTCGAAGCGGAGTGCCGCGCACTGGGCCCCTCGGGCGCCCACTGGGCCGAGGCCCTCGCGCCCGCCGCACGGGCAGTCGCCGGTCTCGTACGGAACTGGCTCCCGAAGGCCACGTACCCGGTGCGCCACGGAACGCACGCCAACAGCGCCTTCGCCCTCGGCCTGATCCTGGACAGCGGTCGCGCCGACCTGGCCGCCCCGGTGCGCTCCACCCTCGCCCGCTGGTTCGCGGACGACCACGACGCCCCGGTCCACTGGGAGCCCTCGGGCCAGGACTTCCTCTCCCCCGTCCTCGCCGAGGCCGACGCGGTACGGCGGACCATGCCCGGCGACGCCTTCGCCGGCTGGCTGGACCGCTTTCTCCCCGCGCTGGAAAGCGACTCCCCGCTCCTCGCCCCGCCCGTGGTCGCGGACCCCGCCGACCCGCAGATCGGCCACCTCATCGGGCTCTCCCTCAGCCGTGCCTACGCCCTGCGGAACATCGCCGCCGCCCTGCCCCCGGCCGACCCCCGCACCCCCCTCCTCCGTACCTCCGCCGAGGCTCACCTGACGGCGGCGCTCCCGCACACCGACTCGGGAGACTTCACGACGGACCACTGGCTGGCCACCTTCGCGGCGTTGGCACTGGCAGCGCCGGAGATCTGACGTACGATCAACTCCCTTGCACAGTAAGCCTCTTGGTATCCCACGACCGGACAGCACACGGGCCGTTGGCTGTGGGGATCAAGGGGCGCACGTGGCCTGGTGGCAGACCCGGATCGGGGGTAGGTTCGGGCGTTCGCAGGCTTCGCAGCAAAAACGCTGTGCCAACGGGGGTTGGGGTCACGATGACGCAACGCACAGCCGCACTGGGACGCTACGAGGTGCGTCTGCTCCTCTGGCTCCTGGAGCAGTGCGGCAGCCGCGCCCATGTGCCGGTGCCGACAGGTGGGTTCGCCCGGCAGCAGAACAAACCGGCGCTCGGGGTCGCCGCAGTCGTCGAGGACCTCCAGGAGCGGGGCCTGGTACGGGCCCACGAGGACGGGGAACGGCCGCCGCCCGACGCGGAGCTCACCCCCGAAGGGCTCGCGCTCGCCCTCGAACTCTCCGAAGAACTCCATGACTTGGGCACCCTGCACCGCTACGCCGAGGACGCCCTGCTCGACTGGGCGCAGGAGCAGGAGCGCACCGGGCGCCTGCCGCGCCTGAAGGAGTTCTTCGTCTCCGAACAGGTCTTCTTCCACGGCAGCCCGCTCAGCCTGGCCGACGTCGAGGGCAGCGCGCGCTTTCTGCGCGGGGCGGGTCTGCTCGTACTGAGCGGTGACAGCGTCACGGCCCGGGTGTCGCTGACCGCGGCAGGGCGGCGGTGTGCGACCGACGGCCGCGGGGTATCGGCATATCTGGCCCGTGAACCCGCCCAGGCCGGCATCCACATCGGCACCGTCCAGGGCGACTTCCACGTCACCTACGGCAACATCATGAACTTCGTCGACACGATCCACGACCGGGCCCCCGGACTCGACCTGGACGCCGAGCGACTGGACCAACTCCTGCGGGACAGCGAGGAACTGCGCCGCACCGGCGCCCTTCCTCCGCAGCCCGGCAGACAGCGCACCCTTGCCGCCCGGATCAGGGACCAACTGGCGACGGCCCCCAACTCGGCTGCGGCGCAAGGGCTGTTGCAGACCATCGGGCCCATCCTGACGAGACTGATCGGCGGCGGCTGATGGGCGCGGAGCAGGGAGGACGAGCGTGAGCAGACTGTACGGCCGGGACGTCCTGCTGCACGATCTGGTGCCGCGCCTGGTGGGCCTCGACGCCAAGGAACCGGAGCTCCTGCGGCAGGCGCACCCCGTCGACCCGCCCGCACTGCTGCTGACCGGGCCGCACGGCAGCGGTCGCACCGCGGTCCTGGACGCCCTGTTCGGCGCGTACCACGCGCGTCTGCCGGTGGCCGAGGTGAACTGCGCACGCGACGCGGGCCCCGTCCTCCGCGAGGCGATGGTGTCCAACACGTCACCGGGCGCCCACCTCCTGGCCGCGGTGGCCTGCGGGCTCTGCGCCCGGATCGACGGATACCGGCGGGTGCGGCTGCCACGCCTGTGGACCGGGCTCGCGGCCGTCTCCGCCTGGCACCGCGGCGACCAGCAGGAGCAGCGGGTCGCCCAGGCCCGGATGCGGCTGCTGCTCACCAAGTGCGGTCTGGTCCCCGGGGGTTCCCCTGCGGCGGACAGCTGGGTGCAGGACGTCAACGACCTGCTGCCGCTGGGCGACCAGGGCGAACTCACCCCGGTCGCCGACACCTGCGTGAAGCTGTTCGCCAAGCGGTATCTGAACCGGCGGGAGGTCCGCGACACAGAGGCCTTCTACGCGGACCGCCTCGGGCCCGACCGGGGCGCGCAGCCGTTGAGCGAACTGTGCCGCTCCTTCCATCTGGGGGACGACCTCCAGGAGGAGTCCGAGGCCTCGCTCGCGGCGGCGCTCCTGGCGGACCTGCGGTCCCACTACAGCGGCTGGGCACGCCTCAACCGCACCCCCAGGCCGCTGCTGCTGCTCGACGACGTGCACGCCGCACCGGGCTCCCGGCTCCTGGGACAGCTGCTGGACTGCCGGGCGGGGGATGCCCGCGATCCGCTGATCCTGGTGGCCACCGCGCGCGGCGACGCCCGGCACCGGGCCGGGCCCGATGCGGCGGTGCGCACCCTGGCGCAGGTCGCGGGCGGGGCGAGCGGCTGGCAGCGGCCGTCGGCCGGGTCCGCGTCCGCCGGGCTCATCGCCCTGCCCCTGCCGCCGCTGGAGCGCGCCGACATCGTATCGATGCTGATGTCCGCCGACCCGCCCCCGAGGTCCGAACTGCCGCGCTCCGTACGCCGGTTCACCCAGGGTTCGCCGCTGGGGTGCGGGCTGGTCAGGGACGCCGTCGCCGCCGATCCGCGCGCCGCGTCCACGGCCGGGCACGATCTGGGGCTGCTGCAGCTGGCCGGGCAGTCGGTGACCCATCAGATCGCGGCCCAGCTCGTGCCGGACGCGCATCTGCGCCGCAATCTGGTCCTGTTCTCGGTGGCCCGGGACGGCGCCGCGGCGCGCGCCCTGGCGGACCGCTATCTCGGCTCCGACGCCGAGCGCGCGGCGGTCGAGACCGTCTACGGCTATCTGCGGTCGGAGTACGGGGCGCCGGTGCCGCGGCCGTTCGTCGCCGACCCGTTCCTGCGGGCCGTGCTCGTCCAGGAACTGCGCCGCCGCAAACCGGAGTCCACGCATCCGCCGCAGACCTGGTCCGGCATCCACGCCCTGCTGAACCAGCACCACGTGAACGCGGGGCAGCGCACCCAGGCCCTGCACCATGCGCTCGCGGGCGACCACGCCGAGCAGGTGGCGCTGCGGCTGGCGGAGCTGTTCCGGCCGCCCGCCTCCGCGCAGGAGTGGCTGCGCACCCTGTGGCAGGTGGCGTCCGCCCCGCATCCGCCGCGCGCCGACTGGGCGGGCGGGTGCCTGTCCGTCGCCACGGGGACGCCCGGCACGGAGCTCGCCGGGGACTCCGTACAGCGCTCCGTACACCGGCTGCTGCATGCGGTGTGGCTGGCCGCCGACCCGCTGACCGCACCGGACGAGACGCTGTGCGGGCGGATCAAGTGGGAGCTCGAACTCCTGTCGGCGCGGCACTCCACGGGCGCGGGCACGCTGTACGACGCGGCCCAGGAGTGGCACGACGAACTGCGTGAGCTGCGCACCCCGCCCTCCGCCGAACCTGCCGTCGGCGCAGCGCCGACTCCGGGTGCCGCGCCGGGTGCCGCGCCGGGTCCCGCTCCGGGCGCCGCACCGACGCCCGGCGCCGCACCTGGCCCTGACCCTGCCCCAGGCCCAGGCCCAGGCTCAAGCCCTGCCCCTGGCCCTGGCCCTGGCCCCGAAGGGAGCCGCGATGAAAGCCACTGAGTTCTTCGTCCGTCCAGCACGGGGGCTTGGCCGGCTGGTGTTCGTACGCCCCTACACCCGTCTGCGGCACCGCCCGCCCGGGACCGCCGAGAAGGTCGTGGCGGGTGTGCTGGCCCTCGTCCTCCTGGGCGTCGCGGCACTCTTCGTGGTGCCGTGGATCACCAGGGGCGACTGCGCGCAGGGCCTTGAGGAGCAGCAGGGCGAGTGCGTCGGCCTGCTGGACGCCACGGCCTCGTCGCCGTCCTTCAGACCCGGCGCCGACGGCCCCGATCCGCGCTTCTCCCGCCTGGTGACGGACGTCGCCGAGGAGAACCAGCGGGTGCGCGACGCCTGGGAGCGCCCCGCGGAGGACGCCCACAAGAAGCCCTACGTGAAGGTCGCCCTGCTGCTTCCGTTCAACGCCTCCGAGTCCGGGGCGATGACCGCCGAGCTCATCGAGCACAGCCTGGCGGGCGCCTACACCGCGCAGCTCAGGGCCAACAGCGCCCAGACCGGCGTCAATTTCCAGCTGCTGCTGGGCAACATCGGCACGCACCTCTCGCTGTGGCGCCCCGCCGTGACCAGGGCCGCGGACCTCGCGAGGGTTCAGGAGCCGAAGGACAGCGATTCGCCGCTCGTCGGTGTGATGGGCCTGCCCAACAGCGAACAGGACACGCTCGACGCGGCGAACGCCCTGAGCGCCGCGGGCATCCCGGCGGTCAGCGGCGTGCTCAGCTCCCCCGACATCCAGTCCGAGACGCTCTTCAAGACGGCCCCCAACAACCGCAACTCCGTCGCCGCCCTCGCCGAGTACCTCAAGAACAGCCCGGGAAAGAACCAGGGCTATCTCGTCTGGGACTCACGCGCCCAGGACAACTACGTCACCAACACCAAGGCGGAGCTGGAGAAACGCTTCGGCAAGGCCTACCGGCTGGACATCCGGCAGAGCTCGTACGTGGGCACCATGGGCCCCTACCAGGGCGCGCCGCACGCCGTGGCGTCCGCCGCCGAGGGCATCTGCAAGACGGGCTCGGACACGGTGTTCCTGGCGGGCCGGGACTGGGACCTGCCGTATCTGGTGGAGGCGATCGCCAAGGAACCCGAGTGCCAGGACCGCAAGGGCATGCACACCATCCGGATCCTGCGCGTCTCCACCGGGCTCACCTCGCGGATCCTCACCGACGACTCCCGCAAGCAGATGGAACAGGCGAAGGTCGTCACCCTCAACGCGGCGCCCACGGACGGCCCTTCATGGCGTGCGGGCCAGGGCGCGCCCACGCAGTTCGCACCGTTCGCCGCGGCCATGGACAAGGAGGCCGGGATCAAGGGCCCCGCCCTGGACGACGGTTACGCGATCATGCACTACGACGCGTTCCAGGTCCTGTCGGAAGCCTTCGCCGAAGCCAACGAGGGCTTCGCCGAACGCCGGCTGCCCTCCACGCACGACGTCACCAACACGATCAGAAACATGCGGATACTGCCCGGCAACAAGTGCCAGGGCTGCGTCAGGGGCGCGAGCGGGAACTTCGGCTTCACCGCGGGAAACGGCAACTGGCCCGTCTGCAAGCCCGTCCCGGTCGTCGAGTTCCCCCGCCCGAAGGGCTACCGCCCACCGGAGTCGTACCGGACGAACCAGGGGAAGGACGGGACCTGCCCCGGGTGAGAACGGACGTGCCCCGGGTGAGCCTTCGCGCACCCGGGGAATCCCGGTCCGTCCCGTCGGGATCCGTCCCGTCGGGATCCGTCCCGTCAGCCCTCGTCCGCCGCCAGCCGCAGCGAGATCGAGTTGATGCAGTACCGCTGGTCCGTCGGCGTCGGATACCCCTCGCCCTCGAAGACGTGGCCCAGGTGGGAGCCGCACTTCGCGCAGCGGACCTCGGTGCGGACCATGCCGTGCGAGCGGTCCGAGATGAGCTCGACGGCGTCGGTGTCCTTCGGGTCGTAGAAGGACGGCCAGCCGCAGTGGGACTCGAACTTGGTGTCCGAGCGGAACAGTTCGGCGTCGCAGGCGCGGCAGGAGTAGACGCCCGCCGTCTTGGTGTCGGTGTATTCGCCGACGAAGGCCGGTTCGGTGCCGGCCTGGCGGAGGACGGCGTACTCGGCCGGGCTCAGCTCAGCGCGCCACTGCTCGTCGGGCTTCTCGATGTCGTACGGCATAACAGCTGTCCCCTTACTTCCGCGCGAGTCGCGCCAGGATCTCCGGGCCCAGGTCCGTCACGTCGCCCGCGCCCATGGTGAGAACCAGGTCGCCGGGTCGGGACATTCCCGCGATCACGTCGGGGATCGCCGACTTGTCGGAGACGGCCGTCACGTCCGCGCCCGCCGCCTTCGCCGCGTCGACGATCATGGCGCTCGTGATGCCGGGGATCGGGTCCTCGCGGGCCGGGTAGATGTCGAGGACCACCGAGGCGTCCGCGAGGGCGAGGGCCTCGCCCATCTCCTTGCCGAGTTCCTGGGTGCGGGAGAAGAGGTGGGGCTGGAAGACGACCAGGAGGCGGGATTCGGAGGAGTCGGAGGCGGTGGCTCCGCGCATCGCCTCCAGGTCGGCCGTCATCTCCGTGGGGTGGTGCGCGTACGAGTCGATGACCTGGACGCCCTGCTCCTCGCCCTTGAGCTGGAGGCGGCGCTTCACGCCCGTGTAGGCGCCCAGCGCGGAGGCCAGGTTGTGGGCCGGGAGGCCCAGGGCGACGCCCGCCGCGAGGGCGGCGACGGCGTTGTGCGCGTAGTGGGCGCCGGGGACCGAGACCGTGAAGGTGAGGAACTTGCCGTTCAGGAGGACGGTGACCTCGCTGGTCAGACCGCGCGGGGTGATCTTGTGGACCCGTACGTCCGCCTGGGCGGAGTCGCCGTACGTGACGATGTTGAGCATCGAGAGGTCGCGGAGGCGGGAGGTCAGCTCGACGGCGCCCGGCTGGTCGGCGTTGATGACGAGCGTGCCGCCGGGGACGATCTTGCCGACGAAGGTCTCGAAGGAGTCGTAGATCTCGTCCATCGAGGCGTAGTTGGCGTGGTGGTCCAGCTCGACGTTGAGGACGATCGCGACCTGGGGGTCGTACTTCTGGAAGCTGCGGTCGCTCTCGTCCGCCTCGGCGACGAAGATGTCGCCCTCGCCGTGCGTGGCGTTGGTGCCGGGGCCCGCCAGGTCGCCGCCGATGGCGTACGAGGGGTCGAGGGCGAGCTCGGTAAGTGCGACGGCGAGCATCGAGGTGGTGGTGGTCTTGCCGTGGGTGCCGGCGACCGCGATCGAGCGCAGGCCGTGCATGAGGGAGGCGAGCGCGTCGGAGCGGTGGACCACCGGGATGCCCAGCTCGGCGGCGCGGACCAGCTCGGGGTTGTCCTCGCGGATCGCGGACGACACCACGACGCTCGTGGCGTCGTCCGCCAGGTTCCCCGCGGCGTGCCCGACGTGGACCGTGGCGCCCCGTGCGCGCAGCGCCTCGGCCGTGGCGGATTCCTTCGAGTCGCTGCCCGCGACCTTCGCCCCGCGCTGGGCGAGGATCTTGGCGATGCCCGACATTCCGGCGCCGCCGATGCCGATGAAGTGCGGTCGGTCCAGAGCGGTGGGGATGCCGGGTGCCATGCGCGTGTCTCCCAGTGGTGCGGGTGATAGGGGGTCCTGAAGGGGCCCAGCCTATTCGCTGTGCGAGAAGAGCTTGAGCACCGGTACGCCGACCTTGTGGCGGGCCCGCGAAGCCCAGTCGCGGTGGAAGAACTCCTCGACGTAGTGCGGCGCCGTCAGGACGATCACCTCGTCCGCACCCGTCTCGTCGACCACCGACCTCAGCAGGTCCAGCGGGTGGTCCTCCACCACCTGGCCCACCGCCTCGCTGCCGGCCTGGCGCAGCGCCTCAAGGGACACCGACAGGGCCTGGACGGCGAGGGGCCTGGCGGCCGGGCCCTCCGGCTCGTCGCCCTCGCGGACCGCTTCGTCCAGTTCGCCCAGTGCGACGTCGTCGATGGCTCTGAGCAGTACGTCGGCCTGGTCGCCGCGTGGCTGCATCAGGACCACGAACGAGACGGACTCATCGCCGTGCAGGGTCGTGACGAACTCCACGTCGGCCGCAGTGAGGGGCTTCTCGATCATCAATACGCTCGTGAACATGTCGGGCGCCCTTTCTCCTTCTCTGGCCCGTACGCCTGTGCGCACCGGCCGCTGCGAAACCTTGCGGAAACCATCCTTCCCCGTGCCCGCACGGGGACCGCGAAGTAAGTGTGCCCACCGGGAGCTAACCGGAACGGTGAATTCCGCTCTTTGTCGACCCTAGACCAATGATCACTTTTCGCATTGATTCCGACGGTACTGGGTGTAAAGGAACCCGGCCTCCTCCAGAATCGACGCCAGTACGAAGCGATCCGGAACCTCACGACCCGGCCCGTCCGCGATCCGCTGGGCACGGCCCGCCGTGAGCATCGGGGACACCGTCAGGCACAGCTCGTCCAGTACCCCGTCCGCGATGAACTGGGCCAGCAGCCGCGGCCCGCCCTCGGTGAGCTGCCTGGTCAGGCCGCGATCGGCGAGGGCCCGTACCGCTTTGGCGGGCTCCACCCGGCCGCCGTCCCCGGCGATCAGCACCTCGGCCCCGGCCTCGCGGGCCGCGCGGATGCGGTCCAGGGGGGCCGTGGCACCGGTCAGCACCAGGGTCGGTACGAGCGGGGAGACGAAGAGCGGAAGCGAGAAGTCCAGGTCGAGGCTCGCGCTGACGACGGCGATCGCGGGGACCGGGGCCTGTCCGGCCGCCTCCCGGCGTGCCGCGAAGGCCTCGCGGGCGCGGGCGGGCCGGTAGCCCTCAAGACGTACCGTTTCCGCGCCCACCACGACCACGTCGGCCAGACAGCGCAGGGTGCCGAAGATCCGCATGTCGGTGGCGGAGGAGATCGGCTGGGAACGGCCGTCGTGCTGGGCCGCGCCGTCCAGCGAGGAGACCATGTTGGCGCGCAGCCACACCTCCCGGTCCGCGGGGTACGCGTAGGCGTCGGCCAGCGCGTCCAGGCTCCACTCCCCGCAGCGCTCCGGGTCCCCCTCCCCGCTCTGCTCGGTCGCTACGTGCGGTGTCTCGTCGGTCACAGGGAACAGGCGTCGCATGGGAGGCAGTCTGGCACGGTGCCCGCGCAGCCCGGAGCGGAGCTTAGAGTGGACGGTTGTGTCGTCCTCACAGCCGTCTTTGCCGAAGTCGTCGTCCGTGTCCGAGCAGGGCTCCGGCCCCATAGCCGACGCGGTCCCCCTCTCCCTGTGCGCCCGCGAGCCCCGCGTCCCCGCAGACCGGCTCGTGGCCGAGATGGTGCCGCCGCCGCGCTTCGACTCCGTACGTTTCGATACGTACGTGCCCGACCCGAAGCAGTCCAGCCAGACCGAGGCCGTCACCGTGCTGAGCGGTTTCGCGGCGGGGCTCGGGGCCACGCCGGAGAGCGGGAAGCGGCGCTGGTTCGCGAAGAAGCCCGCCGCGAAGGCGTCGGCCGGGCCGCGCGGGGTGTACCTCGACGGCGGGTACGGCGTCGGCAAGACGCACCTGCTGGCCTCCCTCTGGCACGCGACGCCCGCCGAGCCGTCGCTGAAGGCCTTCGGCACGTTCGTGGAGCTGACCAATCTGGTCGGCGCGCTCGGCTTCCAGCAGACCGTGGCCACCCTGAGCGGGCACCGGCTGCTGTGCATCGACGAGTTCGAGCTGGACGACCCGGGGGACACGGTGCTGGTGTCCTCGCTGCTCAGCAGGCTGGTCGAGGCGGGTGTGGCGCTGGCCGCGACCTCCAACACGCTGCCGGGCAAGCTCGGCGAGGGCCGGTTCGCGGCCGCCGACTTCCTGCGCGAGATCCAGGGCCTCTCGGCGCACTTCAGGCCGCTGCGCATCGACGGTGAGGACTACCGGCACCGGGGGCTTCCGGAAGCTCCGCCTCCGTACACCGACGAGCAGGTCACGAAGGCCGCGTACGCGACCGGAGGCGCCAGCCTGGACGCCTTCCCCGCCCTGCTCGACCACCTCGCGAAGGTGCACCCGAGCCGGTACGGGGCGCTGACGGACGATCTCCGGGCGGTCTGTCTGACCGGGGTCACGCCGGTGCCCGACCAGTCGACCGCGCTGCGGCTCGTGGTCCTCGCGGACCGGCTGTACGACCGCGAGGTGCCGGTGCTCGCGTCCGGGCTGCCGTTCGACAAGCTGTTCAGTGACGAGATGCTGAACGGCGGCTACCGGAAGAAGTACTTCCGGGCGATCTCCCGGCTGACGGCACTGGCCCGGGACGCGAAGGGCCTCGTCGCACAGTAGGTTCGAGGGCGTTGCATCTGTTCGCTCCCGAAGGGACCCACCATGGCCACCACCCGTAACGCGCACACCGTTTGGAACGGCACCCTCATGGACGGTGAGGGCACCGTCTCGCTCGACTCCTCCAACGTCGGCAGCTACGCCGTGTCCTGGCCCTCGCGCGCCGAGGAGGCGAACGGCAAGACCAGCCCCGAAGAGCTGATCGCCGCCGCGCACTCCTCCTGCTACTCGATGGCCCTCTCGCACGGGCTGGCCGGCAAGGGCTACACCGCGACCCGGATCACCACGTCCGCCGCGGTGACCTTCCAGCCGGGCGAGGGCATCACCGGCATCGTCCTCACCGTGGAGGCCGAGATTCCGGAGCTGAGCGAGGCGGACTTCCAGGCCGCCGCCGAGGACGCCAAGAAGAACTGCCCGGTCAGCCAGGCGCTGGCGGGCGTCAAGAACATCACGCTGGACGCCAAGCTGGTCTGATCCGGTGCGTGCGCCGGTCCGATCCGGTGCGCGCTCCGGTCGTCTGATCCCGTGCGCGCACCGGTCCGATCCCGTGCGCGCAACCGGTCCGATCCGGCGCCGATTTCGGGGTAACTCCGGGCACCGCCCGAGGCGTTGTGGCCCGCACGGTTCACGTGCCACCTGTTGCGTGGTACACACGTGCGGGTCACATTCCTGTCCGCCAGCAGGGAGTTTGCCTCATGTCCGAAACATCAGAAGCAGCCGCGAGAACCGCTTCGCGTCGTCAAGTCCTCGCTCGCACAGGTGCGTTGGGTGCCGGGATCGCCTTCACCGGTGCACTCTCCGAAGTCTTCGCGGGTACGGCACTGGCCGGACCGCGCGGCGGAGGGCACGGCCGCGCGGGGTACGGGCCGCTGCTGCCCGACCCGAAGGGCCTGCTCGACCTCCCCCGGGGCTTCCGCTACAGGGTCCTCTCCCGCGAGGGCGATCCGCTCCGCTCGGGCGAGGGCAGGGTACCGAGCAATCACGACGGCATGGCGGCCTTCAGGGGCCACCGCGGCCGGGTCCACCTGGTGCGCAACCACGAGAACCGGGTCTCCGGCAAGATCCCCGTCCCCACGGTCAAGGGCCTGACGTACGACCCGATGGGCAAGGGCGGCTGTACGGTCCTCACCCTCGACGGCCGCGGCAACGTACGCGACGAACGGGTCGGAGTCGCCGGCACGGCCGTCAACTGCGCGGGCGGGCCCACCCCTTGGGGCACCTGGCTGACCTGCGAGGAGACCGAGGACAAGGCCGGCACCAACGGCTACACCAAGGACCACGGCTTCATCTTCGAGGTCGACCCGGCCGACCCGCACCGCACCGGCGCGGTCCCGCTGACCGCGATGGGCCGCTTCCAGCACGAGGCGATCGCGGTCGACCCCAAGAGCGGCATCGTGTACGAGACCGAGGACGCCTTCGACCGCCCCTTCGGCCTCTTCTACCGCTTCCTCCCCGAGAAGCCGCACGGCGGAGTGGGTTCGCTGCGGGCCGGCGGCACCCTGGAAGCGATGCGGGTCCCGGGCGTCCCTGACCTGTCCGCCGTCCACGAGACGGGGAAGTGCTTCGGCGGGGTGGAGTGGGTGCCGGTCCCGGACCCGCTCGCCAAGGAAACCCCCATCCGCTTCCAGGACTTCGGCCCCAAGGGCATCACGCACGCCCAGAAGCTGGAGGGCTGTTACTGGGGCGACGGCGTCGTCTACTTCGTCTCCAGCTTCGCCCGTTCGAAGGAGGGCTCGGCCCGCGACCACTTCGGCCAGATCTGGAAGTACGAGCCGAGGCGCCGCCGCCTCACCCTGGTCGTGGTCTTCGGCCCTTCGACGGACATCCAGCTGCCGGGCGAGTCCCCCGACAACATCTGTCTGGCGCCGAGCGGCGGACTGATGGTCTGCGAGGACGGGGACGGGGCGCAGCACGTGTACGGGCTGAGCAGGAAGGGCCAGGTGTACGCGATGGCCCGCGGCCGGCAGAACATCGGCACGCCGGAGAAGCCGGAGTGGGGCGAGTTCGCGGGAGTCACCTTCTCGCCCGACGAATCGACCATGTACGTCAACTGCTACACACCGGGGACGACCTTCGCGGTGACGGGACCCTGGGACGACTGACGCAAGGCCTCCCTCCGGGGGGCGGGGAACATGTGCGGGCACGTTTGTGGCCGGCCGCGCCCGCGCGGCGGAGCCGCAGGTCCGGCACGGCCCCGCGCCCCTGAGGCGCCGCCCCGGCCGTACGCGCCCAGCGACTCGCGCCCGGCGCCGATTCGGCGCACGATCGAGTGGTCCGCCTCGACGACCACGCCGGAGGGCTGCCCCCATGTCCAAGAAGAACAAGCCGCGGGACCAGTCCGGTCACTCCGTCCGCGACACCCTCCGCATCCCTCCTGCCTCCCATGTCTCCCTCGCGGTGCACGCGGCGGACGCCACCCCTGTCGGCCCGCAGGACAAGGCCGCGGGGGTGGCCGCCGCCGCTCTGCTGGGCGAACGCCTCGGCAGCCTCCAGGAGCGCCTCTACGCGTCGAGCACCGCAGGGGACTCCCGGCGGGTCCTGCTGGTGCTCCAGGGCATGGACACCAGCGGCAAGGGCGGCACGGTCAAGCACGTCATCGGCCAGTTCAACCCGTCGGGCTGCCGGATCCGCGCGTTCAAGGCGCCGACCGAGGAGGAGCGCGCGCACTCCTTCCTCTGGCGCATCACCAAGGCGCTCCCGGCGGCGGGCGAGATCGGCATCTTCGACCGCTCGCACTACGAGGACGTACTCATCGGCCGGGTCCGCGAGCTCGCCCCGCCCGCGGAGATCGAGCGCCGCTACGACCAGATCAACAATTTCGAGAAGTCCCTGACCGACAGCGGCGTCACCCTCGTCAAGGTCTTCCTGCACATCAGTTACAGGCAGCAGAAGCGCCGGTTGCTCGAACGGCTCGACAATCCGGAGAAGTACTGGAAGTTCAACCCGGGCGACATCGACGAGCGCGCCCTGTGGCCCGCCTACCAGCAGGCGTACGAGATCGCGCTCCGGCGGTGCTCGACGGACGCGGCCCCCTGGTACCTGGTCCCCGCCGACCGCAAGTGGTACCGGAACTGGGCGATCAGCAACCTCCTCCTGGAACACCTGGAGGCGCTGGATCCGCAGTATCCGAAAGCCGGCTTCGACGTGGCGGAGTGCCGCGAGCGGTTGCTTGAGGTGGGGTGACCCGCGCAGGACCGCGCGCGGGGGCCGCGGACGAGGGACCGCGCAGGAAGGACCGCGCAGGAGGGATCGGCTACACCAGGGTGCGCTGGAGGGCCACGCCCACGGAGCACGGAACACCGTTCGACCGACCGGCCATCATGGCCTCGCCGATGCGCCCGGCATTCTCGCGAGTGATAATGAGTTCGACACGGTCACCTGTCTCGTCGCTGCTTCCGATCTTGCCGATCACGATGTGCACGGAAATGTCACCGTCCTCGTTGGGGAACGCGCTCACACGTCCGTCGACAACACCTGGAATGATCGAGTTGCTCTTCATCGTCTCGCTCTCATTTATGTGACGGTCAGCCAGTGGACGGTCAGTGGACCAGTGCCGAAAAGAGCTCGGAGTGCACTCGCTTCCGCCCGACCCCGGCAGCCGTGAGGAAGGACCGCACGTCCTTGACCATCCCGGCCGGGCCGCAGAGGTAGAAGTGTGTTTCCTCATCCGTGGCGCCCCAGCCCGTGGCTCCGAGCAACGCAGGCAGGTTGGCCGCATCGATGCGGCCGGAGCGATGATGCTCCCGGGGAACCCGGGAGAGGACGTGAAGGACTGTGAACCGGTCGGGAAAGCGAACCTCAAGGTCGGCTATCTCGTCGGCGAACATGGTGCTTTCCTCAGTGCGGTTTCCATAGACGAGGGAGAACTCGTCACCGCGGAGCAACGCCGCCTCTGCCATGGCGAGGACGGGGGTGATTCCGGAACCGGCGGCGGTCGCGATGTGGCGGGCCGCCGGCTGAAGCCGGAACCGCCCCGTCGGCCGAAGGACGTCGACGGTGTCACCCGGGCTCAGCTTCGAGTGGGCGAACTCGCCGAAGCCACCGGGGCCCAGCAGCCTGACGGCGATCCGAACGGTCTCCGGACCCCCGCCCGCGGCAGGCGGCGCCTGGCAGATCGAGTAGGAGCGGAATTCGTCCTCACCGCCCCCGGGATGACGGACCATGAGGTACTGGCCCGGCAGGTAGTGGAACTGGTCACGGATTTCCGGGGCGATCCGAAGCGTGATCGTCACCACGTCCGCCGCCTGCTTCACCACGTCCTGGACAGTGAGCGCGTACAACTCGTCACTGCTCATTGAGTTTTCTCCTCCGTTCACTCTCGAAATAGTCAGCCACTGAAACGGTCAGCCACTGAGTGCTTGCTCAACCGGTTGTGCTGTGACGGCCCGCGACTTCAACGGACGGAGCACGAGCACGTAAACGATCGAAGCCACCGCTCCGACCACCAGGAAGAGCGTCTGCACGGGAAGCCATCCGCCGACCACCGCCACCAGCAACCCGGCCATCGGCATCGTGCTCTGGTTGAGCAGCACGATCAGGCTGATGACCCGCCCTCGCTCCTCCGGCTCGATCCAGTGCAGCCGTTCGAGACGGATGAAGACGTTGAAGAGCCCGCACAGGCCGATGCAGAGGCCATAGCCGAGGACATAGGCCGGGAACGTCGGGGCCGCGCCCATCAGCACTCCCCCGACGGCGCTCACGACGAAGGCGACGGCGCCGATCCGGTAGACCGAAACGCGGCGCAACAGCCACGGCATGAGGACGAAGGCGGCAATGGAAAGCACTCCCACGGCCATCTGGAGGCTGGCGAATACGCTGTCGTCCTGCTTGAAGTGCCCGACGGTCAGGGCTGCCCCTGTCGCCACGGCGAGCCCGACCATGAGGTTGACCACCATGCTCACCCCGACGAGAGACAGCAGTACCGGCTTGGCCGTCAGGCTGCGGACGCCGACACGGAGGTCGTCCGACACGCTTCGCCGCACCGCACCGGCATCCCGCGAAGCCTGGCTTCCGATGCCCTTGAGCGCGAGCACCCCGAGGGCGCTCACCGCGAACATCGCCCCGGCGACCGACAACAGGTGCGTCGGGGGGATCCAGATCAGCAGTACGCCGCCGAGGGCAGGACCGAACACCCCCGCACCGCTGTTGATCACCTGGAGCACGCTCTGCGCCTTCGCCAGGTCCTTCTCCGGCACCAGGTCGGGCACGGTCGATTCCAGTGCGATGAACGCCTGCGCGTAGCAGAAGGCGCAGACGGCCATGAGGGCGGCGGTCCAGGCGAAGGTGTGGGCGGGCCAGCGGAACAGCGCCAGCAGGGTGAGCGCGCAGGCAACGGCTCGCAGCCCGTCGGCGACGGTGTAGACGCGGCGCCCCCCGAACCGGTCGGTCAGCAGACCGGCGACGGGGAGCGAGAACAGCCGCGGCAGCCACTCGACCATGAAGGCCAGACCTGCCAGGGACACGCTCCCGGTCGCGGTGTAGACGATGAGCGGTACCGCGAACTGCAGAAGTTGGTCACCGACGGTGGAGAACATGCGCGACCCGAGGAAGACCTGAATACGCCAGCTATGCACGACAGCTCCTTGGGAATTCGCGGATCCTCATCGGGGATGGACCACGGTCTGTGCCTCGACGGCATGGGCCAGCTCATCCAGTCGGTCCACGAGCGTCTTGCTGTGATCGGCGACCAGTATGATGTGGCCGATAAACCCGGAATTGTCCATGACATCGGCACTGACTCGGTCCGAAACGGACTTCGTGAACACTGCTCGATGCACCGGGATTTCGAGTTCCTGGGCCAATTTCGAAATGTCGGGAAGGGAAATCAGGATGCCGTCGCTCGGGGCAGCGAGCATGCGGATTCCGCTGTAGGCACGCGGCTTCAGCTTGATGTGCCTCGTTTCCCCGCTCACCGCCCACCGGAGCCAGGTGCGCCAAGGATCGAAGTCCTCGAAGGAGAGCTGGGCCAGGTCCCAGATGTGCATGCCACCCGGGCGCATGTTGGTTTCCACCGCCGAAACGCCGTCCGCCCGGAGGAACAGCTCGTTGTGGAACGCACCGCTGCTGGTGGAGACCAGCTGCCGGACGTGCTCGCCGGCCCGGTCCAGGGCGTCGTCCTCGGCCGGCTCCAGCGGCGCCGGCACGATCTGCTGCACCTCGGCACGGAACCGGCTCCGCGTCGTGGTCCGCTTCTCTGTCAGCCACCGGAAACCCCCGACGAAGTCCCAGCTGTACTCGTGCGCGTCGCGCACCAGGGACTCGACCATGACACCTGTGCGGTGGTAGGGCTCCAACGTCTCCCAGACGCTCCGGCACATGCTCACGCCGGACACGGCCTGGCAGCCGCGGCTGTTGCCCTCGCCGACGGGTTTGACGAAGGCGGTGCCGCCGAGCCGCTCGACTGCGGCCTCGAACTCGTCGAGTGTGCCGACCGGCAGGCTCCGCAAGGGCTCGTAGCCGGCCGGATGGGCCGCGGCCCCGGCTTCGAGCCTGCGGAATCGCCGCTTGTCGAGACCGATCAGTGCCTGCGCCGGATCGGCACCGGGCAGTGCGAAGTAGCTTGCCAGGCACGCACCCATGGGCACGCCGCGATCGGAGAAGGGGAGGATCCCCACGGGCTTCAGGCCCAGTCGGCGCAGTTCCGCGGCGATCGGCTCGGCGGCGTCGGCCGAACCGACCTCGCCGAGCCGGGACACCAGGACCACATCGGCTGCCTCGTGGTCCTCCGGCTTCGCCTGCTCCGTGACCAGGACGACCTTCGCCCCGTACTCCTGGCGGCAGATTTCGCGCAACTTGGCAATGTCATAAATCCGAGTGTTGTTGTATCCGGTTACGACAAAGCAATCGCTACTCATCGCTGCTCCAAAACTGCTGTCCTGGCGAATATCTCTTCCAGGGTGGTCCGTACACCTGTTGCGGTGCCCTGTGCGATTCCGGAGAGCGGCGTCGCTCCCGTCGCATAAGTGATCTGTCCGGGACGGGAGGCAGGGCTGGCGTTCTGAATGAATGAGCGGAGGCGGCCCGCATACAGGGCAGGGTCGAAATCAAGGACCGTGCGCTCGGCACTGTGGTGCGCCGGATAGACGAACCAGCCGTAGTAGTCCGACGACAACTCCGGCAGGGAGTCCGGCGGGAGGCCTCCGAGCTGGTGTCGCAGATCCGCCTGGTAGAGGTTGATTCCGGTGCGCAGCTCGAAGGTGTCCGCCACTCCGGCCCCACCCACCCGGCTCGCGGTCTCCAGGAAGAGGAACCGGCCGTCCTGCGCGCGGATGGCCTCGAAGTGGAAGCAGCCGTCGCTCTGCCCCAGCGCGGCCAGTGTCCGACGCAGCAGGGACAGCGCGCCCGGCTCGTCGGGCCGCTGGGCCGATCCGAGCGGGCTGCCGAAGGCGAAGCTGAGGCAGTCGCCGACGTAGGCGCTGCAGACGACGGGCCCGAACTCGCCGCTCTGGACGTAGCCGTCGAGGTGCCAGATCTCCCCGGGTACGAATTCCTCGACGAAGACGCCTTCGGGATCCTCGACGCCGTCCAGCACTGCGAGGATCCGCTCCGTCCCCCCGAGTTCGATACCGCTGCTCGATGCCTCAAGCCTTGGCTTGACCAGATACGTTCCCTCGCCGGGCGCATCCCGGCGGAACTCCTCGGCACTCCAGAACGAGGGCTGCGGAACTCCGGCGTCGGCCGCCAGCGTGCGCATCAGCCACTTGTCGCGCACCGGCAGCACCGCGTCCGGCAGGTCGCCCGGGATGCCGAACTCCTCACGCAGCAGGGCGGCCGGGAGCAGGTCGTACTCGGAGCGGGCGATCAGCCGGTCCGCTTCGCCCAGCCAGTCGGCGTGCTGCTTGGCGAGCGCCCGCGTGTCACTGGTGGGGCCTTCGAGGACCCGGTGCTCCGAAGGAGTCGGAACGCCGTCGAACCCTCCGGCCGCACCGAGATAGCGGACGGTGTGTTCCTCATGGTCGATCGCCATGTCGTAGCGAACCCTGGCGAAGGGGATCCTGTGGAGGATGACGATGTTCATGGGCGGTACTCGACCTTGAGGTGGGACTCGGTCTCGTGGAAGAAGTCCTCAAGGACGTCCGGGTTCAGCGAGGTGATGTCCCACAGCGCCTGGCCGATGAATATCTCCCGGTCGACGAGGGGGAGATGTTCGCCCTCCTTCACGAATATCTTCTCCTCCAACGCCTCGATCCGTCCGGGCCGACGGTCCAACCGCGCGATCTGCCTTCCCGGTTCACCGAAGAAGACGCGGAAGAAGGTGCTGCGGTCCGTGGATTGGCCCGGCCCGTCGGACGGGGCTGCCTGGCCCAGCAGGAGGTCGAGCCAGCGTTCCAGGAGGTCGACTCCGCTGTGCCGGCGGGTGCTCGGCACGATGCACGCCCCGCCGATACGGGGATTGGCCTCGACCAGCTCCCAACCGCGGCCTCGCTGGAAGCGTGCTTCGGCGTGGTAGACGCCGGTGGTCACGCCAAGTGCCCGCAAGCAGCGCCGTACGTAGGCGATGCCGGCTCCGACCTCGCCGGGGTCGAGCGATCTGGGCGGGCAGACACAGGCGTTCTCCAGTGTCGTCCGGCCGGACTGCTGGAGGTCGATCTTCTCGTGCACGGCATGCACCGTCGACTCACCTTCGAGCACACTGACTTCGAAGCTGCACTCGATGCCGTCGATGAATTCTTCCAGGATGAAGGAACGGCGCCCGGTGAAGACACCCGCATAGGCGCTGTCGCCCTGTGCCCCTTCCCAGAGGGTGTCGAGTTCTCCGAACTCACCGAGCCGGTCGGCGCGGAACGCACCCAGAGAGGCAAGACCCTCCCGCGGCTTGATGAAATAGCGCGTTCGGTCCTGCAAGGAAAGATAGCGGTCCTCTTCGAGCGGCCAGGCTGTCACTTCCGACAGCCCTGCTTCGCGAAGGCATTCCCGCATGGCCAGCTTGTCACGGAGGAGGCGTACTCCCTCCTCCGAAAGGTCGGCCGTCCCGATCTGCTGGTTCGCGTATGCCATCAGCTCCCGGTAGGCGTCCCAGACGGTCACGCATCCGAGCAGATTCACGTCCGCCGCGGACAGCTCTTTCAAGAAGAGGTCGATGTCCGAACTGTGAAGCGCATGGGCATCGGTGATGTACAGGGTTTCCACCTCGGACCGCCATCCCGAATCCACGTCCCGCGTCGGCTTCGATGCCAGTACGTAGGTTTTGATTCCACGGCGGCTCAACGCGGTAGCAAGCGGGCCCACCATGGACATCAGCTGGTGCGAGAGGATCAGAAATCCAGGTTCTCCAGCCACGCGTCTTTCCTTTCCTCGATCACGTGGCCCGGGGGAAGGGCTGTCGTCCTGAGACAGAGCCCCGCCCCCGGGCGGCAAGGCGGCCCGGGGGTGGGGGCCGGCCGAGTCGTATGCAGGTGTGTGCTCAGGCAGCCTGGGGAGCTTCGGAGGCGAAACGCTCGTAGAGGTCGACGAAGAACATCTTCAGGAGTTCCTGAATTTCCGCCATGTACCGCTTGATGTCGACGATGTCCTGCTCGCTCTCGATGAAGAGGCTCAGGATGTCCCACATGTCCTGCGTGTGGTCCTCGACGATGTCCGTGTTCAGGTGGGCGGCCTGACCCACGATCAGGTCCTTGCCCAGGGACTCGGACATCGCCTTGATCTGCTTCGGGGTAATCGTCTGCGTGGTGTATTCCACCAGGTAGCTGTAGCAGATGACGCCCAGCGGCTTCTCGTGCTCCGCGACGAAGTAGAGGTATCCCGCGAGCAGCCGGGTGTTGAAGTTCGGCTCGGTCGCGAAGACCTGCTCGGCGGAGAGCCCCACCTTCTCGGCGTCCGTGAGGAACAGGACGTCGTGCAGCATCTCCTCGTCCTGATAGGCCGCGTAGAGCTGGGCGGCCTCGGCGTTAATACGGGTGATCTTGTGGAGAGCATTGGCTTGCGCGGTGCGCATGAGGCGGATGCGCCAGGCGTGCTCCACCAGCGTCTGCTTGTAGTAGGGCAGGTTGACCTCGCTGCCCTCCAGGTGACGCGCATACGGAACGGTGTCGTTCCACTCCTCCATCTTCGCGTCCAGGAAGGAGTCGATCTCTTCCTTGGTCCGCTTGCTCTCCTCACTGGACAGGAAAGGCTTCGGACGCAGCAGCGCGCGGTCGGTCAGGCGGTTCGTGTTTTCCATCTTGATGTCTCCACTAGTTGATTTCGAACAGGACAGCGTCACCGTGCGCCCGGCTTTGGCAAGCCAGGCGAACGGCTGGGTCGGACTCCTTGAGCAGCGCAAAGAGACGTTCCTCGTGAGAGGTCTTGGGCGACAGGTTCTCCGCACCACTGACGACCCGCACGGAGCAGATCCCGCACTTTCCGGATCTACAGCCGAACGTGATGAAGTCGCCCATCTCTTTCAATTCAACTTTTCCGTCGAATTCCACTGTCTCTTCGGCGTTTACGAATCTCAGGTTCGGCACGAGAAACCTTGGCTCGGAGAAATAGGTGGTGAAAGGGGAGCGCAGTCGATCGCAAAAAGTCAGCACCGGGCCGACGCCGGCCACAGGATGCACCTGGCTCAGACAACCCGGCAATGCGGACAATTCAACCCGTGCGCCAGGATTTCGCCCCACTGCGTCACGGGCCGCCGATGGCGACTCGACTTATCCAGGAAAGCTGCGAATACTCAACGGGCAGCTTCGCGGAAGCTAGCTCCAGCCCGTGTCGGACTGGGGAATCGACACAACGACCTCAGTGACCTTGCTCACAGCATTAACGGATTGCGGTGAAGTTCCCCCGCCGGTCGATCCAGCGACCGCGACCGTGGCTGCGACAACAAGTGCCGCCAGTGACAGTGTTATCGCCGAGATTCGGCGCGTGGCATTCACGATGTTCCCCCGGGCATTTTCTGTCAGCCGGCGCGAAGTGGCGCCCGGCTCTTGAAGCAGGATCACAACGGATAGCTATTTCAGTCCAGAGGATTGGCCTTCATCATGGTGTCCAACACCAAGCTGCAAGGCAGGCACATGATGACCAACACCCACACAACGGGCAATCAGGCCCGGTTGCAACGCCTCAATGCCGTGGACATGCAGGTGTACGGGTGGGCTGTTACCCATGGTTGTCTGGTTGTCGCTGATGCCGCGGCGGCTCTCGGCCTGCCTCGCGAGCAAGTGGCCAGGTCCGCATCCGCCCTGGCGTCCATCTCACTGTTCCGCCTGGCCGAGCCGCTGACCGCGGGATCCGACCCGGAAGCGCCCGAGCCCGTCTGGAACGCGGTCGATCCTCAGATGCTGGCAGCCGAAGTGGCGGCCAATGAATCACGGCTGCGCCGCGGACTGGCCGAGTTGTACTCCGTCTGGGACACCATGGACTCACTGGCCGCGCTCTACGCGGCGGGCACGGACAACGAGGTCAGAACGGCGCCTCTGGAGATCGTGGACTCGCTCGACGCCGCCATCTCCCTGATCCAGCAGGCCAGCGCCGGTTGCCGCCATGAGCTGATGACCTCGCAGCCGGGCGGCGGCCGCCCGGCCGGAGAACTGGAAGAGGCGTTCCAACGCGATCTGGCGATGCTTCAGCGCGGCGTTCAGATGCGTTCCCTCTATCAGCACACCTCGCGCCGCCACGCGCCGACGCAGGAGTATGCCGAACGCGTCACCGCCGCAGGGGCGCAGGTGCGCACGCTCCCCGAACTCCTGGGCCGCATGATCGCCTTCGACCGTTCGGTCGTGTTCCTCCCGCACCACGAGGCGAACGGCGGCGCCGTCGTCGTCCGGGACCCCTCCACGGTCGCCTTCCTCTGCAACGCCTTCGACCATTCATGGGGCATCGCGGTTCCCTACAGCCCAACGGACCAGGACAGGACGGTCCGTGCCGATCTGGCGCACACGATCCTCAGTCTGCTCAGCGAGGGTCTGAAGGACGACGCGATCGCCCGTCGCCTCGGCGTCTCCTTGCGCACCTGCCGCAAGTACATCGCCGAGATCTTCAAGGACCTCAGCGCGGAGAGCCGCTTCCAGGCCGGCTACCTCACCGGCACGAAGGACCTCCTCGCCGACAGACCCCACGCTCCCCGGCCCTAGAAGCGGATCACGAGCTCGGGGCGGTCCCAGAGCACGGCGGGCGGGTTGGCCGCGACCGTGCCGACGGGTTCGGCGCCGACGCTGCGGTAGAAGCCCTCCGACGGCGGGTGCGAGACGATCCGCACCTCCGTCAGACCCGCCTCGCGGGCGCGTTCGGCTAGATGGGCGATCAGACGGCGGCCGATGCCGAGGCCCTGGGCCGCGTCCGCGACGAACATCAGGTCCAGCTCGGGCGGGTCGAGGACCAGCGCGTAGAAACCGAGCACCTGTCCCTCCCCCGACTCGGCCGCGTACACCTCGTGGTGCTCGATGTAGTCCGGGCCGACCCGGTAGCCCGCGACCATCGACTCGTACGGACCCTCGTAGGCGCGGGAGGTGCGGACGAGGCGGGTGAGGCGCTTGGCATCGCGGGCGGTGGCCCGGCGGATGCGGATCCCGTCGCCCTGCGCAGCGCCCGGTGTAAGAAGTGAAGTCACTTGGAGAGTATTACTGATGCACAGGGATCCGTGCCGCTGACCTGACGGCGGGAAATGATCGGCTACTTTCCGTGAGTGACCACTTTTGTACGAAGAATGATCGCAGCGGCGGTTCTGGGTACGGTCCTCACGGGGTGCGGAACGGACGGGGCCGACCGGGCCGGTGACGGCAGCAGCGCCCCACAGCCACACCGGTCGACCTCCGCGCCCGTGTCCCCGCCGCTGTCCCCGTCCGCGTCCCCCGCGTCGCCCGCCCCGGCCGCGCCGCCCACCGTCGCGGCCGGGCCCGGCGGTCTCACGCCCGTCTTCGAGCGGGCCCGCGCCCACCGCAACAGGGGCGCAGGCCAGGAGAAGGTCGTCGCGCTCACCTTCGACGCGGACATGACCGCCGACCAGGGCCCGCGCGCGGCACGCGGCGAGCACTTCGACAATCCGGAGCTGATCGCCTCGCTGCGCCGCTGGAAGGTGCCGTCGACGGTGTTCATGACGGGGCGGTGGGCCGAGGAGTACCCGGCCCAGACGCGCTCGATCGGCACCGACCCGCTCTTCGAGATCGCCAACCACTCGTACAGCCATCACGCCTTCAAGTCGCCCTGCTACGGGCTGCCGACCGTGGCCCCGGACGCGATGAGGGCGGACGTGGACCGGGCGTTCGCCGCGTTCCGGAAGGCGGGGGCACGCAATGTGGTGCCGTACTTCCGCTTCCCCGGCGGGTGTTACGACGACCGGGCGCTGCGCACCCTCGGGCCCGCCAAGGTGACGGCGGTGCAGTGGGACGTGGTCAGCGGTGACGCGTTCGCGACGGACGCGGACGCGGTGGCGGAGCAGGTGCTGGCCGGGGTGAAGCCTGGCTCGCTGGTGGTGATGCACTGCACCCGCAGTGCGGCGCCGGTGACGGAGAAGGCGCTGCGGCGGGTCGTGCCGGAACTACGGAAGAAGGGGTACCGGTTCGTGAAAGTGTCGGAGCTCATCGGGCGGAGCTAGGGGCGCGGACCCCAGGGCCGGGGTTCTGCGGCTGTCCCGGTGGCGAGCAGGCGTATCTCCTCGGCGATCACGTCCGGATCGGTGAGCGGAACGTAGTGGCCGGACCGCTCGGCGATCACGTGCTTGCCGGGCGAGGCGGCCGCGGCCGAGCGGGCGTGTGCCGCGTTGACGGCGGCGCGGGTGGCCGCGTTCATGCCGCCGCCCGCGAGCTTCCCGGAGATCACCGTGACGGGAAGGGACTTGAGGTCGGGCGGCGTCGTGCGGAAGGCGGCGACTTCGTCGAGGAAGGTACGGGCCTGGGCCCGCTGGGTCCGTACCAGCCCGACGGTGAATCCCTCGCTCCGCAGGTCGCGCCGCGCGTCGTCCGGCAGCCCGGCGGCGAGCGGGGCGTAGAGACGGCCGAGCAGTCCGAGCCGTGCCAGCAGCAGGTTGACCGCGATGACGGCGCGCTCGGCCCGGCGGAAACCGGGCCGGAACAGCAGGTCGACGCCCTCGTCGGTGGGATCGACGAGCACCAGGCCACGGATCTGGGCGTGGGCCTCGTCGGGGACCTGCTCCCGGCGTCCGGCGGCGGCGAGGCGCACGATCGGCCCGCCCGCGCTGTGCCCGACGAGGACGAAGGGGCCGGGGCCGAAGTGGTCGAGCAGGTCCTCCAGGTCGTCCGCCATCCGGCGCAGCGTCCGGGGACCCGGGTCGGCGGGGCTGCGGCCGAGCCCGGCGCGGTCGTAGACGACCGCCCGCGCCCACTTGCCCACCAGGGGCTGCACCAGCGCCCAGGAGGAACGGGTGGTCGCCGCGCCCGCCTCGAAGACGACGGTCGGGGCGTCCTCGGCAGCCTCGTCCGGGGACGGCCCCTCACCCGGCCCCGGCAGCACCATCGCGTACAGCTTGCGGCCGTCGCGTGTGGTCACCCACTCCGCGTTTCCCTGAACGTGCGGTGCGCCAGCGGTCGTTGAGGACATGCGTGACCGTCTCCCTCGCTGTGGTGAGGTGACCCTAACCTACCTGAAGGACCCGCCCCTCTTCAGCTGCGCCGGGAGGACAGTCGGCAGGCCACCGCGCCCGCCGCGCACGCGAGCAGTGCCGCCACGGCGAACGGCAGCAGAGGAAGCCCGACCCTCGCGGTGTGCGACCCGCTGACCAGGCCTGTCACCGCCGCACGGGCGGGCGAACCGACGGTGACCAGCACCAGCAGCGCACCGAGTGCGGTGAGCGCGATGCTCCAGCCGGTGCCGCGCAGTAGCGGCCAGTTGCACAGCGCGCCGACGGCCGTGCCGAGCAGCGCGCAGGTGAAAGCGGCGAGCAGCCCGGCCGCCGCCGCGGACAGCGGGGAGACGCGGACGCCGCCGTCGGTGTCCGTCCATCTGCTGATCAGCACCACGAACGCGGTGCCCAGCGCGCCGAGCGCCGCCGTGCTGCCGGCCGCTGCCAGCAGCGAGGCGAGGTGCACGCGGGCCGGGGTGGTGGCCGCGGCGGCGCAGTGCCGGGCCGCCGGGGGTTCGTTGGTGACGCAGACCCGGACGAGCCAGGCAGCGACGGGCAGCAGGACGGCGGCGCCGTAACCGAGCGAGTCGAGGACGGGCTGGCCGCCCTGCACGCCGATGGCGAGGAAGGCCGCGTAGAGGAGGACGGGGGCGATCCACCGCTGCGACCTTGCGAGCAGGGCGAGTTGGTACCGCAGCAGTGCGTTCACGCCTGTTCCCGTTCCGGTTCGTTGTGCTCACTGTGCGCGGACGCGTCGTCCAGCGCCACGACCTCCCGTACGTGCCACGGCGGCCGGGCGCCGAGGAGTGCCCGCAGCACCCCGTCGGAGTGCACCGCTGCCACGGTCAGCGTCGTGCCCCCGTCGGCCTGCGGTACCGCCGACGGCGCGCCCGGCAGCCCCGCCGGTACGGCGGACCCCTGCGGCCCGACCGCCAGGATCCGCACCTGCGGCCCTGAAGTGACGTCCGTTGTGGAGGAGTTGGCCGGGACCAGCCCGAGCCCCTCCACCCGGTACACCGTGTCCACGACTCCCGCGAGCCGTCGCGGGTCGTGGTCGACGAACGCGACCGTCGCCCCGGCCGTGACGCGCTCCGCCACCACCCGGTCCAGCTCGCCCCTCGCCGTCTCGTCGAGGCCGGTCCACGCCTCGTCGAGCACCAGCAACTCCGGTGCGGCGAGCAGGGCTTGTGCGACGGCCACCTTCTGGGCGGTGCCCTTGGAGAGTTCGGACACCGGGGTACGGGCGTGGCCCGCCGCCCCGAATCGCTCCAGCCACTCCCCCGCCCGTTCCACGGCCTCGGCGCGACCCAGGCCGTGGATGCGGCCGAGGTGGACCAGGTAGCCGTGCGCGGTGAAGGGCAGTGCGGCGGAAAAGCGCTCGGGGACGTAACCCACCCTGCGGGGGCGGACTTCGATCCGCCCTTCGGTGGGCGCGTCGATCCCGGCCAGGACCCTCAACAGAGTTGATTTTCCAGTGCCGTTGGCTCCTTGAAAGCGGACCAGGGAGCCGGGGAGCAGTTCCAGTTCGATGCGGCGGAGCACCCAGTCCCCGCCGAGGCCGTAGCGGCGGCCCACCCCGATGAGTTTCAGTTCGCCGTCGGCTTCGTCTGGGTGAGCTCGCTGGGGCGTACGATCACGAACCCCTCGCCCTGCAGCATGAGTTGCACCGCCTCGCCCGAGCCGCCGCGGATCATCGAGCCGACCGACTGCGAGCGGTGCAGCGAGGTGTTGAGCTGGGCGCTCCAGCCGACCACGGCGTCCGTGTCGACGTACACGGGCAGGTGCCCGGTGACCGGGATGACCAGCGGGCTGCCGTCGCACACGACGGCGAGCTTGCCGTACCCGGTGAAGAGGCTGTTGAAGAGGCCGCCGCCGGTCATGCCTGCGCCCTTCACCATCTTGATCTCGTACGACAGCGTGGAGTCGAAGCAGAGCACGTTGCGGCCGTTGACGGTGAGGGCGTCGCCCTGCTCCATGTCGACGATGAAGCAGTTCTGCGCCTCGTGCGCGAACCACGCCTCGCCCTGGCCGCGCACGGCCATCAGCGGCAGTCCCTCGCCGGTGACGGCCCGCTTGAGCATGCCGCCGATGCCCTGGCCCTTGCGCTCGAACTGGAGGTTGCCGCGGTAGGCGATCATCGCGCCCTGGCGGGCGTGCATCTCGCCGTTGACGACGTACTTCACCGACTTGGCGTTCTGCAGGGTCATGCCGGCGACGGTCGCCGGCTGGGCCATGTTCTCTGACGCAAAAAGATCGCTCTTCATGTACACATCCTCGCTTGCCCGGTTTTGGTCCCACAAGGAGCCCGGCGTCACGCCCTGGCAAACTTGGCCGAATGATCAGCCACGACACCCCCGGTCCGTCCTCCGCCGCCCCCCGCGACACTCCTGATCCGGGCAACGCTCCCGATCCGCGTGACGACGCGCCCCAGTACGTACTCCCCCTCGTCGTGCACATCGAGAAGGCCGATCCCCCGGCCCGTACCGACGCGTTGGAGACGGCGGCACGGGCGGTGCTGGTGATCCTGTCCGACGAGCGGTCGCAGGGCGCGGGCGAGGACGCCGGCGAGTGGGCCCGGGCGATGCGGGACTGGCAGGACGCCCGGATCCGCAAGGTGGTGCGGCGGGCGCGCGGCGCCGAGTGGCGCAAGGCGTCGGCGCTGCCGGGGATCACGGTCACCGGCAAGAATGCCGAGGTACGGGTCTTCCCGCCGGTCCCGCTGGACGGCTGGCCGAAGGAGCTGGCCAAGCTCCAGGTGTCGGGGACCGATCTGGACGACCCCCGGGAACCGGGCGAACCGGAGCCCGGCGGGCTGGTGCTGTGGATGAACCCGCACCTCGACATGTCGGCGGGCAAGTCGATGGCGCAGGCCGGGCACGGTGCGCAGCTCGCCTGGTGGGACCTGGACGAGGTGGACCGGGCCGCCTGGCGCGACGCGGGCTTCCCACTGTCCGTGCGTACGGCACCGGCGGCGCGGTGGCGGGAACTGACCGGGTCGGACCTGCCGGTGGTGCACGACGCGGGCTTCACGGAGATCGCCCCGGGGATGACCGTCGCGGTCGAGGGAACCCGCAGGACCCGCCCCTGGAGCGGACAGCGGACGTGACCGGCGGGCCGGGGGGACGGGGAGCGGGTATATCCAGCGGGCCGGGGTACGGGCACGACCGGTGAGCCGGGCGAGCCGAGAACGGGCACGAGCAGCAAGCCCGGGGACGGGGGCGCGCATGACCGGCAGGGCGGGCGGGGAACGGGCACGAGCAGCAGGCCGGGCGGGCGGGGAGCGGGAGTGACCGGCCAGCCGGGCAGGCGGGGAACGGGCACGACCGGCAAGCCGGGGGACGGGGCGCGGGCATGAGCGGCAAGCCGGCTTTACCGAAGGCGTTCCGGCGGGTCTGGGTCGCCTCCGGCGTATCGGCGTTCGGTGACGGCATCTATGTGACCGCGCTGCCGCTCGTGGCCGCGGGCGTGACGCGCGACCCGGTGGTGATCTCGGTGGTCGCCGCGGCCTCCCGGCTGCCGTGGCTGTTCTTCGGCCTCGTCGGCGGCGCCCTGGTGGACCGCTGGGACCGCCGGCGCACCATGTGGATGTCCGACGCCGCGCGTGCGGCACTGCTCGTCGCCGCCTCGGGTGCCGTCTCCCTCGGCCTGATCGACGTGCCCCTGCTCGTGGTCGTCGCGTTCCTCCTGTGCATCGGTCAGATCCTGTTCGACACGGCTGCCGCCGCGTACCTGCCCGAGGTCCTCCAGCGGGACCCGGCACTGCTGCAGAGCGCCAACGCGCGGCTGCAGAGCACCCAGACCGCCGCGCACGGCTTCCTCGGCCCGCCGGCCGGCGCCGCGCTCTTCTTCCTCAGCCGTGCCGCACCCTTCGTCGCCGATGCGCTGTCGTTCCTGCTCAGCGCGCTGGTCATCCGTTCGCTGCCGAGGACTCCGCCGAAGAGCCGCACCGCCAAGGGCTCGCTGCTCGCCGACGCGCGCGCCGGTGCCGTGCACCTGTTCCGCGACCCCCTGCTCCTCGGTCTCGCACTGCGTCCCGCCTTCGGCAATCTCGCCTTCAGTGCGGGCACCGCGGTGTTCGTCCTGTTCGCCCAGGAGGAACTGGGCCTCGGCCCGGTGGGCTACGGGTTCCTGCTCACCTCGGAGGCGGTCGGCGGCCTGCTGGGAGCCGTGGCGGCGGGCTGGTTCCGGGACCGCATGGGGACCGGTGGAGCGCTGATCCTGGGGGCCGTCGTCCTGACCGGCAGCCAATTCGCCCTCGGCATGTGCACCGCTCCCCTGCCTGCGGCCGCCGCGATGACCTTCCGGGCCGCGGCGTTCGGTCTCACGATGGTGCTGGGGCCCTCGATCCGCCAGGCCGTCGTGCCGGACGCGCTGATGGGACGGGTCTCCGCCGCCGCTCGTCTGATGGCTGTGGCCCCCACGCCGCTGGGCGCGCTGCTCGGCGGCTACCTGGCGACGGTCGCCGGTCTGCACGCCCCGTATCTGATCGGTGCGGCGCTGCTCGCCGTCGCCACGTTGGTCACCGCGCCCATGACGACGAACCGCAGGATCGAGGCGGCCTTGACCAAGGCCGCAGCTGCCGGATGAAGGGCCCCAATCCCCTTTCTGCACAGACGAGTTGAGGACTGCTTGAGGCCCCCGGCCGGTCCCTTCAATCCCATGATCCCGGCTGTTAGCCTGCCGCCGTGAAAATCACGAGGTGGGCTCAATCGCATGCGGCAGAAGCGCAGTTGAGGCTGGAACTCACCGACTCCCGGCGCTTTCGTACCGCCGAGCAGGTCGCGCTGAGCCCTTGCGGCAGCAGAGTGGCGATCGTCGTCCGCCGGGCGGACGAGTCGGCGGACCGGTGGACGTCCACCCTCACCGTGCAGAGCGTCACCGAGCGAGAAGACGAGGGTGAGGGCGAGGGCGCGAGCGAGCCCGAAGTGGTCGCCCCGGCCGGGGCGGACGCCCCGTGCTGGTCGCCGGACGGCCGGTGGCTCGCCCATCTCGGGCGGGAGGCCGGAAGGCCGGGCACCTCGCTGCTCCTGTGGTCCGCCACCGAGCACTCCGTACGTTCCCTGGCCGGCGGCCTGAAGGCCGTCAGCCACCTGATGTGGTCACCGGACGGCACCGAACTCGCCTTCGTCGCGGCCGCCGAGGACGAGACCGAGACCGGGAGCACGAGGAACGGCAGCCCCCGGGTCATCAAGGACCTCGGCTACAAGATCGACGGCGTCGGTCTGGTACCGGAGGCGCGGCGCCATCTGCACGTGGTGCGGCCGGACACGAGCGGGGGCTCAAGCAGGGGCGCGAGCGAGGTGCGGCAGCTGACGCACGGGAGCTTCGACGTGCACGCCCCTGCCTGGTCGCCGGACGGGGAAACGATCAGCCTCGGGGTGAGCCGCCCGGCCGACCGTGAGGCGTGGCCGCTCGCGGACGTGTACGCGCTGCACCGCGCCACGGGCGACCTTCGGCCGGTGAGCGACTGGGGCGGCACCGTCGTCTGGACGGGCTGGACGCCGGACGGCCGGGTCGTCTTCGCGGGACAGCCCACGCCGGGCCCCTGCCGGCGGGCGAGCCTCTACCGCGTCGACGACCGCGGCAAGGATCCCGTCGACCTGCTGGCCGGGTTCGACCGGCGGCTGGTGGCGTCCGCGCGCGGGGTCACGCCCGCGGTCCTGTTCCTCGACGCGGAGCAACTCCTGTTCTGTGCGCGCGACGCGGGGCGCACCTGGGTGTACTCCGTTCCGCTCACGGGTGGCGAGGCGACTCCATGGTTCGCCGCCGACAGCGCCGTCGTCCAGGGGATGAGCGCGTCGGCCGGGGCCGGTGCGCTGGCCCTCGTCGTCAGTGACGCCCACACGGCGGGCGACGTCTATCTGACCGTTCCGGGAAGCTCGGAGCACCGCCGGATCACACACCTCAACAGGTGGGCGGAGCGGATCCCCGTGACGGTGGCCGAGGAGATCCGGTTCGACTATCCGGACCGCACGGACCAGGCGGACCGCACGGACCGCACGGACCGCGCGGACCGCGCGTACCTGCACGGATACCTGTTGCGGGGGCGCCCCGACGGGACCGCGGGGCCCACGCTCTTCGACATTCACAGCGGGCCCGACTACGCGTGGCGGCCCCTCTTCTCCCCGCGCCACCTCTACCACCAGGTCCTGGCCGACCGTGGCTGGAACGTCCTGCTGCTCAACCCGCGGGGCAGCGACGGCTACGGGACCGACTTCATGCGCAGTGTCGTGGGGCGCCTGGGCTTCAGCGAGGAGGAGGACTTCCTCCTGGCCCTCGACTGCATGGTGCGCGACGGGCAGGCGACCGAGGGGCGCGTCGCCGTCATGGGTTCCAGCCACGGCGGCTTCATGACGAACTGGCTGACCGCCAGGACCGACCGGTTCGCCGCCGGCATCAGCGTCGCGGGCGTCTCCAACTGGCTGAGTCTGTACGGGACGTCGTCGCTGGGGGCGACGACCGGTCCCGCCCTCCTCGGCGGAACGCCACGGGAGCTGCCCGAGAGTTACGTCAACAGCTCACCCCTGACGTACGTCTCGCAGGTCAGGGCGCCCACGCTCCTCCTGCACGGGGAGAACGACCTCATGAACCCGATCGGCCAGAGCGAGGAGTGGTTCACCGCGCTGCGCAGTGAGGGCTGTCCGGTGGAGCTGGTGCGCTACCCCGGGGGCGGGCACCTGTTCATGCACAACGGCCCCCTCAGCCACCAGGAGGACTACGCCCGCCGCATCGTGCGGTGGCTCACCGAACACGTCGAGGGCCGGAACGAATCGGGCGGTCAGGGGGTCCGACGATGAGCGGGCGGAACGACATCACCTCGTACTCCCCCACCCCGTACTCCCCCACCGGGCGCTCCCTCACCGACGCCGTGTGGGAGCGGGCGCTCGCCCGGCCCCACGAGCCGGCGCTCGTCGAACTCCGCGACGGCGGGGCCGACTTGGTGCTCGACCGGCAGGAGCTCGTCGACCGGGCCGACCGTACGGCAGCGGTGCTGGCCTGGCTCGGGGTCGGGACCGGTGACACCGTCGTCGTCCAGCTGCCGAACTCCGCCGACTTCGTCACGGTCTCCCTCGCGGCCCTGCGGCTGGGGGCGATGGTCTGCCCTGTGCTGCCCAGCCTCCGCGAGCACGAGATCGCGCACGTCCTCCGGCGTTCAGGTGCGCGCGTGCTGGTCGTGCCCCGAGCGTTCCGGCGGCGCGACCGGGTGGCGGAAGTGGCCGCCATGGCGGCGGCCGGCCGGACCGGCGCGCTGCGGCACCTCGTGGTGACCCGGGGAACTCCGCCCGACACACACCCTCTCGTCGGAACGGCCGGACCAGGCGGACCGTACGAAAGCAGTGTCGCGGTCCACGATCTCGCCAGGTCCGTGGCCCTGGCCGAGCCCCTCAGCAGTACCGCGCGTCCGGTGGCGCTCCCGGCCCGGCACGTCGCCCATCTGCTCTTCACCTCCGGGACCACGGGCGAACCCAAGGGCGTGCCCCACCGGATGGACACGCTCGACCGGGCCGCCACGCTCGCCGCCGACAGGCTCGGCCTGACGGCCGCCGACCGGGTGCACATCGCCGCCCCGATGGCGCATCACAGCGGGTTCCTCTACGGGATGTGGCTCTCGCTGCTGCTCGGCGCGGTGCAGATCGTGCAGCCGGTCTGGGAGGCGGGGCGCGCGCTGCGGGCGTTCGACGACTGGCACGGCACGTTCATGCAGGGGTCCACGCCGTTCCTGCTCGACATGGTCGACGCGGTCGACGCCGGCGCACCGGTGCCGAAGTCGCTGCGGACCTTCGTGATCACCGGCGCTTCGGTGCCGCGCGCGGTGGCGGAGCGCGCCCGCAGCACCCTGGGCGTGCAGGTGTGCGCGGCCTGGGGAAGCACGGAGACCTGCATGGCCACGCTGTCCGCGCCGGGCGACGATCCGGCGAGCGTCGCGGCCACGGACGGGCGCCCGCTGGACGGCGTGCGGCTCAGGGTGACCGACGACGCGGGCGCCGCCCTCGGCACGGGGCGGGAGGGCCACCTCGAAATGACGGGGCCCTGCGTCTTCGACGGCTACCTGGAGGACGGCTGCCCGGGGGACGGCTGCCCGCAGGACAACTGCCCGGAGCCGCACCCCGTCGCCCAGCGGGACGGCCTGACGGCCGAGGCCTTCACCGACGACGGCTGGTACCGGACCGGTGACCTCGCGGTCCTGGAGCGGACCGGTTTCCTGCGGATCACCGGCCGCGCCAAGGACGTGATCAACCGCGGCGGGGAGAAGATTCCGGCCGGGCTCGTCGAGCAGCTCATGGCCACCCATCCGGCCGTGCGCGAAGCCGCCGTGGTCGGTCTGCCCGATCCACGGCTCGGCGAGCGTGCCTGCCTGTTCGCGGTGGTCCGTCCCGGTGCGGAGCTCGGTCTGTCCGACGTGCAGGAGCATCTCGACTCCCACCGGGTGACGAAGCACTACTGGCCGGAGCGACTGGAGATCGTTGACGCGCTACCCCGCAATCCGGCAGGAAAGGTACAGAAGTTCCTCCTGCGCGAGCGCACCTGAAGGCCACCCCCGTCACACGTGAACGCGTCGCGTGCATCACACGTACCCATGAATGCCGCCAAGTACCTGAAGGATCAAGGTACTTGGCGATTGATTCGACGGCGTACCGCAGCACGACGCACCGCAACCACGCATGACGCACCGCGTACCTCGTACCGCGCCCGGGAGCAGCCTTGTCCAGGTCCACCGCCCTGTCCACCGCCCTGTCCACCCCCGCATTGGCCCTGTTGCGCCGCATCAACGGCACGGCGCTCGTCGTCGTCGCCCTGCTCGCCACGCTCGCCGCGCTCGCCTTCCCCGTCTGGTCGTACGCCGACCGCACGGGCACCGGCCAGGCCAACCTGGCGGCGTCGACCGTGGGCACCAAGTGGGGGCCGCTGTCGGCCGTCGACCGGGACCTGCTGGTGAAGGTGCGCCTCGCCGGGCTGTGGGAGCTGCCGGCCGGGCAGCAGGCGATCGAGCGGGCGCCCAGCCAGTCGGTCAAGGCGGCGGGTGACCATCTGGTCGTCGGGCACACCGATCTGGACGCACGGGCCCGCTCGGTGGCCGCCCAGCTCGGCGTGGAGCTGCCGAACCAGCCGACCCCGGAGCAGCAGGGCTGGCTGCGCGAGCTGACGGCCGCGACCGGGCAGACGTACGAACGCCTCTTCGCCAACCTGCTGCGGCGCGCCCACGGCAAGGTCTTCGCGGTGATCGCCCAGGTCCGCAACAGCACCCGCAACGCTCTGATCCGGCAGCTCGCGGACGCCTCCAACCAGACCGTCCTCGACCACATCACCATGCTGGAGGCGACCGGCCTGGTCGACTTCGACGCGATCGCCAACGAGGCGGCCGGGGCCGCCACCGCCAGCCCCACGGGGCCGCCACCGCCGGTCCCCGGCGGACAGGTCCCGGTCCCTGCCCCGGTGGTGCCGACGGGCACGCAGAGCTTCACGTCGGTGCCGTCGGGACCGCCGGTGGGCGAGATCGGCAGCCCGGCGGCACGGCAGTAGCCACGCCCGGCCGCCGGGGCCCGGAACCTCAAATCAACCTCTGAACGTCCCCTCCTCGGGGTTCGGCGCCGCGTGTCGGGGCCATGACCCCTTCACGCAGCACGCAGGCGCGGCACGGAGGAACACAGGGGGACACATGGACCGGCGGACACACCTCGGGGTCGGCATCGGCTGGCGCCCGGAGATCGCGGACACGATCGAGGCCCTGCCCGGCGTCGACTGGGTGGAGGTGGTGGCGGAGAACATCTGCCCCGGCCACCTCCCCGAATCCCTGCGACGGCTGCGTGCCCGGGGTACGCAGGTGATCCCGCACGGCGTCTCGCTCGGCATCGGCGGCGCCGACCGCCCGGACGCGGGGCGGCTCGCGGACCTGGCGGCGCGCGCGCAGGCGCTGGGGGCTCCGCTGGTGACGGAGCACATCGCGTTCGTACGGGCGGGTGGCCCGCAGACCGCTTCGCCGGTGCTTGAGGCGGGCCACCTCCTCCCCGTGCCGCGCACCCGGGACGCACTGCGCGTGCTGTGCGAGAACGTACGCATCGCGCAGGACCAGCTGCCTGTTCCGCTGGCACTGGAGAACATCGCGGCCCTGATCGCCTGGCCCGACGAGGAGTTGACGGAGGGTCAGTTCCTGGCCGAGCTGGTGGAGCGCACGGGGGTGGGCCTGCTCATCGACGTGGCCAACCTGCACACGAACCACGTCAACCGGGGCGAGGACCCGACCCGCGCACTGGACGAGCTGCCGCTCGAATCGATCGCGTACGTCCATGTCGCGGGCGGCTCGGAACGGGACGGCGTCTGGCACGACACGCACGCCCACCCGGTGACCGAACCGGTCCTGAAGGTCCTCGACGCACTGCGCTCACGGGTGGCCCCGCCGGGCGTGCTGCTGGAGCGGGACGAGAACTTCCCGGCGGCGCAGGAACTCGCGGCAGAACTGGAGCTGATCCGCGAAACGGCACGCATCCCGGCCGGGCGGCGGGGGGAACCGGTGGAGCCCCGAGGGTTCGAGAAGCCCTCGGACTCCCCCGCGCCCGCACGCACGCCCGAAGCGGCGCCCACCCGTACGCCCGAAGCGGCACCCACCCGCACGCCCGAGGCGGCACCCGAACCCGCCAGGCAACGCCTCGCCCTGTCCCAGACCGCCCTCCTCGACGCCCTCGTCGGCGCCGGGCCCGTGCCCGAAGGTTTCGACGGGCCGCGGCTGCGCGTGCAGGCCCGCGCCCTGACCGCCAAGCGCGCCGACATCGTCGCCAAGGTCGCCCCGGAACTCCCCCAGATACTCGGCACCGCGCCCGGCACCGGCTACCGGTCCGCCTTCTTCTCGTACGCGAGCACCCGCCCGCTCAGGGCCGGCTACCGCCGCGACGCCCTCGACTTCGCGGAGCACGCCCTCGTGCACGCCACGCTCGACCCGGCCGCCCGCCGCGCCCTCACGCACTGGTGGCAGGACAGGACCGACGCCCGGCCGCCGACCCGCACCACCCGCATCGCGCGCGCGGCCGCCGCCCTCGTCAGGAGGTGAAGCCACCGTGAACAACGACAATCTGGCCGTCGTCGTCAACTTCACCGTCGCCGCCTCCACGCTCCTCCTGGTCGTCACCCTGACCGTCGCCCGGCGCCGCCACGGCTCCGGCAACGCCACCCTGCACGACGTCATGGAGGCCGCGTTCCTGATCGGCGGCCCCGGCAGGGCGGTGGACACCGCACTGACCGCCCTGCACGAGGACGGGCGGCTGGCCGTCGGCGGTCCCGGCGTCGTCGTCATGGACGGCAGGAGCGCCCGCGACACGGTGCAGCGCGCCCTGTTCCAGGAGTACGAAGCCGCCCCCAACGGGGCGCTGCACAGCCTCCGTTACGCGGCGATGCGCAACCCCGCCGTGCAGGAGATCGGCGACGGCCTCGCCGGGCGCGGGCTGCTGCTCGCACCGCGGGAGACCCGCAAGTGGCGGCGCTGGGGCATGGTCCAGGGCGTGACCTGTCTGGCCGCCCTTCCGGCCGCCGGGATCTACACGATCTTCGACGAGGCGCTCGTTCCCCGGCCCCAGTACACCGAGTACGAGCAGCTCTACGGCGTCGACCGCTCGTTGCCGTTCGTCCTGCAGATCGTCGCCGTCCTCGTCATCGGCGCGGTGGTCGGCTTCGCCATGACGGCCCGCGCCAAGCGACGGGTGACGAAAGCGGGCCGCCAGGCCCTGAAGGCGTACCGCGCCGACCCGTCGAACGCCGTGACACAGCCGCAGCAGGTCGCCATCAGTGGCATCCGTGCGATCGCCGACGCCGAACTGCGCGACCAGCTCCGCGCGGCGGTCCGCCACCGCCCGCCGCCCGTGCCCTCCTTCTCGTCCGACCTGCCGGACCAGGTCGCGGCCCTCGTGAACGTCTGGTGCGCCGGTACGATCCCGGGCGGCGGCCCCGGCACGGCCTGCGGCGGCGCGAGCGGCGGCGGCACCGGCTGCTCGGGCGGCAGCGGAAGCGCCTGCTCAGGCCCGGGTTCCGGAGGAGGCGGCTGTTCCTCGGGAGGTGGAGGAGGCGGCTGCTCCTCCGGCGGAGGCGGCGGGGGCTGCGGGGGCGGGGGTGGAGGCGGGGGTGGAGGCGGCGGCTGCGGGGGAGGAGGCGGAGGAAGCTCGTGACCTGGCACCACGCCACCACCCGGTCGAGCGGCAGCACAAACGCACCCACCCCGCCACACTTCCCACCACCCTCGGTAACGGATCCACAACACCCTGCTCACATCATGGACACGCCATGGCGCAAGGCCCGTGCCTCGCATAGAAATCCGCCATGTTCTGGGTCCTGCTCCTCCTCGTCTCCTGGTTCGTGGCCATCGCCTCCTGCGCCCGGCTCTGCCTCGCCGCCACCGCGGTCGCGGCCGTCGACCACGCGGTGCCCGATGTCCCGCCAGGGGACGCCGGGTTGACGCTCCACCAGGCGGCCTTCCTCAGCGGCGGCCCGGACCGGGTCGCCGCCCTGACCCTGCTGTCCATGCACACCGGCCGCAGGCTGCTGCTCGCCCACACCGGCTGGACGACCGTCGTCGCCCCGCACGGGGCGAACGCCCTGGAGCGTGCGGCGATCGAAGCCGCCGGACCCGACGGGCAGTGCCGTACGACAGCGGTACGCGCCGCGGTGGCCGCCGCCGACGCCGTGCGGGAACTCTCCGAACGGCTGGTCGCGTCGGGCCTCGCCGTACCGGCCCACGCCCGGCACGCGGTGACCGCCGGGGTGCGGGCGGTGCGCGGCGCGACCTGCCTGGTCCTGGCGCTGGCCGCCGTGTCGGTGCTCGTACTGCCGCAGGACCCGGCGGAGCGCGGACGGACCGCGCTGTGGTTCTCGCTGCCGCTGGTCCTCACCCTCGGCTGCCTGGCCGTCGCCCGCATGGAGGTCCACCCGTACACCCGGTGGGCGACCGCCACCGGCCGGACCCGCCTGCGGGAGCTGCCTCGGCTCACGGGCCCCGCCCCCGAGCAGACGCTCCTCGTCTCCGTCGCCCTCTCCGGCACCCGGGCGATACCCGACCCGGAGCTGCGCACCGCGCTGGCCGCGCCGCACCCGCGCCCCGCGCATCGGGGTCAATGACCCCGACACCGCACACAGGTGCTTTACATCGTCAACTGCCTTGCCAAGTATCCCTTTTGTTCGCCATGGCAATCGGCGCCACGACACATCGGCACAGAACAAGGGATCGCGATGAGAGCACTAGCGCTGTACGGAGCCGCCACCACCCTCGGCTCCCTGGTCCTGACCGCCCTCACCGCGGCCCCCGCACTCCCCTCCTCCCAGGGGGTTCCCGAGGCCTTCCAGGGGGCTGCCGAGGCACACGGCACGGAGCTGGCCGCCGGGCGCGCCCAGGCCCTGGGCGTGAAGTTCGGCAAGTGCCCGGCGTCCGAGGAGCTGCCCGCCCCCGTCCAGTGCGGGACGGTCCGGGTCCCGCTCGACTACGCGAAGCCGCGCGGCAAGCAGATCGAACTGACCGTCAGCCGGCTGAAGGCCGGCGGCAAGGACGCCAAGTCGGGGAAGCCCGTCGCCCGCCAGGGCGCCCTGGTCTACAACCCCGGCGGTCCCGGCGCCTCCAGCATGTACTTCCCGCTGGTCTCCGGGATGCCCGAGTGGAAGAAGATCGCGGCCGCGTACGACCTGGTGGGCTACTCGCCGCGCGGCGTGGCCCGTTCCGCCCCGCTCTCGTGCGCGGACCCCAAGGACTTCGCCGCGGCGCCCACCCAGTCGCCGGTCCACCCCTCCGACTCGTACAAGAAGGAGCGGATCGCCCGCGCGAAGACCTACGCGCAGGGCTGTGCCCGCAGGGCGGGCGCCGCGCTCCGGCACTACCACTCCCTCAACAACGTCCGTGACCTGGAGGTGCTGCGCGCCGCACTCGGCGAGCGGAAGCTCAACTTCATGGGCGCCTCGTACGGCACCTACTTCGGCGCGGTGTACGCGACGCTCTACCCCTCGCACGTACGCCGCATGGTCTTCGACTCGGTGGTGAACCCCGACCCGGGCCAGATCTGGTACCGCAACAACCTCGACCAGTCCGCCGCCTTCGAGGACCGCTGGGAGGACTTCCGCACCTGGGTCGCCAAGCACGACAAGACGTACGGCCTCGGCGACAGCCCGGAAGCGGTGCAGCACAGCTACGCGAAGGTGCGCGCCGAGCTGTCCCACAAGCCCGCGGGCGGCAAGGTCGGCCCCGGCCAGCTCCAGGGGGCCTACCTGCAGGCGGGCTACTACGACGACGTGTGGGCGATGCGCGCCACGGCCCTCTCGCAGTATCTGAAGGGCAATCCGAAGCCGCTGATCGAGCAGGCCGCGCCCCGCCCCGAGGCGGCGAAGGACGACGAGAACGGCAACGCCGTCTACACGGCCGTCGAGTGCAACGACGCGCGCTGGCCGACCGACTTCAGGACCTGGGACCGCGACAACTCCCGGCTGGCGCAGCGCGCCCCGTTCGAGACCTGGGACAACGCGTGGATGAACCTGCCGTGCGCGTACTGGCCTGCGCCCCGGCAGCGGCCGGTGGACGTACGGGCCGCGAAGGGCGCCCTGCCGCCGACGCTGATCCTGGCGGCCGAGCGTGACGCGGCGACGCCCTACAAGGGGGCCCTGGAGCTGCAGAAGCGGCTGCCGGGCGCCGCGCTGGTCACCGAGAAGGACGCCGGTACGCACGGCATCGGCGGCGGCGCGAACGCCTGCGTCAACAAGCACATGGAGACGTACCTGCTGACCGGAAAAACGCCGGTGCGGCGCGCAGCGTGCGCGCCGCACCAGGAGCCGAACCCGGTGTCGCTGGACAGGCACGCCCTCCCCGAGAGGATTCCGGCGGCCGTCTGATCTTCCGGGCTGGGGTGGCGTTCCTGGCGAATACGCGCCAGGAACGTCACCAAGTCATCGTGCACGTACGAAACTTGTCCGTACGTGAAGGAGGGTCAGGCGAGCCCCGCCACCAGGTCCGCGACGTCCTTGCGGCGCCCGGTGTAGAAGGGCACCTCCTCGCGGACGTGCATACGTGCCTCGGAGGCCCGCAGGTGACGCATCAGGTCGACGATGCGGTACAGCTCGTCGGCCTCGAAGGCCAGGATCCACTCGTAGTCGCCGAGCGAGAACGAGGCCACCGTGTTGGCGCGCACGTCCGGGAAGCCACGGGCCATCTTGCCGTGGTCCGCGAGCATGCGGCGGCGGTCCTCGTCGGGCAGCAGGTACCAGTCGTAGGAGCGCACGAAGGGGTAGACCGAGACGTAGTCGCGCGCCTTCTCGTCGGCGATGAAGGCCGGCACGTGCGACTTGTTGAACTCGGCGGGGCGGTGCAGCGCCATGTTCGACCACACCGGCTCAAGGGCGCGGCCCAGCTTGGTGCGGCGGAAGAGGTTGTACGCGGCCTGGAGCTCGTCGGAGGTCTCCGCGTGCCACCAGATCATGACGTCGGCGTCCGCGCGCAGCCCGGAGACGTCGTACGTGCCGCGCACGGTGACGTCCTCGGTGGCGAGCTTGTCGAAGAGCGCCTGGACCTCGTCGGCGTAGCCGGTGCGGTCCTCCGGCAGCACGTCGCGCAGCTTGAAGACGGACCACAGGGTGTAGCGGATGACCTCGTTGAGGTCCTTGGCCTTCTTGCCGGCGTTCGGGGCCTTGCCGGTGGCGGCGGGGGCCTCGTTCGCAGCGTTCTCCTGAGCAGTCATGTGGCTATTGTCCCGCGCCGTCTGCCGTGCCCTCCACCAGGGTGGGCGTGGCCAAGATCTCTTCCGTGATCTCGTCGGCCGCCCGCTGCCCGCTGCCCACGCACGCGGGGATCCCCACCCCGTCGTAAGCGGCTCCGCAGACCCGCAGTCCGGGCAGCTTCGCGACGGCGTCGCGGATGCGGGCGACGCGGGAGAGGTGGCCCACGGGGTACTGGGGCAGCCCGCCGATCCACCGGGTGACCCGGGTCTCGACGGGCCTCGCGGCGAGCCCGGTGGCGGCGCCCAGGTCCCGCAGCGAGACGTCGACGAGGTCACGGTCGTCGCGGTGCAGGTGCTCCTCCTCGCCGTACCTGCCGACGGACGTCCGCAGCACGAACAGGTCGGGGGCGTGCTCGCTCACCCATCCCCACTTGCGGGAGGAGAAGGTGGACGCCTTGATGGTGTGCCCGTCGACGGGCGGCACCAGGAACCCGGAGCCGTCCGGCAGCACTTCGTCGACGTCCTTGCGGGCGAAGGCCATGGTGACCAGCGCCATCGACGCGTACTCGACGCCCTGGAGTTCGGCAGCGGCGGCCGGCGACTCGTCGGCGAGGAGGGCGGACGCGGACCAGGCGGGGGCGGCGAGGACGACGCCGTCGGCCCGCAGGATCTCGCTGTCGGTACGGACGAGCCAGTGGGACCCGGTCCGGGTCAGCTCCAGTACGGGCGTCTCGGTGAGGATCCGGCCGCCCCCGGCCCGCACCGCGGCGGCGACGGCGTCGGGGAGGGTGCCGATGCCGCCGTCGATCCCCATGAAGACGGGCCCGGTCCGCTGGTTGTCGGCGGCGCGCCGCTGGAGCTCCCGCACGCCCTCCAGCAGGGAGTCGTACGACGTGGCCGCGTCGTACAGGGTCGGTACGGCGGCGCGCATCGACGTCCGGTAGACGTCCCCGGCGTACACGCCGCCGAGCAGCGGCTCGACGAGCCGGTCGACGACCTCGCGGCCGAGCCGGGCGGCGACGTACTCGCCGATCGCCATGTCGTCGCCGACCTCGGTACGGGGCAGGGTGCGGTCCTGCTCCATCCGGGCGAGGCTCTCGGCGGACAGCACCCCGCCCAGCACGGCCGGATCCCCCGGCACACCCATCACGTGCCCCTTGGGCATCGGGGTCAGTTCGCCCCGGTTCCAGAGGGAGGCACTGGCGGTGGACGGCGGCTGCAGACGCTCACCGATCCCGACCGCACGGGCGAGGTCGACGGCCTCGGGCCGCCTGGCCAGCATCGACTCGGCGCCGAGGTCGACGGGGGCGCCCGCGATCTCCCCGGCCTCCAGCTTGCCGCCGAGCCGGGTCGTGGCCTCCAGCACGGTCACCCGCGCACCGGAGCCGACCAGCCGGTGGGCGGCGGCGAGTCCGGAGATTCCGCCGCCGACGACGACCACATGAGCCTTGTTCCCGTCCGTACCGTTCATGCCCCCACTCTCTCAAACCCCCTGCCGAGTCCCGTCCGTGACCGGTTCGGAGCCGCTTCGGGACCGGGAAAGGGCAACCCCCGCGCCCGTCCCGTACGTCGAACCTGCAACACCCATCACCATCTTCGGGGGGACCGGAATGCGTGCAGCAGTACGTACGACAACTCGTGCGGCAGGACGTCGGAAGCGCTTGTCCTGGGTGGGAGCGGCGGTGGTCGCGGCGACGCTCGCGGCCGGAGGCTGCTCGGGCGGCGGCAGTGACTCGGGCAGCAGCAAGGCTGACCACGGGGCGGCGGCGCCGCAGAACCAGAAGCCCGCGGAGCGGGGCACGGGGGCGGGCGGCGGGGCTGCGGACCAGGCGAAGCCGGGCGCGGGATCGGGCTCCGGCTCCGGGGCCGCGCGGCCGAAGGCGCCGTCGGCCGCGCAGACCCATGTCATCCGTACCGCCGAACTCCACATCCAGGTGGCCAACGCGACGGCGGCACTGGCCAAGGCCCGTACGACGGCCGAGTCGGCGGGCGGCCTGGTCGGCAGCGAATCGACCGAACGCGACTCCTCGGGCCACGTCTACTCGCGCATCGCGCTGCGCGTCCCGCAGGACAAGTACTCGGAGACGCTGACCACGCTGGAGAACAGCGGCGGCAAGCTGCTGGCCCGCAAGGCAGAGGCGAAGGACGTCACCGACCAGGTGGTGGACATCACCAGCCGGATCAAGTCGCAGCGGGTGAGCGTGGCGAGGGTCCAGGAGTTCATGAACCGGGCGACGAAACTGACCGACGTGGTCTCACTGGAGGCCGAACTCTCCACCCGCCAGGCGGAGTTGGAGTCCCTGATCGCCCAGCAGTCCTCCCTGAAGGACAGCACCAGCATGGCGACGATCACCCTCGTCGTCTCCGAGACCCCGCCGAAGAAGAAGCCGGTGGCACCGGTGGAGGACGAGCCCGGATTCGTGGACGCGCTGGACGGCGGCTGGGAGGCGTTCCTCACGACGGTGCGGTGGATCGCGATGGTGGTGGGGGCGGTGGCACCGTTCGCGGTGGCGCTGGTGCTGCTGTATCTACTGTGGCGGCGGCTGCTGGCCCCGGTCTGGGAACGCCGCACGCCGAGGCGGCCGCGGAGGGTCGCGCCGACGTTCCCGTCGTACCCGGGTCCTGCCGGACGGGTGCCGTGGGGGCCGGAGGGGTCACCTGAGCAGGCACCGGAGCGGGCGCCGAAGCCGGGGCCGGAATCGCAGTCGGAGTAGCCCACCGGAAAGGGGGGGGCGGTGTCGGGCGCGTGCGGTCGCGGAGGGGGCGTGCCGCAGTGGGGGGGCCGCCCCCTTGCCCACCCGTCCCGCCCCCGGGGGGCGGCCCCGCTGCCCAAGGAGGCTAGGGCGGGCTCACTGCCCAAGGGGGTTCGGGGGCTCAGGGGCTCGGGGGCAGGCATTTGGGGGCGCGGGGAACTGCGCGACCAGCCACGACGCACCCGCACAACGCCCACCAGCCCTCCGCCCCCATACCGTGTGCCCATGACCACCACCGCCCCGCAAACCCTCCTCATCATCGGCGGCGACGCAGCCGGCATGTCCGCCGCCTCGCAGGCCCGCAGGCTCAGGAGCCCCGACGAGCTCAAGATCATCGCGTTCGAGCGCGGCCACTTCACCTCGTACTCCGCCTGCGGGATCCCGTACTGGGTGGGCGGCGACGTGACGTCGAGGGACGACCTCATCGCCCGTACCCCCGACGAGCACCGCGCCCGCGAGATCGACCTGCGCATGCAGACGGAGGTCACCGAGATCGACGTCGAGGGCCGCCGGGTGAAGTCCCGCAACCTCAAGACCGGCAACGACGTCTGGACCCACTACGACAAGCTCGTCATCGCCACCGGCGCCCGCCCGGTCCGCCCGCCGATCCCCGGCATCGACGCCCCTGGCGTGCACGGCGTGCAGAACCTCGACGACGGACAGGCCCTCCTCGACACCCTCAAGGCGACCAAGGGCCGCCGCGCGGTCGTCGTCGGCGCGGGCTACATCGGCGTGGAGATGGCCGAGGCGCTCGTCCATCGCGGCTACGAGGTCACCGTCCTCAACCGCGGCGAGCAGCCGATGGCGACCCTCGACCCGGACATGGGCGCCCTCGTCCACGAGGCGATGAACGGCATGGGCATCACCACCGTCTCCGACGCCGAAGTCACCAAGATCCTCACGGGCTCGGACGGCCGGGTCAGCGGCGTCGCCACGGACGGGACCACCTACCCGGCCGACGTGGTGGTCCTCGGCATCGGGGTCACCCCGGAGACCACCCTGGCGAAGGCCGCGGGCCTCCCCCTCGGCAGTTCCGGCGGCCTGGTCACCGACCTGTCCATGCGCGTCAGGGGCCACGACGACATCTGGGCGGGCGGCGACTGCGTCGAGGTGCTCGACCTGGTCTCCGGGCGCCTGCGCCACATCGCCCTCGGCACGCACGCCAACAAGCACGGCCAGATCATCGGCTCCAACGTCGGCGGCGACTACGCCACCTTCCCCGGCGTCGTCGGCACCGCCGTCAGCAAGGTCTGCGACCTGGAGATCGCCCGCACGGGCCTGCGCGAGAAGGACGCGAGGGCCGAAGGGCTCCAGTTCGTGACCGTACGCATCGAGTCGACGAGCCGCGCGGGCTACTACCCCGGCGCCTCCCTCATGACGGTCAAGATGACCGCGGAGCGCCGCACCGGCCGCCTCCTCGGCGTCCAGATCGTCGGCCGCGAGGGGGCCGCCAAGCGCGTCGACATCGCGGCAGTCGCCCTCACGGCCAGGATGACGGTCGATCAAATGACCGCCCTGGACCTGGGTTACGCCCCGCCGTTCTCCCCGGTCTGGGACCCGGTCCTGGTCGCGGCCCGCAAGGCGGTGGCCGCGGTGCGGAAGGCGGGGGCGTGACCCACCGTGCCGCCGACCCGGTAGACGGTCAACGCCCGTAGGGCGACGGCGGGTTCGGCCGGACCGCCGTCCCGGGTGATCCTCCAGGTCACGGCGGAAGTCTCCCCCGGTGCGAGCGTGCGCACGGTCGTGGGGGTGAGCGGTTCGGCGGTGCAGCCCGCCGGTACCCGCAGCGTGCACCGCAGTCCTGTGGCCGGGGCGAGGCCGTTGCGGTTGGCGAGGGTGAGGGTGGCGGTGAGCGGGGCCGCCCGGCCGGGGCCGCCGCCCTCGGTGACCAGGTGCGGGACGAGGTGGTACGGGTCGGAGGCCAGGGTGTCGTGGACCTGCCGCGCCAGCCGGTGGGTGTCGCCCCGGGGCGTCGTGGCGAGCCTGCCGGGGTTCCGGGTCCAGGCCTCCTCCCGCGCGTACCAGTCGATCGGCCGGGGCTCCCGGTGCTCGGCGAGTGCGGCGGCCAGTTCGTCGAAGTACGCGGCCCAGCGCTGCCGGTAGAGCCCGCCGACCAGGCCTCCCCACTCGCGGTTCGCGTAGTCGTGCAGGCCGCCGCCGTCCGCGCCGGACCGGTGGCCCCACACGGTGAGCAGCGACAGCGCGTCGTACGCGAGCCGGTCCGACTCGGCCCGGTCCGCGCCCCACGCCCTGGCGTCCGCCTCCCAGCGGCCCAGCAGGTGCGTGGGCCGGGTGGACACCAGCGCGTCCAGCAGGTCGACGCGCTCCAGCCAGACGCGGGCGAGGTCGAGCAGCCGGGGCCTGTCCCCCGCGTCGTACGCGTCCTTGATCAGCGGCAGCAGGACGCGGCTCTGGTTCGCCAGGACCTGGCGGGCGACGTCGAGCAGGTCGTCGGCGTACGCGGAGCTGCGGCGCAGTGCCGGCCCGGCGGCGAGCAGCGCGGGCAGGGCGGCCGCGAACGCGACGTCGTCGTACCGGATCCTCTGCGGCGACCAGCTCGCGGCGCTCTTCACCGTGAGTCCCGGCCGGGCGCCGAACAGCGAGTCGGCTGGCTCGCTCCAGGAGTCGGCGCGGGTGGTGCCGTACGCGGTGCGGCGCAGGACGTCCCAGGCTCGCGCGGCGTTCCGGTCCCGGCCGCCGTAGCGGGAGACGGCGTACGCGGCGAACCACTCCTTGAGGTCGGGGGCGGCGGGCGTCCACGCCAGTTCGGAGAAGAGCTCCAGAGCCGCGGGGTTGTTGTCGGCGGCCTCCGGCAGCAGTGCGATGCCCCGCAGCGCACTGCCCTCGCGGGTCAGCCAGGAGTGGTAAAGGGCGGCCCAGTCCGGGGTGTTGGCGCCCAGGGCGGTGTGCCCGCCGAAGTTCCAGATCGACCCGAAGGCGTACGGGGCGCCCAGCCAGTCGTCCTCGCGGTGGTCCACGGTGGCGTAGCGGTCGGAGAGGCCGTCCAGGACGAGGACCTTGGTGCGGTCGACGGCGCCCATGAACGTCTTCGAGGGGTTGTCCTGCCAGCCCAGGACGGCCCAGGTCGCCCCGGGGCGGGCGGCGAGCAGCGCCGCCTGCACGGCCCTGACCGCGTCCGGCACGGGCACGTCTCCGGGCTTTCCGCCCTCGTGCAGCAGGTCCATCTTGTACATCGTCGAGTCGCCGAACAGCTCGCGCTGGATCCGGTAGTACGCGGCCGCCACCCGCCGGAAGTGCTCGCCGCGCGGGTCGAGCCAGTCCGGCCGCCGGAAGCCGACCCAGTCCCCCTGCGGGACGGTGTGCGCGCCCGGATTGCGCGCGGCGAAGCCGTCCGGGACGGTGCCGAAGTAGCCGGGCAGGACGGGGGTCATGCCCAGCTCCCGCAGCCTCCCCACGATCTTCTTCCCCAACTCCACTCTCCTGTCCAGGAGTTGGCGCGAGACGGGCCCACCGAAGGCCGACATGTTCTGCAGCTGCCACCAGGGCTGGTGCGCGGGCCCCGGAATCCAGGCGCGCAACTCCTCGTCCCCGTAACCGAATTGCTGGAAGAGCCGGTGGTGGACCGCGTCGGCGCCCGCGTGGACGAGGACCTCGTTGTAGCCGTGCAGCGCGAGCACGTCGATCTCGCGCTCCCAGTGGTCCCAGCCGTGGTAGGCACCGGTGTAGCCGTCGTTGCAGTCGTTGAGGGCGAACCGGTGCGGGACGTTGGCGGCGATCGTCACGGGCTCGGGGACGGCGGGAAGCCGTCCGGGCAGCCGGAGTTGCTCGCCCGCCCAGCTGATGTTCGCGTGCGCGACGTGCTTGAGGTACCAGTACATGCCGCGCAGCCGGACGGCGGGCGTACTGCCCTGTACGAGGATCCTGCCCCGGCCCCCGGAGACCCGGAAGGCGTCCTGCCCACCGCCTGCGGGCAGGGCCGCGAACACGAACTGCTGCCAGTGCTCCGGCAGCAGCCGCCTCGCGGCCCGCGCATCGGCCCCGGCAGCGGCTCCGGAAGCGGCGGCCGGCAGCGCGGACGACGCGAGGAGCGCTCCGGCGATCGTCGTGGCGGCGGCGAGGAAGGTACGGCGATTCATGGCACGGCCTCCGGAGCAGGGTGAAGGTGCTCGGAACTACTGCTGTGCCGAAGTGTTGCGCATGCCACGGGAGTTGCACGAGAGGCCGTGGGCCACTGTCGTGGCGCACCCTGGCCCGGATCGCGGCGCTCTCCGTCCCGGATCGCGGCGGCGGCCCGGCCCGGCACACCGCCGTCCCGGGCCGCCGCCGTACGGGCCCTAGCGGGCCGTCTGCTTGTGGACGTACTCCACCAGCCGCGACAGCGCGTCCGGGTCCATCGACGGCAGCACGCCGTGCCCCAGGTTGAAGATGTGCCCCTCCAGCCCCTTGGCCGCCTCAAGCACCTCGTCCGTCTTCGCCATCACGGCCTCCGGGCCTGCGAAGAGGACGGCGGGGTCGAGGTTGCCCTGGAGCGCCTTGCCGGGACCGACCCGGCGGGCGGCCTCGTCCATCGGGACCCGCCAGTCGACGCCCACGACGTCGGCGCCGGCCCGGCCCATGAGCCCGAGCAGTTCGCCCGTACCCACTCCGAAGTGGATGCGCGGGACGTCGTACGGAGCGACCGCGTCGAAGACCTTCGCCGAAGCGGGCATCACGGCACTGACGTAGTCGGCGGGGGCCAGGGCGCCCACCCACGAGTCGAAGAGCTGGACGGCGGAGGCTCCGGCCTCGATCTGCACCTTGAGGAAGTCGCCGGTGATGGAGGCGAGCCGGTCCACGAGGTCGGCCCACAGCTGCGGGTCGCCGTACATCATGGCCTTGGTGTTCTCGTGGTTGCGGGAAGGACCGCCCTCGACGAGGTAGCTCGCGAGGGTGAACGGCGCGCCCGCGAATCCGATGAGCGGGGTCTCGCCCAGCTCCTCCACCAGCATCCCGATCGCCTCGGTGACGTACCAGACGTCCTCGGGGGTCAGATCGCGCAGCCGGTCCAGGTCGGCGCGGGTGCGGATGGGGTCGGCGACGACCGGGCCGACGCCGGGCTTGATGTCGAGGTCGATGCCGATGGCCTTGAGCGGGACGACGATGTCGCTGAAGTAGATGGCCGCGTCGACCTTGTGGCGGCGCACCGGCTGGAGGGTGATCTCCTTGACCAGCTCGGGCCGCATGCACGACTCCAGCATCGGAATGCCTTCGCGGACCTTCAGGTACTCCGGCAGCGAGCGCCCCGCCTGCCGCATGAACCACACCGGAGTGTGCGGCACCGCCTCACGCCTGCACGCCTTCATGAAGGCCGAGTCGTACGTCTTGCTCTGGGGGCGGCCCGTGGGGCTTTCGTTGGCACTCACGCCCAGAATCTTCGCACGCGTGGGGAAGCACTCGCCCCGGGCCGGGTGTCTCTCCCGCCGTGCGGGCCCCCTTCCGCCTACCCTTCCCCGCATGGCTCCGGCTCAGGGACGATTTTCAGATGACGCGCACGGTCACCCGCATGGCAGGGACGGCAGGGACGGTACGGAGGAGAACACTGCCCCGCTCCCCTTCCGGCAGGCGGTGGACGCGCTGCGGGCCGCCCGGCTGCGCCCCGAGGTGGAGGTCGACCCGACGAAGGCCCCCAAGCGGCTCGCGCCGTTCGCCTACGCGCTGGAGGCGGCGGCCGTCGACGGCGACGAGGACCTGGCCGACGGCCGGCTCGTGCTCCTCCACGACCCGGCGGGCCACGACGCCTGGCAGGGCACCTTCCGCCTGGTGACACTCGTACGGGCGGAGCTGGAGCCGGAGATGGCCGCCGACCCGCTCCTGCCGGAGGTCTGCTGGTCGTGGTTGACGGGTGCGATGGAGGCGCGCGGGCTGTCGTACGGGGAGGCGAGCGGCACCGTCACCCGGGCCGGTTCGCACTACTTCGGCGGGCTGGCGAACCGGCGGCCCGCCACCCAGATCGAGATCCGGGCCTCCTGGACCCCGCGCGAGGGACTGGGCGGGGTGCCCGACACGGCGTCCTACCTGGCGGCCTGGTGCGATCTGCTGTGCCAGGTCGCGGGGCTGCCGCCGGCTCCGGCGAGCGGTCCCGAGGCGGGGCTCCAGGCGCTGCCGGGCGTGGTGTCGCTGCCGCAGCGACGCGGCCCGCAGTCTCTCTGACGGACCCTCAGAGGCCCGCCGAAAGCCGGCCGGAAGTCCACCGGAGGTCCACCGCGAGCCCTCGGGAAGCCCGTCAGGGGCCCTGCGAACACTCCCTGACGGGCAATCGAGCGGGTGCCCTGATCAGGGACTTCATCGATCGTCTATCCGAATTGCCCGAATTGTTACTCATCAATTCGTGATCTTTCTCTAAAGGCGGGCGGGGTAGCTGCCGAAGAGGACATTGACCCTTCCAGCACGGTTCGCCCCGGCTTGACCCCCATGAGTCGGAGCCTTCCCGTCACTCCCTCGGAGGCCTGGTGTCCGTTCTCCTCGAGCAGCCCGCAAGCCTGGGCGCCTACCGGCCGAACAAGCCGACCGCCATGGTCGTCGTGGCCGATCCGCGCGTCCGCTCCACCGTCACTCGCCACCTGTGGGCCCTCGGAGTACGTGATGTCATCGAGGCGTCCTCCATCGCCGAGGCCCGCCCCCGGGTCGGCAGCCCCCGCGACATCTGCGTCGCCGACGTCCACCTGCCCGACGGTTCCGGGCTGACCCTCCTCTCCGAGACCCGTGCGGCGGGCTGGCCCAACGGTCTGGCCCTGTCCGCCGCCGACGACATCGGTGCCGTGCGCAACGCCCTCGCGGGCGGTGTGAAGGGTTACGTCGTCACCGGCACCCGCAACAACATCGGCCAGCACCCCGGCCGTCCCGGCATGGCCCCCATCGGTGCGGCGGCCGCCCGCATGCACCGCCGTCCCCCGGGCTCCCCGAGCCACCCGGGCGGCTACCGCGAGCTCTCCGGCCGTGAGGTCGAGGTGCTCAGGCTCGTCGCGGAGGGCCAGTCCAACAAGGCGATCGGCGTCTCGATGGGGCTGTCCGCCCTGACCGTCAAGAGCCACCTGGCGCGCATCGCCCGCAAGCTCGGCACGGGCGACCGCGCCGGCATGGTGGCGGTCGCGCTGCGCACCGGCATCATCCACTGAACACCCCAGGCAGGCTCCGGGCCGGGTGAACCTCCAGGCACCCGGCCGGCCACCCGCCAGGTGTTCCTCCAGGCACCGGCGCGGAACTGCGGTCCGGGGCGGCATCCTCCGCCCCGGACCGCAGTTCTGTGCCCGCCCCCGGCCCGGTCCCGGCCCTCCCCCGGGCCCTTCCCCCGCCCCGTCCTGGACCCGGTCCTGTGCTCCGTCGTCGGGCCACTGTCATACACAGATACCCTTGACAGGTGACCGACGCCCAAGAGACCGCAGCAGAGCCAGACCTGCGAACCACCGGGGGCGGCCCCCCGGACGACGTCGAACCGGCGCCGATCCCGCTGTTGGAGCCACGCGAGGGCATTCCGCCCGTCGTGGCGACGCAGGAGGCCCTCGACGAAGTGATCGCGGCATTCGCCGCCGGAACCGGTCCCGTGGCCGTCGACGCCGAGCGCGCGTCCGGCTACCGGTACGGGCAGAAGGCCTATCTCGTACAGCTGCGCCGCGAGGGCGCCGGCAGTGCGCTGATCGACCCCGTCGGCTGCCCCGACCTCTCCGGCCTGGGCGAGGCGATCGCGGACGCGGAGTGGGTGCTGCACGCGGCGACCCAGGACCTCCCCTGTCTGCGTGAAATAGGCATGATCCCCACCCAGATCTTCGACACGGAGCTGGCCGGACGCCTCGCGGGCATCCCGCGCGTCGGCCTCGGCGCCATCGTCGAGAACCTTCTCGGGTACGCCCTGGAGAAGGGGCACTCCGCCGTCGACTGGTCGACCCGCCCGCTCCCCGAGCCCTGGCTGCGGTACGCGGCGCTCGACGTCGAGCTGCTCGTGGACCTGCGGGACGCCCTGGAGAAGGAGCTGGACCGGCAGGGCAAGCTCGACTGGGCGCTGCAGGAGTTCCGCGCCATCGCCGAGGCCCCGCCCGCACCTCCGCGCAAGGACCCGTGGCGGCGCACGTCCGGGATGCACAAGGTGCGCGGCCGGCGCAGGCTCGCGGTCGTACGGGAGCTGTGGACCGCCCGGGACGCCATCGCGCAGCGCCGTGACGTGTCCCCCGGCAAGGTCCTGAGCGACGCGGCCATCGTCGAGGCGTCCCTCGCGGTGCCGCTGAACGCGACCGTGCTGGCCGCGCTGCCCGGCTTCGGGCACCGGATGGGGCGCCGTCAGCTGGAGCAGTGGCAGGCGGCGATCGACCGGGCCAAGGCGCTGCCGGACATCGAGCTTCCGCAGCCCGGGCAGGCGGTGGCGGGCCCTCCGCCGCCCCGGTCCTGGGCCGACAAGGACCCGGTGGCGGCGGCCAGGCTGTCCGCCGCGCGGGCGGCGGTCTCGGCGCAGGCCGAGGAGATCAACATGCCGCAGGAGAACCTGATCACCCCGGACACGGTGCGCCGGGTGTGCTGGGAGCCGCCGAAGCCCGCGACCGCGGAGAAGGTGGCCGAGGCGCTGGCCGCGCACGGGGCGCGGCAGTGGCAGATCGAGCTGGTGACCCCGCTGCTGGTGACGGCCCTGGCGGCGCAGGTCCCGGAGGCGTGACCCGGCGCAGGCCGCGCCGCCGGCGCTCCGCCTCGTAACGTCATGGGGACGGTCCCCTGCCACCGCGGTGGCAGGGGACCGTTCTGCGTTCCGGTCAGGAGTAGCGGGTCACCAGGCCCTTGCGGCGGAAGGTGCGGAGCATGCGGCGCAGGGCCAGCAGGCTCAGCAGCGTCAGCACGGCGGTGCCCCCTGCGGCGAGGGCCAGCTCGCCCCAGGGCATCGGCTCGCCGGAGGCCAGGGTGCGGCCGACCGCGAAGACGTGGGTGGTGGGCAGGGCCTGAGCCACGGGCTGCAGCACGGCGGGCAGCGTGGTGATCGGGTAGAAGACGCCGGACAGCGGCATCACCACCGAGAGCGCGCCCCACACCAGGGCCTCGGCCCCGCTGCCGTAGCGCAGCACCAGGCCGACGACCAGGAGCGCCACCGCCCAGCCGGAGGCAAGGAGCAGGGCGGCCACCGGGATCAGGCCGAGGCCGAGGCGGGTGACGTCGAAGGCGTACGCGGCGAGGGCGAGCGCGGCGACCGCGACGGTGCTCGCCGCCGTACGCACCAGGGCGAAGAGGCCGACGCCCGCGAGGTACTCCCAGTCGCGCATCGGGGTGGCCAGCAGGCTCAGGACGTTGCGCGACCAGGTCTCCTCCAGGAAGCCGGTGGCCAGCGAGATCTGGGTCTGGTGGACGAGGTGCCACAGGACGGTGCCGCTGAGCAGGTAGACGGCCACCGCGGTGGTGGCGGTGGGGTTCTCGCCGGCGGCCTCGGCGGCGAACAGGCCGATGGAGCCGTACAGGAGGGTGTCCACGAGCGGCCAGACCAGTACGTCGAAGAACCGGTGCGGGCTGCGTTTGAGCACCAGCCAGTGGCGCCGGGCCACGGCCCGCACGCGGTGGGCGGAGGCGGCGGCCGGGGTACGGAGGGCGGGGCCTTCGGTGTCGGGGGACAGGGGCACGGACACGGTCGGGCCGGGACTGGGGGTGGGGCTGCCCTTGCTGCTCGTACTGCTCATGCGGTGGCCGCCCTTTCGCGGTCGCGGTCGCGGCCCTTGTCGCGGTCCTTTGCGCGGTCCTTGTCGCGCTCGGCCGCGAGGTGGAGGAAGACGCCCTCCAGGTCGCTGCGGCCGAAGGTGCGGGCCACTTCGGCGGGGGTGCCGTCGGCGGCGATGCGTCCGGCGTGCAGGAAGACCACGCGCTCGCAAAGGCGCTCCACCTCGGTCATGTCGTGGCTGGTGACCAGGAGGGCGGTGCCGCGTTCGGCGGACAGGGCGAGCAGGGCGGTACGGACCCGCAGCGCGATGTCCGGGTCCAGGGATGCGGTGGGTTCGTCCAGGATCATCAGGCGGGGGCGGTGCAGGGCGGCCTTGGCGATGCCGACCAGGGTGCGCTGACCGCTGGAGAGCTGGGTGCCGATGGCGGCGGCGAGGTGACCGATGCCGAACCTTCCCAGGGCTTCGGAGACCGCCGCGTGCGGGTCGCGCAGCCCGTACAGATCGGCGTACAGGTGCAGGTACTCCACCACTCTGACCCGGTCGGGCAGCGGCAGGTAGCCCGCGACGAAGCCGACGCCCTGCATGGCGCGGGCCCGGTCGGCGGGCAGCCGGTGGCCGAGGATCTCGACGCTGCCCGCATCGGGTTCGACCGCTCCGAGGGCCATCAGGAGGGTGGTGGTCTTGCCCGCGCCGTTGGGGCCGAGCAGCCCGAGGCGCTCCCCCGCACGGACGGTGAGCGTGACGCCGTCGACGGCGCGGCCGCGCGCGTACTCCTTGACGAGGTCGCGGGCCACGAGCACCGGGGGGCGGGGGTCCGGTTCGGCGGCGGGGGTCAGCATGCGGGCTCCAGGGCTTCCAGGGACCAGACGAGTTCGGCGCGCAGCGGGCCGGTGCGGGCGAGGAAGTTGCCGTGGTCGGCGGCGACCGGGGCCAGCTGGGAGCCGTAGCACTGGGCGGCCTCGCGCTTGGCGGCCCACTGGGCGTCGTCCAGTACGAGGTGGTGGTGGACGGTGGTGCGATGGGTACGCAGCAGCTCCTGGTAGGCGAGGCCGCACATGGGGCTCTGCGCGAGGGCCTTGCTCGCGGTGTCCGTGCCCCACTCGGGGAGGTGCCCGGTGTAGGGGAGGTCCGCGTAGACCAGGGGCAGGGGTGCGCCGAGCCGCGCGAGGGTGCGGGTGGCGCGCAGCCGGACGTTCTCGTGGTCGGACTGGTTGCTGCCGAGTGGCGCCCAGACGTCGGTTCCGGCGGGCAGCTCGGCCAGGAAGGCGTCCAGGCCGGGGAGTTCGGGGCCGTCGGCGTAGGGGCCGTCGGGGTGGTCGAGCACGACCTGCTCGACGCCGAGGCGGGCGCAGGCGACGGCGTCCTCGGCCGACCGGGCGCGGTGCGCCTCGTGCGCGGAGGAGAAGCCGCAGGTGGTGTCCCACCAGGAGACGGGGGCCTCGGGCGCCGGGGCGCCGCCGTACACGGTGACCACGGCGGTCGGTCCCGGCAGACCGGCCAGGGTCGCGGCGAGGGAGAAGACGGCGTCGTCGAAGTGCGGGGAGAGGACGACGGTGCGCCACGGGCGGGGCGGGGAGTCGTCGGGCATGGGTGTTCCTCCGTGGGCGGTGGGGTGCGTGAGGTGGTGAGGTGCCTGGGACTGTGAGGTGCCTGGGGCGGTGGGGTGATGGGTGCGTGGGGTGGCCCAAGTGGCTGGGGTCAGGCCGTCGTGGCGGGCCAGAGCGTGTGCGGGTCCAGTGCGGCGAAGACGCGGTCCCAGGCCTCGTCCGACCCCTCCCAGCGCCCCGGCACCTCGGGGACGGTGTCCCAGGCGACGCCCGGCGGCAGAGCGGTCACGCTCGCGGGCGGGGTGCGGCGCAGCCAGAGCACCGCGAACCGGTGGTCCGGGTGGCGGTGGGCCAGCTGTTTCCGCAGCCGCCCGAGATCGGCGTCCGTGAGCTCGTCGAAGGCGTCGTGGTGGACGTACAGGACCCGCGACGACGACCGGTTCAGCGCGCGCCAGCGCTCGGCGAGGTGCAGAAACTTGGCGCGTACGGACGGGAGTTGATGCTCGATGTCGGCCAGGGTGAGCGGCTCCCCCGCGGCCGGACGGAACTCGTGGAAGAAGCGGATGCCGGTGCCGCGGTCGTGCGCGCACTGCCCGTCGCTGAAGGGTTCGGAGAGTCCGGGCAGCAGGACGTTCCGGAAGTCGGTGTCCAGGAGGTCGAGCACCGACTCGAAGTCGAGATCGAGCCAGTCGAAGAAGTGGGCGCGTTCGTCGCCGGTGATGCGGCGGATCTGGTGGGTGGATTCGCAGTGGTATCCGAGGCCGACGCAGACGTCGTAGAGCGACGGCTGCGGGCGGGGCGCGGGGTTCTCCGGGGTCACACGGCTCTCCTGGCTCCGGCGGGAAGGGGGTTGCGGGGGTCCGGCGGGGTACGTCCGGCGAGGTACGTCCGGCGGTGCGCTCAGGTGCGCAGCGGCCCGCTCCACCGGACGCCGGTGAGCAGTTCCGCCGCGGCCATGGCGTTGGCGAGTCCTGCGCCGCGGGTCAGGAGGGTCGGGGCGTCCGGCGGGGGTACGGGCGTGAGGCCCATCTCGACCGCGACCAGGCCGGGCCGCAGCGTGCGCAGCGCGGCCAGCGTCTCCTGCTGCCAGGGATCGCGTACGGCGTCCCGGACGACCACGACGAGCGGCGCGTCCCCGTGCTCCCCCGCCTCGGGCAGCGGTATGCGGCCGGGGTCGGTCCCCGGCTCGACCTCGGCGGCCGAGGCGAGCCGGCCGAGCCGGTCCAGGCACTCCGAGATCCCCCAAGGGGCCTCCCCCACGGCCATGTTGGTACCGGCGGCCAGCCGCAGGGTGTGCACGGGCCCTGCCAGCGGCAGCGCGGGCAGTGCCACACCGGCCAGGGCCCGCCGGGCGGCGGCGAGACCGGTGCCGGTCGAGGTGGCGTCGGCGGCCCGGACGGGTGTGCCCGCAGCCGGGGCGGGGGCCGCCCAGGCGCGCAGCGCCGCGATCCGGGCGGCGGCCTCCTCCAGCCGTTCGAGGCTCAACTCACCGCCCCTGAGGGCACGTTCGACGGCCTCGTACACCTCGGGGAGGATCTTCTCCCCGTCGGTCGCGCCGAGCAGGACCAGGTCGACGCCCGCCGACCAGGCGAGTACGGCGGCCCCGCCGAAGCCCCAGCGGTCGAGGATCGGTGCCATCTCCAGCGCGTCGCTGATGACGACGCCGTCGTAGCCGAGTTCCTCGCGCAGCAGTCCGGTGACCACCCGGCGGCTCAGGGTGGCGGGCAGGTCGTCGACCTGCGGCAGCCGGATGTGACCGGTCATCACAGCCTTGGCGCCCGCCGCGAACCCCTCGGCGAACGGCGGCAGTTCGAGGACGCGCAGGGCGTCGAGGGAGCGGGGGATGTCCGGCAGCCAGGAGTGCGAGTCGGTGCCGGTGTCGCCGTGGCCGGGGAAGTGCTTGAGGGTGGCGGCCACGCCGCGCCCCTGGAGACCGGCCACGAAGGCACGGGTGTGCCGGGCGACCAGGTCGGGGGTCGCGCCGAAGGAACGTACGCCGATGATCGGGTTGGCGGGCCGGGAGTTGACGTCGGCGCACGGGCCGAGGCAGAGGTTGATGCCGGTGTCCCGCAGGTCGTCGGCGATGGCCTCGGCCACTTCCCGGGTCAGTGCGGTGTCGTCGACGGCACCGAGGGCGTGGTTGCCCGGGTAGACGCTGCCCCGGTGATAGTCGAGCCGGGTGACGTCACCGCCCTCCTCGTCCAGCGCGATCAACGCGTCGGGCCGCACCGCACGCAGCGGATCGACGATGTCCTCCCGGAGCGGACCGCCGGGCGGCAGCAGGTTGGTACCGAAGAGCCCGACTCCGGCGAGGCCCTGGTCAAGGGCCCGTTTGACCCAGTCGGGCGGCGTCCGCCCGTCGTACGCGGGCAGCAGGCAGGAATTCACCAAGGACACGAGAGAACTCATCGCAGGTCACCTTCGGAAGTGGGGTGGTCTGGCGGCACGGGGGACGAGGTGGTGGGCCGTACGGGACGGACAGGGCGCGGGCCGTAGGGGAACAGGTACGGGTACGGGTACGGGTACGGGTACGGGTACGGGTACGGGTACGGGTACGGGCATGAGTACGGATCCGGATCCGGGTACGCGTGGGCGGGCAGGCCCGCGAGACGCACGCGAAACCAGAACGACGGGGTTGCCGGGGGCACGGGGCGCGTGTACGGGAACGGTGCTTGCGGAGCGGGCGGGGGCTTGGGGGAAAGGTCTGGGGCCGGGAGGCCAGGAACTGGGAGGCCAGGGGCCGGAAGGTCAGAGGCCGGTTGGCCAGAGACCGGAGGGGTCAGAGAGTCGGGGACCAGGAGCCGGAAGGTCGGAGGCCCGAAGACCAGAGGCCCGGAGCCGGAGGGTCAGAGGTCGGAAGCCGGAAGCCGGAAGCCGGAAATCCAGGGGGCGGGAGGCCAGGGGGCGGGAGGCCAGGGGCGGGAGGCCAGGGGGCCGAAGTCCCGAAGGCCGAAGTCTCGAAGGCCAGAGGCCGGGAGCCGGAAGGCCAGGAGCCGGAGGGTCAGAGGTCGGAGGCCCGGAGGCCCGAAGACCAGAGGCCGGGAGAGCAGAGGCAAGAGGGTCAGGAGCGGGGAGGCCCGAGGCCGGGAGGCCAAGAGCCGGGAAACCAAGAGCCGGGAGGCCAAGAGCCGGGAAACCAAGAGCCGGGAGGCCAAGAGCCGGGAAACCAAGAGCCGGGAGGCCAAGAGCCGGGAGACCAGGAGCCGGGAGACCCAAAGTCAGAGGCCGAAGCCCTGCGCCGGGTGGTCGGAGTGGGGCCGGGTGGTCGGAGTGGGGCCGGGTGGTCGGAGTGGGGCCGGGTGGTCGGAGTGGGGCCGGGTGGTCGGGGTGGGGCCGGGTCCACGGCTCGCGGACGGATGGGTTCCGGTCCTCGTGGCTGCCGGGCGGCGGCGGCCGTTCCGCAGGTCCCGCCGGCTCGACCCGTCCGGCATGCTCCGCCCCGGTTGCCCCACCGACAGGCACCCGCAGGGTTCCGGCCCACAGGTCCCGGCCCACAGGGTTCCGGCCCACAGGTTCCAGCCCGCAGGTCCCGGCCGGCAGGTCCCGGCCCGCGGATTCCAGCCCGCCCGCTCGCTCCGCCCTCGTGCATCACCCCGCAGAGTGCGGCAACGGGCCTGTTCTGGAACGGGTGACGAGCCGGGTCATCGGCCGGATCACCGGCCCCGGCAAGCCTGGCGGCTCGGGCCCCCGGCCCACCGGGTCGGTACCGAGAAGGCGCGCGGTCCTTGCCCCCTCACCCCCCCCGCAGGCCCTCACGCGGTGGATCTGCGCAGCGCGATCCCCGTACTGCCTCGTTTGCTCAGGTAGGCGCGGCCGCCGCACACCGATTCCAGGGCGGGGGCGACCAGTACGGTCTCGTCCACCTGGGTCCACCGGTCCGTCCCGGCCAGCCACGGGCGGACCCGTTCGGCCAGCGCTGCGGGTTCCAGGGCGAGGAGCACGAGGTCGGTGGGGAGGTCGTCGAGGAGGTCCAGGTCCTGGCCGTAGTAGAGCATTTCGACGAGGAGGTACGCCGATCCCGGCAGCCGGCGCGACCGCGCGAGCGTTTCGAGGGCGTCCGCGTGGACGCGTACGCCCTCGAAGCCCGTCCCGACGTTCCCGGCGAGCCGGTCCCGGAAGAGTGTGTTGGGTTCGGTCGCGTCGACCTCGTACCCCTTGTCGGCGAGCCGCACGGTGAGCGCTCCCTCGCAGGCGCCCGCTTCGACCAGTGGCCCGTCCTCGGGTGCCCGGTGCCGGGCGACCCAGGTGGTGGTGGCGTCCAAGCGGGCCCGCTCGTAGGCGGACGTCTCGAACTCCCACGGGTCGGCGACCGTGGCCGCCTCCTCGTCGAGGCTCGCCAACAGGGCGTACAGGCCCTCGCGTTCGCGCGGCCCTTCGGTGGTGAAGAAGCGTTCGGCGGCCGGGACGCGGGCGGTGTAGATCATGGATTCGGGCGACTCGGTGCTCAGGAGCGGCCCGCAGTACCGGTTGACGAAGTCGAGCTTGACGCCGACCCGGGCCCGGTCCAGCGGGCGGTCCTCGTCGCTGACGAACTGGAGGAACGGGGAGTATCCGACGGCATGACGCACCGCCAGCCCGTGGTCGCCCGCCGCGACGTCGCGGCCGACCCGCCCGCGGCCGCGGCGGTTGTCCGCGGGCGAGTGGGTCCAGACCCGGGCGGGGCGTCCGCCGGCAGCCTCGCGGAGGAGAGCGGACAGTTTCCCGGCCCCGAGCGGGGTGGCCGGGTCCTCCGGCGCCCGTATGTGAGGGGCGAGGGCGGTGAGCCGGTCCGACAGGGAGCCTTCGGACGGCAGGTCCACCCACTGCGCGGTGTCGCAGCACAGCACGCGGACCTCGGGGGAAGTGGAATCGCTGAGTACGGAGAGGAAGTCGAGGGCCGCGTCCTCGGCCCGCAGCACTACCACCAAGTCGAGCACGTCATGCACGGTCTTTCCCATCGGCAGGCACAGCACAGCAGAAATGGGTAGGCGAGAGTAGAGAAGGGCAGGTGAGAGCCGTTTCGCGCGCCGAAAGCGCACGATCTTGAGGCGAGCCTAAGGGCTACCGAGCGGTATGGTCCAGACCAATTTTCCAGCCGGAAACGGGAACCAAAAAGCCCCAAATCCCGTACGGGGCAGCAGAGTCGGAATCCGTTCAGGGCCACGTCACGGCCGACCGCGGCAGCCCTTCACGCCGTACGCACCGGCGACTTTCCGCCACCCGGAACACCCTCGGGGCCGCCCGCTGCGAATGTGACCTTCGCCGCTCCGGGCGTGAGGGGTGGGCAGCTTGGTTACTCGTAAGTAGCATGGGCCTGTGCGGTGCGCCCACCTCGGCGTACCCGTACGGCAGCAGCGCCACCCCGCACCCTGGAGGAGAGCCAATCGTGCCTCGTACCGTCAGGGACGTCGTCTTCGTCGACGGCGTCCGCACCCCGTTCGGCAAGGCGGGCCCGAAGGGCATCTACCACGAGACCCGGGCCGACGATCTCGTCGTGAAGGCGATCCGGGAGCTGCTGCGCCGCAACCCGGACCTCGACCCCGCGAAGATCGACGAGGTCGCCATCGCCGCGACCACCCAGATCGGCGACCAGGGCCTGACCCTGGGCCGCACCGCCGGAATCCTGGCCGGTCTGCCGACGACCGTCCCCGGCTTCTCGATCGACCGCATGTGCGCCGGCGCGATGACCGCCGTGACGTCCGTCGCGGGCGGCGTGGCCTTCGGTGCGTACGACATCGCCCTCGCGGGCGGCGTCGAGCACATGGGCCGCCACCCCATGGGAGAGGGCGTGGACCCCAACCCGCGCTTCGTCTCCGACAAGCTGGTCGACGAGTCCGCCCTCTTCATGGGCATGACCGCCGAGAACCTGCACGACCGCTACCCCGGCATCTCCAAGCAGCGCGCGGACGAGTACGCGGTGCGCTCGCAGGAGAAGGCCGCGAAGGCGTACGCGGACGGCAAGATCCAGGCCGACCTGGTGCCGGTGTCCGTGCGCCGCACCAACGCCGAAGCGGGCGAGACCGGTTGGGGCCTGGCCACGACCGACGAGCCGATGCGTCCGGGCACCACCCTTGAGTCCCTCGCGGGCCTCAAGACGCCGTTCCGCCCGCACGGCCGCGTCACGGCCGGCAACGCCGCCGGTCTGAACGACGGCGCCACCGCCTCCCTGATCGCCGCCGAGGACGTCGCGCGCGAGCTCGGCCTCCCGGTCAAGATGCGCCTGGTCTCCTACGCCTTCGCGGGCGTCGAGCCCGAGGTCATGGGCATCGGCCCGGTCCCGGCGACCGAGAAGGCCCTCGCCAAGGCGGGCCTGTCGATCGACGACATCGGCCTGTTCGAGATCAACGAGGCCTTCGCCGTGCAGGTGCTGGCCATGCTCGACCACTTCGGCATCGCCGAGGACGACGCGCGCGTGAACCAGTACGGCGGCGCCATCGCCTTCGGTCACCCGCTGGCCTCCTCCGGTGTGCGTCTGATGACGCAGCTGGCCCGGCAGTTCGAGGAGCAGCCGCACGTCCGCTACGGCCTGACGAGCATGTGCGTCGGCTTCGGCATGGGCGGCACGGTCATCTGGGAGAACCCGCACTTCAACGGAGGCGACGACAAGTGAGCACCACCACCACTGAGCTCCTGAAGGGTGCGGCCGAGCTGTTCCCGGACGAGGTCGTCACGCAGGCGCACGTACGCCACCTGCAGCTCCCGGGCGGCGCCGGCAACTTCGCGCTCATCACCCTGGACAACGGCCTGGACCACACCAAGCCGACCACCTTCGGCCCGCAGTCCCTGGCCAACCTGAACGCCGCCGTGGACCAGGTCGAGAAGGAGGCCTCCGAGGGCTCCATCGTCGGCATCGGCATCACCGGCAAGCCGTTCATCTTCGCGGTCGGCGCCGACCTCAAGGGCGTGGAGCTGCTGAAGCGCCACGAGGACGCGCTCGCCATCGGCAAGGGCGGCCACGACGTCTTCCGCCGTCTGTCGGGCCTCGCGGTCCCGACCTTCGCGTACTACAACGGTGCGGCGATGGGCGGCGGCGTCGAGGTCGGCCTGCACTGCTCGTACCGCACGGTCTCGACCTCCATCGCGGCCTTCTCGCTCCCCGAGGTCTTCCTCGGTCTGGTCCCCGGCTGGGGCGGCTGTGCGCTCCTCCCGAACCTGATCGGCGCCGACAAGGCCGTCTCGGTCATCATCGAGAACTCGCTCAACCAGAACCGCCAGCTCAAGGGCAAGCAGGTCTTCGAGCTCGGCATCGCCGACGCGATCTTCGAGGGCGCGGACTTCCTGGAGCAGTCGCTGATCTGGACCTCGTCGGTCCTGCGCGGCGAGCTCCAGGTCGAGCGCCCGGAGATCGACCGGGGCGAGGGCTGGGACGCCGCCGTCGCACGCGGCCGTTTCGTCGCCGACTCGAAGGTGCACGGCGCGGCCCCGGCCGCCTACCGCGCGCTGGACATCATCGAGGCCGCCAAGTCCGGCGACCTGTCCGCCGGTTTCGACGCCGAGGACCAGGCGCTCGCCGACCTGATCATGGGCGGCGAACTGCGCAGCGGCATCTACGCGTTCAACCTGGTCCAGAAGCGCGCCAAGCGCCCGGCCGGTGCCCCGGACAAGAACCTGGCCCGTCCGGTCACCAAGGTCGGTGTGGTGGGTGCCGGTCTGATGGCCTCGCAGCTCGCGCTGCTCTTCCTGCGCCGCCTCGAAGTGCCGGTCGTCCTGACCGACATCGACCAGGAGCGGATCGACAAGGGCGTGGGCTACGTCCACGGCGAGATCGAGAAGCTGCTCGGCAAGGGCCGCATCAACCAGGACAAGGCCAACCGCCTCAAGGCCCTGGTCTCCGGCGTCCTGGACAAGGCCGACGGCTTCGCCGACGCCGACTTCATCATCGAAGCGGTCTTCGAGGAGATGTCGGTCAAGCAGCAGGTGTTCGCGGAGGTCGAGGCGGTCGCCCCCGCCCACGCCATCCTCGCCACCAACACCTCGTCCCTCTCCATCACGGAGATGGCGTCGAAGCTCCAGAACCCCGAGCGGGTCGTGGGCTTCCACTTCTTCAACCCGGTCGCGATCCTCCCGCTCCTGGAGATCGTCCGCGGCGAGAAGACGGACGACGCGTCGCTGGCCACGGCCTTCGGCGTGGCCCGCAAGCTCAAGAAGACCGCGGTCCTGGTGAAGGACGCCCCGGCGTTCGTCGTCAACCGCATCCTGACCCGCTTCATGGGCGAGATCCAGAACGTCATCGACGAGGGCACCCCGGTCGCCGTCGCCGAGAAGGGCGTCGAGCCGCTGGGTCTGCCGATGTCGCCGCTGGTTCTTCTGGAGCTGGTCGGCCCGGCCATCGGCCTGCACGTCTCGGAGACCCTGAACCGGGCCTTCCCGGACCGCTTCACGGTCTCGCCGAACCTGGCCGCCGTGGTCAAGGCCGGCAAGCGCGGCTTCTACGTCTACGACTCCGGCAAGCCGGAGCTGGACCCGGAGGTCGCGGCGCTCCTCAAGCAGGGCGACACCGTCCTGACCGAGGAGCAGGTCCGTACCCGCGTCATGGACGCGGTCGCGCAGGAGATCGGGCTGATGCTCGACGAGGGCGTCGTGGCCGAGGCCCAGGACATCGACCTGTGCCTGATCACCGGTGCGGGCTGGCCGTTCCACCTGGGCGGCATCACGCCGTACCTGGACCGCGAGGGCTTCTCGGAGCGCGCGACCGGCAAGAAGTTCCTGGCGCAGGGCGTGGCGAGCGTTCCGGCGTAACGCTTCTGCCGCTCGGCTGAGCGAGGGCCGCACCCGGGACACCCGGTGTGCGGCCCTCGTGCTTTGTACGGCGCGTACGGGCGGACTGGGCGGGCGCGACGGATACGACGGATACGACGGCGAGGGGCCGTCACGGAGATCTCCGTGACGGCCCCTCGCCGTCGTGTGCAGGCGGGCCCGCCGGGCTTGCTCGGGCAGGTGTCCGCCGTCCGCCGGGCTTGCGCGGGCAGGTGTCCGCCGTCCGCGGGGCTTGCGCGGGCAGATCGCTCAGACGGCCTGCCAGGCCGCCAGCGCCAGACCCTTCTCGTCCGTCCGCTGCCGCGCCACGTGCAGGGCGCCGTCCGTGCCGATCACCGCCATGACCACCCGGTCCGCCGCGTCCCGTGCGAGCGCCGGTGCGCCCACGCACTCCGGGCCCGTCTCCGTCCACCACACGCCCTCCTGCTCGGCCAGCGTCCGGCAGGCGGCCAGGACGGGGCGGCCGCCCACGGCGCGGTGGGCCAGGATCGTGCAGTCGTGGCCGTCCATCGTCGCGCGCAGGACCGCCGAGCGGGCGGGGGGTGCGGCGGCGGGGGTACCGCCGAGGGGGGTGGACACCAGGGACGTGACCACCGCCGGGTCGGTCTCCGGGTCCGGACGGTCCTGGACGGGGGCCGGACGGAACGCGGTGACTTCACCCGCACCCGCTCCGTCGGCCTCGCCCCCGCCCTCGCCCTCGCCCTCGCCCTCGCCCTCGCCCTCGCCCTCGCCCGCTACGGTCCCGTAGTACGTGAGGCCGTCCTCCGAGGTCTCCAGCGCGGTGACCGTGCCCGCGGTGACCGTGAACGGGATGACGGTCACCGGCGAGAAGGCCGCTCCCGGCTTGTCCTGCGTCCAGCGCAGCACCGTGCCGTCCTTCTTCACCGCCAGCAGCTCGATCAGGCCCGATGCCTTGGCCGTCGGGACCAGGGCCTCCTCGGCCCGCGAGCCGATCAGGTCCTGCCAGCCGCCCCACTTCCCGCTCGCCGCCTGGCAGCGCATGAGCACGCCGCCGTGGGCGTTCCGCAGGAAGACGTGGACGGCGCCCTGCGTGCCGACCGCGACCGCCGGGACGCCGAGCTTGGCGTTCTTCTCCGGCTCGGGGTAGCGGTAGCTGCCCAGCGAGTGCCAGGAGCCGAACGGGCGGCCGGACTGGTACTGCGTCGCGTGCACGTACTCCGGCCCGCCGTCCTTGGCCGTGCCGCGCCCCACCACGTGCACGAAGCCGTCCGGGCCCTGCGCCACCGCCAGCCCCTCGGCCGAGGCCGCGTCGAAGAACTCGGGGCCCTGCCAGTCGGGTCCGCCGGGGCGCGTCTCGGTCCAGCGCAGCAGTCCGCCCTCGGCCGCCGCGTACGCACTGAGCCTGCCGTCCTTGCCACGCAGCAGCCAGCTCTCGCCCGACAACGGGGCAATGGCCCTTTTCCTGGTCACACCCGCGGTACCGAGCCCCATGACGCGACAGCCGCCTTTCCGTTGTACTCGCTCACTGGTTCGACTCAAGAATAGGCGGCTGGCCGGACAACCGGGACGTGGGACGCTGACCCCATGACCTCCACTCCACCCCTGCCGACCCTCGTGGTCGTCGACGCCGCCAATGTCGTCGGTTCCGTGCCCGACGGCTGGTGGAAGGACCGGCGCGGGGCCGCCGAGCGGCTGCGCGACCGGCTGCCCGCGTACGCGGCCGCGGGCGTCGCCGGGCGGCCGGGGCCCGTCGAGATCGTGCTCGTCGTGGAGGGCGCGGCCCGGGGCGTGGAGTCCGTACCGGGGGTGCGGGTGGTGGCCGCGTCCGGGAGCGGCGACGACCGCATCGTGGAGGTCGTCGCGGAGCGGGAGCGGGGTGCGGACAGGGACTGTCTGGTCGTCACCGCGGACCGCGAGCTGCGGCGGCGGGTGGAGGCGCTCGGGGCACAGTGCGTGGGGCCGCGCTCCGTACGGGACTAGGTTCCTGAGCCGTCTGTTCCTCTTGTTTCCTACGGCTTGTCCGGCGAGCGTACGTAGATGACGGTGCCGTCGATCGTCGCCGCCCGTACGTAGTCCGCCGCCAGCACTGTCCGGAGCGTCGGCATCCGGTCGGGGGCGTACGGCTTGCCGCGTGAGTCGTCGACGATCACGGCCGGGCGGTGCTGGGCGAGCTCGGCACGGAAGAGCGGCCAGCTGCCCTCGACTCCGTACTCCTCGCCCACCTGGGAGCCGGTGCGCCCGCCGCTGAAGTTCGTCAGCAGGCCCGCGGTGAGGTAGCGGCTCGCCGGGGTGCGGTCGGCCAGCCAGTACGTCTCGGGGTGCATGCCCCAGATCAGCACGCGGTCGGTGGGTGCGGTACGCGTACGGATCGCTTCCGCGATGCGTTGCGCGTGCGCGAGTTCTCCACGGGGGGCGACGAAGCCCCAGGTCAGGAAGGCCGCACAGGTGCAAGCGGTGACGGCGATGGCGGCCGGCGTCCAGCGCCGCGGCAGGGCCTGGAGGGCGGCCGTGCCGAGCAGGGCGAGCGGTGGCATGAGCTGCAGGTAGTAGTGGCCGAAGAAGTGGAATCCGGTCATGACGGCGACGGCGGAGGCCGCCAGCCAGAGCCACAGGTCAGCGCCGGGCACCCTGAGGCGTCGTCCGAGCGGAATCAGCAGGCCGAGGCAGGCGCCCGCCAGGATCAGCGCATTGCCGAGTCCCCGGCCGAGCGCGTGCAGTCCCGAGCCGGTGAGGTCCGCGTACGAACCGGAACCCGTGACCACCCAGAAGAGGAAGCCGGACGGGCCGGTGAGCAGTGCCACGGCCGCCACGGGTACGGCAAAGCCCGCCCCGATACGGAGCAGGGCCCGGCCCCGTGCACCGGCAGCGGTGGCCCAGGCGAGCCACACCACGGGGACCAGCACCGCACCGCCGGTCTGCTTCGTCAGGAACGCGCCCGCGACCGCGGCCCCCGCCCAGGTCCAGGCCCTGCGGTCGGCGCACCACACCGCGAGCGCCGTGAACGGCAGCATGAAGAGCCCGAACCCGGCCGCCTGGGTGTCCTCCGGGTGCAGCCCCACGGAGATCAGCAGAAAGGCAACGCCCGCCACCGCTCCCGACCGGTCGCCCCACCTGCGGCGGGCGAGCGAGGCGAGGAGGGCGGCCGTCGCGAAGAGCGCGAGGATCGCGAGGATCTTGACGGGGACGAGGGAATCGTCCCCGAAGACGGCGAAGACCCCCTCGTACAGCCACGGAACAAGCGGTGGCTTCCGGTCCACGACCGTGTCGTAGAGCACTCCCCCGGCGGCCAGCTGCCGCGCCTGCACGGCGAGAAAGCCTTCGTCGGGGTTCCAGAGGGGGTGGACGAAGGAGGGCAGCCGGGTGGCCGCGGCCAGGAGAAGCAGACCGGGGAGCAGCCGCCCCCAGTGGGCCCCGGGACCGGAGGAGGACACGGGACGCACGGAAACGGGCTGCTCGGCGGACATGCGGCCAAAGTTATCGGGCGGGGTACGGAAGCAGGGTCCCGGCCCCGGAACACGAAGACGGACTGCGGGTCCGCGCCCCGCCCCGCACGACAGGACTGCCGCCGGGGGGCAACGGCCGCACGACGCCCGTCACCACCTGCGGACCGAACACCGAGCCGGGGGCACACGACCGACCCACGGGGGCCGGACACCGAGCCCGGAACCAACCACCGACAAGCCGAACCGAGGCTCGGGCACCGGCCCCGCGAGGCCGAACCGAGGCTCGGACCGCCTCCCCCGAACGCCGAACCGAGGGACGTACCACCAGACCGACACCACACCGGCACCCGACCGAACCGAGAGAACGGGACACCGGACCGAGGGACGGGCGGCACCCCGGGAACCAGCCCGGGGGGACGGGCCAGACCGGGACCGGGCCGGGACCGGGCCGGGGCTGGGCTGGGCTGGGCCGGGGCTGGGCCGGGCCGGGGCTGGGCTGGGCCGGGGCTGGGCTGGGCCGGGTCGACAGGCGCTACCGAGGCACCAGACCGGCACACGGAGCCGGTGTCCCGGACCTGCGGGCCGAACCGGACCGACAGCCGGCCCGACGCCAACCCCCGGCACCGGGCCCGCACGCAGAGGCCAGACACCAAACCTGGAGGGCCGACCCCGACCGACACACCGGGCGAAGCCCCGGACCCGAGGTCCGGCCCAGGGGGCGACAGGACGGGACCAGATCCCAAGCCGAGGCACCGGGCCCGCACACGGAGGCCAGGCACCAGACACGGGGCCCGCCCCGAGGCCTGACCCGGGCCGACACACGGGGTCACAGCGCCAAGCCCGGACACTAGGCCCGCGCACAGAAGCCAGGCACCAGACCTGGAGGGCCGCCCCCGACCGACACACGGGGCGAGGCCCCGGCCCCCCGGGCCAGCGCCCGGGGGCGAGATCCCGAGCCGAGCACCGGGCCCGTACTCGGAGGCCCGGGGTACGGGCCCACACTCCCCCGGCTCCGCCCGTCCCTCCCACACGGCCGCGCCCCCGGGGCCCGGCCCCTCCAGGCCGCTTCACGGGAACCGAGGCACCGGACCAAGGCACCAGGCCGATACGCCGAGCCCGGAGTTACGAGGCCCGGGTACCAGGCCCACGCTCGGAATCGGGGTGCCAGGCCCGTACACCCCAGGCTCGCCCTGTCCCTCCCGCACGCCGGCCCCCAGCCGACGCACGGAACCGAAACGCCGGGCCCCGGGCGCCAGGCCCCGGGTACCAGACCGCACTCGGGGCCGGGGTACCAGGCCCGCACACTCCCCGGCTCCGCCCGTCCCACCCGCGCCCCGGGATCCGAGGCCCGGCCCGGGGCCGATGCGCCTACCCCTCAAGCTTCCCCAGCTTGCTGTTCTTCTTGCCGTACACGAAGTACACGGCCACGCCAACGACCATCCACGCCCCGAACCGCAGCCACGTCTCCGCCGGCAGGTTCAGCATCAGCCAGAGGGAGGCCAGTACCGACAGCGCCGGGACCAGCGGGACCAGGGGGGTTCTGAACGAGCGCGGCAGGTCCGGGCGCTTGCGGCGCAGGATGACGACGCCGACGGCGACCACGACGAAGGCGAAGAGGGTGCCGATGTTGACCAGTTCGGCCAGCTCGTCGATCGAGGTGAACCCCGCGACGACCGCGACGATCACGCCGAGCAGGATCGTCGAGCGGTACGGGGTTCCGAAGCGCGGGTGGACCTGCGAGAACGTCCTCGGGAGCAGGCCGTCGCGGCTCATCGCGAAGAAGACCCGGGACTGGCCGAGGAGCAGGATCATGCAGACCGACGTCAGGCCGACGGCCGCGCCGAAACTGATCAGGCCCGCCCAGAAGGGGTGGCCGACCGATTTGAAGGCGTCGGCGAGCGGCGCGTTCGTCGAGAGGTCGCTGTACTTCTGCATTCCGGTGACGACGACCGACACGGCCACGTAGAGCAGGGTGCAGACGATCAGTGAGCCGAGGATTCCGCGCGGCACGTCACGCTGCGGGTTGCGGGTCTCCTCGGCGGCGGTCGCGACGATGTCGAAGCCGATGAACGCGAAGAAGACGACCGCCGCGGCCGTGAAGATGCCCATCACGCCGAAGCTGGTCGGGGTGAAACCGAAGATCAGTTGGACGAGGGGCGCGGTGAGGCCCGCGCCGCCCTCCGTCTCCTGGGTCGGCGGGACGAAGGGCTTGTAGTTCGAGCCGGTGATGAAGAAGGCGCCGACGATGATGACGAGCAGCACGACGGTCACCTTGATGCCGACGATGATGCTGGTCACGCGGGAGGAGAGCTTCATTCCCGCGACCAGGATCACGGTGATGACCAGCACCAGGACGCAGGCCAGCAGATCGAAGCCGAACTTCCCGTCGTGGGTGCCGGAGAGGACGTCCGGGAGGTGGACGCCCGCCGTGTCGAGCAGCGAGCGCATGTAGCCGGACCAGCCGACGGCCACCACCGCACAGCCGAGCGCCAGCTCCAGGACGAGGTCCCAGCCGATGATCCAGGCGGGCAGCTCGCCGAGCGAGGCGTACGAGAAGGTGTACGCGGATCCGGCGACGGGGACCGTCGACGCGAACTCGGCGTAGCAGAGGGCCGCGAGGCCGCAGACGACGCCCGCGACGACGAAGGCCAGGGCCACGGACGGCCCCGCCGTCTCCTTGGCGATCTTGCCGGTCAGGACGAAGATGCCGGTCCCGATGATGACGCCGACGCCGAAGACCGTCAGGTCGAGCGCGGAGAGGGACTTCCGGAGCGCGTGCTCCGGCTCTTCGGTGTCGCGGATCGACTGCTCGACCGTCTTGGTACGGAGAACCCCCGCCCGGGTCCTGCTCGCGCCGCTGTCCGGATCTCTGCCCGTGCCACTGCCCGTGGATCCCTGGGGTCCTGTACTCACCGAAGCACCTCCGCCTGTCGGCCGTCGCCCACGTTCCGGGTGTGTGTGAGTGGACGGGTCTCCGCAATCATCGTGATCATTCGTCCCGGTTCGCGAGTGCGGGGAGGGGGTTTCACTCGATGGGACGAATGTACGAAAAGGTCCGGGCCGGAGGTTTCCCTCCGGCCCGGACCTTAATGCTGCGGTGCCGCTGGGCACCGCCTTAAGAACGCGGTGCGTCAGTCGCGGGCGACCTCTGCCGCCGTGTGCTCCAGCCGTCCGTCGATCTTCGCGACCAGGCCGGTGACCTGACGGGCGATGTCCGGGGCGGTCAGCCCGATCTCGGCCATGACCTCCTTGCGGGAGGCGTGGTCCAGGAACCGCGGCGGAATGCCGAAGTCGCGCAGCGGTACGTCGACGTCCGCGTCCCGCAGCGCCTGGGCGACGGCGGAACCGACGCCGCCGGCGCGAGAGTTGTCCTCGACGGTGACGACGACCCGGTGCTGCTCGGCGAGCGGGGCCATCGCCTCGTCGACCGGCTTGACCCAGCGGGGGTCGACGACGGTGGAGGAGATGCCCTGCGCGTCGAGGAGTTCGGCGATCTCCAGGCACATGGGGGCGAGGGCACCCACGGAGACCAGGAGGACGTCCGGGCGGGCCACGTCGGTGGCGGGCCTGCGCAGGATGTCCATGCCGCCCGCCTTGCCGACGGCCTTGACCGCCGGGCCGACCGCGCCCTTGGAGAAGCGGACGACGGTCGGTGCGTCCTTGACCTGGACGGCCTCGCGCAGCTGGGCGCGGACCTGGTCGGCGTCGCGCGGGGCGGCGATCCGCAGGGTCGGCACGCACTGGAGGATCGACATGTCCCACATGCCGTTGTGCGAGGCGCCGTCGGTGCCGGTGACACCCGCCCGGTCCAGTACGAAGGTCACACCGCACTTGTGGAGGGCGACATCCATCAGGACCTGGTCGAAGGCACGGTTGAGGAAGGTGGCGTACACGGCGAAGACGGGGTGCAGGCCGCCCGTGGCGAGACCCGCCGCGGAGACGGCGCCGTGCTGCTCGGCGATGCCGACGTCGTAGACCCGCTCGGGGAACGCCTTGGCGAACTTGTCCAGGCCGACCGGCTGGAGCATGGCCGCGGTGATCGCGACGATGTCCTTGCGCTCCTTGCCGAGCTTGACCATCTCCTCGCCGAAGACCGAGGTCCAGTCGACGCCGGAGGAGGCGATCGGCAGTCCGGTGTCCGGGTGGATCTTGCCGACGGCGTGGAAGCGGTCGGCCTCGTCGGCGAGGGCGGGCTGGTAGCCGCGGCCCTTCTCGGTGAGGCAGTGCACGATGACCGGCCCGCCGAAGCGCTTGGCGCGCTGCAGAGCGGATTCGAGCGCCTCGATGTCGTGGCCGTCGATCGGGCCGACGTACTTGATGCCGAGGTCCTCGAACATGCCCTGCGGGGCGATGAAGTCCTTGAGGCCCTTCTTCGCGCCGTGCAGCGTCTCGTACAGCGGGCGGCCGACGACCGGGGTGCGCTCCAGCAGGTCCTTGCCCTTGGCGAGGAAACGCTCGTAGCCGTCCGTGGTGCGCAGGGTGGCCAGGTGGTTGGCGAGGCCGCCGATGGTGGGTGCGTAGGAGCGCTCGTTGTCGTTGACGACGATGACCAGCGGGCGGTCCTTGGCGACGGCGATGTTGTTCAGCGCCTCCCAGGCCATGCCGCCGGTCAGGGCGCCGTCACCGATGACGGCGACGACCGCGTCGCCCTTGCCGAGCACCTCGTTGGCCTTGGCGAGGCCGTCGGCCCAGCCGAGGACGGTGGAGGCGTGGCTGTTCTCGATGATGTCGTGCTCGGACTCGGCACGCGCCGGGTAGCCGGACAGGCCGCCCTTCATCTTCAGCCGGGAGAAGTCCTGCCGGCCGGTGAGCAGCTTGTGGACGTAGCTCTGGTGTCCGGTGTCCCAGAGGACCTTGTCCTTCGGCGACTCGAAGACCCGGTGCAGGGCGATGGTCAGCTCGACCACACCCAGGTTGGGGCCCAGGTGGCCGCCGGTCTTGGACACCTCGTCGACGAGGAAGGTCCGGATCTCCGCCGCGAGCCGGTCGAGCTGCTCCGGGGACAGCCGGTCCAGATCGCGCGGTCCCTTGATGCGGGTCAGCAGAGCCACCCGTGCCTCCTTGCGGTTGAACTGGCTTACTTGCACATCAAGTGCTTGGACGTTCGTGCCGATCTGCCGAGTCTAATGTTCCGCGCGCGGCGGCGATCGGCGGGTTGTGCGACCTGTATCACTCGAACGGGTCACGTGGGCACAGATGTGCCCGGCACCGGGTGTGTCGGTGCCGGGCACGTGAAGGTGGGACTGTTAGGGCCTGTCCGGCGGATCAGGCTGCATGGGGTGACCTTCGGGCCCTAGGCAGCCTGTCCGGCGGATCAGGCTGCATGGGGTGACCTTCGGGCCCTAGGCGCGACCCGCGCTCTTCTGGGTGCGGCGGGACAGCGAGTCGATGACGACGGCGGCGAGGAGCACCGCGCCGGTGATCATGTACTGGATCTCGCTGGCCATGCCGAGCATGTTCAGGCCCTGCTGGATGGCCTGGATCACGATCATGCCGAGCAGCGCGGACCAGACCTTGCCCCGGCCGCCGAAGAGGCTGGTGCCGCCGATGACGGCGGCGGCGATGACGAGCATCAGGGTGTTGTTCGCGCCGAGGCTCTTGGTGGCGCCGCCCGAGAGGCTGGCCAGGAAGAGCCCGCCGAAGGCGGCCAGCAGGCCGGAGATGCCGAAGACGGTGATCCGGATCCGGTCGACGCTGATGCCCGCGCGGCGTGCCGCCTCGGCGTTGCCGCCGACCGCGAAGACCTGGCGGCCGAAGGTGGTGCGGCGGGCCACGAAGTCCGCGATCAGCAGGACGGCCAGGAAGAGGACCAGGGCGAGCGGCAGGCCGCGGGCGCCGACCGGCTCGTTCAGGAAGTACGCGACGACCAGGCACAGCACCGCGACGACGACCGTACGGAGCGCGATCTCGCTGGTCGGCCGGGCGGGCAGGGCGGCGGCCCGGCGGCGCTTGCTGTCCAGGAACATCGAGAGCGCGTAGAGCACGATCGCGACGACCGCCAGGCCGTACGCCGCGAACTTGTCCTCGAAGTAGAAGTTCGTCAGGTTCTCGACGACGCTGCCGGTCGGGGTGTTGATCGAGCCTTCCTTGCCCATCAGCCAGATCTGGAGGCCGCTCCAGCCGAGGAATCCGGCCAGGGTGACGACGAAGGCCGGGACGCCGATCTTGGCGAAGAAGAAGCCGTGCAGGAGGCCGAGGGCGAGGCCGGAGAGCAGCGCCACGCCGATGGCGAGCCAGCCGTTCCAGCCGTTGGAGACCTGGAGCACCGCCCATATCGCCGCGCCGACGCCCGCGACCGAGCCGACCGAGAGGTCGATCTCGCCCAGCAGCAGGACGAAGACGATACCGACCGCCATGATGCCCATGCCGGAGCTGTAGACGGCGATGTTGGCGAGGGAGCTGGCGGAGAGGAAGTTGCTGTTCTGCAGCTGGAAGACGATCGCGATGACGATCAGGCCCACGACGACGGGCAGCGAGCCGAGCTCACCGCCGCGCACCTTGCGGCCGAACTCGGTCAGGTAGCCCTTGAAGCCCTCTTCGCGGACGAGGAGGCGGGGGTCGACGGCGGGGGCCGCCGGACCTGCCGCGGCGTCCGCTCCGGGAGCCGTGGACTCTCCGGAGGGCTTCCCGGCGGGGTTCTGGGAGGACTTCCCGGAGGGCTTCTTCTCGGGGGTCTTGGCGAGGTCGCTCACTTCGCGTCCTCCTTCGTGGCCGCGGCCGTACGCGCCTTGCGACGGGTCACGGCGTTGTCCGTGGCGCCGGTGATGGCGGAGATGATCACTTCGTGGGAGGTCGTCTGCACGTCGAAGACGCCGTTGTTGCGGCCCAGGCGCAGTACCGCCACCTTGTCCGCGACGGCACGCACGTCCTCCATGTTGTGGCTGATGAGGATGACGCCGTGGCCGCGCTCGCGCAGCCGCTCGACCAGGTCGAGGACCTGCGCGGTCTGCTCGACGCCGAGGGCGGCGGTCGGCTCGTCGAGGATGACCACCTTCGGGTCGCCGACCAGGGCGCGCGCGATGGCGACGACCTGGCGCTGACCGCCGGAGAGCGAGGCGACCGGGATACGGACGCTCGGGATCCGGATGGACAGGGTGTCCAGGAGTTCCTTGGCGCGCTTCTCCATCGCGATCTCGTCGAGCACCGAGCCGCGGCGGATCTCACTGCCGAGGAAGAGGTTGGCGACGACGTCGAGGTTGTCGCAGAGCGCCAGGTCCTGGTAGACGGTGGCGACCCCGAGGTGCTGGGCGTCCTGCGGCCGGTTGACGTGCACCGGCCTGCCCTCCCACTCGATGACGCCCTCGTCGATCGGGTGGACGCCCGAAATCGTCTTGACAAGGGTGGACTTGCCGGCGCCGTTGTCGCCGACGAGGGCGACCACCTCGCCGGGCTGGATCTCCAGGTCTACGTCGGTGAGCGCCTGGACGGCGCCGAACCGCTTGGAGACTCCGCGCAACGCCAGCACGGGCGTAGCGGACACGTGAATCATCTCCTTCGCCGCCTGACCGGCGGGGATGGTGGTGCGTGGTGCACAAGGACTTGCGGGGGCGGGGGCTTGCGGGGGGGCGGGGCCGGCGCCCGGCCCGTGGGAGGGGTGCGGCGCCGGCCCGACTGCGTACGGATCACTTCGGTACGGATCTTCGGCACGGGTCACTTCGGCACGGGTCGCTCCGGGCCGGGGCACTCCGGGCCGGGTCGCCCGTCAACTTCCGTACCAGGAAACCGAGTTACTTGATACCCGCCGCGTCGCAGGCCTTCTTGAAGTCGGCCGTGCAGAGCTCGGAGGCCTTGTAGACCTTGTCCTTGATGACCGTGCTCGCGATGTTGTCCTTGGTCACGACCTGCGCGTCGTACAGCTTGGACGGGGTGCCCTTGAACTCCCCGGAGATGCTGTCGACCTTGGTCGGAGCCAGGTCGTCGAACTTCTCGCCCTTGAGGATCCGCACGGCGATCTCGGCGGTGGTCTCGGCCTCCGGCTTGATCTGCTTGTAGATCGAGAAGGCCTGGTCACCCGTCAGGATGCGCTGGAGGCCCGCGAGCTCGGAGTCCTGGCCGCCGACCGGGACCTCGACGCCCTGCTTCTTCAGGGCGGTGATGATGCCGCCCGCCATGCCGTCGTTGGCCGAGTAGACGCCCTGGAAGCCGTCCTTGCCGAGCGAGTCGATGGCGGCACCCATCTTCTTGTTCGCCTCGTCCGGGGACCAGTCCGGGATGTCCTGGGAGTAGACGATCTTCTTCGTCTCCTTCTTCAGGACGGTCTCCGCGCCCTTCTTGAAGAAGCCGGCGTTCGGGTCGGTCGGAGACCCGTTGATCATGACGACGTTGGAGTCCTTGGCCTTGGCGCCCAGGGCCTTGACCAGGGCCTCGCCCTGGAGGGTGCCGATCTTCTCGTTGTCGTACGAGACGTAGGCGGAGATCGGGCCCTCGGTGAGGCGGTCGTACGCGACGACCTTGACGCCCTGCTTCGCGGCCTGGGTGATCCAGGCCTTGGGGGCCTTGAAGTCGACCGCGTCGAAGATGATCACCTTGACGCCCTGCGTGACGAGCGCGTCGAACTGCTTCTTCTGCTGCTCGATGTCCTGCGCGGCGTTGTTGTACTTGACCTCGCAGTCCGCGCACAGGGCCTTGATCTTCGCCTCCATGATCGGACGGTCGAAGGTCTCGTAACGCGTGGTCTTGTTCTCCGGCAGCAGCAGACCGATGGTCTTGCCGAGGTCGCCGCTGCCCTTCGAGGAACCGCCGCCGGCCTTGTCGCCCCCGCCCGCCTTGCCGCAGGCGGAGAGCGAGACGGCCATGGAGACCGCGGCCGTGGCTATGACGACGCGGCGCGTCATTGCGTTCATGTGGAATGCCTCCCTGACGAGGCCGCGTCGTTGCGGCCGAGGTGTCTGGAAGTCAACTCGCGCACCGCCATAGCGTCAAGGAGTAAACCCTTAACGAGATGACAACGGTGCCATTCGTTATCTAAGTGAAGACGGGGGTAGAACTCTGGTCCGTACCAAGGGAATTGGTCGCCCGCGTGGTGTCCAACAGGGTCGAATCCCCCATTTCACTCAGTACGAGCGCGAGCGCGCCCAGCACCTCCGCCCGGCTGCCCAGCGCCCCCGGCTCCACGCTCAGCTGCCGCGCCGCGCTGGGGATCGCGTACCGCGCAACCGAGTCGCGGATCGGGCCGAGCACCAGCTCGCCGGAGTCCGCGAGATCGCCGCCGAGGACGACCCTGCTGGGGTTGAGGAGGTTGCACAGGTTCGCGACGCCGCTGCCGATGTGGCGGCCCACGTCGGCGATCACCCGGCGGCAGCCGGGGTCGCCCTCCCGGGCGAGCCGGACGACCCGCTCCATGGTCAGGTCGGGGCCGTGGCCCGGCATCAGCAGCGGCAGTACGTACCGTGCGGCGGTGAAGGTCTCCAGGCAGCCGCGGTTGCCGCAGCGGCAGACCGGGCCCGACTCGTCGAGCGTGATGTGGCCGATCTCGCCGGCCGTGCCGCCGGGGCCCCGGTAGACGCGGCCGTCTATCACCAGGCCCGCGCCGACGCCGCTGGCGACCTTGATGTACGCGAGGTCGCGCACGCCGCGTCCGGCGCCCCAGACCAGTTCGCCGAGCGCCCCGAGGTTCGCGTCGTTGTCGACGTACACCGGAACACCGAGGCGGGCGGAGAGCTCCTCGCTCGGGTTGATCCCCTGCCAGCCCGGCAGGATCGCGGTGGAGCCGAGGAGGCCCGACTCCACGTCGATCGGTCCCGGCACGCCGAGACCGACGCCGATGACCTTGTCCTGACTGATGCCGGTGACTTCGATCAGGCGCTTGACCAGCTGCTCGGCACGGTCGAAGCCCTGGGCGGCCGAGGCGTCGACGTCGAGCGGTTCGGACTCCTCGGCGAGGACCTGGTGGGCCAGGTTGCCGACCGCGACGCGCAGGTGCGTATGGCCGAAGTCGACGCCGATGACGACGCCCGCGTCACCGCTGAGCGAGACGCTGCGGGCCCTGCGGCCGCCCGCCGACGTGGGGGTGACCTCGACGGTCCCGCCGTCCTTCAGCTCGCGCACGATGTTGGAGACCGTGGCGGCGGAGAGCCCGGTGCTTCTCGCGATCTCGGCCTGGGTCAGCGAGCCCGCCATGCGTACCGCGCGCACGACCCGCTCCAGGTTGGCCCGGTGCAGAGACGTCTGCGACCCCGGAGTCTCCATCGACTCATCCACTCCCGTTACCGGCGGACGGCACGACGGCCGCCCGCTCGGGGGCCACGTCTGCGGGGCCCCGCCGTTCTTCCAACATATGAACCCTAAGCAGAGTCTTTACTGCCTACTCCCGTCAAGACCTTGAGCGAAGCGGAGCCGGAACGCAACGCAGCGCCTGTCGACCCGGGTCGACAGGCGCTGCGTACCGCTCAGAATCGGGCTACTTCAAGGACTACTTCACCGATCCCGCCGTGAGGCCGGACACCACATGCCGCTCGATGAAGGCGAACAGGACGACGACCGGCACGATCGCCACCACGGACGCAGCGAAGAGGTAGTTCCACTGCACCGTGTACGCGCCGATGAAGTTGTTGATGCCGACCGTCAGCGGCTGGCTCGACGGGTCGGTGGTGAGGGTCAGCCCCATCGCGAACTCGTTCCACGTCGTGATGAACGTGAAGATCAGCGCGGTCACCACGCCGGGCAGCGCCAGCGGCAGCGTCACCTTGATCATCGCGCCGAACCTGCTGGTCCCGTCCACCATCGCCGCTTCCTCCAGCTCCGCGGGGATGGAGCCGATGTAGGCGGTCAGGATCCACACCGCGAAGGCGAGGTTGAAGGCCGCGTTGGTGATGATCAGCGTCCAGACCGAGTTGAGCATGTCCAGCTGGTAGAACTCGCGGTACAGACCGATCAGCAGGGCGGTCGGCTGGAACATCTGGGTGACCAGTACCAGGAGCAGGAAGATCTTCCGCCCCCGGAACTTCATCCGCGCCGTGTAGTACGCGGCGGGCAGCGCCACCAGCAGCACCAGCACCGTCGCCCCGCCCGCGACCAGCAGCGACACCTGGAGGTTCTGCCCGAGCGTGGACTCCTTCCAGACGTCGATGAAGTTCGACCACTCGAAACTGCTCGGCAGATAGGTGCGGTCGCGCAGCTCCGACTTGGGGCGCAGCGCGGTAATGATCATTTCCAGGTACGGGGCGAGGAAGAGCGCGGCGAGCCCCCAGGCCACCACCGCAATCACCAGGGTGCGCGGCCGGAAGGTGCGCTTCGGACGCCTGGCGGAGGGGCCCGTCGTCTTCGGCCGGGCGGCCGCAGCGGTGGCCATCAGTCCTCCTCGTTCCAGCGGCTGACCTTCAGGAAGATCAGCACGAGCACCACGACCAGCAGGAAGTTGACGACCGACATCGCGGCCGACTCCCCGATGTCGGTCTCCTTCAGCTTGTACATGAACACCATCGACGTGGAGGTGTCGTAGCCCGGACCGCCCTGGGTCATGGCCCAGATGATCGGGAAGGAGTTGAAGACGTTGATCAGGTTGATCACGACGCCGATCAGGAACGCCGGGCGCAGCATCGGCAGGGTGATGTGCCGGTACGTCTGCCAGGTCCCCGCGCCGTCGATGCGCGAGGCCTCGTACACCTCGCCCGGAATGGTCTGGAGTCCGGCGAGCAGCGTGTAGGTGGTGAAGGGCAGCGACACGAAGACGGCGACGGCCATCATCCACGGCCAGGCGGTGGACGCGGTGCCCAGCCAGTCCTCGGGCTTGTCGATGAGACCGAGGTCCATCATCACCGTGTTGAGCACGCCTGCGGTCTGGTTGAGCATCCACTTGAAGCCGATGGCGGTCATCAGCACGGAGGCGGCCCAGGGGGCGATCAGCGCCCAGCGGGTCACGGTGCGGCCCGGGAACTTCTGGTTGAAGAGCTGCGCCAGGGCCAGTGAGATCAGCATCGTGCAGGCCACGACGACGATCGTCCAGATCACCGTCCAGACGAGCACGGCGCCGAGGTCGGTCTCTTCGAAGAGCTTCTTGTACTTGTCGGTTCCGGCGCTGCCGCGCACCTTGCCGGAGATGGAGATGTTGAGGAACGAGGTGCGGATCAGCTCGACGACGGGCCAGACGACCACGAAGAGGATCAGCAGGATGACGGGCGCAATCCAGGGCAGCGGGCCGAGCCTGGCCAGTCCGCTGCGGCGGCTCACCGGCCTGGGGGTGCGCCCGCCCCGTCCCCGGCCTGCGTCGGCCGGGGACGGAGGGGCCTTGAGTGACACGGTTTCTCCTGGGAGAGGGTGCGAGGAACGAGGTGAACGGGCTGACTCAGCGCGTTACTTGGCGGCGGCGGCCGCCGCGTCCTCTGCCTTCTTCTGGAGGTCGTCCAGGACGGCCTTCGGGTCCTCGCCGGCCGCCTTGCCGCCGGTCTTCTTGATCTCGGCGGAGATGACGTCCCACGCGGTGTCGTTGACCGGGTAGAACTTCGCGCTCGGCAGTGCCTCGAAGAAGGGCTTCAGTGCCGCGTGCTTGGGGTTGGCCTGCATCTCGGCGACCGCGTCCGTGGTGACCGGCATGAAGTTGTACATCTCGGCGAAGCTCACCAGGTTCTTCTTGGTGTAGGTGAAGTCGAGGAACTTCTTCACCGCGTCCTTCTCCGCCTTGCCGTCCTTGAAGGCCATGGCCCAGTCGGCCACGCCGAGGGTGTTGGCCAGCGGTCCGTCCTTGCCGGGGATGGCGGTGACGCCGTAGTCGACCTTGCCGTCCAACGCCATCTGGACGACGCTCGGGTGACCGTTCATCAGGCCGACCTTGCCCGCGGCGAAGTCGGCGAAGGCCGTCTTGCGGTCCGTGGTGGCGGGGTTGGGGTAGGTCAGTCCTGGCTTGACCAGGTTGTCCTGGAGCCATTTGAACGTCTCGATGTTCTTGGGACTGTTGATGGTGTACTTGCCGGCGGCGTCGGTGTAGCCGCCGCCGTTGCCCATCTCCCACATCATGGTCTCGCCCTGGGCCTCCTCGGCGCCGAGCGGGAGGGCGTACGGGGTGTCGGCGGCCTTCTTGTCCTTGATCTTCTTCGCGGCGTCGGCGACCTCGGCCCAGGTGGTGGGCGGCTTGGCGACGCCGGCCGCGGCCAGCACCTTCTTGTTGTAGAAGAGCACTCGACTGGAGGAAACCCAGGGGATGCCGTACGCGGCGCCCTTGACCTCGCCCGCCTTGGCGAACGCGGGAACGATCTTGGCCTTGGTGGCGGGCGACAGCACGTCGTCGACCTTGTAGAGCAGGTCGTCGGCGACCTTGTCGGCGTAGCCGCCGGTCTGCAGGACGTCCGGCTCGTTGCCGGTCGCGATCATGTTCTTGACGGTCTTGTCGATGTCGTTCCAGTTGATGACCTGGACGTCGACCTTGTAGCCGGAGTTGGCGGCCTCGAAGTCCTTGGCGACCTTGTCCCAGAAGATCTTCGAGGCGTTGGAGGCCTTGTCGCCGTAGTCGGCAGCGACCACCTTGATGGTCTTGCCCTTGCCCTCGCTGCCGCCGTCGTCGCCGCCACCGCAGGCGCTCAGTCCCAGTGCCATCACGAGCGTTGCCGCACCGGTGGCGATTACCCGATTCCTCATGCTGTCCAACCCTTCGACCCTCAGTCGACTTGCTGCATTTTCCGGGGCAGGCCCCCGGACCCACCGGGCCGGGCGAAGATCTCCCGCAGCGCCGTGGCGCAGACACTACTCACGCCGCGGGAGAGCGCAACAGGCCTAGACCACTTTCGTGTCCAAGCCGAAATCAGCCTTCAACAGGGTCCCTTCACAAGTCACTTGAGCCGCTTCCCGGGGCCTCGCGGAGCCGTCCCCCGGGCCTCATTTGAGCGCTCCGGCGGTGAGCCCCGCCTGCACCTGCCGCTGGAAAACGGCGTACACGACGAGCACCGGGACCATCGCGATGGTCAGGCCCGCGAACAGCGCGCCCCAGTCGCCCCGGTAGCCCTGCGCGATGGCCAGCGAGGCGAGGCCCTGCGGCAGGACGTAGCTGGACTCGTCCTCGTTGTTGAGCAGCAGCGGCAGCAGGTACTGGTTCCACTGGCCGAGGAAGTTGAAGATGCCGATGCTCACCAGGCCCGGCTTGGCCATCGGCAGCATGATCTGGAAGAACGTACGGGTGTGGGACGCGCCGTCCATCATCGCCGCCTCCTGCACGCCGGTGGGCAGCGTGCGGAAGAAGGAGGTCAGGAAGAAGATGGTGAACGGCAGCGAATAGGCGATGTACGAGATGATCAGGCCGAGCCTGGTGTCGAGGAGCTGGAAGTTCTCCATCACCGCGAACAGCGGGATCAGGGCCAGGATGACCGGGAACATCATGCCGCCGGCGAACAGCATGAAGACGAGCTTGTTGCCGGGGAAGGTGAACCGGGCGATGACGTAGGCCGCCATCGAGCCGAGCAGCATGGTCCCGGTCAGCGAACCGGCCAGGATGATCAGCGAGTTGATCGCGTACTGGCCGATGTGCGCGGTGGTCCACGCGTTCACGAAGTTCTGCCAGTGCAGGGAGGCCGGCAGCCCCATCGGGTCGTTGAGGATGTCCACCGAGGTGCGGAACGCGGTGATCGCGACCCAGATCAGGGGGCCTGCCGCCATCACCGTCCAGAGCACCAGGAAGGCGTGCGAGAAGACGTTGAGGGCGGCGCCCTCCTTGGCCTTGCGGGATTTGCCGGCCGCGGCCGGTGCGGATCCCTCGGCGCGGGCCTGTGTGTCGAGTGTGGTCATGGTGCTGCGGCTCCCGCGCTCTCAGTATTCGATCCGGTCACGGTTCCCGACCCGCATGATGATCAGGGAGAACACCACGCTGAGGACGAGAAGTACGACGCCGATGGCGGTGGCGTAGCCGAACTGGCCCTCCCGGAAGCGTTCGTAGAGGAAGACCGGGGTCACCTTCAGGGCGTGCTTGGGCATCATCACGAGGACGATCGCGAAGGAGTCCAGGGCCTGGATTCCCATGTAGATCCAGCCGGTCCGCACGGTGTCCCAGATCAGCGGGAGGGTGACCTTGAAGAAGGTCGTGCCGCGGCCCGCGCCGTCCAGCAGCGCCGCCTCGTAGATGTCCTTGGGGATGGCGCCCATCGCCGCCGAGAACAGCACCACGTAGAAGCCGACGAAGCTCCAGCAGATGACGGTGAGCACGGCGATCAGGGCGAGCATGTGCTCGCCGCCCAGCCAGGCGGGCCCGGTGATGCCGAACGCGGACAGCGAGCCGTTGAGCAGACCGCTGTTGGTGTTGAAGACCCGCCCCCAGACCACCGCGATGATCGCGACGGAGAGGACCTGCGGGAAGAAGTAGACGACCTTGTAGAACGACGAGCCCGCGACACCCGCGATGGCCTGGCCCTTACGGTGCCGGCCGCCCGCGGTGATCATGTACGCGAAGAACATGCCGAGGACGAGGGTGACCAGCGGGGCCACCACCAGCAGGGTGAGGCTGGTGGTCGCGGAGTCCCAGAACCGCTCGTCGTTCCACATCTTGACGTAGTTGCCGAAGCCGTTGAAATTGGCGATCGGCCCGCCGGCCCAGTCGGTGAACGAGTAGTAGATCGCCTGAATGAAGGGCGAGATCACGAAGATCCCGTAGAACACCAGCGGAATCACCAGGAATCCCGCGATGAACCGGTATTTGTCGAGGGTGCGGTATCTCCGGTCGTAGCGGACCCGCTCGGGTGTGAATCGGGGCGGCAGCAGAATTGCCGCGAGGAACAACAGCTGGTTGGGGGGCTTTTCTGCCCTTTTCTCGATACTCACGCCGCTCCGATTCCACCCGCTCCGTGCACGCGCCGCGCGCGTGCACACGTACTCGGCCCGGTAGTTGTCGGGCCGTTGATCCCCAGGCCGGTCGTCAGATGATTTCCCGACGGCTCACCGTGCGCCCCGGCCGGCCGTCAGACCTTCTTGATCTTCGTGATGTCGGGATCCTTGGCGACCCGGTCGGAGGCCTTCTGCATGGCGTCCATGGCCTCCTTCGTCGACATCTCGCCCATCATGAACTTGCCCATCGTCTTGTCGAAGTCCTCGGTGAAGAGCTCTCCGTACCACTCCTTGAAGAAGGGGATGACGATGTTGTCGCCGGCCGCGGTGATGGCCTTCTGCGCGCTGTCGGTGCCGGGCGGCAGCTGCATTCCGTCGATGGCGCCCTTGAGGGCCGGGATTCCGCCGGTCTCCTTGAAGAGGTTGACGGAGGCCTCCTTGCTGTACATCATCCGCATCCACTCCAGGCCGCCCTGTACGTTCGCGGCCTTGGCCGGGACGATGAAGGGCTCGCCGGGCGGCGAGTACAGCGTGCCGAACGGCAGGGCGTCGCCCTTGTCGAGCGAGGGCGTGGCGCCGACCGTCATCCCGAAGCCCTTCGGGGTGGTGTCCTTGGCCTCGTTCTCCACCCAGGTCCCGTTGGGCACGAAGACGCACTTGCCCTTGGTCCAGGCGGTCTGCATCTCGGTGTGGCCCTCGGTGCTGTCGAAGCCGGTGAGGACGTACTTCTTGGCGACGATCTCCTCGAAGGCCTCGAAGACGGACTTCACGGCGTCGTGCTTCCAGGCGTTCGGCTCCAGGTAGTCCATCGCCTCGATGACCTTGCGGCCGCCGGCCTGCGCGAACATCGCGTACATGGAGAAGAGCATGTAGCGGGGGTGACCGCCCGGGTAGCTCCAGCCGTGGATGCCCTTGGCCTTGGCCTTCTTGCAGACCTCGATCATCGCGTCCCAGGTCTTCGGGTACGCGACCTCCAGGGTCTCCTCCAGCATCCGCTTGGAGTACCAGTTGCCGTACACCGTCATGGCGATGTTGAGCTGGTAGCAGCCCTTGGTGCCGAAGGCGCCCATCGGCTGCATCGCCGGGTAGAGGCTGTCGCGGACGGTGACCTTGGGGTCGTCCCAGGAGGGCGCGTTGAGCATCTCGGTGAAGTCGGCGACCTGCTGGTTGGTCACCAGCTTGCCGATGTTCATCTGGTCGGCGCCGGAGTTGTTGATGACGTCGGCCGAGGGGTTGCCGCGGACGATCTTCGGCTGGAGCTGGGTGGCGATCTTCTCCGTGGCCTTCTGCGCGGCCTGGGACTTCGGGTACGCCTTCTTGTACATGTCGGTGACGAACTGGGCGTACTTGTCCTTGTAGCCGCCGTTGAAGATGTAGACCGACAGCGCGGCGTCCTCCTTCACCCCCAGCGGGTTCTTGGTGGACTTCGTGCCCTTCTCGGCCTTCTCGCCGCTGCCGCCACCACTGGCGCAGGAACTGAGGGCACCGACTCCGGGCACTGCGAGAAGGCCTGCGGCGGCCGTCCTCTTCAGCACATCACGACGGTTGACGTTGGTGGGTCCCATGCTCAAGTCCTCGCCCTCTCCAGGACTCAGGCGGTGTACCGGTGCGCCCGCACAAGAATTCACTCGGGCGAAGGGCCCCGCCACCGCGGTCAGACGACTCGATCGATTCTGGATTCAGCTGATTCTGCGGGATTTCCGGGTGCGCGAAGGGGGCACTCGATGCCACCCCCGTGATCCCCGTACCCCCTGGTCCGCGCCGGTTTCCCGAGCGGTACGGACGCCGATAGGTATAGTCCACTTCCCGTCAACTGGGCAAGATCGAAAGCAAGGTTGGACGGCGTTCTTTCCCGAGTTGAGACCTCTTGGATATCTGGGCGCACATTTGTCCAACTGGCGCGCCCATGAACACCCTTGACACCACTGGCCCCTTGGATCCCTACTGGTGTTACGTACGCTCTTGACAACGTTGTCTGAGTAAAGGAAGCACTCGGGATGCAGCCCAGACCCAGACCTGTCGGATCCAGACGGGGCAGGGGCACCGCAGCGGCCCTCGCGAGCCTCGTCGCGGCCGCCCTGACGATGACCGCACTGGCCCCCTCGGCGGCGGTCGCCCTGCCGAAGCAACCGGCACAGCCCGCCCAACCAGGGCCCGCGACACGGGGGTTCAGCTCCTCCTTCGAGGCGGACGACCCCGCCCCCACCTGGCGCAACACCGTCGAAACCGACGCACAGGGACGCAAGAGGTCCTCCGGCGTCGACGGCGGTGACAGCGCCGGAATCCCCGGCAGCGTCACCGACCGGGTCACCGAGCTCCGCGCCAGCGCCGAGAACGCGGCGGGCGGCGAGGTGAAGGAGAACCTGATCGACGTCACGCCGGGCAGCAAGTGGCTGTCGTTCCTGCCGGCCGGCTGGGTCGAGTTCGACCTCGACGAGCCCACCAAGGTCGTGACGTACGCGCTGACGTCGGCCAACGACCACGCCGAGCGCGACCCCAAGGACTGGACCCTCCAGGGCTCCACCGACGGGAAGACCTGGAAGACGCTGGACACCCGGAAGGGCGAGTCCTTCACCTCGCGCTTCCAGACCAGGACGTACGACTTCGCCAACGACACCGCGTACAAGCACTACCGGCTCGACATCACCGCCAACGGCGGCGCCCCGATCCTCCAGCTCGCGGACGTTCAGTTCTCGAACGGGGACACCTCGACGCCGACCCCGGAGGACATGCGCAGCCAGGTCGACCGCGGCCCGTCGGGCTCCCCCACCGCGAAGTCGGGTGCGGGCTTCACGGGCAAGCGGGCGCTGCGCTACGCGGGCACCCACAAGCCGGCCGGCCGGGCGTACTCGTACAACAAGGTCTTCGACGTCAACACGCGCATCGGCCGGAACACCGAGCTGTCCTACCGCGTCTTCCCCTCGCTCCCCGCCGACGAGAAGGGCGCGGACCTCAACTACCCCGCCACGAACGTGTCGGTGGACCTGGCCTTCACCGACGGCACCTATCTGAGTGAGCTGCGCGCCCTCGACCAGCACGGCGCCGTCCTGTCGCCGCAGGGCCAGGGCGCCTCCAAGACGCTGTACGCGAACCAGTGGAACCACAAGGCGTCCCGGATCGGCGCGGTCGCGGCCGGCAAGACGGTCGACCGGATCCTGGTCGCGTACGACAACCCGAAGGGCCCGGCGAAGTTCCGCGGCTGGATCGACGACGTGACGATCGCCGAGAAGGCGCCGGAGAAGCCCCTCGCCCGGCTGTCGGACTACGCGAGCACCACCCGGGGCACGAACTCCAGCGGTTCGTACTCGCGCGGCAACAACATCCCGGCGACCGCGGTGCCGCACGGCTTCAACTTCTGGACGCCGGTGACCAACGCGGGCTCCACCAGCTGGCTGTACGACTACGCGCGCGGCAACAACGCCGACAACCTGCCCACCCTCCAGGCCTTCAGCGCGAGCCACGAGCCGAGCCCCTGGATGGGCGACCGGCAGACCTTCCAGCTGATGCCGTCGGCGGTCCCGGGCACCCCGGACGCCTCCCGCACGGCCCGCGCGCTGCCCTTCCGCCACGAGAAGGAGACGGCGAAGCCGCACTACTACGGCGTGACCTTCGAGAACGGTCTGCGGACCGAGATGACGCCGACCGATCACGCGGCGATGATGCGGTTCACCTATCCGGGAGCGGACGCCAGCGTCATCTTCGACAACGTGTCGAACGACGGCGGCCTCACCCTCGACCCGAAGACCAGCTCCTTCACCGGCTTCTCCGACGTGAAGAGCGGTCTGTCGACCGGCGCGACCAGGCTCTTCGTGTACGGCGTCTTCGACGCACCGGTGACCGCGAGCGGAAAGCTGAGCGGCGGCGGGGGCGCGGACGTGACGGGCTATCTGCGCTTCGAGCCGTCCGCGCGGAAGCAGGTGACACTCCGGCTCGCGACGTCCCTCATCAGCGTGGACCAGGCGAAGCAGAACCTCACGGCGGAGATCCCGGCGGGCTCCCGCTTCGAGCGGATCCAGGACCGCGCGCAGGACGCCTGGGACTCCGTCCTCGGCCGCGTCGAGGTCGAGGGCGCCGGCCGCGACCAGCTGACCACCCTGTACTCCAGCCTCTACCGGCTCTACCTCTACCCCAACTCCGGGCACGAGAAGGTGGGTTCGAGGACGAAGTACGCCAGCCCCTTCTCTCCGCAGACCGGCCCCGACACCCCCACCCACACCGGCGCGAAGATCGTCGACGGTGAGGTGTACGTCAACAACGGCTTCTGGGACACCTACCGCACCACCTGGCCCGCGTACTCCTTCCTCACTCCGAAGAAGGCGGGGAAGCTCGTCGACGGGTTCGTCCAGCAGTACAAGGACGGCGGCTGGATCTCCCGCTGGTCGTCGCCGGGCTACGCGGACCTGATGACCGGCACCTCGTCCGACGTGGCGTTCGCCGACGCGTACGTCAAGGGCGTCGACTTCGACGCGGGCGCCGCGTACGAGGCGGCACTGAAGAACGCCACCGTCCTGCCGCCCTTCTCCGGCGTCGGCCGCAAGGGCATGGACACCTCACCCTTCCTCGGTTACGCCTCCACCCAGACCCACGAGGGCCTGTCCTGGTCCCTGGAGGGCTACCTCAACGACTACGGCCTCGCGAAGATGGGCGAGGCGCTCTACAAGAAGACGAAGAAGGCCCGCTACCGGGAGGAGTCGGCGTACTTCCTCAACAGGGCCCAGAACTACGTGAAGTTGTTCGACCAGAAGGCCGGCTTCTTCCAGGGCCGCGACCTCAAGGGCGACTGGCGGGTGCCTTCGGAGAAGTACGACCCGCGCATCTGGGGCCACGACTACACCGAGACGAACGGCTGGGGCTACGCCTTCACCGCCCCGCAGGACAGCCGCGGCCTCGCCAACCTGTACGGCGGCCGCTCCGGCCTCGGCCAGAAGCTCGACACCTACTTCTCGACGCCGGAAACCGCGTCGCCCGAGTTCGCCGGTTCGTACGGCAGCGTCATCCACGAGATGACCGAGGCGCGTGACGTACGGATGGGCATGTACGGCCACTCCAACCAGGTCGCGCACCACGCCACGTACATGTACAACGCGGCCGCGCAGCCCTGGAAGACACAGGCCAAGGTCCGCGAGGTACTCTCCCGCCTCTACACCGGCAGCGAGATCGGCCAGGGCTACCACGGCGACGAGGACAACGGCGAGCAGTCCGCCTGGTTCCTCTTCTCCTCGCTGGGCTTCTACCCGCTGGTGATGGGCAGCGGCGAGTACGCGATCGGCTCCCCGCTCTTCACCAAGGCGACGGTCCGTATGGAGAACGGCCGCGAGCTGGTGGTGAAGGCCCCGAAGAACAGCGCGCAGAACATCTACGTGCAGGGCGTCAAGGTCAACGGCAAGCGGTGGACGTCGACCGCGCTGCCGCACGCCACGCTCGCCAGGGGCGGCACCGTCGAGTTCGAGATGGGGCCGAGGCCGTCCGCCTGGGGCACCGGGAAGAACGACGCTCCGGTCTCGATCACGCAGAACGACACGGTGCCGGCGCCGCGCACCGACGCGGTCGAGGGAGCAGGTCCGCTCTTCGACAACTCCTCTGCGACCGAGGGGCAGTTGACCTCGCTCGAACTGCCGGTGAAGTCACCGGTGAAGGCCGTGCAGTACACGCTGACGTCGGCCGAGGCGGCCAGGGCGCCGACCGGCTGGGTGCTCCAGGGCTCGGCGGACGGCACGGTCTGGCGGGACCTGGACAAGCGGTCGGGCGAGTCGTTCGCGTGGTCGCGTCAGACACGGGTGTTCACCGTCGCGGCTCCGGGAACGTACGCCAAGTACCGCTTGGTGGCGGCCGGTTCGGGCGGCGGGACACTCGCGGAAGTGGAGCTGCTGAGGTAACTCGGCGCGCGGGGGCGGGTGTTGAGCCCGCCCCCGACGGCTCGGCTGCCGTATCTCAGCGCACGCTCCCGCGCGTACCGGCCCAGGCCTCCCAGAGCGACGCGTACCGCCCGCCCGCCGCCCGGAGTTCGTCGTGCGTGCCGGTCTCGACGATCCGCCCGGCGTCGAGGACGACCACGCGGTCCGCGGTCGCCGCCTGGGTGAGCCGGTGCGCCACGATCAGCGCGGTCCTGCCGTCCACCGCGTGGGCGGCGGCCTTCTCCAGGGCACGGGCGCCGGTGCTGCCCGCCTCCGCGGTGGCCTCGTCGAGGATCGCGACCGGCGGGTCGGCGAGGACCAGCCGGGCCAGGGCGAGCGACTGGGTCTGGGAGCTGGTGAGCCGGTGACCACCGTCGCCGACGACCGTGTCCAGCCCGTCGGGGAGCGCCTCCGCCCAGGTCAGGGCGTCCACCCGGGCGAGCGCCTCGCGCAGTTCGGCGACGGAGGCGCCCGGTCTGGCCAGGCGCAGGTCCTCGGCGAGGGGGCCCGCGAAGACATGGGTCTCCTGGGTGACCAGGGCGACGGCGCGGCGCACTGCCGCCGGGCCGAGGTCGGCGAGGTCCGCGCCGCCGATCCGTACCGTGCCCGTGCCGGGCCGGTGGATGCCCGCGACCAGCTTGGCGAGGGTGGTCTTGCCCGCGCCACTCGCCCCGACCAGGGCAACCCGCTCCCCCGGGCGGAGGGTCAGGTCGATGTCCCGCAGGACGGGGTGGCCCTCCTGGTAGGAGTGGCCGAGGCCGGTCACGGTGACGGAGGCGTCGCGCGGCACGGCGGGCCGCTCCGGCTCCTCGGGCAGCGGCAGATCGGCGACGCCGACGAGCCGGGCGAGTCCCGCGGTGGCCTTCTGCGCGTCGTCGAGGAGTACGAGCGCGGCGTTGACCGGCCCGAAGAGGCTGTGGAAGTAGAGGGCGGCGGCGGTCGCCGTGCCGAGCGAGGCGGAGCCGTCGCGGACCAGCCAGTACCCGGCGCCGATGACGGCGGCGAGGCCGATGAACTCCGCGACGTGCAGTCGGCAGTAGAAGCTCAGGACCAGTCGTACGCCCCGCATCGTCACGTCCACGGCGGCTCCCGAGCGCGCGGTGACGCGCTCGCTGTGGGCCCGCTCCAGGCGCAGCGCCCGTACGGTCGTGGCCCCGCCGATGGTGGCGAGGAGCTGCTGCTGGAGCGACCCGGTGACGACGCGCTGCTCCGCGTAGAGGGGGACGGCCCCGCGCAGGTACCAGCGCGCGGTGTACGCCTGCACGGGTACGGCGAGCAGCGCGGCCAGCAGGAACCGCCAGTCGAGGAGGGCGAGCGCGCCCAGGGTGAGGGCGATGGCGACCACCGAGCGGGCCAGCTCGGGCAGCGCGCTGCGTACGGCGTTGGCGACGAGGGAGACGTCACCGGTGACGCGCACGGTGAGGTCTCCCGAGCCCGCCCGTTCGACGCGCTCCAGCGGAAGTCCGAGCGCCCGCTCGACGACCCGCTCGCGCAGCCCGGCGAGTACGGTCTCGCCGAGCCGGGCGATCCGGGACAGGCCGACGCCGGTCAGTACGCCCTGGACGACGGCGACGGCGACGAGCAGCGCCACGACGACCGTGATCGCGTCGGCGCCGCCGCGGCCGGTGGCCAGGTCGACGATGCGGCCGAGCAGCGGCTGCAGGAGCAGTCCGACGGCGGTCGCGACGATGAGGGTGCCGAAGCCGCCGAGCGCCAACAGCCGGTGCGGGCGGGCGAGTTCACGGACGGCGGCGCGGGTCCTGGCGGGCGTGGCGATGGGCAGCAGCCCGGTGTCCCGGCGCTTGCCGGGCGCGCCCTTCGCGGTGGGGGCTCCCTCGGTTCCCTTGGTTCCCTTGGCCCTCTTGGATCCGTTGGATCCGTTGGATCCGTTGGTCTCGCTGGTTTCGTTGGTGAGCGTCGTCATGAGAGCACCGCCGTGCGGTAGGTGTCGTACCGGTCGAGGAGTTCGGCGTGCGCGGCCGTGTCGGTGACGCGCCCGCCTTCGAGGAAGAGCACCCGGTCGGTGACGGCCAGGAGGGCCGGGCTGGTGGCGACGACGAGGGTGGTACGGCCCCGGCGGACGCCCCGCAGGCCGTCGGCGATCCTGGCCTCGGTGACCGCGTCGACGGCGGTGGTCGGATCGTGGAGCACGAGCACGGGCGGGTCGGCGGCGAGCGCGCGGGCCAGGGCGACGCGCTGGCGCTGGCCGCCGGAGAGGGAGCGGCCGCGCTCGGTGACCGGGGTCTCGGTGCCGTACGGCAGGGAGTCGGCGACCTCGTCGGCGCCGGAGGCGGCGAGGGCCGGGCCGAGGTCGTGTCCCTCGGGTGCGGCGGCGGCGATGTTCTCGGCGAGGGTGCCCTCGAAGAGGTCGGCGTCGTGGTCGGCGACGAGGACCGCGGTACGTATTCGGGCCGGGTCGAGGGCGGTGAACCCGACGCCGTCCAGGGCGACGGAACCGCTCTCGGGGTCGCTGCGGCGCCCGAGGCAGCCGAGCAGGGCGGCGGCGTCGGCGGGGTCGGGCGCGACGACACCGAGCAGTTCGCCGGGTTCGGCGGCGAGGTCGACGGCGTCGAGGGTGCCGTGGGTGACGCGGCTCATCCGTATGCGACCGGCGTCGGGGCCGGTGGCGGCGGGGTCCGACGGCGCCTCGCCCGCGGGGCCTGTGGCGGCGACGTCCGACGGCGCCTCACCCGCGGGGCCTGTGACGGCGGGTGCGGCCCCCAGTACCTCCGCGATCCTCGCCGCCGAGGCCCGGCCCTGGGCGAACCCCGCCGCGAGCCGGGACAGTCCGGAGAGCGGGCCGAGGAGGAAGAGGGCGAGGCCGACCGCCGAGACGAGTTCGCCGATGCTGATGTCGCCGCGTGCGGCGAGCCGTCCGCCGACCAGGGCGACGAGGGCGATGAAAACGCCGGTCAGCATGAGGACCACCCCGCCCTGCCACGCCTGCGCCCGAGCCGCCCGCAGGGTCGCGGCGAGCGCGTCGCGGCTGGTGCCCCGGTAGCGGGCGAGGGCCGCCGACTCGGCGCCGATGCCCTTGAGCACCCGCAGCCCGGCGACCAGGTCGGCGGCGATGCCCGAGGAGTGCGCGGCGCGCTCCTGCTCGCCGTGACTGCGCCGCTCCAGCGGCTTGCTGAGGAGCTGACCGAGCCAGAGCAGCAGGGGCGTGCCGAGCAGGACCACCAGGCCGAGCAACAGCGAGATCCGGACCAGCACCACGGCGCTGACGAGGATCGCGCTCAGTACGGCGACGGCCAGGACGAAGGCCATGCAGACGGCGCCGACGCGCCGGGCGTCCTCGGTGGCGATGCTGGTCAGGGCGCCGGGCAGGCGCCCTTCGTCCGCGCCGCCCGCCGGTTCGACGATCCGTCCCACGAGTGCGGTGCGCAGGTGGTGGGCGGCGGTCTCGGCTGCGCGTTCGCCGGCGCGGGCGCCGAAGCGGAAGCTGAAGGAGAGGGCGACGTACAGCACCGCGAGTCCGGCGAGCCACCACAGCAGCTGGCTGCCGTCGCTGCGGCCCACGGCCCGGTCGATGACGAGGCCGATGAAGACGGGAACCAGCGCCTCGGCCGCCTGGTGCCCTGCGCCGAACACGGCACCGAGCGCGAGATGCCGCCGCTGCCCGACGAGCGAACGCCTCAGAACGTCCCGCCCCGAAAGGGCTGTTGCCCCCACCGCATACCTCCGATGACCACCCTGACCCAATGAAACTTAGGTAAGGCTAGCCTAAAATCTCTGCAGGAATCACTGGCATCCACCGCCTCTTCCCTCCCGCCCCAAATACCCCTGGCGTCACCCCAGTTGACATGTGAAGATGTCGTGCACTTATCAAGACGACTGCGTGACGCGACTCTTCACACCAGTCGCGCCGCGGCTCCTTCACCGCTGGAGACATGCATGGCAGCACTCCCCTCCCGTCGGCGCGGACGCTTCCTGTCCCGCCTCACCGTCGCCGCGCTCGCCGCCTCGCTCGTCGCCGCCACGGCCGGCACGGCGCAGGCCGGGGACGCCCCGGCGCCTTCGCACGGGTCCGCCGCAGGCCTGCAGGACGGGGTCCGCGGCAAGGCCGCGGCCTCGCAGAACACGTTGCGCGCCGCCGCGCCCCGTGCCGCCGGTGCTACCGCCGTGCTCCAGCCCCTGCTGGGCGTCACCGCCGACAGCATCTACGTCTACGACCCGGACTGGAAGGGCGGCTACCTGCCCGCCCAGTACGGGAACGACACGTGGGACTTCATGAAGGGCGCCACCCAGACCGACCACGACGGCGACGGCATCGCCAACGCCATGTGGGGCTTCACCAAGGACGGCCACCTCTACTACAACGACGGTGTCGCCGAGCAGCGCCACATCGGCGGCGGCTGGAACACCTACAACCGCGTCTTCTCGCCCGGCGACCTGGGCGGCGCCCAGGGCTACGACCTCGTGGCCCGGGACGGCGCGGGCGTGCTGTGGATCTACCTCGGGTACGAGAACGGCACCGTCACCTCCCGCACCAAGGTCGGCGCGGGCTGGGGCCAGTACACCCAGATCGCCGGCACCGGCGACATCAGCGGCGACGGCAGGGCCGACATCGTCGCCCGGGACTCCGCCGGCACGCTCTGGCTCTACCAGGGCACGGGCAACTACGCCGCGCCGTTCAAGCCCCGCACCAGGATCGGCGCGGGCTGGAACACGTACAACACCCTCCTGGGTGCGGGCGACATCGACACCGACGGCATCACCGACCTGGTCGCCCGCGGCAACGACGGCACGCTGTGGCGCTACTCGGGCACCGGCAACCCGGCGGCTCCGTACAAGGCGCGCGTGCAGATCGGCACCGGCGGCTGGAACAAGTACCGCTTCCTCTTCTAGTCCTGTTCCTCTTCCAGTCCTGGCCGTACGGCGAAGGGCCGCACCCCCTCCTCAGGAGGGGGTGCGGCCCTTCGCCGTCAGATGCCCGGTACTAGCTGCGGATCAGGCTGCGCAGCACGTACTGCAGGATGCCGCCGTTGCGGTAGTAGTCCGCCTCGCCGGGGGTGTCGATGCGCAGCTTGGCGTCGAACTCGACGTCGCCTGCCTTCACCTTCAGCGTCTCCGGGATGCCGCCCTCGTTGAGGCCGGTGACACCGGTGATCGAGAAGGTCTCCTCGCCGGTCAGCCCCAGGGAGGCGGCCGAGGCGCCCTCCGGGTACTGGAGCGGGAGGACGCCCATGCCGATCAGGTTCGAGCGGTGGATGCGCTCGTACGACTCGGCGATGACGGCCTTGACGCCCAGGAGCGCGGTGCCCTTGGCCGCCCAGTCGCGGGACGAGCCCGAGCCGTACTCCTTGCCCGCCAGGATGACCAGCGGGGTGCCGGCGGCCTGGTAGTTCTGCGAGGCGTCGTAGATGTACGAGACCGGGGCGTCGGCCTGCGTGAAGTCACGCGTGAAGCCGCCCTCGGTGCCCGGCGCGATCTGGTTGCGCAGGCGGATGTTGGCGAACGTGCCGCGGATCATGACCTCGTGGTTGCCTCGGCGCGAGCCGTACGAGTTGAACTCGCGGCGCTCGACACCGTGCTCGGTGAGGTACTTGCCGGCCGGGGTGTCGGCCTTGATCGCACCGGCCGGGGAGATGTGGTCGGTGGTGACCGAGTCACCCAGCTTGGCCAGCACACGGGCGCCCGCGATGTCCTCGACCGGGGTCGTCTCCATCGTCATGCCCTCGAAGTACGGGGGCTTGCGCACGTAGGTGGACTCGTTGTCCCACTCGAAGGTGTTGCCGGTCGGGATCGACAGCGCCTGCCACTGGGCGTCGCCCGCGAAGACGTCCTGGTAGGACTTGTTGAACATGTCCTCGCCGATGGAGTTGGCGACGACGTCGTTGACCTCGGCCTCGGTCGGCCAGATGTCGGCCAGGTAGACCGGCTTGCCGTCCTGGTCGGTGCCGAGCGCGTCCTTGGTGATGTCCACCTTCATGGAGCCCGCGATGGCGTACGCGACGACCAGCGGCGGCGACGCCAGGTAGTTCATCTTGACGTCGGGGTTGATCCGGCCCTCGAAGTTGCGGTTGCCGGAGAGGACCGAGGTGACCGCGAGGTCGGCGTCGTTGATCGCCTTGGAGATCTCCTCCTCCAGCGGACCCGAGTTGCCGATGCAGGTGGTGCAGCCGTAGCCGACCAGGTTGAAGCCGACCTTGTCGAGGTACGGGGTGAGCCCGGCCTTGTCGAAGTAGTCGGTGACGACCTTGGAGCCCGGGGCGAGGGTGGTCTTGACCCACGGCTTGCGGGTCAGGCCCTTCTCGGTGGCCTTCTTCGCGACGAGCGCGGCGGCGACCATCACGTACGGGTTCGAGGTGTTGGTGCAGGAGGTGATGGCCGCGACCGTCACCGCGCCGTGGTCGATCTCGAAGGACGAGCCGTCCGCCATGGTGACCAGGGTCGGCTTCGTGGGAACGCCGTTGGAGACCGCCGGGGAGTCGGACGCCGGGAAGGACTCCTTGCCGGCCTCCTCGTCGTCGGAGACGTAGTTGCGGACGTCCACGGCGAACTGCTGCGAGGCGTTGGCCAGGACGATGCGGTCCTGCGGGCGCTTCGGACCGGCGATCGACGGGACGACCGTCGCGAGGTCCAGCTCCAGCTTCTCGGAGAAGTCGGGCTCGGCGGCCGGGTCCAGCCACAGACCCTGCTCCTTGGCGTACGCCTCGACGAGCGCGACCTGCTGGGCGTCGCGGCCGGTCAGACGGAGGTACTTCAGCGTCTCGTCGTCGATCGGGAAGATCGCGGCGGTGGAGCCGAACTCCGGCGACATGTTGCCGATGGTGGCGCGGTTGGCCAGCGAGGTGGCGGCGACGCCCTCACCGTAGAACTCGACGAACTTGCCGACGACGCCGTGCTTGCGCAGCATCTCGGTGATCGTCAGCACCAGGTCGGTGGCGGTCGTGCCGGCCGGGAGCTCGCCGGTCAGCTTGAAGCCGACGACGCGCGGGATCAGCATGGAGACCGGCTGGCCGAGCATCGCGGCCTCGGCCTCGATGCCGCCGACGCCCCAGCCCAGCACGCCCAGGCCGTTGACCATGGTGGTGTGCGAGTCGGTGCCGACGAGGGTGTCGGGGTAGGCCTGGCCACCCCGGACCATGACCGTGCGCGCCAGGTGCTCGATGTTGACCTGGTGGACGATGCCGGTGCCCGGGGGGACGACCTTGAACTCGTCGAAGGCGGTCTGGCCCCAGCGCAGGAACTGGTAGCGCTCCTTGTTGCGGCCGTACTCCAGCTCCACGTTCTGCTGGAAGGCGTTCGCCGTGCCGAACTTGTCGGCGATGACGGAGTGGTCGATGACCAGCTCGGCCGGGGCGAGCGGGTTGATCTTCGCCGGGTCGCCGCCCAGCTCCTTCACGGCCTCACGCATGGTGGCGAGGTCCACGACGCAGGGCACGCCGGTGAAGTCCTGCATGATCACGCGGGCCGGCGTGAACTGGATCTCCTGGCTGGGCTGTGCCTGGGAGTCCCAGCTGCCGATCGCCCGGATGTGGTCGGCGGTGATGTTCGCGCCGTCCTCCGTGCGGAGCAGGTTCTCCAGCAGGACCTTCAGGCTGTAAGGGAGGCGCGCGGAGCCCTCGACCTTGTCCAGCTTGAAGATCTCGTACGACTCGTCACCCACGCGCAGCGTGCTGCGGGCGTCGAAGCTGTTCGCCGACACGACAGTCTCCTTCATTCAAAAAATGTGCGCGTTCTACCGCAATACAGCAATCCTGCCGCCACGACTCCGGGCCGACCCGCTAAGGTAAGGCTTAGTTAGGTAACCCTTACCGAGAAGTGGTGACTGCGGCGCGCTGGGCAGATATCTCGATGTCGAGATAACTCTAGTACATGGCCGCAGTACGGTCATGCCCGGTAGCCTCCTCGACCCGCCACGGCGCGGGCGGGGCGCTCCCGCATGCCCTCGTACCCGGTCAAGGAGAATGCCCGTGCCACGCCCCCGCATGTCCATTACCGACGTTCCCGTGCCGGACGGCAAGGCGGGACCGTACGGGGTCACGGCCGGCCCGGACGGTGCGATGTGGTTCACCGGGGTGCACGGGGGAAGCATCGGGCGGCTCGGCCCCGACGGGTCCTTCGCCTCGTACCCGCTCGCACACGCGGACGGCGGGCCGACGGTGATCACCGCGGGCCCCGACGACGGGGCGCTGTGGTTCACCGAGTACCAGGGCCACCGGATCGGCCGGATCACGACCGACGGCGAGCTCCGCACACATCCGCTGCCCGAGGCTGGTCCGTACGGGATCACAGCGGGGCCCGACGGTGCGATGTGGTTCACCGAGATGAACACCGACCGGATCGGCCGGATCGCCGCCGACGGCTCGATCACCCACTTCGCGCTGCCGGTCGCCCCCGGGGCCTTCCCGTCCGCCATCGCCGCAGGTCCCGGCGGTGACCGGCTGTGGTTCACGCTGAACCAGGCCAACGCGATCGGCTCGATCACCCCCGACGGCCACGCCGAGATCCATCCGCTGCCCACCCCGGCCGCCGGTCCGGTCGGCCTCGCGGCCGGCCCCGACGGGGCGATGTGGTTCGTCGAGATCATGGCCGGGCAGATCGGGCGGATCGACGCCACCGGGCGGATCGACGAGTTTGAGCTGCCGGACCGCGCCGCGCGACCGCACGCACTGACCGTGGGGGCCGACGGGGCGATGTGGTTCACCGAGTGGGGCGCGAACCGGGTCGGCCGGATCGCTCTCGACGGCTCCCGCATCGACTCGTACGACCTCCCCTCCCCCGCCTCGGAACCGCACGGCATCGCGCTCGGTCCCGACGGGACGCTCTGGGTGGCGATGGAGACCGGCTCACTGGTCGGGGTCCGCGCCGAAGCGGATCTGTGACCGCTTCGGATCTGTGACCGCTTCGGATACATGACGGAAGCTGTCATGTATCCACACCACAGTGCTCTCCACAGGGCCAACGCCGCTCGTGCGGCAACGACTTGAGGAGCAGCACAGTGGTGAGCAAGGACTTCCCGGCCGTCGAGGGTTCCGTGTTCCGTCCCGGTGACGAGGGGTACGACACGGAACTCGCCGGTTTCCAGACCGCCTACGGGCACCGGCCGGCCGTGGTCGTCGCGGCGCGCGGCGCCGAGGACGTACGGGCCGCCGTGAGGTACGCACGCGAGCACGGCCTCCCGGTCGCCGTGCAGGCCACCGGGCACGGGCTGTCCGTGGCGAACGAGGGCGGGGTCGTCGTCAGCACGCGGGCCATGACCGGGGTGCGCATCGACGCACGGGCCCGCACCGCGCGGATCGAGGCGGGGGTGCGGTGGCAGCAGGTCGTCGAGGCGGCGGCGCGGTTCGGACTGGCGCCGTTGAGCGGATCCTTTCCGGGGGTCGGCGCGGTGTCGTACACCCTCGGTGGCGGCATCGGGATCCTCGCCCGGGAGTTCGGCTTCGCGTCCGACCGACTGTGGGCGGCCGAACTGGTCACCGCCGACGGGGAGTTGAGGCGGGTGGATGGAGCGAGCGATCCCGACCTCTTCTGGGCGCTGCGCGGCGCCGGGCACAACTTCGGGGTGGTGACCGCGATCGAGGTGGGCCTGGTGCCGGTCGAGCGGGTCTACGGCGGCGGGCTGCTCTTCGACGGGGAGCACGCGGAAGCGCTGATGCGGACGTGGGCCGCGTGGACGAGGACCGTGCCGGAGACACTGAGTTCGTCGATCGGTTTCATCGCGTACCCGGACCTGCCGATGCTCCCCGACGAACTGCGCGGACGGTACGTCGCCCAGGTCACGGTCGCCTTCAACGGCCCGGCCGAGGAGGGCGAGCGGCTGGTCGCACCCCTGCGCGCGGTCGCGGCCCCGCTCAAGGACGGTCTCCGCGAGCTGCCGTACACCGACAGCGGTGAGATCTACAACGACCCGCCCTTCCCGCACGCGTACAGCGCGACGAACGTGCTGGTCGACAGCCTCGACGAGGACGCGCTGGCCGCCGTGGTCAAGGCGAGCGGGCCCGAAGCGGACATCATGTGCGTCCTCGGCGTGCGGCACCTCGGGGGCGCGCTGGCTCGGACACCGGCGGACGGCGGGGGTGCGGTCGGCCACCGGGACGCCTCGTACCTTGTGCACCTCATCACACCGGTCGACGGGAACGCGGCACTGGCGAAGGCCCGTTCCGTGCAGGAGGACCTGCGGGCGGCGCTCGCCGCGCAAACGCTGGGCAGGGCGCTGCCCCTCGAGTTCGGGGACGGCGAGCGGGCATCGGAAGCGCAGACCAGGAGCGGTTACGAGGCCGCGGACTACGAGCGGCTGGCACGGCTGAAGGGCCGACTGGACCCCGGCAACCTCTTCCGGCACAACCGCAACATCGCACCGGCGACGGACTGAAGGCCGGTGGGCCGACCTGACGGTTCGGCAGGTCCGTCACCCCTCTGGACCAGTCGAGTGAGTTCTCATCTCATATCTGAGATAACCTTCCGCCCATGGCAGACGACTACCTCGTACGCATCGGCAAGCTCATCCGTGACGCCCGTCAGCACCGGGGCTGGACCCAGACGCAGCTCGCGGACGCGCTCGGCACCAGCCAGAGCGCGGTGAACCGGATCGAGCGCGGCAATCAAAACATCAGCCTTGAGATGATCGCCCGAATCGGTGAAGCCCTCGACAGTGAGATCGTGTCGCTGGGGTACTCGGGTCCGATGCATCTGCGAGTGGTCGGCGGCCGTCGCCTGTCCGGCGCCATCGACGTGAAGACCAGCAAGAACGCGTGCGTGGCGCTGCTCTGCGCCACCCTCCTCAACAAGGGCCGCACGGTCCTGCGGAAGGTGGCGCGGATCGAGGAGGTGTACCGCCTCCTGGAGGTACTGAGCTCGATCGGCGTCCGTACGCGCTGGATCAACGGCGGCAAGGACCTGGAGATCGTCCCGCCGGCCGAGCTGGACATGGCGTCGATGGACGCGGACGCGGCCCGCCGCACCCGCTCCATCATCATGTTCCTGGGCCCGCTGCTGCACCGCATGGACCGCTTCAGGCTGCCGTACGCGGGCGGCTGCGACCTCGGTACGCGCACGATCGAGCCGCACATGATCGCGCTGCGCCGGTTCGGTCTGGACATCACGGCCACCGAGGGCATCTACCACGCCGAGGTCGAGAAGTCGGCGGGCCCGGACCGCCCGATCGTACTGACCGAACGCGGCGACACGGTGACCGAGAACGCGCTGCTGGCCGCCGCCAGGTACGACGGCACGACCGTCATCCGCAACGCGTCCTCCAACTACATGGTCCAGGACCTGTGCTTCTTCCTCGAAGCCCTGGGCGTCAAGGTCGAGGGCGTCGGCACCACCACCCTCACCGTGCACGGCGTGCCGGAGATCGACGTCGATGTCGACTACTCCCCCTCCGAGGACCCGGTCGAGGCGATGAGCCTGCTGGCCGCGGCCGTCGTCACCGAGTCCGAGCTGACGATCCGTCGCGTCCCGATCGAGTTCCTGGAGATCGAGCTGGCGGTACTGGAGGAGATGGGTCTCGACCACGACCGCTCCGCCGAGTACAGCGCGGACAACGGCCGTACCCGGCTGGTGGACCTGACCGTGCGCCCCTCCAAGCTGGAAGCGCCGATCGACAAGATCCACCCGATGCCCTTCCCGGGCCTCAACATCGACAACGTCCCCTTCTTCGCGGCGATCGCGGCCACGGCCCAGGGCCAGACCCTCATCCACGACTGGGTCTACGACAACCGCGCGATCTACCTCACCGACCTCAACAGGCTCGGCGGGCGCCTCCAACTCCTCGACCCGCACCGGGTGTTGGTCGAGGGCCCGACCCGCTGGCGCGCCGCCGAGATGATGTGCCCGCCCGCGCTGCGGCCGGCCGTGGTCGTCCTGCTCGCCATGATGGCAGCCGAGGGCACGTCCGTACTGCGCAACGTGTATGTGATCAACCGAGGTTACGAGGACCTGGCGGAGCGGCTGAACTCGGTGGGCGCGCAGATCGAGATCTTCCGGGACATCTGAGATCCTGCTTGAATGGCATCACCACACCCCTCCTGACCTGCGCAAATACGAGGTGAGGTGGGGTGTGACGGAGCCCCTGGGACTTTTCTGGGACTTTGAACCACGAGCGACGGCTCACGAACCACGCTCTCCACATGATGAGTCATCGGGAGCATGTCACCCAGATAACCTCAGAGGCAACCACAGTTCCGGTGCGGTCCTCGTCTGCTTCTGGCGGACATCAGGCCGCTAGAGCATCAGACGGGCGTCACGGCAGAGATGGCAATGGCGCGTGGCACTCCCGTAAAAGGAGCCCCCCCCCCGCATCATGGCCACGTTCGGCCGTGCCCCTCACCGGAGGGACAGTGACTGCTGCCAGCCTCGTTCATTAAGGTGCCCCATACAGGCGGCGCTCGCTCATGAAGCGGATGACGTTTCTCCCTCCTCCGTCGTTCTAGCCACCGGAAGTACGTACTGGCCAGCGCGGCGCGCCAAGTGCAGCGGCAGGGGCCGGCTCAGTGGTGGGTAGTCGTCGTGGTAGCGCAACTGGTGCGTGAGCGTCGCCCACTCCACCGGCCGGTCAGGTTGCTCCCCTTCGCGCCCGGAGTCCGCCAGCGCCTTCTCCGACAGGCAGCCGAGCACAGTGATCTCCAGCTGCCCCGGGTTCCAGGCAGTTTTCCCTGGTGCTGCCCGGCCCTGAACCGTGGGTGCCAACTTCATGAGTCCCTTCGGTAGTTTCGCCACCGTGTGCGGCGTCGAGGCCGTACTCGCGAAGACACGGCTCTCTGACTGCGCCATCCCCCACACCCCCTCGGCGAAGCCAACCCTGCCATTGGCATCGTGGGCGTACCACTCCGCTACTTCTTCCCTCCCATTGGCATTCCGTACGAGCACCACCCGCAGGTCGTCGCCGTAGAGCGTGTGACGCTGAGCGGATTCGGCGCCGAAGCCGAGCATGTCGCGGTGCAGCTCACCATTGCGGAGGCCGGGCCAGCACTGGCGAAGATTGCCGGTGTCCGCCATCAGGAGCGTCGGACGGTCACGGATATGGAAGAGCAGTGCCCGGATCTGCCGCTCGGTCTCCCGCTGCCTCTGCTGCTCTACACCGATGCGGGCAGCGGGCCGAAGATCTTTCCGGTCGGCCTCGCCGTCGCCATGGCCTCCCGTCACCTTCTCCCTTTCCGCCGCCGGGTCCACTGCCTGGGAGAGCAGCAACAGCAACTTCGGGTACGGCACCCATTCGGCGCGCTCGGCGTCCCACCCCTCGACAATGCCTGGCCCGTCCCCGGGACGGACTCGCACCGCGACCAGTTGGCGGACGGGGCACCTCGTGGGCCCTTTCCTGGTGTGGCGTACGAACCAGAGCGCCACGTATTGGAGGTCGCCGGGAACTCCTGCTCCCACCCGGTGAGCGGGCGGGCTGATCGCACCGAGCTGCCGGAAGGTATCCAGCCAGGTCCACTTGGCCCGGTGCTCCAGGCCGCCGTCGGTGTCGTCGGGAAGGTTGACGAACTGGCTCAGCCGGCCCTGCCGCGCCCAGGCTATGCGCAGCGCGTGCTTGGGGTCGGAGTCAGGGACGGCGGCGAATCGCTCCCTGCCTGCGATCTCCGCGATCACGACTCCGACCCCGTCACGTCGCGGGACCATCTGGTCCGCCACGAGACGACAGCGCCCTTCGACGGCTTCGGCCAGCCGGACAGCCCGGGTGCTCCTACGCTCACGGGAGACCGGCAGGGCTTCGGCCAGGGGCCCCGCGGGCCGTGCTCGTACATACATCTCGACCCCCTCGCCCCACCACCGCCAGGTGTCGTCCTCGGGCGGCCCCACGCGCTCCCCAGGAGGAAAGCCGACCAGTTTCGGCAGTTCCGCGAGCAGTGCGGCGCGAGTCTCCGAGGACTGCCAGAAGACATCGATCTCCAGGGGGCAGCCGTTCAGTGCGCGCGCCAGCGCCGCCCGCCGTTGCAAAGCCAACTGCGCTTCTCGGACGCCCGGCCCCCGCTCGGTGCCTGAACGGGGAAGCAGCGAGGGGGTGTTGCTTCGGGTAACCCGCGTGAGGTCGGGGACCCAGGTCAGTACGGGGCGCAATCCTTCCTCGACCCAGGCGTCCAGATCCGCCCGCTCCCGCGGCATCAGCCCCGGCCCGACCTGGTGGGGGCCGATCGACGGGTGGTAAACGATGCCGGCGGCTACGTCCCCGGACCCGTTGATCCAGCGTTCCGGCTGGGTGAAGAGTTCGGCGGGTTGCGGGTAGTTGCGAACGATGTCCAACTCGGGCATGAGAGGCGCGGGGCTGTGGTGGCGCCAGGCCAGTTCCTTCAGCCGTCGGTCGTAGCCAAGGGTGTTCGCCATCAGTCGGTGGCCCCGGTCCGGCCCCTCCGGCCATGGCAACGGAACATCGAGCAGGACCGTAGCACCACCGAGCTGGTGGGGACGTACGTCCAGCTTGGTGGCCCAGCGGCGCACCTGGGTGGAGACGTGGACGCGGAACCGTGGGGCGAACGGCACTGTGTGGACGGTGATGTTGAGGCAGGCCGAGTAGTACCAGGTCTGCCGCCGGCTCTCGTACCGCTGGGGCGGCCAAGAGACGAGTCGCGCACCGTTGCCCGAGCTCTCTACGCGGAAGTGGAGTGTGTTGCCCCCGGTACGGAACGTCCGGGCGGCCAGCCGGAAGGCGACCCACTCGGGCAGCAGGTTGTAGAGCCGTGCGGCAGGTTCGGCGGTTCCGCCCGCCGACGTCACGGTCTCGGTGAGGTCGATCGGTTCGGTCACCCAATGTGGCAGCTGGACAGCCTCGGCCGGGTCGACGGAGCGGAGCCTCTCCTCCAGGTCGGCACCTTCGGTGTCTTCCTCCTCCTCGTATGTGCCCGCAGCCCAGGTGCCGATCACCGGGGCCAGCACCTCAGGCGGGACAACTTCCCTCGCGTAGAGCCACGGCAGGCGGCCGTCTGTTCCGGCGTTGCGGCCCGTCGCGATGACACCAGGGGCCATCGCCTGGAGCAGGGAGTTGAGCCTGCGTACGGGGAGTCGGTCGGGGCGTACGGAGCCTTTGCCGGCCTCGGCTTGCATCCTGATGAGTTCGGCGTGCAGCTCCTCTCCTAGCCGTAGCACCTTCATCTCCTCCCGCCACGGTCCTTGGAGCGGGTCGGGTTCGTAGGCCGCGAAGCGAATGGTGCGATACACGAATTGCCTCCTGAAAGCTGGAGTTAGGCGCTTAAGGGTGAGCAGGAACCGGAGCAGGGTCGAGCAGGCGCGTGAGCATGCGCCGGAGCGGGTCGTACAGGGAGCGGGCGATGAACTGCTCCTCCGCGCTCTTCGTATCGCCGTCGAAGTACGGTTCCAGTACGGCGAGCACGCTGTGCAGCAGGCTGGACTCGGGGGTGTCGGCTCGCGAGGGTACGGCGGCGCGGTTCGGGGCGAAGGCGGCGTCGACGAAGACCACACGGGCGGGTACGCCGCCGCGCACCAACCGACCGATCACCTGCCACATCAGGACCAGCATGTCCCAGGTGACTTGCTCCCTCACCTTGTCACCGAGGCGGCTCCACGCCATCGAGCGGTCAAGCACCTGGTACCAGTACGAGCGCGCGAGGCGCCGGACCTCGTTGGCGAATTCCTCGACCGAGGAATGTCCCTGAGCCCAGGCGTCGAAGTCGCCACCGGTGACAGCGCGGACGATCCAGTCGTTGACGGCGTGGACGGCCAGGGACAGATCTTCGGGGTGAGGGTTGGGCCGTGCCAGGAAGTAGACCGTGCCGATGGCGGCTTCGTCGTCTTTGTTGAGAATGTTGTGGCCCCGCTCCACGGCAAGCAACGGCGCCACGAGGATGTCCGCCCCGAGGTCCTTCAGATGTTCGACATCGCCCCGGCGCAGTGACCGGGCGCGGTAGGCGGAGGGCGCCTCGTCCTCCGGGTCGATCTCCTCGTCGTCGGAGACCAGGCACAGCACCTTGCTGCGCCAGCGGGCATTCAGGTTGTGCAGAGTGTCGGCCACGATGCGCGCCTCGGCGTAGCTGCCGACCAGTAGGAGGATCTGGTCGCGTCCTACGGGTAGGTCGAGGAACTCGCGCTGCAGTGGGCCGCCTTCGGGGGCGTCGTACTCTCCGGCGCCGAGGTAGGTGGCAATGCGACGCAGCTTCTCGGGGCGATCGTCCGGGTGGGTTCCGGACAGACGCAGCTTCTCGTCGCCATCATCGATGAACTCGAAGCGCATCGAGCTTTCGTTCGCGATGCGTTCGGTCACCTCCGGCTGTGGCTCGATGATCACTCCGACCGGGACACAGACGTGGTAGCGGCTGGACGCACCCGCCCAGCTGCTGCCGGACATGAGTAGCAGATGGGCGCCGGGCCTGTTGTCGACGGAGGCGAGGTGCGGTACGGCGCGCAACAGCTCACGTCCGACGCCGCTGCAGCGGAAAAAGGTCAGCTCGCCGCTGCGGATTCCGCCGTCGTCCTCGCCCGCGACCCGGAACTGGAAGCCGAGCACATTTCCCATGGGGGCCTCGGGCACCATCGGGCCGTAGTCGAGCGGCCGACGGTACATCGTGTTGTAGCGCAGGCTGAGAGCGGCCTCGACCCGGGGCCACATGGCATTGATCATGGCGAGCCGAGGTTCCAGAGCGCTGAGCAGCAAGGTGAATTCGAAGCGTTCGGCGAGCTTCTGCCGCCACTGCCCGGGGGTCTGGGGAGGTGGTTTGGGCTTCCGGCGGCGCCCGCGCTTCTTCTGCTGTTCTTCCTCCTCGCGCTGCCACTCGTCGTACTTCTCCTTGTACTCCCGCTGGCGGTCAGCCATGTGCTGCTGATCGATGTGGAAGACCTCGTCCATGACTTCGGCCAGGCGGCGCCGCGTGTTTTCCGGGTTGCCGGTGTGCAGCAGTTCGTTGAGGAGGGAGGTGAGTCGGCTGAAGTCCTCGTCCGTTCTGCGACGGCGGTCACCGAAGGGATTGTCGCGAAAGGCGTCGAAGAGTTTGCCGAGGTCCTGTCTCGGAGCGTGGTTCCGGTGTTCCGGCCCGCTTCCTTCGGGGATTGCATAGCGTTCGTCGAGCAGTCCGATCTGAAGCGTCCAGGCGCTGAAGTAGCCCGTCCGCACCCAGTTGCGCAGCTCATATCCGGCGACGAGCATCGCGTACAGCCGGTCGGTGGCCAATCCGGCGGTGGTGAGGGCAGCAACGAAGGTTTCGACGTCCCGTTCGGAGAGCTGGGTACGTCCGCTCGCCGCGAGTTCCCGGATCTTGTGTCGGCTCAACTGGTCGATGAGGCCTTTGTCCTCGTCACTGGCGAGGACGACGGCGGGTGCGAAGATCTGGTCGAGCTGCATCTGCACGCGGTCGGCCTCGTCGATGACCACGAGGTCACTGCGGCGGCAGGCGAGTTCGAGGTATCGGATGCGCTCGGGGTTCTGTGGACGTGGCACCGAGGCGTCGATCAGTCCGGCCGGCGTGGCCACCCAGATCAGGGCCCCGACCAGAGTGCGGGCTCCGTGGTGCCGGGGGCAGACGGACCAGTACGGGCAGCTCGTCGTTCCCTTTTGCCATTCGGAAGCCTTTCCGCCGCCCTTGTGGTGCCGTGCATCCGACGGCGGCCGAAGCCTGGAGCAGGGCGCCTCACCGAAGGCGAGCGGTTCGGTGGACGAACTGACCCCCTGCCGCCTGATGTTGAGCACGCAGGAGGTCCCCAGATAGGCGAAGGCGGGCTCGTCATGGGCGAGCAGCCGGTGCTCGCCCCGGCCTGCCAGTCGGCGGTGCAGCCGCTGCGCATGCCGTTCCCTCCCGGTGAAGCCGAGTACGGGTGCGGCGGCGCCGTCGGTGTAGAAATCGTAGAGACGTACGAGTTTCAGTACCTCCGCGACATCGGTAACCACGATGGTGGTGCGCTTGCCGAGCTTGGCGAGATGGACGGCGATGATGTCGCGCAGCGTGCTCTTGCCCGCGCCGACAATGCCAAGGAGGTGCTGGATACCGTCGACAGTGAACGTGAAGTCCTCGTTCTTGTCGGCTCTGTGGAACGTGCCGTTCTCCTTGGTGGACAGGTCGAAGGCCCGCAGCCGTTCCAGCCAGCGCGGTGCCCTTTCTCCGCCAGCGCGGGCGTACACGGCGTCCATCTCTGCCGCAGTGCGCTCCAGGCTCTTCCTGGTGAAGACCAAAGGTTCGCCGCCACCGGCCGGTTCCACGTTCATGTCGTGGGCGACGAGGGGGGTGTGGGGGACGCGCGGCAGGTCGACGACGGCCGTGGTGCGGCTGACCGAGAAGGCGTGCGGTCCCTGACCCGCGACCGTCATGCGTGTGCCCGCCAGAGGCGGCGCGGCACGCAGCAGTTGTTCGTAGACGGAGAAGCGGTCGCTGGCGACGGAGAGTTCGCGGCGAGTGGCGGGCGACTCAGTGTCCGGTACGTCGTAGCCGCGCACCCTGGGATCGAACAGCTGATAACTCTCCAACGCCTCACACCAGGTACGGCTCCTGCGCAGCGTCCACAGTGAGTAGCGGGCGACGCGCAGCGTCTGCTTGGCGTCCGGTGGAAGTGGCGCTCCGTACGCCCCGGCGAACCCGTACCCGCTGAACAGAACCCAGGCACTGCCCGCGGGGCGGCCCGGCATCAGCTTCTGCTGGAGGTACAGGCCGAGTTCTACTTGGCAGAAGGCTTCCAGAATGTTCTTGTTGGGCGCGGACGGCCCCAAGAACGCCTGGAGTGCATCGAGTACGTCGGTCAGGGGTGGGATAATGCTACGCATCTCCCTTCTCCTCTCTGCGTGTTCGTACCAGGTCGGGCACGAGGTCCACGGGCGTGGTGAGCATCAACCGGTTTCGCAGAAGCGCAGGCAGGGTGTCGGTGAACGCCTCCCGGTAACCGTCCCGCCCGGCGAGCGTGACAGGAACCACGACGAGGGTGCGGTCCGCGAGGGGTGCACGGTCGGTGAGATGTGCGGCGAGGAGGGACGGCTGCAGGCGGTCGTACACCTCGATATCTACGACTCCGGGGCCGGTGTCCCCCAGCCGGTAGGCAGACAGGGGCCCCGACAGGGCCTCGTGGTCAATCCCAGCGTGATGCAGTGCGTCCCGGGCGGCCTCTTCGGTCCGATGCGGCAGCGCGAGGAACGTCCGCAGTGATCGCTGGAGGATCCATGCCTGCTCCGGCTCACGGATCAGTTCCGGAGGATCGTCACGCGGGCATTCCTCCCCCTCGCACCAGAAGTCCGCAGCGGCGGCGGACGGTCCGAGTACGGGCACTTTCCCATCCCGGGACAGGGCGGGGAGCCCACACGAAGGACAGCGCAGGAAGACGCCGTCGACGAGCAGGAATTCGGGCAGTGGCCCGTAGAGCTCCTTGACCCGGCTCCAGACGGCCTTGCTCCAGCTGGGCCCGAAGCGGTCCTGCTGATGGACCACGGGGTGGCGCGCCAGGAACTTCCGGCACTGCCGATAGCGCTCGGCCGTTCCGCACCGCGCTTCCAGGTCTCCCAGAAGGGCGCGGGCATGAGCCGCCACGCCCCCATCCGAACCGTGGGAGGCGACTTCGAGGCACGACCGGGTCGGCATCCGACCAATCGGGTGCACCAGGGTTGTGTCCGGGGTGATCAGGGCAGCGGGAACCGCGAAGAGCCGGTCATCAGCCGGCCTGGTCCGGCACCACTCCCACAGCTCCGGAAGACTCCGCGGTGGAGTCTCCCCCGCAGCAAGACAGTGCCCCACCGTGCGGTCCAGCGCCTGCTGGGCAAAGCGGGGGTAGGGCAGGGCGAACGACCGGAGGCCCTGAATCTCGGCGAGAGCCGCCACCATGCAGGCGAGCTCGCGGAAGAGTTCGCTGCCTCCTCCCTCGGGCGCTTCTCCCCTGCCCGGCCGGTCGGTCCGGCGGGCCGCGCCCGCCCTCATGCCACGGCCCCGGGCATGGGTGATGCCGAGCACCAGCGGGCCACCTCACACCGCTCGCAGGAGCGTCCGGGCGCCGCCTCGTAGTGATCGTCCCCGTACCAGTCGGTCACCATCCCCCGCAGGACTTCCTCCGCAGCGGTTCGGTTGGCAAGGGCGAAAGGGTCGATGATCTCCAGGTCGGCACCGCCGGGGCGCAACACCTCCAGCTCGACCCGGGCGCGGGACGGGGTGCCGCCCAAGTCACCTCGGGCTATCAGTACGACCGCCAGGGCCAGTTGGGGGTAGAGCTCCAGCAGCGGGCGGTTGGAACGCCGCTCGTTGGCGGAGGTCTTGGTCTCGCGCCACACCCATGAGTCGCCGTCCCGGTAGAGCAGGTCGGGTGCTGCGATCACCACCACGTCGGCGGCAGTGTCGTGCCGCACCACCCGGGGCTCGGTGCGCAGGTCTGTTCCGTCCCTGACATACCTGAGAGGGCAGACCGAGACGTGCCGACGCAATAGCAGGGCGCCGAGGGCGCGTTCGTGGTCGGGCAGATCGAATCCATCCGTCACCCAATCCCCGGGGACCTCGGCCGTGCACGGTCGAGGCGATCCGTGGCCGTGCCGGTCGGCGAGATAGGCGTGCACTGCCCGGCCGCGCTCAGCCGTCACCTCGCGTTCGACGGAGTCCGCCTTGGGCAGGTGCAGGCGACGCATGTGGTCGCGGGCAGGGCAGGCCCGGTAGTTGCGTCCGTTGGTGACCGACCAGGTGCGACGGGGACGGCCCCGCGCCTCGACGCCCAGCAGTCCGGGCGCCGCCCGCAGGGCTGGGCAGACCGACAGGTAGGGGCACTCTCCACAGGCGGAACCAGGGCGGTACTCCCGTCCGTCCAGTACGGCGGTCAAGGCATCGGGACCGTGCTCGCGGTACCGAGCGACCGCCTGCGCCCGGCTGCCGGCGAAGAGCTCCCGAGTACGACCGTCGAACAGCGCGAACTCCACGATCCGTACGTGCTCCGGGGGCGGCCCGGGAGCGCCCTCGGCCAGCACCAGGGCGACTGCGGCGGTAAACCCGTCGGGCGGCAGGTCCCGGTTCAGGCGGTGCACGGGCAGCCTGATTTCGCGGTAGGAACCGTCGGCGGAGGCCAGGCAGCGGCCCCACACAGTGAAGCGGTACTCCTGAGTGTTCCGGAGGGCGGGGCCGGAGGGCCGGTAGCGGTACGTCCAAGGGTCGGGAACCTCAGTCAAGGGGCGTTCCGGAGCGATGGGAAAAGCCGCTTCGTACGTCTTCACGCCATGGTCCGACCAGGTCTTCAGACCGTCGTGCGGCGGCGCGCTACGTGTCCGGAGCGGGCTGCCGGAGGGCCGGAAGCGGGCGTCGCAGGCAGCCATGAAAGGGCCGAGCGCGAAGTGCTCCAACTGTTCGCGGCGTCGCCGTACGGGGCTGGCGGTGTGGTAGCCGCGGGCCTTGAGCGCGTCGGAGGCGGGGCACCGGAACTCCCCTCCTTTGAACATACCGGCGGATACCGTGATGACTTCGGAGGTGCGGGTCACCCCGTCGGGGGGCAGCCATGGCTGTGACATTTCCTATTCCATTTCTGCGTGGAGGAAAGAAGGGTGAACATGAGGGAGATCAAGGAGATCGGCAACGTGGAGAAGGGTTACGAAGTGCTGGACATGGTCGGCGATGGCGGCCAAGGCGACCTCTTCCTCGGCCGTGACCGCAGGAGCGGGGCGAAAGTAGCACTGAAGCTTCAAAAGGCCCGAGATCTCGGCCCGAGGAGCATTTTCTCCGAAGACGGAGAACGACTCCTGGCAGAGGGGTCTCTGATGATGAAACTGACAGGAATTCATCATCGCTGCCGGAACACATCGAGGACGCCGATGCCTGGTCATGGAATTCGTCGAGGGTCGCCAACTGCATGACGTCCTGTCGGATGCCCTGCCCATCAGATATCCCGAGGCCATCGCGTCCATTATCGGTCAACTGTGCGAAATTCTACGGGAAGTGCACGATCGGAATCTGGTGCACTGTGACCTCAAACCCGAGAACGTCATCGTGCAACCGGACGGCCGCCTCCGCCTCATTGACATGGGCCTCGCCATCACGGCAGGCCAGAAGACGTGCGACAGCCGCGGCACGCGCGGCTGGGCCTCCCCCGAACAGTCCGACGCGTGCACTCCGGGCCTGACACGGCAGGCGGACATTTTCGGCCTCGGGTGCATGCTGATCGAAATGACCGTCATGCGGCTGCCCTACGGCGGACTGGAGGAATTGGCGGAGCCGGGTGGGCCGGTGCTGCCGCCCGAAAAGCTCGCCGCGCTCCCCCCTGAGTTCGCCTCGCTCGCGCTGTCGATGGTTCGGTGGAACGCGGAGGAGCGCCCCGCGGATGTCCGCGAGGTGTTCGAGCAGCTCCGCCCGCATCTGCCCGCGCTGGGCTCACGGTGGTCCTCGAAACGACTGCGCCCTGACCCCACCGAGTACTACCGCACGCATGAGCCTCGGTTGTGAGGATGCCCCGGCGGCCGCCAGCCAGGCGGGTCACCTCAGCCCTTCCAGTCGCTCCCGGATCTCACGAACGCCTTTGCCGCCCATCAGCTCGCGCAGCACTACGACCCTCTCCAGCTCCTGAACTGCTCTGTCGGTCTCACCGGCGGAAACGAGGACCTCCGCGAAGAGCAGCCGTGTCTTGTCCTCGTTGACCCCGTCCGCTCGTTCGCGGTAGATGTCGCAGGCCTGCTGGTACAGGGAGACGGCCTCGTCCCGTTCGGAGCGGGCCAAGTGCACCTTGGCCAGGGTGAACAGCACGTCGGCCAGGCCGTTGCGTTCCCTTGTACGCTCCACCGCGCGAAGGGCATCGGCACACCAACGGAGCGCCTGCTCATGGTCGCCCTGGTCGAGGTGGAGCGCACCGAGAGCGTTCAGGGCGGCAGCCTCCCCGACCGTGTCGAACACCCCCCGGCACAACCCCCTTGCCTGGCACAACGCTTCCTCCGCCCCCGCCCGCTCACCCTGCTTGCGCAGGGTGAGTCCGAGTCGGTACAGCGACCGTGCGAGGCTCAGTCGGCCCTCCTCGCTGTGGTCCTGTTCACTGAGCCTGACGGCCCGACGCAGGTGGCCCACAGCCTCGTTGTACTTGCCGAGCCGCCAATGGGTACCTGCCAGCATTCGGTGGACCATGGCGCAATCGATCAAGGAGCCGACGGACTCCGCCGCTTCGACGGCGTACCGAAGGTTCTTCTCAGCGTCGTCCAGTAGGCGACGGTGCCACTGATAGGTGCCCAGGGCCATGGGAAGCAGCCATACATACCGCTCGATGCCCTGGTCGACGGCCAATCGGATGCCTTGCTGGACAGTGAGGTATTCCTCGTCCAAGAACGTCATAGCGTCCCCCGGTCCCACGAGGTCCGCGACCGTAACCCTGTCCGGCTCTCCGATGGGCAGGTCACGTTCGTGGTCGAGTGTCCGGTCACAGGCCCGGACGTTGTGCAGTTGATGTTCCAGCACCTGCCGTACGGTCGCCCGCTCGATGTCGGTCATCTCCTGGTCCGGTTCCGGCTGCATGTACCGACGGGCGAATGCCCGCACGAGGTCGTGCAGCACGTAGCGATCGCCCTGGTGCTCCACCAGGTTCGCAGTCACCAGATTCATCAGGGCCCGGTCGGTGCGCGTTCCTTCGCCCCCCACCCTCCCGAGATCCATCACCGCTTCCCAGGAGGCAGAGGGCCCTGGGTGGACGGCGAGCTGCCACAACAGCAGTCGGGCCTCCTCACCGAGTACACGTACGGAACAGTTCAGCGCGGCACGGACCGACATTTCGTGCTCCGGCAGGTGCAGGGTCTCCAGCCTGGCCCGCTCCTCCTCCATCTCCAACGCCAGGGCGCGGATGGTGCGCAGCGGACGCACACCGCTGTCCAGGAGTCGGGCCACCACGGTGAGGGCCAACGGCAGTCGGCCGCAGTGCCGGACCAGATCACGGAACGCCTGGGCATGGACCGCCCGGTCCTTGGGCGACACCTTCTCCTGGAGCACCTCCAGCGCATCCGTCTCTCGCAGCGGCTCCATCTTGCGAAACAGCACCTTTCTCTCTGAACGGAGTCGCAAGAGGTCGTTGCGGCTGGTGACGATCACAGCGCAGCGGCCGTCTCCGGGGAGCAGCGGCAGCACCTGCTGGGCGTCGAGCGCGTCGTCGAGGACGATGAGTGCCGAGCGACCGGCCAATGCCGACCTCAGTGCATTGCTCTTGCTCTCCGGGCCGGTCACCGCGGTGTAGGGCGGCAACGCGGCCAAGAATCCGTCCAATACCTCTTCCGGATCGGCGGGCCGCGCGTTCCCGTCGGCGAACCCGTTCAATCCGGAGTAGAGCACCCCGTCGGGGAATCGCTCCCGCAGCCGGCGGGCGAGGTGAATGGCCACCGTGCTCTTCCCGACACCTGGCATGCCGCTGATGAGGACCAGTGTCAGGTTGCCGGCGTTCTGTTCCTCGCACACAGCCTCTTCGAGGCTGCGGATCAGTTCGTCCTGCCCGAGCGGCTTGCGGCTGCTGGCGGGCAACTGGTCGGGTACGGGTGGCGGGAGCATACCGCCCGGTCGGGGGGCGATTCCCCGAACATGGTCGATGGCTCGCTGCAACTCGGCGTCCGGCTCTCCATTGCGCCGTTTCCAGTCCTTGATGAGGCGTTGGCGTCGGCGCACCGGCAGGTCGTGGTGGGCGAGCAAGTAGAACCGGAATACCTGGGGCAGTTCCGGTGCGCGCTCGAACCACTTCTCGGTCTCCTCGCGGAGCCACTTCACTTCCAGGGAGTGCCAGGCGGCGTCCATCCGGGCGTACACGGCAGCCATCAGCTCGGCCCGCAGTTCCTCCCGGCGCAAACAAAACGCCCTCTCGGTCAGCCCGCGCAGCGGTTCCCCACCGTCCCACTCCGCTAGGGCCGCCCCGAGTTGCTCAAACTGCTGCGGAGCGTGCTGCCCTGCGGCTCTCGCCGCCCCGTCTCGGAAGCGGAGGAGATCGACGCTGGCCTCCGGCAGGCGGAGCATGCAGTAGCCGGATTTGCCACCATGGGGCACGATCTCCAAGCCCAGTTGCTTCCGCAGTTTGGAGACGGCTTGGTTCACCAAGTCGTGGGCCTCCTCGACGCCCGGCCAGAGGGCTTCGGCGATCTCCTCACGGGTGCATCGGTGGTCCGGTGACGTCGCCAGAAGCGCGAATAGCGCAGCCGCCTTCGTTCCTGCCAAGCCTCTTCCTCCGCCGTCCCCTTCGGCTCTGACCGGGCCCAGCACGTGCCCCTCCATCACCCTTCCCTCCGTCGCGCCAGAAGCGGTGATCCGGCCTCTCGACTGCACCCTTCATCTTTGCGCTGCGGTGTGCCCCTCCACACATGCTTGCTCCTTCACGCCTCCCTCTCTCAGTTTTTCCTCAGTTTCCGCTCTGCGGCCGCCTCCCATGCCTGGGCACGATGGCACCAGCCGCTCTCAGAAGTGCGAGAAGACGGCGAGTGAACCATCAGCCCATCAGGAAGGAACCGCAGGCCCAATGAACAACCGTCAACGAAACCGTCGAGCGATCCGCCTCCGCCAGTCCCCCGGCTGGCCGCCCACCCGCCGCCGGCGGACGGCCGACCGGCCCGAAGGCACCACGCCCGCGACCCCGCCCACCGAGGCACCGGACGACTCGCCGTCCGAGACCACCTGAGTTTCACAGTTCGTGGGTGCCCGTCCCGGGCGGGCACCCACTCCGGCCCCACCCCTCCGGCCTTCCCCGACCGGGCGAGCCAGCGGTCTTCCGCACCTGTCACACGCTCATGGTCAAAGGCAGCGTTCCCTGGTCGACAAGTCCAATACCGCACACGTACGCATCAAAGTGGGGCCCCTGGGGCTGCTTCCCGTTTCACCCCCATTTCGACGCTGTGCCACTTCGCTGCACGTCAACCCGTCCAGCACCTCGACGCCTCCGGCCTCTTCAACTCAGAGCGAGGAAATTTCTGATGTATCCACCCCCCAGCAGTACGTTCGCCTCGGTGAGGCGGTACTTCGACGAACCCCGGGTTCGCGACGCGACCCTCGTAGTCGTTCCTACGGACACCGACGCAGCGGAGCCGGTCCGGCTGACCGTCGCCGAAACGCACGAGGCCTTGCACGGGCCGGGCTCCGAACCGCAGTTCGCCTCTCTGGTCTGGAAGGAATTACTCCGCAACGCAGTGAGTGACCGCACTCCACACGGCACCGGGAAGCTCCTGGTGATCTGGCTCGCTCTGCCCCGGTTGACCGGGACGGTCCACCGCGTCTGCACACGTCTGTGCGCCGATCGGTCAGATGTGGAGTCCGAGATGGTTCTGGCCCTCCTGGAGGAACTGGCCGCTCCGGAGGCGGCAAGCCGCCTCTCCGACACCTCTCTGGTCCACGCGGCACGCACCAGGGCGTGGTGCTTCGCACGTGACGGCATGCGGGAGCACCCCTCCGCCCAGGTCGAACGCCTTGCCCAGGACAGCGCACTGGCCTCGTCCGACGGAGAGACGGAAACTCCGGCCGAGGAGGGTCTGGACGTACAGGTCGACCGTCCTGATGGACCGGATGGGCTGCACGCCCCGCTGCGGTTCCGGGTACGTCCGGAACATCTGCGCAGGGATGCCCTTGTCGACGCCGATGGCGAGCCGGGCGGATGCTCGGCTCACCACGGCCGCCGGAAGAAGCAACGATCCGAATGCCGCGCGGGCTCTCGGCCGGTCCGCCCTACGGGGAGGCGGACATGAGGGCCCCGACAAGGGACCGGCTCAGTTTCACCGAGATGTTCGACCTGCCCGTCGCGGTTGACCTGCGCACGGCGGCCCGAGCGCTCGGGATCTGCTCGACGACCGCGTATCGGCTGATCCGTGAGGACAAATTCCCCTGCCTCGTCCTCCGCGTCGGGGGCAGGTACAGGATTCCCACCACTGAGTTGATGCGTGCCCTCGGGATCGAGGACCGTCCGCTGTACAGCCTGGACCTGGCCGTAGAAAGGCAGAGCCCAGCCGTGTAGCCAGAATGAAGAGAGGTTCGTGTCCCCACCACCGTGCGGCCACGTGGCATCAGTCGCGGGGCCGCACGGCCTTGCCCTTCACGTCCCGCGCAGTCCCTCACCCAGTGCCGGCCCGCTGGGTCGCCTCCGGGTGATCATGCATAAGGGCAGAAACTGTCTGTTCAGGCCGCCGCAGAGCCGGACGGCGGGCCGTCTTGGGTGAGAAGTTCGGTGGCGCTGAAAGCGGCGCGATCGGCGTCTTCGGGGAGGAAACGGCTGGCCCGGCCGTTCCAGGTGATGACGAGCTCATCGCGGGCCCGGGTGGCTGCTACGAACAGCAAGGAGCGGGCACGTTGCAACTCCTGCCGGTGTCGCTCCGGCTGGGTGAATTCGTAGGCGTCGATGCGCTGGTGAGGAACCTGACCGTCGCTGATGCCGGTGAGGAACACCCGTTGGAACTCAAGCCCCTTGAAGCCGTGCATCGTGCCGATGCGCACCCCCTCGGGGCTGCGCGGACCGTCCTTGGTGAGCTCGGTGACGGGGATGTTGAACGGTTCGGAAGCCAGGGCGAATGCCATCTGGCTCGCGGCGGCTCGGTCGGGAACGCTGATGGCCATCGCTGAGTACGGCGTGCCGTATTGGTCGTGGCGCTCCCTCACCAGGGTCGCGACGGCTCTCATCTCGGTCTGCCCGTCCGGGGCACGCCAGAACTGCGGGGCGAGGCCCATCAGGATCGAACGGTATCCCCGCAGGTCGTCCGAGCCCGCGTCGAGGTCGTCGAAGCTCTCACCGTCGACGAGGCCGTGCGCGCTGGTGAGGATCTGGTGCGTGGTGCGGTAGTTGAGGGTCAGTCGGCGCGAGGCGCGGCCGCGGGTTTCGATGCCGAGACGGCCGAGTACGACATGGTGGGAGTAGATGCGCTGGTGGGCGTCGCCCACTAGGAAGATGTCGTTGGGTCCCTTGCTCACCATGGCGCGCAGCATCCGCCAGTGGGAAGCGGAGAGGTCCTGCGCCTCGTCGACGACGATGTGCTGGTAGCGGGGTTTGAGCCACATTCCGCTGCCGGCCTCGCGGTGGATGAGATCGAGGCCGCCGTGTTCCTCCTTGTAGCGGGCCTGTTCCTCGACCCGAGCCATGCAGTGGTTTTCGATGCGCGCGGCACGGTCGGCGATCAGGGCGTACGTGGTCCTGCGCGGCGGGCCCTCCAGGGCGGCCTGGTACGCCGCAGCGAGCTGCCAGGTCGTGACGCGCTGGGCACGCTGCAGTCGGCCGCGCTTCGCGCGTTCAGCACGCAGGTAGAGCGGCAGGGTGCCGCAGCCCTGGGCGAGGATGACGTGCTTGAAGTCCGCGTCCAGGAAATCCGCGTCGAAGTCGTAGACGCCCGCATCCGTGCACACGGTGTGCCGGAGGTTCATCGCCGTCTTCCGCCATGATCTCCGCGACGGTGTTACGACACCTGCCACCCCTCCTCCCACAGATCGGGGGTGATCCTCGGTGACCCGTAGGTCCCGCCCGACCAAGCCTCCCCTGGGACTTTCCTGGGACTTTCAGCTGCACCAAGCGGTACGACATTGAAAGAAGGGAAAGTTCATCTTCCCTGGTCAGGAGCCCTCGGACACCCGTTTATGCAGGTGACAGCCCTGCCGAGTCTTTTCCGGGACATCTAGGCCCCGTTCGATCGCTTGCCGTCGTACGGGCGGTCGTTCGTCCGGTCGTACGGGCGCGGGTACGGGGCCGGGCGGTAGCGGGCGTAGCGGGCCGGCCGGGTCGGATCCGCTTGCGCCGCGAGGGAGTTGAGGACCTCCGGGGTGTTCTGCCAGCGGCCGGTGTCGAGGCGCATCTCCAGGGTGCGGAGGGCGGCGAGCGTCTCGCCGGGGGTGAAGGTGCAGTGGCCGGGCCCGTCGACGTACGCCTGCTGGAGGAGGCGGGACGACGTGCCCGCGCCCCTGGCCGCCCGGAGGTGGCCGCTCTCGACCTGCACCGGGACGAAGCCGTCGCCGGTGGTGTGGATGTCGAGCTGGGGTTTGACCAGACGGCCGGTGAAGGTGCTGGTACGGCGCATCCAGGCGGCGGCGGACGGGTCGGCGGTGATCCTCGGGGCCTTGTCGAGAGCGGCGAGGTCGGTACCGAGGCGGATCCCGGCCTTCTTGTACAGCGCGCCGACCTCCTTGAAGTGGGGCGACCGGGCGAGCATCGCGGCGTGGTCGACGCCGGTGTTCCAGGACGGGTTGCCGCCCGCGCGGGCCTCGGCCTCCTGCCGCCAGCTGAAGCCGCTGGTCGAGATGAGGCCCTGAACTCCCGCGTACTGGTTGGCCTGTTGGGCGTCCCAGTCGGTCGGGGCGGGCTTCGGCTGCGCGGGGTCGTTGTGGCCGGGGACGTTGTAGAGGGCGGCGACCAGGGCGATCCTGGCGCGGCCCTCGGGGGTGTTCTGGGCGGCGGCGGTCGCGGCCTTCGCCGTGGCGGCGGCGTCGAGGGCCGCCTGCCGGTCGCGGAAACCGGCGATCGGGACGGTGGGCGCGAGGAGGGTCTTCAGGGCGAAGGTGGTGTCGAGTGTGTTGTTCCAGTTGGCGACGCCCCCGTGGGTCAGTCCGCACATCGAGAGGGTGCCGTCGAAGCGGGCCCAGTGGCGCTCGGCGAGGGCGGTGGTGATGAGTCCGCCGTACGACTCGCCCCAGGCCAGGGTGCGTTCGGCCGCGCCGAGGCGCCGGGTGAAGAGGTCGAGGGTGGCGAGCTGGCCGGGGACCGCGTCGGTGACGGCCCAGCCGGTGGAGGCGTACGAGGAGCCGATGAGGGCGTAGCCGTCGGCGAGGAGCTTCTGGTGGACCTCGGGGGACGGGGCGTTCTCGGCCGGGTTGGGGGTGCCGGTGGGGCGGTAGCCGTGGCTGTAGAGGAGCACGGTGCCGTTCCAGTCGGCCGGACGGTCCATCACATAGCTTGCCCCGGAGGGGAGTCGGCCCTCCAGGTGGACCCCTTCAGCGGGTTCCGCGCGGGCCGGGGCCTGGGCCGCGCCGGCCGAGGTCGCAACGGCCGTGGTCGCAACGGTCGAGGTCGCGATGGTCGAGGCGATCAGGGCGGCGGCGAGCAGCGCGGTGCTGCGGGCTCTCATCGGCGTACTCCTTCTGCGGTCGCGGGGGCTGCCGCGGAGGCAGGGGCGGGGACGTCATTCTCGGTCAGGGCGTCGGCGCTCGTCTCGGGCATCCGCCACAGGGTGACGACGGTGATGAGCGCGCCCGCGCAGAGCAGTACGGCGAGCGGGGTGCTGCTGCCGTCCTGCACGGCATCGGCGTCTCTGACCCCCAGTGGGGCGCGGCGCCGCGCGCGGTCGTCGTCGCGCGGGTGGGGTCGGCGGCCGGGCCCGAGGAGATCCTCGGCTCGCTCGGCGGGCGGCTCGACGTCGAGGGCGTCCGCACCAAGGTCGACTACGGCCTGAACAAGGTGCGTTTCCCCGTGCCCGTACCGGCCGGTTCCCGGCTGCGGCTGGTCGCGAGGCTCACCGAGGTGAAGGACGTCGCGGGCGGTGTGCAGATCACCGTGGGTGGCACGATCGAGATCGAGGGCGGGGCCAAGCCCGCCTGCGTGCTGGAGAGCGTGTCCCGGTTCTACGCCTGAGCCGGCGCCCCGGTCCGTACCGGCACCTCGGCCTGCTCGGCCGGCCAGTCGTCCGGCGGGTGCAGGAACTCCTCGTAACGAAGGGCGAGTTCGCGCAGCTGCCAGGTCTCGGGGAGCGAGAGGCCGAGCAGGGTCCAGGTCCCGCCCAGGAAGGTCAGCGTCAGCGACTGCGGTCGCAGGGCTTCCGGCGGCCTGGGTCGGAGGGACTCTTCGGCGATCACCCGTCCACCGTAGCCGCCGGACGGAACCGTCCCCCGGTGGAGTAAAGGCGCCAAATGCTACGAAGCCGGTCATCGAGCTTGCGTTCGAGGGTAGTGCGCATGGTGGGATGACGCGATGCGACCCCCCACACGCATGAACCCTCACCCCGAATCCCCCCACATACGGAACGAATTGAGCAATTCCAGTAACTCCGGCAATTCCAGCAGACCACGCAATCCGTACGACGAACTCGCCCGTCTCGCCCCGCCCGAACCCGACTACGCGGCGTACGAGCCGGACGAAGGGCTCCTCGGTCTCGGCCTGAAGTCGGACCGCGACGACGAGGACGACGAGTGGCAGCCCCCGAACCACCGGGGCAAGAGCCGCTTCGGTGCCGTCCCCGTGGTGTTCAAGGTGGCCGTCACCGGTGTCGTCGTGGTGGCGTTCCTGCTGCTCGCGGACCGGTTCGCGCTGATGTACGCGCAGGACAAGGCCGAGGACCAGCTGAAGAAGTCGCTGAAGCTGGCGACGGCGCCCGAGGTGAAGATCCACGGCTTCCCGTTCCTCACCCAGGTCTTCGACAAGCGTCTGGACCGCGTCGACGTCGCCGTGCCCGACGTCGACGCCGACCGGGTGTCCATCGCGGAGGTGCGGGCGACCGCCCACGACATCAGCATCGTGGGGACCCTGCCGTCGTCGATCCAGGGCGCCGTCATCGGCAGCGTGGAGGGTGACGTACTGCTCTCCTTCGACGACCTCAACCGTGAACTCGGCTCGTCCCAGGCCAAGTTCAAGAAGGACGGCCACGACCGCATCAAGGTCAGCGGCGAGCTTCCGATCGCCGGCACGAAGGTGCTGATCGGCGCGGAGGCCCACATCAAGCGCGACGGTGACCAGGCCGTCTCCACCACCATCGACCACATGCGCCTCGACCTCCCCGGCATCGTGACGTACCGGCCGGGCAAGGACCGCGCCACCTCCGGACTGCGACTGCACCCGCAGGCGGCGGCCGCGCTGGCCAAACAGGGTGAGCGGATCAAGGCGATGCTGGCCGTTCCCGCGGTGGTGGAGCGGCTCGGCGTACCGAAGGAGTGGGTGAGGAAGGCACTGGGCAGCGAGGCGGAGCTGCACAAGCTGACCGGGTCGCCGCAGTTCGTCAAGCAGCTGATGAGCCTCAACCTGGTGGATGTGGTGATCGACCACCCGTGGCTGCTGGAGAAGGTCGGCATCAACCAGAAGATGATCGCCTCGCTGCTCGCGATGCGTCCGCCGGAGCTTTCGGAGAAGCTGTCGATGTCGTTCCGGCTGCCGAAGACGCCGGGCGAGCTGCGGCTGCGGGAGATCAAGGTGGAGCCGGAGGGCATTCGCGCCGACCTCAACGGGACCGGGCTGACCTTCGGGGACGTGGCAGGCAAGGACACATGAGGGGGAGGGGGTGGGGTGTTGTGCCCCCACCCCCTTCTGGCCGCCCCACCGCACCGGTCGCGGGCAATGCCATTTCATATGTCACATCCTTGACCGTGGCCGTACGACGGGCGACGATCTCCCCATGTCTCTGCCACCCCTCACCGATCCCTTCCTCGGCCTCTCCGCCCGCACCGGCCGCTTCACCTACGGTGCCCCGCGCGCCGCGTCCTTCGCCGAAGGGGGGCGGCTGTTGTACTTCCTGCGCTCGGCCGGCCCCACCGACCCGTACGACAGCCTCTGGGTGCTCGACACCGGCTCCGGCGAGGAACGGCAGCTCGCCGACCCGCGCATCCTGATCCCCAGTGGCGGCCAACTCCCCTTGGTGGAGCGGCAGTTGCGGGAGCGCATCCGGCTCGTCGCCGCGGGAATCGGTGCGTACTCCCTCTCCACCGACGGCGGTTCCGCGGTCTTCGCACTGTACGGCCGCCTGTTCCGGACCGGCACGGGACCGGACGGCAAGCCGGAGGAGATCCAGGCGGCCGGGCCCGTCTTCGACCCCCGCCCGAACGCCGACGGCTCGCGCGTCGCGTACGTCAGTGAGGACCGGCTGTACGTGGCCGAGTGCGCCGACGGCGTCTCGCACCCGGCCTCCCCGGACGACGGCGCGCGCTGGGGCATCGCCGAGGCAGCCGTGGCGGAGGACCTGGGCCGCTCGCGCGGGCACTGGTGGGCTCCGGGCGGACGTGCGCTGCTCGCCGCCCGGGTGGACGAGTCGGCACTCCCCCGGCTCGACTACGGCGGCGAGTTCGCCTACCCCAGGGCGGGCGGACCGAACGCCGACGTACAGCTGTGGGTGCTGGAGAGCGGGGATCCGGTACGGCTGGAGTGGGACGCGGCGGCCTACCCCTACGTCACGGACGCGAGCTGGGAGTCCGACGAGGAGATCCTGCTGACCGTGCGGGACCGACTCCAGCGCGAGGCGCTGCTGCTGTCCGCCGACCCCGCCACCGGCAGCACCCGCGTGCTGTCGCGGACCTCGCATCCGCTGTGGGTCGACGAACTCCCGGGCACACCGGCCCGGTTGGAGGACGGGCGGATGCTGACGGCCGCCGACACCGCGGACGACGAGGCGCGCGGCCTGGCCGTGGACGGCCGGCTCCTGACCGGCAGCGACCTTCAAGTGCGCTCCGTCGAGGGCGTGTTCGGCGGTTCGCTGGTCGTCACGGCTGCCCTGGACGAACCGGCCGACCAGCACATCGTCCTCGTCGACCCGGACAGCGGCGGGCTGCGCCCGCTCACGCGCGGCCCCGGGGTGCACGGTGTCACGGTGTCTCCGAAAGCCCTGCTGATCACCTCCGCGGACCCCGGCGGTCAGGTCCGGCGCACCGTACACACCGAAGAGGGACGGGAGTTGACTCTGCGTGACCTCTCCGAGCCGCTCCCGCACCGGGTCGTTCCGCGCCTCGCCCGGGTCACCGAGCACTGGCTGCCGACCGCCCTGGTCCTGCCGCGCGGGCACGTCGCCGGACAGCGGCTGCCGGTACTCCTCGACGTGTACGGCGGCCCCGGCGCGCAGGCCGTGACGAACGACCCGCGCACCCAGCAGCACCGCCAGTGGTGGGCCGACCAGGGCTTCGCCGTGGTGTCGGTCGACAATCGGGGCACCTCGAACGTCTCCCCCGCCTTCGCGTACGCCATGTACCGGGGCTTCTCCCGGGTCACCCTCGACGACCAGGTGGCGGCGGTGCGGGAACTCGGCGCCCGTTACCCGGAGTTGGACCTGTCGCGGGTGGCCGTGCGCGGCTGGTCGTACGGCGGCTATCTGGCGGCGCTCGCGGTACTGCGGCGGCCGGACGTGTTCCACGTGGGCATCGCGGGCGCCCCGCCGACCGACTTCCGTACGTACAACACCGCTTACACGGAGCGCTATCTGGGCATGCCGGCCGAGCACCCCGAGGTGTACGAGGAGGACTGCCTGGTCAAGGACGCCCCGAACCTGAGCCGTCCCCTCCTGCTGATCCACGGCCTCGCCGACGACAACGTCCACCCCACCCACAGCCTCGCCCTCTCCCGGGCCCTGACGGAAGCGGGCCGGGAACACGAGCTGCTCACGCTGCCCGGGGTGTCGCACATGACGCCCGGCGGTGTGCGGGAGCAGCTGATGGAGCGTGAACTCGCCTTCCTGCGGGGGACGCTGGAGTTCTGACGTCGCGAGGGCGGTCCCGTGGGGCGAGGCGCCTCCCGGGACCGCCCTCCCGTCGCTAGCGGCGCAGCGGGCCCTCACAGACGTAGTCGGCGGTGCCCGCCTTGCCGCCGGACCAGACGTCGACCTTGCCGAAGGAGCAGTTCATGTCGGCGAGGTTGTTCGCGGCGGGCTCGGCCCGGTCGAGGATGAAGTAGTCGACCGTCTCGGACATGTCCTTGAACACCTGGTTGGCATCGGTGGAGTTGCTGAGGTTGGCGGTGATGCGGCCGGTGCAGGTGAAGCGGCCCAGTTCCTTGCCGCCGTCGTCCTTGCAGACGGGGTCGCTGGAGGTGGCGGCCTTGAAGGCCGCCTTCACGTCGGTGACGGCCGTGTACTTCAGTGAACCATTGGGCGTGTACTGGGTGTTGGGCACGAAGAGCTGGTCGACGATGGCGATCTGCTGGTCGAGGAACGCGTCGTAGCCGCGCTGCAGGTTGGCGTCGGAGCCCTGCTGGTTGCGCCAGGCGTCGAAGGCCGCCGGGTCGTTGGCCCGCAGGTACCTGTACATCTCCTGGAGCTTGCCCGGGTGGTCGCGCCACAGGTACTCGAAGAAGGTTCCGGCGTACGGGTAGAAGCGGAAGCCGTCGTTGTCGTAGGTGGCGTGCAGGAGTTGATTGACCGTCATGCGCGGTCCGCCGCCCGCGGTGTCGGCGATGATGCTCTTCACCAGCGACTTGCGTACGGCGATGCCGTCGTCGCGGGTGGCTCCGTCGAAGAACTCTCCGGTGCCCTCGTCCATGGCGGTGGTGCGGTCGTTCTGGTACCAGGGGCCCTCGCCGAACGAACCGTGCACGGCGAAGCGGCCGTTGAGGTAGTGGACGTACTCGTGGCGGAAGAGCTCTTCGAGGGTCAGCGAGGAGTCCTGGGGGACGCGGCGCTGGTAGGTGTAGAAGGTGGCGCCCTTCTCGATGTAGACGCCGCCGTTGTTGGTGTCCATGCCGGTGAGCAGCGGGTGGTAGTTCTCGTAGTCGGCGCGGGAGGCGTACAGGACGATGTTGAGGGTGGTGTTGGTGTCGCCCGCGATCGGCTCGGTACTGCCGACCACCCGGTGGAACTGGGCCTTGACCTGCTTGGACGCATAGTAGAGCTGGTCGACGGTGGCGCGGTCGAGGCCGGTGCGGACCTTGATGGCGCCGTTGTCGTAGACGTAGGTGTACGGGAAGATCCGCTTCTCGATGTCGCTCTTGCAGATCCCGTACTGCTCGCAGGCGCCGAAGTAGTTGAGCCAGGTGGCGACCTTGGCCCAGGGCTGGCTGCCTTCGCCGAAGTTCTGCTTGGTGGTGGTCAGGAGGGTGCCGAGGTCGGCGACGACGCCGTCCTTGAGGGCGGGTATCTCGCCGAACCTGCCGTACTCGCTGAGGGCGTCGCGCACGACCCAGGCGTTGTCGGTGCCCTTGAGGTGGGTGTGGCCCGCGAAGGCCTTGAAGGCGTTGCGGTACGTGGCGTCGGCCGCGACGGCGGCGCGGAACGCGGTGTCCTGGTTGCCGGAGTAGACGCCGAGGTAGTTGAGGGTGAGGGCGGAGAGGGCCGCACCGGCCCAGTCCCGGTCCTTGTGGGTGGCGGTGTGGGACGGGTCCATGGTGGCCAGGACCTTCTGGACCAGGCCGAGTTGGTGCTGTCGCAGGCCGGGGGCGCTGGCCGCGATGAGTGCTTCGCGGAGGGTTTCGGCGTTGGTCCTGGTGACGTCGAAGGTGCGGGCCGCGGTGCCGAACGCGGCGATCGCGCGGCGCATGGCGTCGACGGTCGGGGCGTCCGTGACGTCGATCTCGTCGCGCGAGAAGTCGTGGTACGCCACCGCGTGGAGGTAGGTGAACATCTCCAGGAGGTGGGTGGTGTTCTTGCCGTCGTGGGAGGCGGCGAGGGATTCGGCGCGCCGGGAGACGGCCTGGACGTGCGCGTCCGACATCACGGGGACCAGGCGGGCGTCCCAGTTCCAGATGAGGTCGCGCAGACAGCCGTTGGCGGTGACGGCCGGGTCGGCGAGGAAGTCCGCGAACTGGGCGGGGCCCAGGCCGGTGATGCCGTCGAGGGTGCAGGGGGCCACGGCCGCTCTCGGCGCCGCGGGTCTCGCCGCGCCGGGTCTCGCGTCCTGCTTCAGGGCCTTCGTCCAGGCTCCGGGTATCCGGCCCCGGTCGGTGCGCGCACCTGGTGCGGGCGCGGGTGTCCTGGTCAACTTCGGTGTGGTGGCGAGGCGCTGGACCTCGTCGAACGGATTGGCGCCGGGGGTTGCCGCACGGGGCTGCGGCTTCCGGTCGGCGGCGGAGCTCTGCGCGGGAGGCACGGGTGCGGCCTGGGCGGACTGGACGGCCGGCAGGGCGAGGGTGGTCGCGAGAGTGGCGGCCAGCAGGATCCTGCGCGGCATACGCGGGTGAGACACCTGAATCTCCGGATCTGTGTGGGGAGTTGAGGGGCCGGTGCCGACGGTTGCCGTCGGCTTCCGCACCCCGAGGTGTGACCCGTAACATAGTAATGTGAAATTGTACTGACAAGACTTCAGACAACTCCCCTGTCCCCGGAGGCGAAAAAGTGACCCCGCACCCCTCGAAACCCACTCAAGCCGCCCAGCTCTTCCAGTCGCCCGCGCCCGCCCAACTCCACACCGTCAGTCATGACTTGCCGGTTTCACCCGCCCTCGACGCCTACATGGCCGACCGGTGGGCGCCGTCCGCTCCCGCGTCCGGCGCCCGGGTGCCGGGCTTCGAGCACTTCGCGGGGCGGCGCGCCAGGCTCGCGGCCCGCTTCCCCGGCGAGCGACTCGTCATACCGGCGGGCGAGTTGAAGGTGCGGTCGAACGACTGCGACTACCGCTTCCGGCCGCACAGCGCGTACGCGTGGCTGACCGGGCTGACGACGGAGGACCAGCCCGGTCATGTGCTGGTGATCGAGCCGGACGGGGACGCCGTCCTTTACGTACGGCCGCGCTCGCCCCGCAGCGACGGACGCGGCGAGTTCTTCCGGGACCGCAGGTACGGGGAGTTCTGGGTGGGCCGACGGCCCGACCTCGACGAGGCCGCGCAGCTGACCGGCATCCGGTGCGCCCACCTGGACGACTACACGCCCTCCGCCGCCGAGCGGCGCGCGCACACGGATCAGGAACTGGCCGCCGCACTGAGCGAGTTGAGGCTGGTGAAGGACGCCTGGGAGGTCGGCCAGATCCAGCTCGCCGTCGACCACACCACGGCCGGCTTCGAGGACGTCGTACGGTCGCTGCCCGCCGCTCTCGCGCACCGGCGCGGCGAGCGCTGGATCGAGGGCGTCTTCAACCTGCGCGCCCGCGCCGAGGGGAACGGCCCCGGCTACGACACCATCGCCGCCGCCGGCGCCCACGCCTGCGTACTGCACTGGATACGCAACGACGGCCCCCTCGACCGCGACCGGCTCCTGCTGCTGGACGCGGGTGTGGAGACCGACTCCCTCTACTGCGCCGACATCACCCGCACCCTCCCCCTGTCGGGCCGCTTCTCACCGGTCCAGCGGCAGGTGTACGACCTGGTGCTGGCCGCCCAGGACGCGGGCATCGCCGCACTCAAACCGGGTGCGAGCTTCCGTGACTTCCACCGGGCGTGCTCGGCGGTGCTGGCGGAGGGGCTGCACGACTGGGGCGTGCTGCGGGTGTCGCCGGAGGAGTCGCTGCGTGCGGACAGCGGGCTGCACCGCAGGTACTCGCTGTGCAGCTCGGGCCACATGCTGGGGCTCGACCTGCACGACTGCGCGCAGGCGAGGGCCGACCAGTACCTCGACGGGGTACTGGAGGAGGGCCAGGTCCTGACGGTGGAGCCCGGCCTCTACCTGCAGCCGGACGACGAGACGCTGCCGTGGGAGCTGCGCGGCATCGGCGTCCGCATCGAGGACGACCTGGTGATCACGTCGGAAGGCGCCCGCCTGATGTCCCACGCCCTCCCCCGCGAGGCCACGGCGGTGGAGGACTGGATGGGCAACCTACTGGCCTAACCCGCCCTGCGAGCACACGGGCCGCCGTCCCCTGCGGGCACACGGGCCGCCGTCCCCTGTGGGCACACGGGCCGCCGCCGCCCTGTGGGCAGATGGGCCGCCCATGGGGCGGAACGGGTGGGCACAGGGCGGCCCCCGCGCGGAGCCGCCCCCTCGCTCCGGCCCACGCTCGCTACCGCCCACCCGCCCTCGCTACCGCCCAACCCCTACCGCTCCGACAACGGCGCCGGCGCCTCCTGCACCACCCACCCATTCCCGTCCGGATCCTTGAAGAAGGCCCACGAGTTCCACGTGTCCCCCTTGCCCTCTTCCCACCCCTTCTCTCCCAGGTGCATCACAGGGCTCACATCCACCCCACGCCCTGCCAGTCCCTCCCGGCCTGCGAGGATGTCGACCACGCACAGCTGAAGCCCCTGGAGCGAGCCGGGAGCGGCTGGAGTGACCCACTCCGACGGCGGGGTCAGCCCCTTCGCGAGGGCGATCGAACAGCGCGAGCCCGGCGGAGTCAGCTGCACGACCCGGGCCGTCTCGCTCATCTGCATGTCGACGTCGACCTTGAAGCCGCACTTCTCCGCGTAGAAGTCCTTCGCCCGGTCGATGTCCGAGACCGGCACGGGGACGATTTCGAGGGTCCATTCCATGGGGTGTCCTCCACTACTGAGGCGCTGCACGGCCGAATGGGGACTGCTCGGCCGAATGACCGGACAGTCCCCATCCTGGTACGCGCCCCCGCCCGCCGCTAGCGGACGCCCAGCTTCCGGGCGGCCGGAAGCGTGCTCGGCACCGGTTCGGCGCGGGACTGCGCCCACAGCGACCGCACGTGCCCGAGATGGCGGGCCATGCAGGCCTCGGCCGCCGCCGCGTCCCCGGTCAGCATCAGATCGAGGAGCTCGATGTGCTCCTCGGCCGACGGCAGCAGTTCATTGCGCTCGTCGAGCCGGGTCAGCCCGTAAAGACGGGAGCGTTTGCGCAGGTCACCGACCGTCTCGACGAGCCGCTCATTGCCCGCGAGCCCGAGCAGCGTCAGATGGAAGCGGCGGTCGGCCTCCAGGTAGCCGATCAGGTCGTGCTCACGGGCCGCCGCGACGATCTCCTCGGCGACCGGACGCAGCGCCTCCAGTTGCTCGTGGGTGGCGGTCCTGGTGACCTGCCCGATCACCGGCACCTCGATGAGCGCACGGATCTCGCTGTACTGATCGAGGTCGCGCTCGCTCACCTCGGTGATCCGGAAGCCCTTGTTCCGTACGGGTTCGACAAGCCCCTCGCGGGCCAGGTCGAGCATCGCCTCGCGCACGGGCGTGGCGGAGACGCCGAAGTCCGCGGCGAGACCCGGCGCGGAGTAGACGGACCCTGGGCGGAGCTCGCCCGCGATGAGGGCCGCGCGCAGGGCGTTGGCGACCTGGTCGCGGAGTCGTTCCTGGGCGGTGATCAGGTGGCGCTGCTGCTTCAGTTCGCCCATGGCGGCCCTCCGGGTTGCTGCGGACTGCCAGCGTACAATGTCACGTTGCGCTCATCGTGGCCCGGTGCAGCGAGTAGGTGCGGGAGGAAGTGTAGAAGTCCAGCGCGCTGCGGCCCTGTTCGCGCGGGCCGTGGCTGGAGGACTTCGTACCGCCGAAGGGCAGGTGGAAGTCGACACCCGTGGACGGGGCGTTGAGGCGGACCATGCCGGTGTCGAGGCCGTCGAGGCCGTGCAGTGCGGCGTCGAGGTCCCCGGTGTGGACGGAGGTGACGAGGCCGTACGGGACCGCGTTGGTCATCCGGACCGCCTGGTCGAGGTCTGCGGCGTGCAGGAGGACCGCGATCGGCCCGAAGACCTCTTCGCGCAGCAGCTGATGGCCGGACGGCACCTGCTCGGCGAGTGTCGGCGCCGTGTACCAGCCGGGTCCTTCGGCGGGCTTTCCGCCTGCCAGCAGGGGTACGTCGCAGGCCGCGTCCAGCACCTTCCGGCGCGCCTGTTCCGAGATCAACGGGCCGCACACGGTGGCGGGTTGGGCCGGATCGGCGGCGGGGATCGCACGCAGGGCGTCGGCGAGCGCGTCGCGCAGCGGGCCGAGTGCCGGGCCGACGGCGACGACGCGGCTGGTGGCGGTGCACTTCTGGCCCGCGTATCCGGCGATCGCGGCGGCGATGTCGGCGGCGGCGCGCGCCGGGTCCGCGTCGGGCAGGACGAGGGCCGCGTTGAGACCGCCCATCTCGGCCTGTACGGGGATGCCGCGCGCGGTGGCGGTGCGCACGACGGCGCTGCCGGTGACGGTCGACCCGGTGAAGGAGACGGCGTCCACGGCGGAGACCAGGGCGTTGCCCTCGGGCGCACCGCCGGGAATGACGGTGAACACCCCGTCGGGAAGCGTCTGTTGGAGCAGCTCGGCAAGGCGCAGGGCGCAGGCGGTGGCCTCCGGGGCGGGCTTCAGGACGACGGAGTTCCCGGCGGCGAGTGCCGGCGCCGCCTTCCAGACGGGGATGGCGTACGGGAAGTTCCAGGGCGTGATCAGCCCGGCGACGCCGCGTGGCCGTCGGCGGGTCAGGAGGAACCCCGTGCCGCCCGCCGGTTCGTGGACGGATCCCGTGGCGTCGTACGGCAGTTGGGAGTAGTAGCGGAGGATCGCGACGGTGCGTGCCACTTCGGCGCGCGCCTCGGAGAGCGGCTTGCCCACCTCTCGTACGGCCAGGTCCGCCAGCTCGGCGGCCGCCTGCTCGACGGCGTGGGCGGCGGAGGTGAGCGCCGCGGAGCGGGCGGCTGCCCCGCCCGCGTACCAGGCGCGGTGCGCGTCCCGGGCGCGGTCGGCGGCCTCGACCGTGCGCCAGATGCCGGTGCTTGCCACGTCGGCGACGACGTCTCCCGGGTCCGACGGGTTGCGGGAGACGACGCGGGTGGCGAGCTGGGGGCCCGTCGGTGTGCCGGTCACAGGAGGAATCCTCCGGGGAAGGGGTCGGTGGGGTCGAGGAAGTACTGGGCGGTGCCGGTGATCCAGGCGCGTCCGGTCACGGTGGGCACAACTGCCTTGATTCCGCCGACAGTTGTGGTGTCGACGAGTCGGCCGGTGAACTCGGTGCCGATGAAGGACTCGTTGACGAAGTCGCGGCCGATCGGGAGTTCGCCCCTGGCGTGCAGCTGGGCCATCCGGGCGGAGGTGCCGGTGCCGCACGGCGAGCGGTCGAACCAGCCGGGGTGGATGGCCATCGCGTGCCGGGAGCGGACGGCGTCGGATCCTGGGGCGGCGAAGTAGACGTGCTTGAGGCCGCCGATCCGGTCGTCCTCGGGGTGCACGGGGCGGTGCGCGGGGTCGGAGTTGACGGCGTCCATCAGGGCGAGCCCGGCCGCGAGGATGTCGTCCTTGCGGGCGCGGTCGAAGGGGATGCCGTCGGGGCCCACGGAGTCCAGCGGGACGAAGGCGTAGAAGTTGCCTCCGTACGCCAAGTCGTAGGTGAGCGTACCGAGTTCGGGTACGTCGATCTTTCGGTCGAGGGCGACGCTGAAGGCGGGGACGTTGGTGAAGGTGACGGCGGTGGCCGCTCCGTCCTTCACCTGTACGTCGACGGAGACGAGTCCCGCCGGGGTGTCGAGCCGGATCGTGGTGACAGGTTCCTGGACCTCGACCATGCCGGTCTCGACGAGGACGGTGGCGACGCCGATGGTGCCGTGGCCGCACATGGGGAGGTAGCCGGAGACCTCGATGAACAGGACGCCGTAGTCGGCGTCGGGGCGGGTCGGCGGCTGGAGTATCGCACCGCTCATCGAGGCGTGGCCGCGCGGCTCGTACATCAGCAGGGTGCGGAGGTGGTCGCGGTGCTCGGCGAAGTTCAGGCGGCGTTCGGCCATGGTGGCGCCGGGGATGGTGCCGAAGCCGCCGGTGATGACGCGGGTGGGCATGCCCTCGGTGTGGGAGTCGACGGCGTGGAAGACGTGACGGGTGCGCAACTGGGCCTCCGGATAAGGGTGTTCGGCCGTACCGGAATCAGCGGTGGCCGTCGGCGATGAGCTTCTCGGTGAGGGCGCGGAGGGCTGCCGCCTGCCCGTCGGGAAGCGGGAAGCGCGGCGGGCGGGTGGGGCCGCCGTGCTGTCCCGCGAGGTCCATGGAGAGCTTGATGGCCTGGACGAACTCGGTCTTGGAGTCCCAGCGCAGGAGCGGGTGCAGGGCCCGGTAGAGCGGCAGGGCGGCGTCGAGGTCCCCGGCGACGGCGGCCCGGTAGAGGGCGACGGAGGAGACGGGCAGCGCGTTCGGGTATCCGGCGATCCAGCCGACGGCTCCGGCGAGGGCGAGTTCGAGGAGCACGTCGTCCGCGCCGATCAACAGGTCGAGGTCCGGGGCGAGTTCGGCGATCTCGTACGCCCGGCGGACATCGCCGCTGAACTCCTTGACGGCGACGATGCTTCCGTCGGAGTGCAGTGCGGCGAGCAGCTCCGGGGTCAGATCGACCTTGGTGTCGAAGGGGTTGTTGTACGCGACGACGGGCACGCCCGCGCGGGCGACCTCGGCGTAGTGCGCACGTACCGAATTCGGCTCGGCCCGGAAGGCGTTGGGCGGCAGGAGCAGCACGGAACCGGCCCCCGCCTCGGCGGCCTGGTCGGCCCAGCGGCGGGACTCGGCGCTGCCGTAGGCGGCGACGCCCGGCATGACGCGGTCACCGCCCGCGACCTCGACGGCGGTACGGACGACGCGGGCGCGCTCGTCGTCGGTGAGGGTCTGGTACTCGCCGAGCGACCCGTTGGGCACCACGCCGTCGCAGCCCGCTTCGAGGAGACGGGCCACCTGGGCCGCGTAGGTGTCGTGGTCGACGGTGAGGTCGTCGTGGAAGGGGAGGGTGGTGGCGACCATGATGCCGTGCCAGGGGCGGAGCCGGGCGGAGGACGTGGCGGCGCCGCTCGCGTGGTTGCCCGTGGTGCTGTCCATCGCGTTCATATGAGAGCTCCCTATAGTGGTGTGTGACATTTTATTGAAAGGCGTGCGGGCCCGGCAAGAGGGCCCGGTGCCCGACTCGGGCTATTCGCGGGCGAGTTCACCGAGGGTGAGCGGGCAGGCGAGGGGGCGACGGTCGGCCGATTCGCCTGCCGGGCCGTCCGGGCCACCGGCCAGCCGGGCGACGGCGGGGCCGCACATCCGGCCCTGGCACCAGCCCATCCCTGCCCGCGTAAGGAGCTTGACCGTGCGGACGTCGCGGGCACCGAGGTCGCTGACGGCCTCGCGGACCTGCCCTGCGGTGACTTCCTCGCACCGGCAGACGTCGGTGTCGGAGTGCAGCCAGTCCGCCCAGCCGGGGCCCGGGGCGTGTGCCGCGGCCATGGCGTCGGCGAACCGGCGCAGGCGGTCGCGGCGGGCGGCGCGTTTCCCGTCACGGCGTCCGACCATGTCGAGTGCCGACAACTCACCCTCGACGAGGGCGAGTTCGGCACCGCCCACGCCTCCGGTCTCCCCCGCGGACCAGACGCCCGGGACGGTGGTGCGCTGTCGGTCGTCGACAGCCAGGGCGTGTGTGCCGTCCGGGGTGCGGCGGGTGGCACAGCCGATGCCGGTCGCCAGCTCCACCTGCGGGACCAGGCCGTGTCCGACAGCGAGGGCATCGCAGGGGATGCGTGTCCCGGTACCGGGTACGGGCTTCCAGTCGCGGTCGAGCCGCGCCACGGTGACGGCCTCCACGCGGTCGGTGCCGTGAACTTCCGTCACCGCGCTGCGGGTTCGCACCCGGACGCCGTGCCGGAGGAGGGCTGCCGCATGTACGGCGCCTTCGGCGAGCTTGCCGGGGTTGGCCGCCAGCGCGCCGGGGCGGCGGGCGTAACCGGCGTAACCGCTCGCCTCGACGACGACCGGCACGGTGGCACCGGCGGCGGCGAGCGAACCGGCGACGGCGAGGAGCAGCGGGCCGCTCCCGGCGACGACGATGCGCCGACCGGGCAGCACGAGTCCGGCCTTCAGCATGGCCTGCGCTCCCCCGGCACCCACCACACCGGGCAACGTCCAGCCTGGAAAGGGCAGTTGGCGCTCGTACGAGCCGGTCGCGAGCAGCAGCCGCGCGGCGTGCACGGTGTCCCGCCCACCGGCCCCGTCGGGCCCGCGGACCACCTGCACGGCCCATGCGCCCTCCTCGCCCGTGACGGCCCACACCTGGTGCTCGGCGAGGTGCCGCACCCGGCCCGCCGCGAGGTGGGTGGCCAGTTCGGCGGCCCGGCGGGCGTACGCGGACCAGGAGTGGTGCAGCGCTTCGGGCCGCCGGGCCCTCAGCCCGGGGGCGGGATGCCGGTAGAACTGCCCACCGGCTCTGGCGGCGGAGTCCACCAGAACCACCCGCAGCCCGAGCCCGGCGGCCGTGACGGCGGCGGCGAGCCCGGCGGGGCCGGCGCCGACCACGGCGAGGTCGTAGAGCTCCGAGCTCTCGGGCTTGTCGAACCTCTCGGGCTTGTCGAACTTCTCGGACTTCTCGGGCTTCTCAGACGGCGAGGTCTGCACGGCCGTGTCCCTCCTGGGTGGTGACGATGTCGCCCGGCCGGGCGGGCACGAGGCAAGCACGCTGGTTCGCGACGGAGTTGACGGTCGCGAGGCAGTCGAAGCAGGACCCGATCCCGCAGAACGCCCCACGGGGCCGCTCCTCGCGGCGGGTGGTCCGCCAGGAGAGGATCCCGGCGGCCCAGAGGGCCGCGGCAACGCTCTGCCCCGGCAGCGCCGCCACCGGCCGCCCGTCGAAGCTGATCTCGAAGGGCGGTTCGGGGGTGGCTCGGGCGAGGGAGAAGGGGGTGCGGGGGACACGAGGGGTACGAGGGGTACGAGGGGTACGAGGACTGGGCATGAGCGGTCTCCTTCCTTGGGGCGGCATCTCCGGCCCCTCAGGCGTCCGAGGAACGGGGGTCCGGGGGCGGAGCCCCCGCTACGGGTCCGGGCAGCGCCCGGGGAACGGTGGAAGGGCGGGGCGGGGAGCAGCGCCGCGGGCAGTCCCGCGCCCGCCCGACCCCGCTCACCCCGCTCACCCCGCTCGTCCCGGAGTCGCCGGGCCCACCGCTCACCCTGGGCGCACCACTCACCCCGAGCCCGCCACTCGGCCCGCTCCCGCCTCGGCCCCGAACCTCTCCGGGCGGAACGCGTTCCCCTCGACCGACCACTGCCGCGTCCCCGGGCCGGGTGCGTGGCCGGGCGTGGCTCCCCGCTCCCCCGTCCGCCCGGCATCCCCATCCCCGTCCCCGTCCCCGGCAGCGGCCCCCAGCAGACCCAGCAGCCCAGCCACCACCAACACCCCCGTGCCCGGCGCCAGTCCGACCCCCGCGCCCTCGTGCCCGCACGCGTGCACCAGCCCCGGCACCCGGGGATCCGGCCCGATCGCCGGAAGGTGGTCCGGCAGATACGGCCGGAACCCGTGGTAGGCCCGCATCACCCGCACCTCCTTCAGCACCGGAAACAGCTCCCCCGCCTGCAGCGCCAGCCGCCTCAGCACCTCCACCGACAGCGACCGGTCGAACCCCACCCGTTCCCGGCTCGCCCCGATCAGCACCGGCCCGGCGGCCGTCCCCTCCACCACGGCGGACGTCTGGAGCGCCGCCGACCCGCTCGCCACGTCGGACACGTAGTCCGCCGCGTACACCTTGTGCCGTACGACGCGCGGCAACGGCTCCGTGACGAGGACGAATCCGCGCCGGGGCAGCACCGGCAGCTCGGCCCCGGCCAGTGCCGCGAGCCGGCCGCCCCAGGTGCCGGCGGCGTTGACCACGGCGGGCGCGCGGATCTCTCCGCGGGGCGTGCGTACGCCCCGTACCGAGCCGTCCGCGGCCAGCAGCACGCCGGTGACCTCCTCGCCGAGCCGCAGTTCCGCCCCCGACGCCCTCAAGAGGTGGGCCGCCGCGAGGGCGGGCTGGACCTGTGCGTCCTGCGCGTAGCGGACACCGCCCGCCAGTCCGGGGGCCAGGTGCGGCTCGAAGTCGGCGAGGCCGTGACCGGGCACTTCCGCACAGTGCACGCCCGCCTCCGCCTGCGCGGCGGCGAAGGTCCGGAGCGCGGCGAAGCCCGTCTCCCCCGAGGCGACCACGAGGCCGCCCTTCGCCTCGTACTCGATCTCCTCGGGAAACTCCTCGGAAAGCTCGCGCCACAGTCTTGTGGACAGCAGCGCGAGGTCCAGCTCGGGTCCCGGCTCCTTGTCGGAGACGAGCAGGTTGCCCTCTCCGGCACCGGTCGTGCCGCCCGCGACAGGGCCGCGGTCGACAACGGCGACGGAGAGTCCGGCCCGGGCGGCATAGAAGGCGCAGGCCGCGCCGACCACTCCGGCCCCGACGATGACAACATCAAGAGGGCGTCTCGTGAACACGCCAGTAATATGTCACACAACACCATTGCTGCCAAGGGATCCTGAGACGCTCCCGCCCCAACTGTCCCTCAGAGCACAGCGATTCCGTCCAGCTCCACCAGTGCCTGTTCGTCCCACAGCCGGACCGCGCCGATCACCGCCATCGCCGGGTACTCGCGGCCCGCCAACCGCCGCCAGATCCGCCCCAGTTCCGGGGCGTTCTCGCGGTAGTCGGCGACGTCCGTGGCATACACGGTGACCCTGGCGAGGTCGCCGGGGCCGCCTCCGGCGTCGGCGAGCGCGGCCAGCAGATTGGTGAGCGCCGTCTCGAACTGCTCGACCAGCGTCTGCCCGACCACCTTGCCCGCCCCGTCGAGCGCGGTCTGTCCGGCCAGGAAGACCAGCCGGGAGCCGGTGGCCGCGACGCTGACGGCGTGCGAGAAGCCGGTGGGCGGGGACAGCGAGGCGGGATTGTGCCGCTGGAGGGGGCTGTCCCGCTGAGGGGTGCTGTCGTCCTGGGGAGGGTTGTCCCGCTGAAGGCTCATGCGTACAGCTCCTTGGCGATGATCGTGCGCTGGACCTCGGTCGCGCCCTCATAGATGCGCGTGGCGCGGACCTCCCGGTAGAGGTGTTCGAGGAGGTGGCCGCGCTGGAGTGCGCGGGCGCCGTGCAGCTGGACCGCCGAGTCCACGACGAACTGGGCGGCCTCGGTGGCGAAGAGCTTCGCCATGGCGGAACTCTTCGGGACGCCCGGTTCGTTCCTGTCGTACGCGGCCGCCGCCGCGTACACGAGCAACCGGGCCGCCTCGGTGCGGGTGGCCATCTCGGCGACCCGGTGGGACACGGACTGGAGGTCCTTCAGCGGTCCGCCGAAGGCCGTCCGCCCGGCGGTGTGCGCGAGCGTCGCGTCGAGCGCGGCCTGCGCCATGCCGACCGCGAAGGCGCCCACGCTCGGCCGGAAAAGGTTCAGGGTGTCCATGGCGACCCGGAACCCCTTGTCCGGCGCGCCGACGACATCGGCCGCAGTGACCCGCACACCGTCGAAGGCCAGCGTCCCGATGGGATGCGGGGACAGCATGTCGAGCGCGGTCCCGGTCAGCCCCGGCCGGTCGGCGGGCACGAGGAACGCGGTGATGCCGCGTGCGCCGGCGCCCGGTGTCGTACGGGCGAAGACGGTGTAGAAGTCGGCGTACGGGGCGTTGGAGATCCAGCACTTCTCACCGCTGAGGCGCCAGCCGCCCGCTCCGGAACCCGTTCCCCCGCCCGCTCCCGAACCCGCGTCCCCGCCCGGCTCGGGCTCGGCCGCGAGCGCGAGTGCCGCCGCGTCCGAGCCCGCCCCCGGCTCACTCAGCGCGAACCCCGCGACGACCCGCCCAGCCCGCACACCGGGCATCCAGCGGGCACGCTGCTCATCGGTGCCCGCGCGGGCCACCGGGGCCGCGCCGAGCCCCTGGAGCGCGAGGGCGGTCTCGGCCTCCGTACAGCCGCGGGCGAGCGATTCCCGCATCAGACACAGATCCAGCGCCCCGGAGGTGAACAGCCGCTCCAGCAGGCCGAGCTCTCCCAGGGCGGCGACGAGCGGGCGGTTGAGCTCTCCGCTCCCGCCCTTCTCTGCGAGGGGGCGCAACCTCTCCTCCGCGAGCGTGCGCAACTCCTCGCACCACGTCAGCTGTGCCGGCTCCAGCGCGAATCCGGGCATCTGCGGCCCCTCTCAGCTCGCTCACCCCGCGTGTTATCGCGGACCGTTGACTGTCGTCACCATCACGATACGCTCGGGAGCACCAGTACTGCAGACGGCCGCACTTGCGCACCGCACCACGACACAGCACCGCGACACAGCGCGCGCACGGCACCACAGTGCGGCACCATCGCACTGCAGGATCACCCACCCGTCAGATCGCCAGTCGTATCCCGGACTGCTCGCTGCAAGGGGGCCAACCCGTCATGGCCATGGAACTGCACCCCTCGGCCCACGCCGACACCTTTTCGCGCGACCGCCTGCCGCCCCCCGAACAGTGGCCCGAGCTCCTCTTCGAACTGCCGGAGCTCCAGTACCCCGCCCGCCTCAACTGTGGCGCGGAACTGGTGGACCGCCCTCTTGAGGAGTTCCGCGCGGACCGTCCCGCACTGCGCGTCCCGTCCGGCCGGGTCTGGTCGTACGGCGAGCTGCGGGAGCACACCGACCAGATCGCGTTCGTCCTGACACATGACCTGGGTGTCGTCCCCGGCAACCGCGTCCTGTTGCGCGGCCCGACCACGCCCTGGATGGTCGCCTGCTGGCTCGCGGTACTGAAGGCCGGTGCGGTGGTGGTGACCGTGCTGGCACAGCAGCGGGCGTCGGAGCTGGCCACGATCTGCGAGATCGCGCAGGTGAGCCACGCACTGTGCGACGTACGGACGGTGGACGACCTGGCGAAGGCCGAGGTACCGGGGCTCCGGATCACGGCGTTCGGCGGGGACGCGCCGGACGACCTGGTGCGGCGGGCGGCGATCAAGCCGACGCGGTACGACGCGGTGGACACGGCGTCGGACGACGTCGCACTGATCGCGTTCACGTCGGGGACGACGGGTCGGCCGAAGGGCTGCATGCACTTCCACCGGGACGTACTGGCCATCGCCGACACCTTCTCCCGGCACGTGCTCAAGCCGGAGCCGGACGACGTGTTCACCGGCAGTCCGCCGCTCGGCTTCACCTTCGGGCTCGGCGGTCTGGTGATCTTCCCGCTGCGGGTGGGGGCCTCCGCGCTGCTGCTCGAACAGTCGGGGCCCAAGCAGTTGCTGCCCGCGCTCGCCGAGCACCGGGTGTCGGTGCTGTTCACGGCGCCGACGGCGTACCGGCTGATGCTGGACGAGCTGACGGCGCCCCCTGCCTCGTCGGCGGCCGCCTCGTACGATCTGAGCGCTCTGCGCCGCTGCGTGTCGGCGGGCGAGAACCTTCCGGCCTCGACCTGGCAGGCCTGGTACGAGCGCACCGGGCTGCGCATCATCAACGGAATCGGCGCCACCGAGCTGCTGCACATCTTCATCTCGGCGGCGGACGACGAGATCCGCCCGGGGACCACGGGCCGGCCCGTTCCCGGCTGGCACGCGTGCGTGGTGGCGGCGGACGGCACCGAAGTGCCGGACGGCGAGCCGGGGTTGCTGGCCGTCCGGGGGCCGGTGGGCTGCCGCTACCTGGCCGACGAACGGCAGCAGGTGTACGTGCGGGACGGCTGGAACCTGACCGGCGACACCTATGTGCGCGACGCCGAGGGGTACTTCCACTATGTGGCGCGGGCGGACGACATGATCGTCTCGGCCGGGTACAACATCGCGGGCCCCGAGGTCGAGGAAGCCCTGCTGCGCCATCCCGACGTACGGGAGGCGGCGGTGGTCGGCAGGGCCGACGAGCTGCGCGGACAGGTCGTCACCGCCTATGTGGTGGTACGGGACGGGGTGCCGCGCAGCGAGGAGACGGTGGCGCTGCTGCGGGACTTCGTGAAGGGGGAGCTGGTGCCGTACAAGTGCCCGCGCGAGATCGTCTTCCTGGAGGTGCTGCCGCGCACGCCCACCGGAAAGCTGCAGAGGTTCCGCCTGCGCAGCGCCGGGAACGTACAGTGATCAAGTGGCTGACCTGCACACTCCCCGCTCTCTGATCATTACGCTGTACGGCGCCTACGGACGCGGCCGCGGTGCCGGCGACCAGCCGATGCCCGTTGCCGCGCTCATCCGGCTGCTCGCGGCCGTCGGCGTCGACGCACCGTCCGTACGGTCGGCGGTCTCGCGCCTCAAGAGGCGCGGACTGCTGGTGTCCGCGCGCACGGCGGACGGTGCGGCCGGGTACGCGCTGTCCGACGACGCCCGGCAGCTCCTGGACGACGGCGACCGCCGCATCTACGGCCGTGCCCAGCCACGCCTGACGGACGGGTGGGTGCTGGCGGTGTTCTCCGTGCCGGAGGCCGAACGCGCCAAGCGGCACGTGCTGCGCTCGCGGCTGGCCAGGCTCGGCTTCGGGACGGCGGCGCCGGGGGTGTGGATCGCGCCCGGCGGGCTGTACGAGGAGACCCGGCACACCCTGGAGCGGCTCCAACTGGTGGAGTACGTCGATCTGTTCAGGGGCGATCATCTCGGTTTCGCGGCGACGGCGGACGCGGTGGCACGCTGGTGGGACCTGCCGGGGATGGCCAAGCAGCACGAGGACTTCCTGGAGCGGCACGAGCCGGTGCTGCGGGAGTGGGAGTCGCGGCCGGCGCCCGGCGGTGCGGAAGCGGAGGAGGCGTACCGGGACTACCTGCCGGCGCTGGACTCCTGGCGCCGGCTGCCGTACGCGGACCCGGGGCTGCCCGCCGAACTGCTGCCCGATGACTGGCCCGGCGTGCGCTCGGCGGAGGTCTTCGCGGAGCTGCACCGCCGCCTGCGGGACGCGGGCGCCGCATTTGTACGACCATAGGCCGCTCCTGTGGAAACCCGGACGCACGGTCTGCGCCGGCCTGCGCATGATGAGGCATGACCTGGACATTCAGCGATGACCTCGATACGTATCTGGGCGTGGCCGGAGAGCTGGTGGCCGCCCGCCCGGTGGAGAACACCCTGCTGCTGACCGTCGCTTCGACGCTCCGCAGACGCGGTGCGCAGGCGTACGGAGAGGCGGCACCGCTCTTCGGATGGTGGCGCGGGGCGGACGACGTGGTGGAGGGCGCGGTGGTGTGGACTCCGCCGCACCCCTTGATGGTGAGCCCGGTTCCCGCCGATGCGGTGGCTCCTCTCGCCCGCGCCTGCGAGAAGCACGGCGTGCCGATGGTCAACGCCGACCCGGACACCGCCGGGCTGCTGGCCGCCGAGTGGCCCGCGCACCGGATCCTGATGCGCCAACGCCTCTACCGGCTGGGCGAGTTGATACCACCCTCGCCCGCACCTCCCGGCCGGGCCCGACAGGCGGCGGTCGCCGACCGCACCCTGCTGCTGGACTGGTACCGGGCCTTCGGCCGGGACACCGGCGTGCAGACGGCGGGGGCGGAGGCCGCGGTGGACGACCGGCTGTCGTACGGCGGGCTGATGCTCTGGGTGCACGACGGCGTCCCGGTGTCCATGGCGGGGATGAGCCGCCCGGCCGAGGGCACGGTGCGGATGGCCCCGGTGTACTCGCCTCCGGAGCACCGGGGCCATGGGTACGGGGGTGCGGTGACCGCGGCGATGAGCGAGGCGGCGCTCGTCGCGGGCGCGCCGGACGTCCTGCTCTTCACGGACCTGGCCAACCCGACCAGCAACGGCATCTACCGGCGGATCGGCTACCGGCCGGTCACGGACAGGACGGTGATCTGCGCACCATGACCGACACGGAGACAGAGACGGAACCGGCAACAGGACCGGTACGCGGTCCGGCAGCGGACCCGGCAGGCGATCCGGCGGAGGAATCCCCGCCGGTGTGGCTGGTCGTGGCGAACGTGGTGCGTTTTCGGCGATACGGGGAGGGCGGGCAGGAACTGCGGCCCGGCACCAAGGCGTTCAAGGGCGGCGCCAAGGTGCACCTCGTCGGCGGGTACGCCGGAATGGGGTACGAGGACGTGACGGTGGTCGGCCGTTCCCGGCGCACCGGGGCGTATCTCACCATCGACATACCGGTGCGCCATCTGCACACCTTCCGGGCGTCCTCGGTGCACAGCCCGGCGGTCCTGCGCCGGTACGCCGCCCACGGCCCGGTCGGGCCCGGGCCTGACGGGCTCGGGGCGGGCGACCCGGAGTCCGCACGCGAGTGGGCGGTTCGGCTGGAGGCGCTGGCGCGGGAGCACCGCGAGGGGCACTGGCGGGGTGCGCCGCACCCGGAACCGTGCCGGTGCCACGAGTGCACGCGGCCCGTGGCGCCGCGGGCCGCTACGAACTCCTCAGGCTGAGCCGGGGTTTGGGGCCGTCGGTGCGGCCGGTCGGGGGCCTGCGGCTGCCGGCGCGGTACGGCAGCGGCCAGGGTGCGCCCGTACCGGAGTAGTCCTGTTCGGCGGCGGCGTGCAGGGTCCAGTGCGGGTCGTAGAGGTGGGGTCTGGCCAGGGCGCAGAGGTCGGCGCGGCCGGCCAGGAGAAGGGAGTTGACGTCGTCCCAGGAGGAGATCGCGCCGACGGCGATGACGGGGACGCCGAGGGAGTTGCGGATCCGGTCGGCGTACGGGGTCTGGTAGGAGCGGCCGAATTCGGGGGCCTCGTCGGAGACGACCTGGCCGGTGGAGACGTCGATGGCGTCGGCGCCGTGTGCGACGAAGGCGCGGGCGATCTCGACGGCCTCCTCCCCGGTGGTGCCGCCGGCGGCCCAGTCGGTGGCGGAGATACGGACGGTCATGGGTTTGTCGTCGGGCCAGATGCCGCGGACGGCGTCGAAGACCTCAAGGGGGAAGCGGAGGCGGTGGGCGAGGGTTCCGCCGTAGGAATCGGTCCGTCGGTTGGTGAGGGGCGAGAGAAAGCCGGAGAGCAGGTAGCCGTGGGCGCAGTGGAGTTCGAGGAGGTCGAAGTCGCAGCGGGCGGCCCGCCAGGCGGCCGCGGCGAACTGCTCGCGGATGTCGGTCAGTCCGGCCCGGTCGAGTTCGGCCGGGACCTGGTTGACGCCCGGGCGGTAGGGCAGCGGGGAGGCGGCGGTGAGGGGCCAGTTGCCGTCGTCGAGCGGCTGGTCGATGCCCTCCCACATCAGCCTGGTGGAGCCCTTGCGCCCGGAGTGGCCGAGCTGGACGCCGACGGCGGTGCCCGGGGCCTGCCGGTGCACGAAGTCGGTGACCCGCTGCCAGGAGGCGGCCTGTTCGGGGGTGTAGAGGCCGGTGCAGCCGGGGGTGATGCGGCCCTCGGGGCTGACGCACACCATCTCGGTCATGACGAGCCCCGCACCGCCCAGGGCGCGGGCGCCGAGGTGCACGAGATGGAAGTCGCCGGGGACGCCGTCCTCGGCGGAGTACATGTCCATGGCTGAGACGACGACGCGGTTGCGCAGTTCGAGACCGCGCAGCCGGAAGGGGGTGAACATCGGGGGTGTGCCGGAGGGGCAGCCGAAGTCCCGCTCGACGGATTCGGTGAAGGCGCTGTCGCGCAGCCGGAGGTTGTCGTGGGTGACGCGGCGGCTGCGGGTGAGGAGGTTGAAGGCGAACTGGTGCGGCGGCTGGTCGAGGTAGCCGGCCAGGTCCTCGAACCAGCGCAGGCTGGCGGCGGCCGCGCGCTGGGTGGACTCGACGACGGGCCTGCGTTCGGTCTCGTACGCGGCGAGGGCGGTCGGCAGGTCGGGCTGTTCCTCGATGCAGGCGGCCAGTGCGAGGGCGTCCTCGACGGCGAGCTTGGTGCCGGAGCCGATGGAGAAGTGGGCGGTGTGGGCGGCGTCGCCGAGCAGCACGGTGTTGCCGTGCGACCAGCGCTCGTTGACGACGGTGCGGAAGGCGATCCAGGAGGAGTTGTTGCCCCGGAGGGGGCGGCCGCCGAGTGCGTCGGTGAAGATCTTGGCGCAGCGTTCGGTGGACTCGGCCTCGTCGCACGCGTCGAGTCCGGCGGCCCGCCAGACCTCTTCGCGCATCTCGACGATGACGGTGGAGGCGCCCTGGGAGAAGGGGTAGCCGTGGAGTTGCATGACGCCGTGTTCGGTCTCGGCGATCTCGAAGCGGAAGGCGTCGAAGGCGAAGTCGGCGGCCAGCCAGATGTAGCGGCAGCGGTGGGAGGTGATGCGGGGTGCGAAGACGTCGGCGTGGGCCTGCCGGGTGAGGCTGTGCACTCCGTCGGCGGCTATCACCAGGTCGTGAGCGGCGGAGAGTTCGGCGGCGGGCGGGGCCTCGGTGCGGATGCGCAGGTCGACGCCGAGGGCGTGGCAGCGGGCGTGCAGGATCTCCAGGAGCCTGCGGCGGCCGAGGGCGGCGAAGCCGTGCCCGCCCGAGGTGAGGCGCCTGCCCCGGTGCACGACGTCGATGTCGTCCCAGCGGACGAACTCGGCGGTCAGCGCACGGTAGACCTCGGGGTCGGCGTGCTCGATGCCGCCGAGGGTCTCGTCGGAGAGGACGACGCCGAAGCCGAAGGTGTCCTCGGGGGCGCCGCGCTCCCAGACGGTGACCTCGCGGTCCGGGTCGAGCCGCTTGAGCAGGGCCGCGGCGTACAGCCCGCCCGGTCCGCCGCCGACGACGGCGATCCGCAGCGGCGAACCGGACGGGGTGGTCACGTCGGACGGGGTGGTTACGTCGGAAGGGGTGGTCACGGCTACCGTCCCTGCCACTTCGGCGGCCGCTTCTCGGTGAAGGCGGCGTGGAACTCCGCGTAGTCCTCGCCGTTCATCAGCAGGGCCTGGGTGGCGGCGTCCATTTCGACGGCGGCGGCCAGCGGCATGTCGAGTTCGGCGGTCAGCAGCGCCTTGGTCTGGGCGTACGCGAGCGCGGGGCCCTCGGCGAGCCGGCGGGCCAGTGCTGCGGCCCGGGTGCCGGCCTCGCCCTCCTCGGTCAGCTCGCTGATCAGACCGATCCGTTCGGCCTCCGGGGCGCGCACCGGTTCGCCCAGCATCAGCAGCCGGGTGGCATGGCCGAGCCCGACGACCCGCGGCAGCAGGTACGCCGCGCCCATGTCGCCGCCGGACAGCCCGACCCGGGTGAAGAGGAACGCGAACCGGGCCGTCGGGTCCGCGATCCGGAAGTCGGCCGCGAGCGCGAGCACGGCCCCCGCGCCCGCCGCCACCCCGTGCAGGGCCGCGATCACCGGGAACGGGCACTCGCGCAGCGCCCGTACGACCTGCCCGGTCATCCGGTTGAAGTCGAGGAGCTGTGCGGTGTCCATGCCGAGGGTGGCGCCGATGATGTCGTCGACGTCCCCGCCCGAGCAGAACCCGCGCCCCTCACCGGCCAGCACCAGGACGCGCACGGAGCGCTCCCTGGCCAGCTCGGCGAGGAGGTCGCGCAGGTCGGCGTAGGCCCCGAAGGTGAGCGCGTTGAGCTTCTCCGGGCGGGCGAGAGTGACGGTCGCCACCCCGTCGTCCAGGGTCAGCCGCAAGTGGTGCCACTTCTCGGTGCGCGGGGCGGAACTGAGGAACGGGCTCATGGGACGCGGCCTCCCGATGCCGATGCCAGTCCTTCGAAGTTATCACCGGTCCGTGACTCCCGTCACGAGTACGCGATATCCGGGTCCGCAACACGTCCAAGGTCCTGCCGTTCGGTGACACAGGTCCCTTGCGCTCCGGGCGAGGGACCCTGGGGGAACAGCCATTCGCTTCGTACGGTTGAGAAGAGGACCTCTGCTCCCCGATCGGACCCCACCTTGCCCCCTGCCTCCGGCCCCACCTCCTGGCGCATCGAACTGCCGCACTCGCCGTCCGCGGTACCGCTGGCGCGCGCCCTGGTCCGTACGGCACTGGCGGATCTGGACACCCCGGCGGCGGACAGCGACACGGCCGAGCTGCTGACCGCGGAGCTCGTCGCGAACGCCGTGGAGCACACCAGCGGCGTCGCCCCCATCGAGCTGGTGGTGGAGCTGCTGCCGACGGGCTGCCAGGTCGAGGTGCACGACGGCGACCCCGGACCGCCCGGCAACCTGGAGTCCTCGGCGGCCGACCAGTGCCCCGACCCCTGGCAGGAGCACGGCCGCGGGCTGCTGCTGATCCGTACGCTCAGCTCGGACTGCGGGCACCGGCGGACGGACTCGGGCAAGGCGGTCTGGTTCACGCTCCCGGCAACACACTGACCCGTTCACGCTCCCGGCATCACACTGACCCGTTCGCGCTCCCGGCGACGCACCGGCCCGTTCACGCTCCCGGCGACGCGCTGACCTCGGCAGACCCGGCCGGGTCCCCGCCCAGCCGCGAGTGCCGCCGCCCGTAGAGCGCGTACACCGCCGCGCCCACGGCCAGGAAGACGCCGAACTGGAGCCAGGTCCTCCAGCCCGTTCCGTAGATCAGGTACAGACAGAAGAGCACGCCCAGCGCCGGGAGCACGGGGAACAGCGGCACCCGGAAGGACCGCTGGAGGTCCGGGTCGCGGCGGCGCAGCGCGATCACCGCGACGTTCACGACGGCCATGACGGCGAGGGTGCCGATGGTCGTCAGATTCATGACGACGTCGAGCGGGACGACGGCCGCCGGGACCGCGAAGACGGCGGCGACGATCCAGGTGTTGGCGACCGGCGTGGAGGTCTTCGGCGAGATCCGCTCGAAGACGCGCGGGATGAGGCCGTCCCTGGACATCGACATCAGGATGCGGGTCTGGCCGTACATCACGGCGAGCACCACGGACGCGATGGCGACGACCGCGCCGAAGGCGATGATGCCGCCGCCGAGCGAGGAGTCCGTGACCTGGTTGACGATCAGGGAGAGCGCGGCGGGCTTGGAGGCTACGTCGTCGGCGGACATGGCGCCGATGGCGGCGATCGCGACCAGGCAGTAGAGCAGCGTGACCACGCCGATGCAGATCATGATCGCGATGGGGATGTTCTTGCGCGGGTTCTTGACCTCTTCGCCGGCCGTGGTGATCGCGTCGAAGCCGATGTACGAGAAGAACGCGACCGAGGCACCGGACGTGACGCCCATCAGGCCGTGCGAGGCGAACGGCGACAGGTTGTCGGAGTTGAACGCGGTGAAGGCGATCGCGCAGAACAGGATCAGCACGGCGATCTTCACGACGGCCATCACGGCGGTGGCGCGGGCGCTCTCCCGGATGCCCCGCACCAGGAGCAGCGCCGCCAGCAGCATCACGACGACCGCCGGGACGTTGACGATGCCGCCGTCACCCGGCGGGCTGGAGAGCGCGGCGGGCAGCTGCCAGCCGATCAGGCTGTTGAGCAGTTCGTTGAGGTACTGCCCCCAGCCGACGGCGACGGCCGAGACCGAGATGCCGTACTCCAGGAGCAGGCACCAGCCCACCAGGAAGGCGATGCGCTCGCCGAGGGTGGCGTACGCGAAGGAGTACGAACTGCCGGAGACCGGGATCGCGCCGCCCAGCTCCGCGAAGGAGAACGCGGTGAAGATGCAGGTGATCGCGGCGAGCACGAACGACACGACGACCGCGGGACCGGCCTCGGCGACGCTGTCGGACAGGCCGACGAAGATGCCGGTGCCGACGATGGCACCGACGCCGAAGCACACCAGCTGGAAGAGCCCCATGGTGCGCTTCAGTCCATGACCCTCCAGGTCAGCGCCGGATTCGGCGACGAGCAGGGCGGGTGACTTGATGCGTTGCATGGGGGGTGGTTCTCATCTCTGGTGCATGCGTGAACAAGCAGATGGGGTCCGGGCGTGTGAGCCCGAACCCCATCAAGCACCGCAATGGTAACCACCGCACTGCATATTCACCCAACTGGGTGCATTGCTATTCAGTGGCCGCCGGGGTGGCCATCGTCGCGACCAGCACCGCCTTGATCGTGTGCAGCCGGTTCTCGGCCTCGTCGAAGACGACGGAGTGCGCCGATTCGAAGACCTCGTCGGTGACTTCGAGCGAGGACAGCCCGTACTGCTCATGGATCTCCCGGCCGACCTTGGTGCCGAGGTCGTGGAAGGCGGGCAGGCAGTGCAGGAACTTCACGTCCGGGTTGCCGGTGGCGCGCAGCACGTCCATGGTCACCGCGTACGGGCCGAGCGCCTCGATGCGCTCGGCCCAGACCTCCTTGGGCTCGCCCATCGACACCCACACGTCGGTGGCGACGAAGTCGGCGCCGCGCACCCCCTCCTCGACCTCCTCGGTGAGCGTGATCCGGGCGCCGCTCTCCTCGGCGAGTGCGCGCGCCTGGGCGACGATCTCCCCGGCGGGCCAGTAGGCCCGGGGGGCGACGATCCGCACGTCCATCCCGAGCAGCGCGCCGGTCACCAGGTAGGAGTTGCCCATGTTGAAGCGCGCGTCGCCGAGGTAGGCGAAGCCGATCCGCTCCAGGGGCCTGTCGCTGTGCTCGGTCATGGTGAGCACGTCGGCGAGCATCTGGGTGGGGTGCCAGTCGTCGGTGAGCCCGTTGAAGACCGGGACCCCGGCGTGCGCGGCGAGCTCCTCGACCGTGGCCTGGGCGTCGCCCCGGTACTCGATGCCGTCGAAGATCCGGCCGAGCACCCGCGCGGTGTCCTTCGGCGACTCCTTGTGCCCCATCTGCGACCCGGCCGGATCGAGGTAGGTGGTCGAAGCACCCTGATCGGCCGCCGCGACCTCGAAGGCGCAGCGGGTACGGGTCGACGTCTTCTCGAAGATCAGCGCGATGTTCCTGCCGCGCAGCCACTGCACCTCGGAACCGGCCTTCTTCGCCGCCTTGAGCTCGGCGGCCAGTTCGACCAGGCCGCGGAACTCCGCTGCGGAGAAGTCGCTCTCCTTGAGGAAGTGCCGGCCCTTCAGGGAGTGACGGCCTTCGAGGTATGACGTCATGGGGACGCTCCGGATGCGACTAGGTGACCAAGTGGCTGAGTGACTGCACGCTCAGTGGAACTATATGCGTGAGAGCGCATCACTATACGGCCTCGCGTTCGATCGGGCAGCTCATGCACCGCGGCCCGCCCCGGCCCCTGCCCAGTTCGCTGCCCCTGATCTCGATCACCTCGATGCCTTGTTTGCGCAGGTGGGTGTTTGTCGTCACATTCCGCTCGTACGCCACGACCACCCCCGGCTCGACGGCGAGGACGTTGCAGCCGTCGTCCCACTGCTCCCGCTCCGCCGCATGAACATCCTGGGTGGCGGTCAGTACGCGTACGGAGTCGAGGCCGAGCGCGGCGGCGATCGCCCGGTGCATGTGCTCGGGCGGGTGGTCGGTGACCTTGAGCTCGTTGCCGCCGACGCCGGGTTCGATCGTGTACGAGCGGAGCATGCCGAGGCCCGCGTACTGGGTGAAGGTGTCGGCGTCGACCATCGTCATCACGGTGTCGAGGTGCATGAAGGCCCGCCGCTTGGGCATGTCGAGGGCCACGATGGTCTGTGCGGAACCGGCCGCGAAGAGGCCCCTGGCCAGCATTTCCACGGCCTGCGGGGTGGTCCGCTCGCTCATTCCGATCAGCACGGCACCGTTGCCGATGACCAGGACGTCACCGCCCTCGATGGTCGAGGGGTAGTCGCTCTGCCCCTGCGACCAGGTGTGGAAGCCGCCCGCCTCCGGTCCCGTGAAGAGCGGGTGGTGCTTGTAGATCGCCTCGAAGTGCACGGTCTCGCGCTGTCTGGCCGGCCAGCGCATCGCGTTGATGGACACCCCGTCGTAGATCCACGCCGAGGTGTCCCGGGTGAAGAGGTGGTTGGGCAGCGGTCCGAGCAGGAAGTCGTCCAGGTCCATGACGTGGAAGCGGACCGAGGTCGGTTCCGGGTGCCGCTCCAGGTACTCCCGCTTGGTCATTCCGCCGACCAGCGCCTCGCACAGCTCGGCGGCGGGCAGTTCGTCGAAGGTGGCGCGCAGGTGGTCGGTGGCGAGCGGCCCGTACTCCTTCTCGTCGAAGACCCGGTCCAGTACGAGACGTCGGGCGTCCGGCAGTTCCAGGGCCTCGGTCAGCAGGTCGCCGAAGAGGTGCACCTCCACGCCCCGGTCGCGCAGTACGTCGGCGAACCCGTCGTGCTCCTGGCGGGCCCGGCGCACCCACAGCACGTCGTCGAAGAGCAGTGCGTCCTTGTTGCTGGGCGTGAGCCGCTTCAGCTCCAGATCGGGACGGTGGAGGATGACGCGGCGCAGCCGCCCGGTCTCGGAGTCGACATGGAATCCCATGGCTCCCATCCTGACCGAGACCGGCGGCCCGCGCCCTGCTGATGGCCAGGATCAGAGGGCCACCACGACCCACACCACCAGCAGGGTGAGGAACACCGCTACGAGGGCAACGACCAGGATGAGGACGTTGCGGATCCGGCGTTCGTAGCCGTCCTCGTGCGAGGCGGCGGGTACGGCGGGTGCGGCGGGTGCCGCTTCGTCCGCGACGGGCCCGGAGGGTACGGAGGACGCGGCAGGTACGGCAGGTGCGGCTGGTACGGAGGGTACGGAGGGCCGCGCCGCCGCCGCGTGCGGGACGCCCTCCGGGGGTGGTCGGTCCGGCCCTGCCGACCGGCTGCCGCGCGGCTCGCGCCCCCTGGTGAGCAGCGCCCGCCACACCTCCTCGCGCAGTCCGGGCAGTTCGCCCTCCTCCAGGATCTGCCGCACGGCGGCCCTGGCGGCGGGGTCGGGTCCGGTGCGCAGCGCGGGCAACAGCTCCGTCAGCCGCGCGCTCGGCCCGTCCTGGCCCGCCAGCGGCTGGACCGCCCACCGGTAGAGCGCGGCGGCGTTGGCGGCCCGCTTCTCGTCGCCGGGGTACGTACCTGCGGGCCCCTGCCAGCGCGGCAGGAACAGTTCCACGTCCAGCACGGCCCTGCACAGCTGGAGGCGGGTGGCCTCCTTCCAGTGCGGCCAGCGCACGGCGGCCTCCCTGACGAGGAGCGTCGTGGCCGGGTAGCTGAAGTCCTCGTGCACCGCCCTGAGCAGGTCCGCGTCCGTGACCTCCGGCAGGTCGGCCACCACCTGCCGCCGTGCCTCGTCGGGGGACCGCTCGTCGAGCGGACCGAGCCGGTCGAGGAGATCGCCGTACTGCAGCGACGGCTTGCGACGCCACACCGGCCGCCCGCGCCGGGCCCCGGTGGGGGCGGCCCAGTCGGCGGCGGACGGCTCCGGCTGCCCGGCCGCCCGAGGGTGCGGCCCGTCCGGGGGTGGTCCTTCCGACGGCGGCCCTTCCGACGGCGGCCCTTCCGACGGTGATTCGGGGGGCGCGGCGGAGCGCGGCGACGAGGCCGGGTACGAAGCAGCGGGCAGCGGAGCAGCGGCAGGCGGGGCGGCCGGCGGTGGGGAGGCCGGGGGCGGAGAGACGGAGGGGTACGGGGCCGCCGCGGGCGGGGAGACCGAGGGGTACGGGGCCGCCGGGTACGCGGCCGTGGGCCGGGCCGGGTTCTCCCGCCGGTAGTTGCGTTCGCGTTCGAGTTCCAGCTCCAGTTCGCGGTCGTGGGCGAGGCGGCGCTCCAGGGCACGGGCCTGCAGTTCCTCGCGTTCGCGCAGGCGGGCCAGTTCCTGCTGACGGGCCCGTTCCTCGCGGAGCTGGACGTCCTGCCGGCGCTCGAACTCCTGTTGCTCGTCGGCCTGTTGGCGCTCCAGCTCGCGCAGGGCGCGTTCGGCCGTGCGGTGCATGTGGTCGGCGTCCACGGACGCGGAGCGATACGTTTCGGCCGCGTGGCCGAGTGCGTCCGCGACCTCGAACATCCGGGACTGCCGGCCGACCCGGGCCAGATAGTGGCCGACCAGGTGGGCCGCGAGTTCCTCCGCGTGGTCGCCGCGCCCTTCGTCCGGGTCCACCCGGGTGCGCTGGGTGTCCGGCGCCGCCGAGCCCGGCCAGCGGCGTACGAAGGCGAACCGGATCAGCGTGGACTCGGCGGTGTCCCGGGTCGCGTAGGTCCACCGGTCCGGGAAGATGCCGCTGAAGATCCCGTACAGGCCCATCAGCGTGCGGCACGCGCTGCGCCCGCCGTCCCGGTCCAGCAGCATCTGCACGCGCTTGGGGTGCCGGAGCAGTTCCGCCGCCGCCGCGACCAGCGGCCGGGCCGCTTCGGACCCGCTCCCGTCGACCTCGTCGACCAGTTGGGCGTAGCCCCGCAGCGCGGAGTCGCGGAGTGCCTGGCCGGGGATCCTGGGCAGCTCTCCCCGCACCTCGCCCCAGTCCGTGTCGCCGAAGAATTCGTCCGACCAGGCCCAGCTGTCCAGTCCGATGCAGGTGTCGGGGTCGAGGACCTGGGCGGGGCCGATGAGGGCGTGGCAGAGGGTGCCGGGGCGGCCGCCCGGGTCTCGGTGCGGGGTGCGGCGCAGCAGCATGGCGTTGCCCTGCCCGTGCTGCTCCACCCGTACGAGGCCCGAGGCGTCCGGCCCGTCGGCGGCGCTGAAGTTCCCCCGCAGCAGCGGGGCCACGCTGCTGCGGAAGAGGTCCTGCACCTGGGAGCGCGCGCAGGACCAGGCGACCGGGCCGAAGCCGGTGTTGCCCGACCGGTTGGCCGCGTCCCAGCGGAAGACGATCTGGTCGATCAGCTCCTCGGGCGGCCCGTCCGGCCCGTCCGGCCCGTCCTGCCGTCTGCTCGTCGTGCCGTCCATCAGGCCCCCACCTCGTCCCGGTCCGCGCCGGGCAGCAGCCCGCACATGGCAAAGATCGACAGCAGCGGGGCCAGTACCCGCCGGGGCCGCACCCCGTGCGGGAACGCCGCGTCCCGCTCCTGTCCGCCGGTGGCCGCCACGAAGTGCAGCGTGCACCGCCCGCAGTCGTCGAACGGCTTCAGCCAGGCCCGGCTGCCGTGGTGCCGGACGTACGCATAGGCGTCCCTGCTCTCCTCGCGCACCGTGCCCACGTCGAAGCGGGACGCGGGCGGCCGGTTCAGCCAGCGGTCCACGGCCGGGTCGAACCGTACGAGGTCGCTCTTGTTGACCGCGACGGCCGCGGCGGCGTCGACGTAACGCCCGTTCCTGGGGATGCGGTTGAGGACGGTGGTGAACGCCTCGTCGCCCAGGTCCCGCTGGTGGATCCCGACCCGTTCGCGCACCGGGTCCAGGGAGGCCAGCCGCAGCGCGCGCAGCGGATCGAGCACGAAGATGAACGCGCCGACCTCGCCGAGGAAGCGGCCCACCTCGTTGTCCTGCGCCAGGTCCTCGCCCGCGAGGTCGAAGAAGAGCACCGGGCGGGTCGCCCCGTGCCCGGAGACCAGCAGCCCGTCGGCGAAGTCCGCGAAGGGCACCTGGTTGGTGCCGTCGAGCATCTCGCCCTGGTGGAGGCGTTGCACCTTCTCCTGGAGGAACTCCCGGTGCCAGTCAGGGTTCAGCGGCAGGCAGGTCAGTCCGTACGCTTCGAGGCCGCCCTGCTCGATCTCGCCGAGCATCGCGGCCAGCAGATGGGTCTTGCCCGCTGCGGAGCTGCCGACCATGGCGACGGTGAGGGGTTCGCCGTGGGTGAGGTACGGGACGGGCAGGTAGTGCGGCCGGTCGCCGGGGGCGTGCGGGCACTTCTGGAAGGCGTGCCGGAGCGCTTCCTTCACATGCATCGGCCGGCGCTCCGCCGTGAGGTCGAGGGGCTTGTACTCCTTCTTGGCGTTGCGTGCGAAGAGCCGGCTCTCGTCGTAGACGACGGGGAGCCGGCAGTGCGGGCAGAGCGGTGGACGCGGGGTGGCGAAGGGCCTGGACGCGGGCTCCGGTTCCGGTTCCGGTTCGAGCTGCGCGGCGGGGCGGCGGGACGCTCCCGGGCCGAACAGGCCACGCAGGGTGCGGCGGCTGGGACGGGACGGGTACTCGTAACCGATCTCCTGCCCGTTGACACCGTCCTGACCTTCGGGTCCGTCGGGCCCGCGGTCGGTGGACGTGCCGTTGTACGGGCGCTCGACGATGCCTCTGGCCTGCCGCTTCTTCGCTGTACGGGCGTCGAACTCGTCGCGGCCGCGCAGCAACGGGTCGCTGTGCGGGGAAGCCCCGGCGAGCGGGTCGGGGGCACCGAGCAGCCGCAACAGCTCGGCGGCGAGCGGGCGTTCGGTGACCCGCGGTTCGAAGGCCCTGCCGCCGCCGAGGGCGGCGAGCTGCCGGTAGTCGGCGAGGTCGACGGGCGGGCCCCCGCTGTTGCCCTGCCGGCCGGAGAGCAGGGTGTACGCGAGCTGGGCGACGGACCACACGTCGTCCCGCTCGTCGGCGTCGCCCTGACCCTCGCGCTGCTCCGGCGAGGCCCAGGGGCCGGTGCCGAAGGCGTCGCGGGGGTCGCCGACGCGGGCCGCGCAGTACGGTTCGGTCAGCTGCACCCTGGCGCCGTCCCAGCGGACGGTGTGCGGGGTCAGGTCCCGGTGGACGATCCCGGCCGACCCCAACAGCCGTACCGATAGCACCAGTTGGCCGATCACGTTGCGCTGCGCCTGGATGCCGAGCGAGCCCGCGAGACCGGCGAGCGGCTCACCGGCCGGCCGCCGGTAGAGGACGAAGGGCTCGGCGACCTCCAGATTGAACCCGACGAGCCGGGTGAAGATCTCGCCGTACTCCTCCTCCCCGTAGCTCCGCTCGACGGTGACCGCGGCGGCGATCTCGCGCTCCAGCGCGTCGTACGCCGACGGGTTGCCCCTGGCGGAGAGCGGCAGCCGGTGCTGGACCACCTGCCACCCCCTGCCCAGGCTTGCGTCGCGGCTCAGCATCCCGACCCGTCCCGGTGTCCTGCGGTCCTCGCCGAACCCGGCCGCGAAGCGGACGGAGTCCCCCTTGGGCAGGAAGAACTCCAGCTCTTCGACCGGCAGTACCCCTGTCATGCGTATTCGCCCTCCGCTTCCGGTTCCGGTCCGTCGTACGACCGCACCGGGCGGACGCTTCCCGCGCGCAGCGGCACCAGGCAGAGCACGCCCGCCCGGCGTCCGCCCGACGTCCACACCACGCCGTCGGTCGCACCGCGCCAGCCGTCCGGGTCCACCGCTTCGGCTCCCCGGCGGGCGGCCTCGGGCGCGAACCGCACCCGGCGTTCCGCCTCCGGGGCCTTGGACAGCATCCGGCGGTGTTCGGCTGCGCACAGCCGTACCGTCCGCTCCGCGAAGCCGTCGGAGTCGAGCATTTCGGCCGTACGGTCGATGGCGACGCCGAGCAGCAGCGCGACGCCCGGCCGGTTTCCCGAGGCGCGGGCGGCACGGACGAAGGACGGCGGCGCCGCGGCGGCGTCACGGCACAGGGCCGCGTGCTCCTGCTCCAGCAGCTCGCCCACCTTCGGCGCGAGCCGCAGGCGCCCGGCGGCCTCCGGATCGCGTTCGACCGTCGCCCAGCAGTTGCCGAGGAGCTGGGCGATGCCGTCCGTCAGGTCGGACACGAGGGTCGGGACGAGGAGGGTGCCGCCGTCACCGGTCTCCCGTTCCAGCCACGGCGGCTGCGCCGTAGCGGCCAACTGCCAGTCCCCGCCCGGCTGTTCACCCCCGCGTGGGCCCGTGCTCGTACGGTACGGCGCGGAGGATTCGGGAGCCGGGGCGGCGGTACGGGGCGGCGGGAGGGGCTCGTCGAACGAGCCGCCGGCGGGCTCGGCGTCGATGGCAGCGCTCCAGTCGCTCCAGTTCCAGGCGGTGTTCGCCGAGTCGGGCTCGGATCCGGGGTCGGGTCCTGGATCGTGGCCGGGGTCGCCGTGACCCACGGTCTCGTACTCGTAGCCGTGCCCGGTCCCCGGCGGGACGGGCCGCGGCCGTACCTCGTACGTCTCCACGTTCACCGCGATCCCGCGCAGCAGGGTGGCGATCGCGCGCGCCCCGTCCGAGCAGTGGTAGCGGGCGTCGGCGAACAGCCAGTCGTGCACGGCGGTCTCGGCGATCAGGGCGTCGATGTTCGCCAGGCACTGCGCGGCCTCGTCCACTCGCATCTCCGTCCACCACGCCTCCACCGAGCGCGACCAGTCGCGCACCGACAGCAGCACGGACACGGCCACCGCCAGCACGAGGGCGGCTGCCCCCAACCAGGGTGGTGCACCGACGAGTTGGCCGACAAGACCGCCCACGGCCCCGCCCACCACTCCGGCGACGAGACGGCCGAACCAGGCCGTGTCACCGCCGCCGTCCAGCTGCCCGTCCGGCGAGCGGCTGGGCCTGCGCCTCAGCATCAGGAGGGCGGGCACCGCCATCGCGGCGCCCGCCAGCGGGCCGATCAGCCAGCCGAGCCACGGCCAGAATCCGGCGACGAACGCCAGGAGGAAGGCCAGCGAGAAGTCGGCGGGCCTGGGCCGTTCCTCGACCACGAAGAGGGCGGGCGAGGCGAGGCGGCGCAGATAGTCGCCGGAACAGATCTGTTTGAGCTCGGTCAGCCGGGCCGCGCTGCCCGCGGGCGCGGACAGGTCGGAGAGCGCGCCGAGCCGGGCCGCGACCGAACGCAGCGGGAGCCCCCGGCCGAGCAGCAGCCGCTCGGTGTAGCCGCGCAGGCCGGGGGCGACGCTCTCCCTGGACACCTCGGTGATCTCGGGGAGTTCGAAGCCGCGCCGGCTGAGGCGGCTGCGCTGCTCGGGGAGGAGACGCAGGCCGTCGCCGTCGGTGAAGGCGCCGCCGACGGCTCCGCGGAAGTCGTGGAAGGCGTCCGCCAGTTCCACCAACGGGCCCGGCAGGTCCGCCTGTCGGCGTGCGGAGGCGAACAGACCGGAGGCGGGCCAGGTCTGTTCGTACGCCTCCGTGGCCGCGCGCAGCGCGTGCTCGCAGCGGCGGTGCTGCTGCTCGGCGTCCCCGCCCTGCACCAGCCAGGCCCGCTCCCGGATGTTCTTGGGCACACCGCCGCCGAGCAGCGGGGCCAGCTCGGCGGGCACGGCCTCCGACGACCCTGCGGACCCGCCGACGGCCGTCTCGTCGGCGTCGTCGTCGGCGTAACCGGAGTAGCCGGCGGGCGAGTCGGCCGTGACGAGCGCGGGCGCCGGGACCTCCTCACCGGCCAGCGTGTCCAGTGCCTGACGCCAGGCCCGGCGCCGCGCGTCCTCGTTCAGGTCGTGTTCGAGGATGCGTACGGAGGGCACGGCGACACCGTCCATGATCTCCCGGAGCGCGTGCAGCACGGCGTCGAAGACCCCCGGCTCGCACAGCACCTCGGTCAGCGGGCGCAGTACGTCGTCGTCGCCCGCACGCGCGCCCGCCGCTTCTCCCGCGAGCGCGTCGAGCACCCACAGCACCCCCGCGTCCGGCGGTCGCAGCGACAGCGGCCGTGCCAGCGGCCGGACCGGCTGCCCCGGCGCCCCGCCGGCCGGGGCGCCGGGATGAGCCCATCCGTCGACGGCCCCGACCGCGAGGCAGACGATACGGGCCGGGCCGTGCGCGAAGAGCTGTTCGTAGAGCAGCTGGTTGCGGTCGAGCCGGGCCGCGTCGTCCACGACGAGGAACCGCCGCTTGGCGTCCGGCGACCGTACGAGCGCGAGCGCGTCGCGCACGGCACGGGCGCCGTCGCCCGGCGCGGCGTCCGGCCCCGCGACGACCCGCAGATCGATCCGGACCGCGTGCCCCGGCACGCCCTGTTCGACGCTCACCGTGACTCCCCCTCCGACCAGTCGTCGGTGGAGGGCTTGCGCGGCTCCCGCCCGTCGGCATCGAAGTCGGCCCGACCGTCGGAGGCAGGGCGCCCGTCCGGCGCGGAACGACCACCGGACCGGCCGTCGGCCTCGGCCCAACCGTCGGACGCAGAACGGCCGTCGGACGCAGAACGGCCCTCCGGCCCAGAGCGACCGCCGGACTCGGCCCGGCTCTCCGACCCGGACCAGCCCTCCGGCGCAGAGCGGCCGTCGGACGTGGACCGACCGCCGGACCCGCCGTCAGCCTCGGCCCAACCGTCCGACGTGGAGCGGCCGCCCGGAGCGGGCCCGCCGCCCCGTTGCCAGGCCCTTTCGTCCTGGCCGTCATCGGGATCCCCGCTGCCGTGGCGGGCCCGGCGGGTGAAGCCGTCCGCCGGGCCTGCCCCGTCCGACCACTCGGGATCGCCCCGACCGGCGGACTCCTCCGGCCGTTTCACCCACTCCGGCTGTTCCGGTCCCGCCGGCCTCCCCGGCCCGTCGGCCCGCTCACGTCCCGCAGGCCTCTCCGACTCCGCGGGCCTCCTCGGCCCCGGCGGCCTGCCCCGTTGCGCCGACCCGTCCGGCTCGTACCTCCCGCCCGCCTCCCTGCCCTGCTCGCCGCCCGGTTCGTACGTCTCGTGCGGGTCCTCCGGCCACGCGGCCTCGTCCGGCATCCACAGGGGGGCGTCGTCCCAGGCGTGGTCGGGCTGCGCCCGCTCGCCCCGCGGGCGTTCCAGCTCCGGGCGACGGCCGTTCATCCGGGCCGAGCCGTCCGGTGCGGACCACTCGTCCGCCGGGGGGCGGCTGATCGCGTACCGGCCGGGGCCCGTGCCCCGGCCCTGGACGCTGCGGCCCGCCCCGCCGCGGCCCGTTCCGTACCGCTCGAACAGCGCCCCGAGGTTCGGCCTGGTCGGCCGCGTCGCGCCCGGGAAGCGCAGGTCGAGTGCGCCCCGGAAGGTGCGCTCCCAGAAGCCGCGCAGCGGAACCATCCACTCCTCGTCCTCCGCCCCGTACTCCTCCGCCAACTCCCCCAGAATCTCGATCTGTTGCGGCGCCACCTCCTCGACCAGGGTGCGGAAGAGCTGGGAGGGAGGGGCGGGGGTGGTGGTGAGGCCGTGCGGCTGGGCGGCCATCAGCTGGTCGCAGAAGTCCTCGATGATCTGGCCCTCGTCGAGCAGCGCCCACTGCTCGTACGCCCGCAGCAGGCCCGACCAGCTGGAGACCGACTCGTCGAACGCTTCGAGCCGCAGCGTCATCGTCGCGGAGTCGCCGTCCTGGAGGCGGATCCGGATGGCGTCGGGCGAGGCCGCGGGACCGCGCACCTCGACCCGCCCGTTCCACATCGCGCACAGGATGCGGTGCAGGATGCGCTGGCGGTCGTCCTCCGTACTGGCGAGCCAGTCGTCGCGGTAGCCGAGCCGCTGCCGCCAGTGCAGGAAGTCGTCGGTTCCGGCGGCGTCCCGGGACTCCGCCCAGAGCCGCAGTACGTGCCGCACCTCCGAGACGTCGGTGAGGCTCATCCCGCTGCGGAACAGCACCACGGTGATCGCCTGGGTGTCCACCGCCCGGCTCTCCGGCCTGCCTCCCAGATCCCGGGGCAGGTTCAACTCCTGCTGCAGGAAGCGGGAGTTGCGCTCATTGGTCTCGCTCTGCGGGTAGACGATCAGGACCTTCAGCGGGCCGTTGCCGTCCGGGGTGAAGCCGACCGGCAGCAGGCTCGCGAGCTGCGAACGGAACTGTTCCAGCCAGCGCGCGTCGACCGAGGCCTCCGCGTCCTCGTCCCCGGCCGCCGCCTGGAGCAGCACGCCGAGTGAGGGCAGCAGCGGGCGGTCGTTGAGCATGCTGGCCTCGCCGAAGAGGCCCTTGACGCGCCGCTCGACGACCTGCTTGATCTCCTTGACCGCGTCGCGCGGGGAGCGCCGCACGGCGTCCAGGGCGAGCTGCCAGTCGGCGGGCTGGACCAGCTTGTCGAGCAGGCCCGCGGCGTCCTGGTTCTCGGGCAGACCCTCGTTCTGCCGGAGCCGGTCGAAGACGTCGTCGTAGAAGGCGCCGAGGGTGCCCTGCGGGGGAAGCAGGTAGGAGACTCCGGTGCGGTCGTCACGGTAGAGCTCCTTGCGGCGGTCCCGGAAGGACTTGCGCTCGTCCTCCTCGTGCGCCTTCAACGCCCGTACCAGCGCGGTGACTTCCTTGATCGTGCGGGCCAGCGGGGCGCGCCAGCGCAGCTCGTGGTCCTTCCAGCTGCGGTGCCACAGCCGGTTGGCCCGCCACTGGTACCAGCGGTCCTGCTCCTCGATGGCCTCCTGCACGTCCGGGTCGCCCCAGCGGGCCGGGACGAGGCCGCCGACGCTGCGCCTGATCCGGGGGACCTGGGGTGCGGAGGCGTTGACCCCGTCCGGCTTCTCGGGGTCGTTCTTGCGGTTGTCGAGCATCCCGGCGAAACCGGCCGCGGCGGCCCGCTGTACGTGTTCGGGAAGGCCGAGCAGTACCCGCTCGGCCCTGAACGGTCCTATCAGACCGAGGAGTTCGCGCGCTCCGGTGCCCGGCTTGAAGTCCTCGACCATGCGCGGGACTTCGCGGTCCAGGTCCCGGTCCAGCCGGACGAGGCCGTCGTCCATGTCGCCGATCCGGTCCCGGAGCGCCTGCCCGATGTCCTGGGTGCCCCTGGGCAGCGGGTCGGGGGCCGGGACCTCGGGGGCCTCCCGGGCCCAGAGCCTGCCGATGCCGGAGCGGTCGAACATGTCGCGGACCCGCTCGGTGCCCTGCTCGTCGGCCCGCAGCGCACGCTCGCTCATGTCCCGTACGGCCTGGGCCAGCAGTCTGCTCGCGACGATCTCCGCGAGGTCGTCCACCGGCACGGTCAGCGAAGCGGCCAGGCTGGTCGACATGCCGCGGTAGCCGATGCCGGAGCGGGACGGGGTGGAGCGTTCGACGCTCTTGTTGACGAAGCTCGCCGCGAACGACTGGTAGTCGCCCTCGGTGCGGCCGTTCGTGGTGTCGTCGCCGAGTTCGGTGCCGATCAGCGACATCACCATGGCGGTGGCGGACCGGCGCAGGTCCTCCGGCCGGATCCCCGACGGCTTGCTGAACAGGAACGCCGTCTGGACGGTGGAGGAGCGCAGCCGGATCAGGCCCTCCCTGGGGTAGCGCACCGCCAGCGAACCGCGCTGTTCGACGTCGCCGAAGTCGGACTGCGCGCTGGGCACGTTCTGGTCGTCGACCAGCCGGGAGAGGTCCACCAGGGCGCGCGCCGCGTTGAGTTCGGCGTCCCGGCCGCCGCCCGCCTCGGGCGGGAACGCCGACGGCATGACGACGAGGGGGTAGATCTTCACCCCGGGCACCTTGGACTTGCGGAACTCGTGCCCGATGAGGTGGATGAAGTCGTAGTAGATCCCGGCACCTGTGCCGCCTGCGACAGAGAATGCGACAAAGACGTCGCAGCCGCGGATCTGCCGCCCTCCGACGTCCCGCAGGTCGCCCGCCGAGTTGCTGATCGCGCTGATGGCCGCGCGGAGTTGGCCCAGTACGGGTTCCAGACCGCCGCGCAGGGTCGCGAAGAGCGCGGACCTGCCCACGGTGGGCAGCTGGCCGGCCCCGTTGTGCAGCGGGGCGACCCGGGGCTCTCGCTCCTTGGGCGGCAGCCAGCTCTTCGTCTCCTCGTGCAGCGCCACCCGCAGCATCCGGGCGACGTCCGGGGAACTGTCGTGGTCGGCGGGCAGCAGGTCGTGGACGATCCTGGAGGTACGGGCGTACGCGGCCGCCTCGGCGCCCTTGGCCTGGAGGTGCGGCAGCTGGTCGAGCTCGGACTCGCTGAAGTCCGCGTAGACGAACTGGAGGCAGTCGGGCAGCTGGAAGCGCTTGCGCCGGTCGTCGACGGCGAGTTTGGTCCCGTCGGGACCGCAGAGCTCACGGCGCAGTCCGCGTTCCAGCTCGGTGCCGATGCGGCCGCCGGTGCCGCCCAGTCCGACGAAGAGCATGGGCTGGTAGATCTTCATGTCGTCTCTTGTCTCCCCTTGGTGCCTGGGCCCCGGGTTCGCGGGCCCCGTGGACCGGGCTCAGAAGTTGGCGTCGTACTGACGGGAGCCGGGCCCCGATCCACTGCCTGACCCCGGAGCGGACCCGGAACCGGAACCCGCGCCCGGGTCCCGGGGGGTGCCCCGGCCGCCGTCGGGTGCGGCCCCGCTGCCCTGCCTGCCTGTCCTGCCCGGCCTGTTCTGCCTGCTCTGTCTGTTCGGCCTGTTCTGCCGGAAGGGTCGTCGCTGCGATCCACCGGATCCTGAACCTCCGCCCGGGGCCCGGCGGTTGTCGCGGACGAGCAGGTCGATGCCCTCGCCCAGCGCTACCGGCTCCTCCGCGGTCAGGGCCCGTTCACCGCCGCGGTACGGCTTGACCATGATCACTCCGGCCTTGGTGCGCCGCACCCGGTGTGCGTCCCCCGCGCCGCTGACCCGCTTGAGCTTGGGCGCGGATCCGCTCCCCCGCTCCACCGTGAAACGGAAGTCGCCGCTGCTCTGCCCGGCCCGTACGGTCAGCGTGTCGACCGGCCGCCCGTCCCGGCACAGTTCCAGCCGTACGCCGGTCAGGTCGCGCTGCCTGGCGACGGCCTTCACCCGTACGAACACGAAGGCGGCGACGGCCAGCACCAGGGCGACGGCGCCGACCACCCCCCACCACCAGCGGTCCCACCAGGTGGGCTCCGGTTCGACGAGGGCGTCGAGGAAGGTGGCGTCCAGGGTGCGCCCGCCGTAGTCGCGATCGGTGAGCACCACGCTGCCCGCGAGCTCCCCGAGCGCAGCGCCCGCGCCGACGGACACCTGGAAGGTGTGGTGCGAACTGCCGGGCTCCGCACGGACCTTGACCGGTGCGATGCTCAGCTCCGACCCCGGGGGCTGGTCCGCGAGACCGAGGGTGAGGGTGTGCGCCACCGTGTCGTTGTTCGTCACGTCCAGGGTCCCCTGGAGAGTCCCCCCGGGGTGCACGGTGCTGCGCTCGACGGTGATCCCGGCCTCGACCGGCGCGATTCCCGAGGCAAGGGCGAGGTACAGCGGCCGGTGGTCGCTGGTCACTCCCGGGGCGGACATCTCGCCGGTGACCTCGACGTTCCCGGTGGCCTTGGGCATGACGAGGGTGCCGGTGAACCGGGCGTCCCCGGCCTTCGCGTCGGGCTTGGTCCCGTCGTCCTTGAGCGTGGCGGTGACCGGCTCGAAGCCCTGCCCGGTGACCTTGACGCCGACCCGGATGCCCCTGAGCTGGTTCTGGTCGGTGATGACGACACCGCGCCTGGTCTGCATCCGCATCTCCACGACGGCCTTCTCACCGGCGCGCGGCGAGGCGGGGTCGAGGGCGATCGCGGAGCGGAGCCTGCCCTGCCAGATGGCGCGCACCGCGACGTCCTGGCCGCGGTGTCCCTCGGGCGCCTCGACCCGAACCTTCCACCTGCCCGGCAGCGGGTTCTTCACCCGCAGCGCCTCCACCGGCCCGTCCTGACCGCTGACCTCGAAGCTGGACCCGTCGGCGGAACCGCTGGTGGGAACCTTCTTCCCGGTGGGGTCGTAGTACGTCACCGAGACCTTGCGGTCGTGTTTGCTGACCGTGATCGAGCCGTCGGTGGCGATCGGCGGGATGACCACCGACAGTTCACCCGGCGGCTTGCCGCGGGTGCCCTCGACGACCTGGGCGCAGCGTGCGGCGGCGAAGGTCTCCTGGAGGGCCTTGTCGATCTGCTCGGAGTTGTCGACGACGCGCATCCGGGGCGTGGCGTCGGGGAGGGTGGCGCAGCCGTTGCGGTAGCCGCCGTTCGCCATCGCGGCGAGCGAGTCGCGGTCGATCTCGCTGCCGAAGCCGAGCGGCCAGATCTGCACCGACTCCCGGCGGGCGCGGGCGAGTTCGTCGGTGAGCTGCTTGGCGGCGTTGGACTGCCGGGACGCCTTGTCCGCGCCGTACGCGGGGCTGTCGCCGACGTCCAGCTTCCCGTCTGTGAGCAGGAACACCACCTTGGGGGTGCCCGCTCTGCCCTCCTTGGTGAGCCGGTTCACCGCCTGCCGGACGGCGGCCGGGAAATCGGTCCCGGGGCCGGTGCCGTTCTTGTCCCGCCTGCCCAGCTGCTGCACGCAGTCGCTGAGCGTCTGGCGGCCCGCCGCGTCGGACACGGTCAGCCCGCACACCTCGCGCACCGCGGACTGCCCGGCCTTCTCGGAACTCCCGAATCCGATCACCGCGGCGCGCGAACGCTCCGATATCTCGCCCTGGCTGAGCAGCGCGGCGGCCTCCACCTCACGGGCCAGGTCCTTCTCGGAGAGGCTCGCGGAGAGGTCCACCACGACCGCGAAGTCGATCGGATCGGGCCCTTCCGCGGCCTGTTGCTGCCGTGGCTGCTGTGCCTGTACGGGGACGGCCGCTCCCGCCAGCGCCATGAGTACGAGCCCGAGCCCCGCCGCACGCCCCGCCGCACGCCACGGCGTCCGGCTCCGCGCCCGGCCGCGTCCCTGCCGTCCGGTCTGCTTCATCTGCTGTTCCATCGTCTCGTCACCACACCTGGCCGATTACGGAGAGCACCACGCCGAGGGTCAGACAGCAGACCCCCGCGCGCAGCCAGCGGTACTTGGCGGTGAGCACCCGCCCGAGGACGGTCGCCTCCCCGAGCATCCAACGCACGACGTCCGCACCGGACACGGTCAGCCGCTCCCGCAGCACTTCGGGCGACGCGCCGACGCTCAGATCGCGCAGGAACGTGACGTCCGCGCCGATCCGGGTCCGCGGCAGCACCACGCCTATGAGCATCAACAGCCCTGCCAGCCACAGCAGTCCACCCACCACGACCAGTCCGAGCGCCGCCCCCGAGGGAACGACCGAGCCGTCCCTGACCCACACCACGGCCAGGAAGGCCAGCCCTCCGGACAGCAGAACCGCCGCCTTGGCGTCGGCGCGCCCTATGTCCTCGCGCACGGTGTCCAGCATCCGCTCGGCGACGAACCGGGTGCCGGCGGCGGAACCGGGGACCGCCACCGGGTCAGGGGGCAGGTCGCCCGCACCGCCCGGCTGCCGGAGGTCCGCCGTGCGGTGCGGTTCAGTGCTCATTCTTCGTCCCAGTCATTCTTCGTCCCAGTCGTCGAATCCCGCACTCGGCCGGTAGGCCCGGCCGTTGTCCCGGCCCCGGTCGGGGCCCCGGTCCCGGTGCGAGTCGCTCCCGCGGTCCCAGTCGTCGCGGTACCGGTCTTCGCCGTACCGCTCGTCGCCGTACCGGTCGTCGCGGTACCGGTCGTCGCCGGTCCAGTCGCGGTCCCGGGCACCGTCGTCCCCGCGCGGGCCGTCCCGCCCGTCGTCGCGGGCCCGGTCCCGGCTGCGGTCCCGCCAGTCCTGTTCCCGCTCGCGCTCCCGCCGTTCCCGCTCCCGTCGCCGTTCCGCCGACGAGGCGACCCGGGTGGGCTCGTACACATGCGGACTGCGGCCGTCCTGCTCCTCGTCCGGCCACTCGGCCTCCGGCGGTCCGGACGGGGCGCCGTCTCCCGCAGACCCTTCCCCGGACGGCCGTCCGTCCGGGCCGCGGGTCCCCAACTCCCGGTCACCACGCCCGCGTTCACGGCGCTCCGGGGCGGCCGGGGCGGGCTCGTCCGCCTCCCAGTACGGCCTCGCCGGTTCGGCCGGCCGCCGCCGGTCGCCGCGGCCCTCCAGCTCCCGGCCCCGGCCCCGCCCGTCGTCGTAATCGCCGCGATCCCCGTGGTCCCCGTACTCCCTCGCGCGTCCCGGACGGCCGTTCTCCAGGGCCCGGCCGCCCGGCCGTCCGCCGCCCTGCGGCAGGATCGAGTCGGTCACGCCGCCGAGCACCCCGTCCGAGTTCTCCCGCAGGTACTGGAGCACCTCGTACATGTGGTCGCCGATGTCGTGCCGCTCCAGGTTCCCGGTGTCCAGCAGCTTGTGGAACAGTCCGATGAAGTCGGCCTGGCCCTCCCGCCGTTCACGGCGGATCGCCTCGCGGATCTCCCACTGCTTCTCCGGGTTGGTGGCCATCTGGTACGCGATCTCGGCCGCGTCGCCCTGGCGCAGGAACCGCTGGAGTTCGGCGGCCTGCACCCGCACCGCCTCGCGCTTGCGCAGCGCCCTGAGCCGTTCCCGCTCGTCCTCGGCGGCGTCGGTGTCCATGTCGAGGACGATGTCGTGCCTGGCCTGGACGCGCGTCTTGACCTCCTCGCTGAGGTCGATGAAGACATGGACGCGGGTCGTCAGACCGAGGTCCCTGCCGAGGTCGATGTGGCCCGCCTCCACCTCGGCCCTGACCGCGTCGTCGGCGCGGTGCGAGTCGGTGAGCCGGAAGCGGCGCGACACGCTGCGCAGCCCGGCGAGGAGTTCGTCGTGCAGCAGCTCCCCCACGTCCCAGACGTTCTGGCGCACGACGGTGAGCGGGTCCTCCACCTCCCAGCGCACCCGCGCCGTCGCGTCGAAGAACGCCGCGTCGCCGTTGGCGGGCAGCCTCAGGTCGAAGGAGGTGACGTGCATCCCGAGCAGCACTTCGAAGATGGTGTAGGGCGAGCCGATCCAGGGCTTGTTGACGTCCTCGCGGCGGTCGGGCCACACGACGCTGTGGCCGCCGTTGTTGTAGCGCATGACGGCGGCGATCTGGCCGCTCCTGCGCACGTACGGCGGCCCGTACTCGCCGATCAGCGGGCCCAGCGGCTGCTGGTCCTGCCGCTGCCCCCGACCCGGTCCCAGGCCCTGGCCCTGGCCCCGGACCGGCTCGTTCGCCCGGCCCTGGCGCATCCCGCGCCCCCGGCCTTCGCCCCGGTCCTCGTCCCGGTCCTGGCCCTGCTCCCGGCCCTGGCCCCGGCCGGGACCCTGTCCCTGGCCAGGCCCCTGCCGACGTCCCGGCTGTTCCGCCCGTGCCCACTCGTCCCGCTCTTCCCGGTCTCCTCGGTCCGCCCGGTCCATCTGCTCCACCCGCTCCCGCTCCCGCTCCGTCCCGGTCCCGTGCTCGCCCCTCAACCAGGGCCTCTCATGCCCCTGCTGCTCCTGGCGCCCCGACCGCTCCTGCCGCCTCGGCTCTCCCTGCCGTGCCCGCTGCCCCCGCCGCTCCTGCTGTCCCGGCTGCCCCAGCCGGCCCGTCCACTCCTCGTCCTCCTCGTCCTCCCAGAGCTCCCGGCCCTCCCGGTCCGTCATCCCCCGGCCCCCTCTCCCACCGCGCTCCACATCCGATGGGCCGCCGACTTGTCCAGCGGGTCCCCCGGATCCCGTACGAGCCGGTCCAGCAGGTTCCGCAGCCGGTCGCGGTCCCGGCGGTCGGCGGCGAGCAGCGGCAGGAACCGGCAGACCAGGCGCAGCTGTCCGGCGTCGCCCGCCGACCGGCGCAGCCAGCTGCCGAGCGCGTCCAGCGCGGCCTCGCCCGACCGGGCGGTGGACAGGGCGTGCCGGATCAGGTCCGCGAGTCTGCGGGCCAGTTCGGGCCGCGTCAGCAGCAGCGCGGCGATCAGCGGCCGGGATCCGTGCCGCTCCATCTCCTTGTCCTCGTGCAGCCCCCAGAGGTACGTGGCCCTGGTCTGCAACGCCCTGATCACCGCGAGCAGTACGAGGTTGGCGAGGACGCGGCGGTCCTCGCGCAGCCAGCCGCCGAGCCGTTCGACGACCAGGGCGGGTTCGGCCCCGGCCAGCAGCCGGGTCACGCTGAAGGAGGCGGTGACGAGTTCGTCGATGTCCACGTCGTCCTGCCGCACCACCTTGGCCAGTTCGTCGAGCGAGGCGCCGACGGACCCCGCCGCCATGCCGTACCCGTGCGTCAGCAGCGCGGTCGTCCGCAGGGACCCGTCGCCGCTCTTCGCCCATTCCTTGAGCATGGCGCGGGCCGCCGGGCGCACCGTCGGCTCGCGGGACGCCTCGGCCAGGGCCGTGGCCGCGGCCAGCTGGAGGGTCGGGCTGTCCAGTGCGGCCATGGGGCGGAGCAGCTCCCCCGCTCCGTACACCCAGTCCCAGGAGCACAGCACTCCGGCGGCGATGGACGCCCGTACCCACAGCTGCGGGCGCGGGTCGTCGCACAGGGCGCGCAGCCAGCGCGACAGCGGTCCGCGCACGTTGTGGTAGCCGTGCCACACCTCCTGGAGCACGGCGGTGGCCAGGCCCCGCCCCTGGAAGCGGACGGCGCGCATCGGCACCTTGGCGTCGCCCAGGTCGAACTCGTCGTCCTCGACGACGGCCCGTGCGAGCGCCGGCCGGTCCACGTCGTGCACCGCGAACAGCCGCCTGCCCACGGCCTGTTCGGGGTCGAGCGTCATGGCCAGCTCCCAGGCCAGCTGCTCACCGGCCTCCGCCGTGAGGCTGTACGAGGAACCGTTGAACACCGCGACCGCGATGCGGAAGGCGGTGGCGTCGAGCACCGGAAGGGCCGCCGGAAGCGTGCCGGGACGGTCGGCGTCGGCGAACCAGGACCGCGCCTGCGCCCGTACGACCTCCGCGCAGCCGAGCATCAACTGAGCCTCCGTCAGCTTTCCGCCCACCCGGTGGGCCAGCTGTTCGGCGATGCGCGCGGCCTCCCGCGGCCGCAGCTCGTCCAGCCCGAGCGCGTCCTTGGTCTCCGCCCGCTCGAAGAGCCGCTGCGCCTCCCCCAGCGCACCCTCGGGCGCTTCCTTGAGCAGTACGCGCAGGTGGCGCTGGAGCACCTCGCCGGTGCGCGGCGGTCGGCACGGCAGCCCGTACCTTCCGCGCAGGAACTGCCCCGCCAGTTCGCCGCCCCCGGCCAGCACGACGGCGTACGCCTTGGACTCGGCGAGCAGCCCGCTCAGCCGGTCGAGGTGCAGCCCGGTGGGACGCCCGGTGTCCCGCCCGTACGCACCGCCCCGCTGCTCGCCGCGGCGCGGTTCCCTCTCGAACTCGGAGCCGTACGAGGGCTGTTGGCGGCCGTCGTCCGGGGGGAGTTCGAGCAGGTATCCGTGCCCCTCCTTGAGGTCGGACGCCTCGATGCGGCGCAGCGGGATGCCGGGGTCCAGCCGGTGGACCCGGTCCTGGTTGAGCTCGGAGAGGAGGGCCAGCGCGGTGGCCGTGCGGCCGCTTCCCGGCTCGCCGCAGAGCACCAGGAGGTGGCACGCCCGCAGGAGTTCCTTCATCCGCTGGTATCCGGTCGCCTCGCAGTAGACGTCCGCGAGCCGGTCCAGCTCCTCCTTGGGCACGGGGCCTGCGACCATGGCGCCGCCGGCCGCGCCCACCCCGTACTGGAGGATGGTGTTGCCCTGGAGCACCACGCTGTCGCCGCCGGTCGCGAAGTGGCTCCCGGCCGGCCCGCGCAGGGCGAAGTTCTGCAGCGCGGCGTGGGCCGTCCCCGACCCGCCGGTGCCGCCCGACCCGACGAGCGACCCCCGTCCCGCCTGGTCGAAGGGGCTGGCCTCGGCCTTCTGTCCGTCCCCGTCGGAGCCGCCTTCGCCGTCGGCGCCACCGGCCGGCCCGTCCCCCGGGCCCCTGCCGCCACGCCCGCCCCTGTCGCCGCCGCCCGCGCCGTCCCGGCCGGGTCCTGCGGCCTGCCCCGCCTCGGCACCGGCACCGGCTCCACCACCACCACCGGGATCGGGCGACGCTCCCTCGTCGGGATCGCTCATGTGCCGCTCCGGTGGGCGTCGTCGGCGGGCGCGGATGCGGGCGCGGGGCCGGATGCCGGGCCGGATGCGGACGCCGGGCCGGGCGCGGGGCCGGATGCGGGGTCGGCAGGCACGGGTGCCGGGGGATCGTCGAAGGCCGCCCCGCCCCCGTCACCCTCGCTGCCGACCGGCCCGCGCACCGGCTCCCCTCTCGGCCCCGGCTCCCTTCTCGGCTCCCGCTCCGGCTCCCGTTCCCGTTCCCGCCTCCGCGTCCCCTCCTTGCGGATCCCCGTGAAGCCCCCGTGGATCGTGCTGCCGGTCACGCTCAGGTTGTCGCCGCCCACGTGGAACTCCTGGGCCACCGACCCCACTTGCGGACCTCTCGCACCGGGCGGCGGTGGGCCGTCCCCCTCCCACGTCCCACCGCCGCGTCCGGGCTCCGCGGCCTGCTTCGCCGCGGTCGGAACCCCGGGCCCGGACACCGCCTCCACGGACGGTGCCTCCAGCCCCGGGACATGGAACCAGGCGGTCTCGTCGGTCTCCTTCGCACGCACCCGACCGCTCAGATACTGCTGCGGCTCGATGTACCGGCCGCCGTCGGCGACGACGTTCGCGTAGAGCCACTCGGAGACGACGAGCATCAGAGCGGACTCCGGCGCCGCCTCCATGACCCGCTTCGCGGTGTCGCTGTCGCACAGCCTGCAGGTCAGGTCGACGGCTCGGCCCACCAGCCCCCGCCCGTCGTCCAGCACCGGCCCGACATGCATCCCCACGCGCATCCGCAACCGGTCCGACCTGCCGTGATTGTGCTCGCGCAGATTCTCGTAGACGGTGCTCAGCCAGCGCCCGACCATGAGCGACGAGGGCACGTCAGCGGGCAGCGCGGCCAGGATCCCGTCGCCCCGGTCCTCCTGGTGGAGCCTGCCGGGCGGTACTCCGACGACCGCGAACGCCTCCCCGAACGCCGCGTACATCGCCTCCCGCATCCGCTTCTTCGTCTCCAGGCCCATGGACCCGGATCCGCAGACGTCGCCGAAGACCACGAGCCGGTTGACCGCTGCCGGCTGTGCTCCCGGCCCGCCAGGTCCCGCCCCGTTCGCCGCCGCGCCCGTCGATCCGTACACCGTCGCCTCCTGCGTCCTCGTCCGCCGGTTTCACTCTCGTACCGTCCGCCACCACGCGATGTAGCCGTTTACACATCCGGCCCGCCTTTCTCCCCGGGTCCCGGTCCGGTCCTCGTGCCGGGTCCCGCCCCCGGCCGTGCCCCTTGCCCGCCGCGCGGGGGCGGCCCGGCCCTGCCCTGTGCCAGCAGGAGGAGCAGCTCCATGTCGGTCACGGTCACCCGCCGATTTCCGGTGTGTACGACGTCCTGCTCGCGCAGCAGCCGCAATGCCTTGGCGACCGCCTCCCTGGTGGCGCCCACCGCGGAGGCCAAGTCGTGCTGGGGAAGCGGAAGTTCGACGACCACAGCGCCGTCCGCCGCGGTCCTTCCGGCCCGCTGCGCGAGTTCGAGGAGCCGTACGGCGAGCCGCCGCAGGACGGTCTCCGACGCGAGGGAACGCCGCTCGCTGTCGGCGCTGCGCAGCCGCGCACTGAACTGACGCATGATCAACGCGGTGGCGTGCGGCCGCGCGGAGAGGAAGTGCCGGAACCGCTCCCCGCTGATGGAGGTCGCCTCGACGGGACCGAGCGCGGTCACGGTCGCGCTGCGCGGTCCCTGGTCGACCGCGGCGAGGTCTCCTATCACCTCACCCGCCCCACGGAGCGCAAGGATGAGGCGGGCGCCGCGCTCGGTGGAGACGGAGACGACGGACCACCCGCTGCGCACGGCCAGCACGAAGGTGCCGGTGTCGCGCTCCTGGAGCATGACCTGCCCCGGTTCGTAGACGCACGGTGCTCCCAGGCCGAGCAGGGTTTCCCGGTCCTGCCGCGAAAGGGCATCGAGAAAGGGGCGGCCCTGCCCGAAAAGACTCATCGCCTCGCCCCCGTTGGCACCCAGGACGCGACGTGGTGACGATGCGTCAAGCAGAGAGGAAAGGAAGACTAGGCACCTGGCACACCCGAGTCAAGAACGATCAACTCCTCTTTCTCAGCAGCACAGTTGATGATCACTCAGATCGAAAAGGCATGCGAAGGACCCGGGTGCCCGACCCGCGCACGGGGCCGCGGCACCCCGGCAGCCGTACCCCCTGCTCCACCTGCCCCATCGCGCCCCGCCCGCCCGGAAACGACTGAGACCGCAGCCGTCCCGGCTGCGGTCTCAGTCGTACGGGCCGGCCCATCGAACGGCCCGGCGGCCCGGTAATCGGTCAGGCACTCGGTCGGGCACTCGACCGGCGACCCTCAGAGGCGAGGGTCCACCGGCTCCGACTCCAGTGCGAGCACTGCGAACACCGCTTCGTGCACCCGCCACAGCGGCTCGCCCCCGGCCAGCCGCTCCAGAGCCTCAAGCCCCAGCGCGTACTCCCGCAGCGCCAGCGAACGCTTGTGCCCGAGGAACCGCTGCCGCAGCTTCTCCAGCTGTTCCGGCCGGGTGTACTCGGGACCGTAGATGATCCGCAGGTACTCGCGGCCGCGCACCTTGATGCCCGGCTGCACGAGACGGCCCTTGCCGTCCCGCGCCAGCGCCTGGAGCGGCTTGACGACCATGCCCTCGCCGCCCCTGCTGGTCATCTCCAGCCACCAGTCGACACCCGCCTGCACCGACGACTCGTCGCCGGTCTCGACGACCAGCCGGCGGGTGGTCCTGAGCAGCCCGGTCGGGTCGTTCTCCACCAGCCGGTCCAGCCAGGCCAGCTGCCGGTCGTGCGGTACGCCCGCGAGCGAGCGCCCCTGCACGGCGAGCAGCTGGAAGGGGGCGAGCCGCACCCCGTCCAGGCCCTGGGTCGGCCAGCAGTACCGCCGGTAGGCCTCGGTGAACAGGCCGGCGTCCGCCGCCCGTTCGCGCTGCCGGACCAGCAGTTCGTCCGCACCTTCGACACCGCGCGACACGGCGGCCTCCAGGGCGGCGAGCGCGCCGGGGAAGGCGGCCCCCGACGCCGCACCGACGGCGGCGTACTGCTGCCGCAGCAGCCCGGACGCCTTCAGCGACCAGGGCATCAGCTCAGCGTCCAGCAGCAGCCAGTCGGTGTCGAGCTCCTCCCAGAGCCCGGCCTCGTCCACCGCGGTGCGCAGCCGGGCGAGCACCAGCTCGCCGATCGCCTCGTCGTCGAAGAACGGCCGCCCGGTGCGCGTGTGCACGACCCCGGTGGGACCGTCCGCCCCGAACCGCTCGCGCGCCGCCCGTGCGTCGCGGCACACCAGCACCACGGCCCGCGAGCCCATGTGCTTCTCCTCGCACACGACCTTCTCGACGCCGTCCGACCGGTACTGCGCGAACGCCTCGGCGGGGTGTTCGAGGTAGCCCTCCACCTTGGAGGTGCCCGTGGGCGCCATCGTCGGCGGCAGGTACATCAGCAGCTGCGGGTCGACGGCGAAGCGGCTCATCACTTCGAGCGCCGCCGCCGCGTTCTCCTCGCGGACCGCCACGCGCCCGTGCTCACTGGTCTCCACGGTCCGCCGCCCCGCGACATCGGCAAGGTCCAGCGGACGCCCGTCGTGACCGCCGGGCGCCTCGGCGAGCAGCGGCTTGACCGGCTCGTACCAGACCTTCTCGGCCGGTACGTCGACGAGTTCGCGCTCGGGCCAGCGCAGCGCGGTCATCTTCCCGCCGAACACCGCGCCGGTGTCGAGGCAGATGGTGTTGTTGATCCACGAGGTGTTGGGGACCGGCGTGTGCCCGTAGACGACGGCCGCACGGCCGCGGTACTCCTCGGCCCACGGGTAGCGCACGGGCAGACCGAACTCGTCGGTCTCGCCCGTGGTGTCCCCGTACAGCGCGTGGGAGCGGACGCGTCCGGACGTACGCCCGTGGTACTTCTCGGGCAGTCCGGCGTGGCAGACGACGAGGTCGCCGCCGTCGAGGACGTAGTGGCTGACGAGGCCGTCGATGAAGGTCTTCACCTGCTCCTTGAAGCCGTCCTCCTCCCTGTCCAACTGCTCGATGGTCTCCGCGAGTCCGTGGGTGTGCTGGACGTTCCTTCCCTTGAGCCAACGTCCGAGCTTGTTCTCGTGGTTCCCTGGCACGCACAGCGCGTTTCCGGAGGCGACCATTCCCATGACCCGGCGCAGTACGCCGGGGCTGTCCGGGCCGCGGTCGACGAGGTCGCCGACGAAGACGGCGGTCCGGCCCTCCGGGTGCGCCCCGTCGACGTAGCCCAGCTTCCCCAGCAGCGTCTCCAGTTCGGAGCGGCAGCCGTGGATGTCGCCGATGATGTCGAAGGGGCCGGTGAGGTGGGTGAGGTCGTTGAAGCGCTTCTCCAGGACTATCTCGGCCGCCTCGACCTCCTCGACGCTGCGCAGGACGTGCACCTTGCGGAACCCCTCGCGCTCCAGTCCGCGCAGCGAGCGGCGCAGTTCGCGCTTGTGCCGCTGGATGACGTGGCGGGGCATACCGGCCCGGTCGGGGCGCTCGGCGTTGCGTGCCGCGCACACCTCCTCGGGCAGGTCGAGGACGATCGCGATCGGCAGGACGTCGTACTTCCTGGCGAGCTGGACGAGCTGCTTGCGGCTCTCCGACTGGACGTTGGTGGCGTCGACGACGGTCAGCCGGCCGGCTTCGAGGCGCTTGCCCGCGATGTAGTGCAGCACGTCGAAGGCGTCCCGGCTCGCGCTCTGGTCGTTCTCGTCGTCGGCGACCAGACCGCGGCAGAAGTCCGAGGAGATGACCTCGGTGGGCCTGAAGTGCCGGCGCGCGAAGGTGGACTTGCCGGAGCCGGTGGCGCCGACCAGGACCACGAGGGACAGGTCGGTGACCGGGAGCCTGCGCGGTGCGGTGGTGCCCGGTGCTGCTTCGGTGGTGCTGCTCATGCGACCTTCGCCTCCTTCACGTTCTCGGTGTTCTTGTCGTCGGGCGTGGCCATGGTGAAGACGGCCATCTGCGTGGGCGGCCCCACCTCCGGGTCGTCCGGCCCGACGGGCACGAACTCGACGCCGTACCCGTGCCGTTCGGCCACCTTCCCCGCCCAGCCGCGGAACTCCTCCCGCGTCCACTCGAAGCGGTGGTCGCCGTGCCGGACATGCCCGGCGGGCAGGGTCTCCCAGCGCACGTTGTACTCGACATTCGGCGTGGTCACGACGACCGTCCTGGGCCGCGCCGACCCGAAGACGGCGTATTCGAGGGCGGGCAGCCGCGGCAGGTCCAGGTGCTCGATCACCTCGCTCAGCACGGCGGCGTCGTACCCGGCCAGCCGCTTGTCGGTGTACGTCAGCGAGCCCTGCAGCAGCGAGACCCGCTCGGCCTGCCGCTCGCCCATCCGGTCCAGCTTCAGCCGTCGCGAGGCAATGGTGAGCGCCCGCACGGACACGTCGACACCGACGATCTCGGTGAACTTCACATCCTTGAGCAGCGCCTGCACCAACTGCCCCTGCCCACAGCCGAGATCGAGCACCCGGCCGGACCCGGCCGCACGCAGCGCCCCGAGGATCGCCTCCCGGCGCTGCACGGCGAGCGGCGTCGGCCGCTCCTCCGTCTCGGTCTCCTCGGCCACCGCGTTGTCGATCTCCTCGACCACGATGTCGTCGGCGTCCGCGAGCCGCGCCAGCTCCAGCCTTTCAGTGGCCTGCCGGGTCAGTCCCCAGCGCCGCGACAGGTACCGGCTGGTGATCAGCTTCTGTTCGGGGTGCTGCGGCAGCCAGCCCTCGCCGGCCCGCAGCAGCTTGTCGACCTCGTCGGGCGAGACCCAGTAGTGCTTGGCGTCGTCGAGCACCGGCAGCAGTACGTAGAGGTGCCGCAGCGCCTCGGCCAGCCGCAGCTCTCCCTCCAGTACGAGCTGTACGTAGCGCGAGTCGCCCCACTCGGGGAACTGCGTGTCCAGCGCTACGGGCACCGCCTCCACCGTGCTCCAGCCCAGCGGTGCGAACAGCTTCTCCACCAGGGCGGCGCCCCCGCGCGCGGGCAGCGCCGGGACTTCGATGCGCAGCGGCAGCGGCTCGGCGGCACGCTCCGGGCGGGCGTTGCACACCCCGTGCAGGGCGCTCTTGAAGACGGTGCTCAGGGCCACGGCCAGCAGCGAAGAGGCCGCGTAGGGGCGGTCGTTGACGTACTGCGAGAGTGCCGCGTCGGGTGAGCCGCCACGCCCCTTGCCCTTGCCGCGCCGGACCAGCGCCACCGGATCCACCTCAAGGAGCAGCGCGGCCGTACAGCGCTCGGCGGTCGCCTCGGGATAGAGGACGTGCGCCGTGCCGTGAGAGGTGGAGAACGTCTGCTTCCGCTCGGGATGCTTGTGCAGCAGAAATCCGAGGTCGGTCGCCGGGCGTTCCTGGGTGCCGGTGGTACTGATCGTTATGAACACGCGTCCGAGTATCGCCCGGTTCGCCCGCTCCGACCATGGGTTTTCCCAGAAGAAGGCTCACTCTCCGCGGGATCCCACACCCGCCGCGAGACCGGCGATCTGCTCGGGTCCGACCCTGCAGCAGCCTCCGACCAGGCGTGCTCCGGCCGACTGCCAGGCCCGCACCCGGCCGGGGTCGAAGGTGCCTTCCCCCGTCCAGCCGCGCCCGGCCGCGTCCCACTCCTCGCCGCTGTTCGGGTAGACGACGACCGGCTTCCCCGTGACCTCGGCGGCGATCTCCACCGCCCGGTCGGCGTCGGCCGGTTCGCAGCAGTTCACCCCGACCGCGATCACCTGGTCGTTCCCCGAGGCGAGTGCGAACGCGTCGGCCAGCGGCTGTCCGGCCCGGGTCCGCTCCCCCGCGATGCTGTACGACAGCCAGACCGGCACCCCGCACCCTTCGGCCGCCCGCAGCAGCGCCTCGGCCTCGTCGGCGTCCGGCACCGTCTCCAGGGCGAGCACATCGGGCCCGGCCCCGGCCAGGGTCTCGATCCTCGGCCGGTGGAAACGCTCCAGCTCCCGCACCGACAGCCCGTACCGCCCCCGGTACTCGCTGCCGTCGGCGAGCATCGCCCCGTACGGCCCGACCGAGGCGGCCACCCACACCGGCCACGGCCCGGCCGCACCCGCCGCACGCGCCAGCATCACGCTGCGGGCCAGCAGCCCGGCCGCCTCCGCCCGCCCGGTGCCCCGCTCGGCGAACCCCTCGTACGTCGCCTGGTAGCTGGAGGTGATGAGCACCTGCGCACCCGCCCGCACATACGCGGCGTGCGCCGCCCCGATCTGCTCCGGGTCGTCGGCGAGCAGCCGCGCCGACCAGAGCGCGTCGGACAAGTCGCAGCCCTGGGCCTCCAACTGGTTGGACAGCCCGCCGTCGAGGACGAGAGTCCCCTCGGCGAGCACAGCGGAAAGCGGGCGGGTGGACTGCACGACGACTCCTGACGGCGGACGAAGGGAGGAGGGAAGGAGGTAGGTGGGGAGGGGAGACGAGGCCGGCTCAGCTCAGCTCAGCTCAGCTGGGACAGCACCTGCGAGGAGATCAGATCCAGGTGATCGAGGTCGTCCAGGTCCAGCATCTGGAGATAGACCCGGGACGATCCGATCGCCTCGAACTGTCCGATCCGGTCCACCACTTCGGCGGGCGATCCCGCCAGTCCGTTCGCCTTGAGCTCGTCCACCTCCCGTCCGACGGCCGCCGCCCGGCGCGCCACCTCCGCGTCGTTCTTGCCCACGCACGCCACCAGTGCGTTGGAGTACACCAGGTCGTCCGACTTCCGTCCGGCCTGCTCCGCCGCGGCCCTGACCCTGCCGAACTGCCGCGCGGTGTCGTCCAGCGAGGCGAACGGGATGTTGAACTCGTCGGCGTACTGCGCGGCGAGCCGCGGTGTACGGACGGCCCCGTGGCCTCCGATCAGCACCGGCACCTTGGCCTGGGCCGGCTTGGGCAGCGCCGGGGAGTCCGCCAGCTGGTAGTACGTCCCGTCGTAGCTGAAGGTCTGGCCGACCTCCGTCTCCCAGAGCCCCGTGACGATGGCCAGCTGTTCCTCCAGCCTGCCGAACTTCTCCTTCGGGAACGGGATTCCGTACGCCTTGTGCTCCTCCTCGAACCATCCCGCGCCCAGACCCAGTTCGACCCGGCCGCCCGACATCTGGTCGACCTGGGCGACCTGGATGGCCAGCACCCCGGGGAGCCGGAACGTGCCCGCGGTCATCAGCGTCCCCAGCCGGATCCGCTCGGTCTCCCGGGCGAGCCCGGCCAGCGTGATCCAGGCGTCGGTCGGTCCGGGCAGCCCGTCGGCGGCGCCCATGCTCAGATAGTGGTCCGACCGGAAGAAGGCGTCGAAGCCCAAAGCCTCGGTGGCCTTCGCGACGGTCAGCAGCTTCTCGTAGCTCGCCCCTTGCTGGGGCTCGGTGAAGATTCGAAGATCCATGCCTCCATCCTGCACCTTCGAACTGTCGTCAACCCCGCTGATCCCACCTGTCCCCCATCTGCCCGGTCGGGTGAAAACTCGTCATCGTGGGGGTCCTCGCACTGCCGTGCCAGTGACCGGTCCCCGAAGCGCTCGTTTCCTCGGGCGGAGCCGGACAGCCCGGCCCCCGCGCCGACGACCGCTGCCGGGGCGTTGACAGCAACACCGCCCTCCTCCACCGGGAGGGCCCGGGCCGAGGAGGCCGCCATGTCCCAGGAAGCCGTGCCTGATCAGACCGCGTCCGCAAATCCGGTGCAGCAGTCCGTACCGGGCCAGCAGGCCGCTCCGAAGGGCCTGTTGCAGCAGATGGAGGAACTGATGGCGGCGCTGACCGCCGATCTTTCGCAGCTCGACGCCGATCTGCAGACCACGGGCGACCGCCCGCCGACCACCGGCACCACCGGCACCACCGGCGCCCAGGAGGGTCACCGCGAAAGCCGTGGCGACGGCCGCTCCGACAGCCGCGCCGACGGCCGCCACAGCGGCGGCCACGACCGGTCCCACTGACCGGAGCAGGGTCATGACGGCCCCGCCGCCGAGTCGTGGGCGGCGCCCTGCAGCCTGCCGTGCTCCCACACCGTGAGCCGGCGCAGCAGTCCGCGCACCCGGTCGTTCGACTCGTCGGCGGCGTCGATCGCTTCGATCGTCTGCCAGTAGAACCCTTCCTCGTCCGCGGCGCAGGCCACCCCGACGAGCGCGATCCCCACCTCTCCCAGCAGACCGCCCAGGCCCACCAACGCCCCCCGCGCGTCGGTGACTTCACCGAGCTGCGCGGCCCTCGGCCGCAGTTCGGGCGGCTGCCCGGCCGGAAAGCCGGACACGGCCGACCCGCCGGCGCTCAGGGTCGACCAGTCGATCGTCCCGCAGCCCCTGCCACCGGCCTCGCAGAGCCCCTGTGCCTCTCCCCGCAGTTCCGGCGGGCCCTTCATGGCCAGCATCCCGCCGATGGCCTGGGTCAGCGCCTGCGCCTGCCAGGCTTCTGTCAGGATGTCCAGCGGCGCCTGGCTCTGCGCCAGCGCATGTCTGCCGACCCGAATGAGTCTCACCGCGTCCATCAGCGACCCCCGTTGCCGTCCCACTCTCTCCCTGTCCACTACCCAGAGTGAGGGGAAGGGGACAGGAAAACCAGGGCTATGCGGAAATCTGTGGACACAAATGCGGTTGTGGATATTGCCATCACTCCGAAGAGTGACGAATCTCCTTCTCTGCGGCTTCCGGACCCCCGGTTTCCGGCCCCCCGGTTTCCGGACCCCCCGATTCCCGCGCCCCTGCTTCCGGAAGCCCGGCCCCCGGTACGGGGAAGCGCAGTTCGTTCCGCTCGATCTTGGCGGCCAGCGCTGCCAGCGGGTCGATCCCCAGTACTTCGCAGAACTGCAGCAGATAGGCCAGGACGTCCGCGACCTCGTCGGCCACCCGGTGCGCGGAATCCGGCTTCTCCATCACGCGGGCGGACTGCTCCGGGGTCAACCACTGGAAGATCTCCACCAGTTCGGACGCCTCCACACTGAGCGCGGCCGCCAGGTTCTTGGGCGTGTGGTACTGCCCCCAGTCCCGCGCAGCGGCGAACGCGGCCAGCCGGCGCCGGAGCTCCGTCACCTGGTCCACCGCCCGGTCCGTCACCTGGTCCGCCGCCTGCTCCGCCGCCACCTCGGGTTCCGTACCGTCCACGCCCGCCGCCGTTCTCGAATCGTCTCTCACGGCTACAGGTCTACCACCGCCACACCTGCCGCCCCACGCACGCACGAGGCGTCCGTGACCGTACCGACCAGCCTGATGTGTCCACGCCCGCACATCCGCCCGGCCAGCTCTCCCAGCGCCCGCGCCTGCCGCCGGTCCAGGCCCCGGTCGAAGCCGTCGACCAGCACCGCGAGCGCCTGGTGCGCGTCGGGCACCTCGCCCACGTACTCCATGTCCAGCACCCGCGGCCCGGTCAGCAGCACCAGCGCGAGCGCCAGATACCTCAGCTCGCCCTCGCCCAGCCGCCCGAGGGGCGTCGCTCCCCCGGCGCCCCGGCCGAGCACCGCCCGGACCGTGCCGTCGGCCAGGTCCTCCGCCGTCAGGTCCTCGACCGGTCCTGCGCACCCCTCGCGCGCCGCCGCGACGAGTGCCGTGTGGCGGATCGCGCACTCGTGGCCGGTGCGCCGCAGGACCGCAGCGAGGTTGTCGCAGCCGCGCCGCAGCAGCCCCTCGCCGGGCACCACCGGCGCGCGCATCCGCTGCGGCTGCGGATCGCAGACGTACACCGACCGCAGTGCGACGAGCACTTGCTCGGCCGCGGCCAGCACCCGCAGCTCGCCCTCCGTCCGGCCGGCCACCCGCAGCGGCAGCAGGGCCGTGCCCAGCCGGTCGTCCGGCAGCGGCGCACGCGTCACCCGCGCCGCACCCGCCGTGTACCAGGCCGCCTGGACCGTGCTCCGCCCCGGGTCGCGCAGCACGGTGGTCAGGAGTTCCTGCCCTTCGCACGTCAAACGTTCGCTGACGATCCTGAGTTCCGGCTCCGCCTGAACCGCGAGGTCGAGATGGACGGGACCGGCCGGGCCGTCGACCGTGCAGCCGATGCGGAATCCGCGGCGTCCCTGTCCATCGGTGGCCACCCGCTCCGGCACGCAGTCGGCCGGTGCCGGGAACGCCTCGTCGAGTCCTTCGCCTGCCCCCAGCCTGGCCAGCGCCTCGTACACCCGCAGCACCGTCGTCTTGCCGCTCCCGCTCGGCCCAGCGACGAAGGTCAGCGGACCCAACGGAAACACCGCCCCGCGGTGCGGACCGAAGGCGGAGAGCCGCAGTTCGGTGACCTCGGGGCGGTGCGGGCGTACGGAGTGGGAGAGGGACGGAGGGGTGACGGAAACAGGAACGGGAGGGTGGGTGAGCGAAGGCACAGTCATGATGCGGACGCTATGCATCCGCATCATTGACGAACCGTTACACCTGGGAAGTCTTCCTACGATCGAGGGACGGCCGTGGCCTCGACGCCCTCGACCTCCATGCCGACCGGCGCGAGCAGGAACACGTTCCGGTCGACCCGGTGCATGCCGCTGCCGAGGCCGAAGACCACACCGCTGCTGAAGTCCAGGATCCGCTTGGCGACATCGGTCTCCGCGCTGGTCAGGTCCAGCAGCACCGGAATCTGCGCGATCAGGTACTCCGCGACCTCCCGCGCGTCCGAGAAGATCTGAACCCGCAGGACGATCATCCGCCGCTGCTCCACCGCCTCGTACTCCTGCGGCATCGTCCGGTGGTCGGTCCTGGACGGCCATTCGTTGCGGCTGCGCAGCGGTACGACCTGGGCGAGCCCTTCCCACTGCTCGTCGGTGACGTCATACCTGCTCACCGGACCACCCCACCCACGTGCTGTATCTGCATCCGGCAATTCTGACGCCCCTCACCCGTACGGCCTACCAGCGACACGGTACAGAAGGTAATCAGCCGCACATTCTCCGCCTCGGCCGCACATTCTCCGTCAGGGAATTCGCCGCACAGCGCCGCACAGCAGTGTGTCCGGTGCCGCGGAACACGGCACCGGACGACGGGTCACTGCCTGCCGCCTCCTCCATGAGGCGGCGGTTGCCTCTATGAGGCGGCGGTCACACGGATTGCCAGGCGGTCACACGGCCTGCCAGAGGGCCGGGACGTTCGGGGGCGTCCAGCCCTCCTGCGCCTGGTGGCCCTGGAGGCACCGGTAGGTGACACCCCCGTACGTCACCTGGGCGCCCGTCGCGTAGACGGTGCCCACCGCCCAGGTGCCGCCGGGCTCACCCGGGCCGGGGCCCGGGTCGTCGTTGGTGGTCTTGAGGGTCAGACCGTACCCCTGGAGCAGGGGGTTGATCGGCTGGTAGAAGGTCGTACCGCCGGATCTGCAGTTGCCGGAGCCGCCGGAGGTGACGCCCTGCGCCTGGCTGCCGGATATGAACGAGCCGCCGGAGTCGCCCGGTTCGGCACAGACCGAGGTGCGGGTCACCCCGGTGATGGTCCCCTCGGGGTACGTCACGCTGGTGTTGTGCTGCTGGATGGTGCCGCAGTGCCAGCCGGTGGTGGATCCCGACCGGCACACGGAGGCGCCGACCGCCGCCTGGGTCGATCCTGTGACCTGGACGTTCCCGCTGCTGCCCTTCACGTACGGCGTCGCGGTCCAGTTGGAGTTGGTGGCCACCCAGGCGGTGTCGCGGCCGGGGAAGGTGGAGGCCTGGAAGGAGCCCTGTGCGACCTGGTTGTAGCCGGTGGTGGTGGTGCCGGGCCGTCCGCAGTGTCCGGCGGTGGCGAAGCCCTGCTGCGTCCCCTTGGTGATGGCGAAGCCGACCGAACAGCGGCCGCTGCCGTTCATGTAGTACGCGTCGCCGCCCCTGATGTCGTAGAGCGGACGGGGCTGCTGCGCGGACTTCTCCGTCCGTACGAGCGCGGGGTCGACCCCTGCGGCTGCGACGAGGGCCTTCGCGGCGGCCGGGTGGACCGCCTGCAGGGTCACCTTGTTCGTCCTGACATTCACGAAGCGGACGGGTACGTCCTTCGCAGCTGTCGCCGCGGCGGCCCTGTCGAGCTTCGCCAGCGCTGTGTCCAGCTGCCGCAGGGTGTGCGGTACGACGAGGGCGCGTGCCCCCTTCGACTCGATGGACGGCACGTCGGCGGCGTCGGTGGTGGCCACGGTCAGCGTCCCGGAGTCGGCGCCCTGTACCCAGGCACCGCCGAAGTCCCGCCCGAGCGCGTTCTGCAGCAGGCCGGCGACGGCCCCCGCCTCGGCCTCGTTCACCAGTCGCGCGGTGGCCTGCTGCGCGGTGACGCCGAGGTCGCGCTGCATGGCCCGCAACAGTTCGGGGGATGCCTTGCCGACGCCCAGGGTGTCGGAGGCCGAACGTGCGGCGGCCGCGGCGGGGTCCGCGGACGCGGTGCCGGGCAGCCCGGCCAGCACGAGCGCGCCGACCGCGGCGAACGCGGCGCAGGCCGCCTTGGCATGTCTGTGGAGCATGCGGGTCTCTCCTCGTTCTCGGTGGGGGTACCGAAACCGTAGGAGGGACAACTGCTCTGCGGGAGCTGCCAGTTGACCCCTCGGTCGGTGTTATGGCCCGAGCGGGCCGCGGTACATCTCGGCGAGCAGGAACGCCAGGTCGAGGGACTGGGCGTGGTTGAGGCGGGGGTCGCAGGCCGTCTCGTACCGGTGGTGCAGGTCCTCCGCCAGTACCTCGTTGCCGCCGCCGGTGCACTCGGTGACGTCGTCGCCGGTGAGCTCGACGTGGATGCCGCCCGGGTGGGTGCCCAGCGCCTGGTGGACCTCCATGAAGCCGCGCACCTCGTCGAGCACGGTGTCGAACCTGCGGGTCTTGTGGCCGCTCGCCGCGGTGGTCGTGTTGCCGTGCATCGGGTCGCTGACCCAGCAGACCAGCGCGCCCTCGGCGTTGACCTTCTCCACGAGGGTGGGGAGCAGGTCCCGGACCCGGTCGGCGCCCGCACGCACCACGAAGGTCAGCCTGCCGGGTTCGCGGTCCGGGTCGAGCCGGTCGATGAGCTTCAGGACGGTGTCGGGCTGCGTGGCAGGGCCGAGCTTGACCGCGACGGGGTTGTGGACCTTGGAGAAGTACTCGACGTGCGCGCCGTCCAGGTCCCTGGTCCTTTCACCGATCCACAGCAGGTGGCCGCTGGTGGCGTAGGCCCGGCCGGTCGCCGGTTCGGTGCGGGTCAGGGCGGACTCGTAGTCGAGCAGCAGCCCTTCGTGGCCGACGAAGAACTCGGCGGTGCCCAGTTCCCGGGTGTCGACCCCGCACGCCTGCATGAAGTCCAGGCTGCGGCCGATCTCGTCGGCCAGTTCCTCGTAGCGCTCGCCGGCCCGCGAGTCGGCGACGAAGCCCCGGTTCCACTCGTGCACCTGGCGCAGGTCGGCGAATCCGCCCGTGGTCAGGGCCCGTACCAGGTTGAGCGTCCTGGCCGACGCCTCGTACATCAGGCGCAGCCGCCCGGGGTCGGCCCGGCGGGCCTCGGCGGTGAACTCCAGGCCGTTGACCGCGTCGCCGCGGTAGGAGGGCAGGGCGAGGCCGTCCCGGTGCTCGACCGGGCTGGAGCGCGGCTTGGCGTACTGTCCTGCCATCCGGCCGATCTTGACGACCGGCAGCGCGGTGGCGTGGGTGAGCACGACGGCCATCTGCAGAAGCGTCCTGAGGCTGCCGCGGATCGTGTCGGCGGTCACCCGGTCGAAGGTCTCGGCGCAGTCCCCGCCCTGGAGCAGGACGGCCTCGCCACGGGCGACGGCCGCCGTCCGGCGGCGCAGTCGGTCGCATTCGGCGGCGAAGACCAGCGGAGGGGCCGTCTCCAGCCAGCCGGTCACGGCACGCAGTTCTTCCGTGCCCTGCCAGTCCGGCTGCTGTCCTGCGGGAAAAGCACGCCAGGATTCTGCGGCTGTTCTCATGCTTCTTTTCATTACTGCCTTCCGGTGCGGAGGCCAATAAAGAACGTGTGCCCACTCAATCCGCGCGGCCCTTCCGGGTCAAGCTGTTCGGGAATGGCCCGCATCGGCTGCGGGGAATTGGTCTGGCCCGGCTCTCGCATCCGCTGATTCACTCGCTCCCGGCCGATTCCAAAGGGAGCAGAGGGAGTTCACCTTGCCGGAAACAACGACGATCGGCGTACGGGTCACCGCGGCGGGGCTGCCGCGGCACGACCCCCTCGATCTCTACGTACGTCTGCGGGACTTCCTGCCGGAGCAGGACGTGTTCCTCTTCGAGAGCATGGCGGGCGCCGACCAGGACCGGCGGTCGGCCGTCGTCGGCTTCGGCCGGCTGGCCGAGATCCGGGTGTTCGACGGCCACATCGACCTCGACGGAGCGCCGGCCGTCACCCGGGCGCTCGCCGCGGCGGCCGAGGGTGCCGGGCTCACGGTGGACCGCACGGCCGAGGACGGGTCCGAGGTCGGTGCCGGGTCCGAGTCCAAGTCCAAGTCCGGGTCCGGGTCCGGGTCCGGTGTGCGACGGTTGCGCTTCGCGACCCCCGACCTGCTCTGGGAAGCGCTGGCCGCGGCGCAGCGGGTGTTCGCCGTGGAGAGCACCGTGCCCACCACCGCCTACGCGTTCGGCTTCCTGACGTCCCTGGCGTACGAATCGGCCTGGCTCATGGAGTCGTTGCCGGCCAGGACCGTGGCACCGCGGGTTCCGGACATGACGCTCACGCTCTTCCAGGAGACCGTCTGGTACGACCTCGCGACGGGAGGCGTGCGCCGACTGCGCGCCGAGAGCCCGGAGTTCCCCGCCCCGGCGGCGGGCGTCGACGTCGGCACGCTGGCTGCTGAGGCGGCCGGGGCGGCCAGGAGCGCGCCGGAGGCGCCCGTACCGGAGGCTCCCGTACCGCTGTCGGTGCGCGACAGTGTGAGCCGCGAGAAGTTCCTGGGATGGGCCGAGAGGTGCCTGGCACACATCGGAGTCGGTGACATCTACCAGATCCAGATCGGCCATCGCCTCGACGTCCGCTCCGCCCTGACGCCCGTCGAGGTCTACCGGCGGCTTCGCCATCGCAACCCCTCGCCGTACATGTTCCTGATGCCGAGGGCGGGCAGCACCCTGATCGGTGCGAGCCCGGAGCTGTTCTTCCGGATCGAGGGCGGGGAGATCACGATGCGCCCCATCGCGGGCACCGCCCGGCGCGGCCCCGACGAGGAGGAGAACCAGCGCCGCATCAAAGAGATGCAGGAGAGCACCAAGGAGCGGGCCGAGCACATCATGCTGGTCGACCTCTGCCGCAACGACATCGGCCGGCTGGCCACGCCCAGCACCCAGCCCGTGGACCGGCTGATGGCGGTCGAGGGCTTCTCGCACGTCTTCCACCTCGTGTCGACGGTCTCCGGTCGGCTGGAGGCGGGTGTGGACGCGTGGCGGGCGGTGCGCGCGACGTTCCCCGCGGGGACCATGACCGGCGCCCCGAAGGTGCGCGCCATGGAGATCATCGACGAGTTGGAGGAGGAGCGGCGCGGCAGTTACGCGGGCGCCGTGGGGCTGGTGGACGTACGCGGCTGGAGCGAACTGGCGCTGTGCATCCGCACGGTGGAGTACGACGGGGAGACCTACTCCACCCAGAGCTCGGCGGGCATGGTCGCCCAGTCGGAGCCCGCGGCCGAGTGGCGGGAGACGCTGGCGAAGATGGGGGCGGCCTACTGGGCGCTCACCGGTGAGGAGTTGCAGTCGTGAAGGAGATCGAGGAGACCCGGAAGGCCCAGAAGACCCAGGGGACCCAGAAGGCCGAGGAGTTCCAGGACATGCGGGTGCTGCTGATCGACGCCTACGACAGCTTCGTGCACATCATCGACCAGTACCTGCGCACTCTCGGGGCGCGGACCGAGGTCGTCCGGTCGCTGTCCCGCTCGCCCGGCCGGCTGGCGGCGTCCGAACCCGACGCCGTGGTGCTCGGTCCCGGCCCCGGCCACCCGGCCGACTCCGGCCATGTCGAGCTGGTGCACGAGTTCGCCGGCCGGGTGCCGCTGCTCGGTGTCTGTCTGGGGCACCAGGCGATCGCGCTGGCCCACGGCGGCCGGGTCGAGGTGGCGGGCGAGCTCATGCACGGGCGGACCAGTACGGTGCGGCACGACGGGGCCGGGGTGTTCCAGGGGCTCGGCAACACCCTCGAAGCCACCCGCTACCACTCGCTGATCGTCTCCGACCCCCTCCCGGAGCCGCTGGTCTCCACGGCCTTCGCCACCGACCACGGCTATGTGATGGGCCTTCGGCACCGGACGCTGCCGATCGAGGGCGTGCAGTTCCACCCCGAGAGCATCACGACCAACGGCGGTCTTGCGATGCTGGAGAACTTCCTGCGGATGCGGGCGACCGTCTGACCGCCGCCACCTCACGGACGGCCTCCGCCACCTCACGGACCGCCTCCGCCACTCCGGCGCGCGGCAGGTGTGCGTGCCCGACCACCAGGGCGGGCGCCCCGCCTCCCGGCCGGACGTGGAACGCCGCACCTCCGCGCACCAGTACGGACCGGCGCAGCGCCCCCGCCACCAGCGCGGCCTCGTCCGTGTCCCGGGGCAGTCGTACGTACGCGTGCAGCCCCGCGGCCCGGCCGACGACCTCGGCGCCCGGCAGGTGTCCGCGCACCGCCTCGTCGAGGGTTTCCCTGCGGCTGCGGCACAGGGCGTTCAACCGCCGCAGATGGCGGTCGAACAGCCCGCTGCGCAGGAATTCGGCGAAGGCCAGCTGGGTGAGGGTCTCGGTGCCCAGGTCGTGGCGGGCGCGCGCCCTCAGCAGCCGGTCGAGCAGCGGCCGGGGCGCGGCCAGCCAGCCGAGCCGCAGGCCGGGGGCGAGCGACTTGCTCGCCGTACCCGCGTGGACGACGCGGTCGGGGGCCGTGCGCTGGAGCGCCAGGGGGCGGGTGGCGCCGCGTTCGTACCAGAGGCCGCCGTCGTAGTCGTCCTCGATCACCCAGCCGTCCCGTTCGCGCGCCCAGCGGACCAGTGCCTCGCGGCGCCGTGCGGAGAGGGTGACGCCGGTGGGGTACTGGTGGGCGGGGGTGACCAGGACGGCCCGGACCCCGGACGCGGCGAGGGCGTCGACGTCGATGCCCTCCTCGTCCACCGGCAGCGGTACGGTCCGCAGTCCGCTCCCGTGGACGAACCGGCGCTGCCCTGGATGGCCCGGGTCCTCGATCCCCAGGGCGCCGATCCCCAGGTCCGGCAGGACCGCGCAGAGCAGGCCGAGCGCCTGGGCGAAGCCCGCCACCACCATCACCTGGTCCGCGGTGGTGCGCACGCCGCGCAACCGCCCGAGGTAGTGGCCGAGTTCGACGCGCAGGGCCGGTGCGCCGGCCAGCGGCGGGTAGTCGTGGTCCGCGGGCCCGGCCGCGTGCAGGACCCGCTGGTAGCAGCCGAGCCACTCGCGCCGGGGGAACGCCGGGAAGTTTCGGCCGCCCGGACGCAGGTCCCAGCGGACGGCGGGGATCCGCCCCTCGTCCAGCAGGGCGGGCACCACGGCGGGTTCGGCGTCCAGGTGGCGCACGACGCGGGTGCCCGCGCCCTGGACCGCCTCCAGGTACCCCTCGGCGACCAGCTGTCCGTACGCCTCCACCACCACGCTCCGCGACACGGCGAGGTCGTCGGCGAGCCGGCGGCTGGACGGCAGCCGGGTGCCCGGGTGGAGGATTCCCTCGGATATCTCCTTCTTGATGAAATGCTGGATCTGAGAAGTCAGGGACGTCTCGGATTCTCGGACGACCTCGACCGCCACATGCAGGGCCACCGACCCTCCCCCTCTCGAATTGGACCGTACGGCTGCCCGGTCAGTGGTCTGGAATGCGTGCGCGGGAATTCACAGAATTGACGGCGAAGACCCTTTCTGGCGTCGCTCAAGGAGAATCCCCGTGACTACCGAGCCGCAGGGCCGTACCTGGCCGGAATTGCTGAACGCGCTACTGAGCCGCGAGGACCTGTCCGCGCGGGACACCGCACGGGCCATGGACGAGGTGATGACCGGAACCGTCGGCCCCGCACGGCTGGCCGGGCTGCTGGTGGGCCTGCGCGCCAAGGGCGAGACCGTCGAGGAGATCGAGGGTCTGGTACGTGCGATGCTCCGGCACGCCGTGCCCCTGGAGGTGCCGGGGCCCGCGCTGGACATCGTCGGCACCGGCGGCGACGGGTCGAACAGCGTCAACATCTCCACGATGTCGGCGGTCGTGGCGGCCGGCGCCGGGGCCCGCGTGGTCAAGCACGGCAACCGCTCCGCCTCCTCGTCCTGCGGATCGGCCGACGTGCTGGAGGAGTTGGGGGTGTCGCTTGACCTTCCGGCGGACCAGGTCGCGGCCGTGGCCGAGGAGACCGGCATCACCTTCTGCTTCGCCCCGCTGTTCCATCCGGCCATGCGGCACGCGGCCGGGACTCGCCGGGAGCTCGGCATCCGCACCGTGTTCAACATCCTCGGTCCGCTCGCCAATCCCGCCTCCCCCGCCGCCCAGGCGGTGGGGGTCGCGGACCGGCGCCAGGCCCCGCTGCTCGCCGGGGTGCTGGCCGGGCGGGGGGTGTCGGCGCTGGTCTTCCGGGGCGACGACGGAATGGACGAGCTGACGGTCACCACTACCTCCACGGTCTGGTCGGTCACCGGCTCCGAGGTGCGCGAGGAGACCTTCGACCCGCGCGACATCGGCATCGGGTACGCCGACGCGCGGGTGCTGCGCGGCGGCGACCGTGCTCACAACGCCCGGGTGGCCCGCGAGGTGTTCGCCGGGGCGCGGGGGCCGGTCAGGGACGCGGTGCTGCTGTCGGCGGCCGCGGGTCTCGCGGCGCTGCAGCCCAGCGCCCTGCCGGTCGCGGAACGGCTGGCGGCCGGGGTGGAGCGGGCCGCCGAGTCCCTCGACTCGGGTGCGGCCGCGGCCGTGCTGGAGCACTGGGCGGCGGTCACGGCGAAGCTGGCGCGGGAGGGGTGACGTCCCGTCACTGCGAAGCCGTTCCGGGAGCGCTGACGGTCCTGCGGCCGGCGGCGACCAGGGCGGCCACGGCCTCCCTGGCGCTGCCGCCGGTCACGACGGACTCGCCGACCAGGACCGTGTCCGCGCCGAGGGCGGCGTAGTGCGCCGCGTCGCCGGGGCCGCGGACGCCCGACTCGGCGATCCGTACGACGTCCCGCGGGATGCCCGGCGCGAGGCGGGCGAAGGTTCCCCGGTCGACCTCCAGGGTGCGCAGGTCGCGGGCGTTGACACCGATCACCCGGGCGCCGGCGTCCAGCGCCCGGTCCGTCTCCGCCTCGTCGTGCACCTCCACCAGCGGGGTCAGCCCGATCTCCCCGGCGAGCGCGACGAGTTCGGCGAGCAGCGGCTGTTCCAGCGCGGCGACGATCAGCAGCGCCAGGTCCGCGCCGTGTGCCCGCGCCTCCCAGAGCTGGTAGGGCCCGACGATGAAGTCCTTGCGCAGTACGGGGACTTCCACCCTGGCCCGGACCGCGTCCAGGTCCGCGAGCGAGCCGCCGAACCTGCGGGACTCGGTGAGGACGCTGATCGCCGCGGCGCCGCCCGCCTCGTAGTCCGCCGCCAGCGCCGCCGGGTCGCCGATCGCGGCGAGCGGCCCTTTGGAGGGGCTGGCCCGCTTCACTTCGGCGATCACGGTCAGACCTTCCGCTCCGCGCAGCAGCGCGGCACAGTCGCGGCCGGGCCCGGCCTGGGCGGCCCGGTCCTGCAACTCGCCCTCCGACACCCGGTGCTGTCGTTCCGCCAGGTCGGCGCGTACTCCTTCGACGAGTCCTTCGAGCACGTTCATCGCTGCGTCCTTCCGCTCCTGCGCACACCGGCTGCTACCGGTCGGAACTCTAGGGAGGGGAGGCGACGGAGAGCCATGTCATTCAGCGTTCGGTAAAACTCGCAGGTGGGTTCTTGATTCGGCCGGTCCTCACGCGTCGGCCCTCGCTCGCAGGACCTCGCTCGCAGGTCCGCACCCGCCATCGGTCCGCACCCGCCACCGGTCCTCACGCGTCGGTCGGCACCCCCGCGTTGGCGAGGATCTCGCGGGCCGGCAGCGCGACGCTCTCGGCGGCGGTCAGGCCGGACGCCGCGAGATGGGCGTCCACGATCCGCAGGCCCACCGCGTACCCGGCGAGGTCCGGCAGCCCGACGGGGGCGCACCCCATGAGCTCCGCGGTGGCGTCGCCGTACACGTACGGCGGCAGGTTCTGCATCCCGGCCACGTCGATCGCCGCCACGATCTTCTCGTGGGCCTCGTCCAGTTGCGCATCGGACAGCGCCGTCACCCAGGGGACCATGGCCCGCTCGCCGGCCAGTTCCCGTACGAACGCCTCCGCCAGCCCCTCGGCCACGACCTGCTCGCCGACCGTGACCGTCGCGGGGTTCCAGACCACGTTGGCGTACCGCACGTTGTGGTGGAGCTCGTGCGCGGCGGCGTGGCCGATCCTGGCGAGGCTGATCTCGTTGGGCCACATGACCAGCAGGATCGCCCCGGGGAAGCCGCCGATGCCGAAGTAGCCGCTCGAACGGACCGTCAGGTGGTGGTCGTCGGGGTTGCCGAGCACCAGGACGACATGCACCGTGTCGGCGGTCGCGGCCCCGGGCGCCGCACCGGCCAGCCGCTCCCGTGCCGCGTCGAGGCGGCCTTCGATCTCGCTCCACACCCCCGCGTCCCGCATCTGCCGCAGCGCCGTGAGGTGCCGCGGGTCCTCACGGTCGAGCGGGAAGCCGCTGCCCGTGCTGTGCATCTGCACCATGTCCACATCACCCAGCACGGACAGCGCGCTCCGCAGCGGACCGAACATCTCCCTCAGGGCGTCGGGCCGTTCCCGCAGCGGCAGTCGCAGGAGTTCGGCCATCGCGGACGCCGTGTCGTGCACCACAATCTTCATGTCCCGGACGCTAGGCCCTCCTGTTACGGGAGGGTCAAGGCCGTTTGCGGGAGGGCCGAGGGCGTTACGGAGAGATCAGTGCGAGCCGACCGCCGCTGCCGCCCCTGCCACTTCCCTCTCCCCCGCCGCCCGTCCGAACACGGCGAGGTCCCTGCGCACGGCCCGCACCACGTCGGGCAGTCGGTCGTCCAGGTAGAAGTGGCCACCGGGGAAGGTGCGGGTGGTGAACCCGCCCGTGGTGTGGCGTTCCCACCCGAGCACGTCCTCCCGTGCGACATGCGGGTCCGCGGCGCCGGCGTAGGCGCTGATCGGGCACCGGAGGGTGGTGCCGGGAGCGCTGCGGTAGGTGTCCACCGCCTCGAAGTCCGCCCGCATCGCCGGAATGATCGCTTCCATCAGTTCCTTGTCGGCGAACACGGCCGGGTCGGTGCCCGCGAGTTCGGCCATCGCCGCCACGATGCCCGCGTCGTCCCTGAGGTGCCTGCCCCGGGGCTGCGGGACCGAGGGCGCTCCCCGGCCCGAGGCGATCAGTCCGGTCACCCCTCCCGTACGGGGCTGCTCCTGGAGTCGCAGGGCGACTTCGTACGCGACCATCGATCCCATGCTGTGGCCGAACAGTGCCAACGGCCGTCCCGTCAGGGGCCCGAGCGCGTCGGTGATCGCGTCCGCCAGCGCCCTGATGTTCGCGAGGGGCCGCTCGGCGATGCGGTCCTGTCTGCCCGGGTACTGCACGAGCAGCACTTCGGCCTCGGATGACAGTGCGGCGGAGAGCGCGCGGTAGGCCCCCGCCGAGCCGCCGGCGTGCGGGAGGACGACCAGGGTGGGGCTGTCGCGCGGCGGCCGGTGGTACTGGCGGAGCCAGTCGCCGAGAACGGGGTTCCCGGTCCGTGGCACCGGAGCGTGCTGGTCCTCGAAGGGGTTCGTCGTCATGGAGCGTCCTCGGGTCGGCTCGGGGGTCGGGGTCGGTCGGGGATCGGTCGGAGGTGGTTCGGGGGTCAGGGGCGGTCGGGGGATCGGTCGGAGGTGGTTCGGGGCCGGCAGGCGGGCCGGGACGCCGGGCCGGGCGGAGTCGGTCCGCCCGGCCCTGCGTCGCGTCAGGCTGCCGCGCGCACCAGCTCCCGCAGGAAGCCGAGCATCTCCTCAAGGAAGCCCGTGACCTCGGCCTCCTCGTACGCCTGGCCGGGATAGGTGCAGCTCAGCTCAAGGCGGCCGCCCTGCACGCCGCCCACCACGTCGAGGAGGTACACCCGCTGCTCCGTGGGCTCGTGCTCCTGGCCCTCGTGCGGCAGGTGAGCGGCGATCAGGTCGTCCCCGGTGAACCGGGAGTCCCACTGCCCCAGGTAGTTGAAGCTCGCCAGCGCGCCGGGGCCGGGGACCTGGCCGGTACCAGGACCGCTGCCGAGTACGGGGTCCCCTCCGCGCGGGGACGACGCCAGGTGGTGCAGGGCGCCGTACCCGATGCCCCGGCGGGGCAGCGCCCGCAGCCGGCGCTTGACCGAGCGCACCGTGCGGGCTGCCTCCTCGCCCGCGGCCGGGGCCGTCAGGGCGAGCGGGTAGACGGTGGTGAACCAGCCGACGGTACGGGTCAGGTCGACGTCCTCCAGGATGTCCTCCTCCCGGCCGTGTCCCTCCAGGTCGACCCGCACCCGCTCCCGGCCTGTCCACGTGCACAGCGCCCGGCCCAGTGCGGCCAGGAAGACGTCGTTGATGTGGGCCCGGTGCAGGCCCGGCACCTGACGCAGCAGTACGTCGGTGTCCACCGGGTCGAGCGAGACGCGCACGGTGCGCGCCTCGGCGACGGTGCCGGGGTCGGGGGCGTGGGCGGGGTCGCTCCGCACATCGGCAGTGGTGCCCGCCGAGGCCTCGGTGACGCCCTTCCAGTAGTCGACCTCGTCGTCGAACCCGCCGCTGTCGGTGTGCGCCTTGAGCCGCTGCACCCAGTGCGGGAAGGAGGTGCTCCGCGGCCCGAGGTCGGCCTGGCGTCCCGCCGTGAGCTGCGTGTACGCGGTGCGCAGGTCGTCCAGCAGGATGCGCCAGGACACCCCGTCCACCACCAGGTGGTGTGCCGTCAGGAAGAGCCGCGGCGCACGTGCCGCACCCAGGTCCATGAACACGGCGCGCGCCACGGGCCCCGCACCGATGTCGAGTCCGCGCTGTGCTGCCAGGACCGCCTCGTCGACGCGGTGTTCGAGCCGGTCGTCGGGTACGTCGGAGAGGTCGAGCCGGGACAGGAGCACGCTCCCCCGCGCCTCGGCGACGGTCTCCTGGTGCCACTGCCCGTCGGCGTGCCGGAAGCGCAGGCGCAGGGCGGCGTGGTGCTCGGTCAGGGCGGTCAGGGCGGACCTGAGCACCTCGGGGTCGGTGCCGGTGACGAGTTCGAGCAGCAGCGACTGGTTGAAGTGGTGCGGGTTGGCGGTGTGGGTGTCGAAGAACCACTGCTGGACGGGGGACAGCGGGACGGGGCCCGCGGGCGTGGTCTCCGCCGCCCCGGCGGACCGCTGCTCCTCGGTACGGACCACCTTGGCGAGCTTGGCGACCGTCGGGTGCTGGAACAGGTCCCGGACGGTGAGGACGAGTCCGGCCCGCCGGGCCCGGGAGACGATCTGCGTGGAGAGGATCGAGTCCCCGCCGAGGTCGAAGAAGTCGTCGTGCACGGAGATCTCCTCCGCCCCCAGCACCGAGCCGAAGACCTCGGCCAGGGTGTGTTCCTCGGGCGTGCCGGGCAGCACCCGCTCCGCCGCGGCCGCGACGGGCACGGCTGCCAGGGCACGCCTGTCCACCTTGGCGTGGTTGGTCATCGGCATGCGGTCGAGGACGACGAAGGCGGACGGCATCATGAAGGCGGGGAGGGCGAGGGCGAGCTGTTCGCGCACCTCGGCCGTGTCGATGCCGTCGGGGACCGTGGGCACGAGATAGCCGACCAGCTGTTTGCGGCGGTCGTTCTCCAGCACCAGTACGGCCGCCTGTGCGATGCCGGGCAGGCGCAGCAGCGCGGTCTCTATCTCGCCCGGCTCGACCCGGAACCCCCGGATCTTGACCTGGTCGTCGGCCCGTCCCCGGAAGTCGATGTCGCCGGTGGCCAGCCAGGCGCCGAGGTCGCCGGTCCGGTAGAGGCGGGCGGCCGGGTCGGCCCTGAACGGGTGCGTCACGAAGCGCTGTCCGGTCAGTTCGGGACGGCCCAGGTAGCCCCGGGCGACCCCGGGTCCGCCGATGTAGATCTCGCCGGTCACGCCCACCGGGACGGGGGCGAGGTGCGCGTCGAGCACGTACACCTCGGCGCCGGGGATGGGGCGGCCGATCGGCAGCCGCCGCATGTCCTGGGGGATCTCGCCCTCGAAGAAGGTGGCGCCCACGGTGGCTTCCGTGGGCCCGTACCCGTTGACGAACCGGTGGCTGCGCGCCCACACCCGGGCGAGGTCCACCGGGCACCGGTCGCCGACCGCCAGTACGACGGAGCCGGGGGCGAGCGCCTGCGGGTCGAGCGCCGCCAGCGCCGCCGGGGGCAGGCTGAGGAGTACGGGGCGGCCGGCCGCCAGTCCTGTGACCAGCTCGGGGCCGATGGCGTCGGCGCCGGGTTCCGGGAGTGCCAGGGCCGCCCCGTTGGCCAGGGCGACGAAGGTCTCCCACACGGCGCCGTCGAAGCTCGGCGACGACAGCTGGAGCACGGTGGAGCCGACGCCGACGGCGAACCTGCGGCCGCAGACTCCGACCATGCTGACCAGCCCGCGATGGGTGACCAGAACGCCCTTGGGCTGTCCCGTCGACCCCGACGTGTAGATGACGTACGCCAGGGCGTCGGGGTCGGAAGGACCGTCCTGGAGGGGTCCTGTGCCGCGGGTCTCGACGGCGGGCAGCCGGGTGTCCACCGCGATCACCTCGGCGGGTCCGCCGCTGAAGTCCTCGGCGAGCGAGCGCTGGGTGAGGACGACGGGCGCCTCGGTCTCGGTGAGCATCAGGGAGCGGCGGGCGGCGGGGAAGGCCGCGTTCAGCGGCATGAAGGCGGCGCCCGCCCGCAGTACGGCGAGCGTGGCCACCACGAGGTCGGTGCCCCGGTCGAGGCAGACGCCGACCACGGAGCCCCGGCCCACTCCGAAGTCCTGGAGGTGGCGCGCCAGTTGGTTGGCCCGTCCGTCCAGTTCTCCGTACGTGGTCCGCTCCGTGCCGCACTCGACCGCGACGGCGTGCGGGTGGAGTGCCGCCTGCCGGGCCACCAGGTCGTGCACGCCCGCGTCGGTGGGCACGCCGGAGGGTTCGTGCGGCCACTGCGCGGTCAGCCGGCCGTGCTCCGCGTCGGTCAGCAGGGCGTGCCGGGACAGCGGCAGGTCCGGCTGTCGTACGAGGGAGCCCATCAGGGTCACCAGATGGCCGGCCAGACGGTGCACGGTCGACTCGTCGAAGAGGTCCCCGCTGTACTCCAGGTCGACGTGCAGCGCGCCCTCGGGGCGTTCCTCGAAGCCGAGCACGAGGTCGAACCCCGTGCTGGCCTGCGGGAGCCTGATCTGCTCGAAGTGCACGCCCGCGAGGTCGAGTTCCGACTCCGGCTGGTTCTGCAGGACGACCAGGACCTGGGCCAGCGGCATCCTGCTGGCGTCGCGTTCCGGCTGGACCGCTTCCACGACCTGCTCGAAGGGGACCTCCTGGTGGCCGAACGCGTCGAGCACCACTTCGCGGGTCCGGTGGAGGAACTGGCCGAACGTCAGGTCGGGTTCGACCTGCGAGCGGAGCACGAGCGTGTTCAGGAAGAGCCCGATCACCTTGTCGAGTCCCGGGTGGTCGCGCCCCGCGACGGGTGTGCCGACGGCGATGTCGGTCTGTCCCGTGTACCGGCCGAGCAGGACCTGGGTGGCCGCCGTCAGCGTCATGAAGAGGGTGGCCCTGGACTTCTCGGCGAGGGTGCGCAGACCGGCCGCGACCTCCCGCGGCACCTCGAAGCTGTGGACGCCGCCCACCGAGGTGCGCAGGGCGGGGCGGGGCCGGTCGGTGGGCAGTTCCAGCGGGCTCAGGCCGGCCAGCCTGTCCTGCCAGAAGCGCAGTGACTGCCGCGGTGCGTCGCCGGAGAGGCGGTCGCGCTGCCACACCGCGAAGTCCGCGTACTGGAGGTCGACGGGGGCGAGGTCGGCGGGCCGGCCCGCGCGTTCGGCGCGGTAGAGCTCGCCGAGGTCGGAGGCGAAGACGCTGAGCGACCAGCCGTCGTGGCTGATGTGGTGCATGGTCAGGACCAGCACGTGCTCCCGTGCGGTGAGCCGGGCGAGGAGCACCCGTACGAGCGGTCCGACCCGCAGGTCGAAGGGGCGGGCGAGTTCGGCCCCGATCTCCTTCTCCAGCTGCGCACGGCGGTGTTCCTCGTCGTGGCCGTCGAGGTCGACCCCGGTGAAGGGAACCTCGGCGCCGGGGTGCACGATCTGCACGGCCCGGCCGTCGACGGAGTCGAACGTCGTACGCAGCGACTCGTGCCGCGCCACGACGCCGTCGAGGGCGCGGCGCAGGGCCTGTGGGTCGAGGTCGCCCGTGAGCCGCAGGCCGAAGGAGGAGTTGTAGCCCACGGAGGCGGGATCGAGCTCCTGCAGGAACCACATGCGCTGCTGGGCGAAGGACATGGGCAGCGGGGCGTCGCGGGGAGCGCGGGGTATGCGGTCGTCGTCGTCCTGCGGTGCGGCCGCGGGCTCTTCGTCGCCGGCGAGCCGGCTGCGCAGGAGTTCCCGCAGGTGCTCGGGGAGGGCCGCGATGCGGTCCTCGCGTGCCCGGGCGGTGTCGGTTGTCTCGGACACGGACCTCAGCCCTCTCGTACGGTGGTGGATTCCTGGGCTGCCGCCTCTTCCAGCTGGCTCAGCAGCAGTTCCTCGATCAGTTCGGCGAAGCCCGCGACGGTGGAGGTGTTGAGCAGGTCGCGGAAGGAGGGGCGGACCCCGAAGGTCTTCCGGACCCGGGTCAGCACCTTGAGGCTGATGATGGAGTGGCCGCCGAGCTGGAAGAAGTCGTCGTGGGCGCCGACCCGTTCCAGGCCCAGGGCGTCGGCCCAGAGTCCGGCGACGGCCCGTTCGGTGCCGGAGCGCGGGGCGATCCACTCCGTGTCGTCGGCGGTGGCGGTGCCGGGCGAGGGCAGTGCGCCGACGTCCACCTTGCCGTTGGCGTTGAGGGGGAACTCGTCGAGTGCGACGAAGGCCGCGGGGACCATGTACTCGGGCAGCCCGGCCGCGAGGAAGGCGGCCAGCCCCGCGGTGTCCGGGGCCCGGCCGTCTGCGGGCCGGACGTATCCGACGAGCCTGCGGGCCTCCTCCTCGCCCTGGACGACGACCACGGCGCGGGAGACGTCCGGGTGGCCGGCGAGGGTGTTCTCGATCTCGCCGAGCTCGATGCGGTAGCCCCGCAGTTTGATCTGGTTGTCCCGGCGGCCCAGGAACTCCAGGCTCCCGTCGGAGAGCCGCCGGACCCTGTCGCCGGTGCGGTAGAGGCGCTCGTCCGGGGCGAACGGCGCCCGGGGGAAGGCCTGTTCGGTGAGGTCGGGGCGGCCCAGGTAGCACCGGGCCAGTCCGGCTCCGGCCAGGACCAGCTCGCCGGGTGCCCCGACGGGCAGCACCTCCAGGTCGTCGCCGAGCACGTAGGCCCTGATGTTCTGCAGGGGGCGGCCCAGTACGGGGCGGGGGCTGTCGGCCAGCGGGCAGATCAGCGCGTCGACGGTCGACTCGGTGGGTCCGTAGAAGTTGAAGGAGAGCAGGGAATCGCGGGCGCGGAGGCGGTTCCACAGCGCACCTGAGATGGCTTCGCCGCCCAGGGCCAGTCCGCGGAGCCGCAGGTCGGGGCGGTCGAGGAGGCCGCAGTCCAGGAGTTGCTGGAAGTGCGTGGGGGTGGTCTGCAGGAACTCGATGCCGTGTGCGGTGACGTAGTCGGTCAGCGCTGCGGCGTCCCGGCGGGTGTCGTCGTCGACGAGGTGGAGTTCGTTGCCGTGGACCATCCACAGCACCGGGTTCCACGAGGCGTCGAAGGAGGCCGGGGCCAGGTGCGCCACCCGCAGCGGGCCGCCGCCCGCGTGGTGGGCGACCGGGCCGAAGACGGTCCGCCGGTGGCTGTCGTAGAGGTTGGCCAGGCTGCCGTGCTCCACGACGACGCCCTTGGGGCGGCCCGTGGAGCCCGACGTGTGGATGATGTAGGCGGCTGCGTCGGGGGCGACGGGCCGCTGCGGGGCGGTCGGCGGGCAGCTGTCGATGCGCTGCCGGTCCCGGTCGACGGCCACCGTGGTGGCCCCGCCGCTCGGCAGTCGTTCCCGCAGGTGGTCGTGGGTCAGGACGACCGTGGCCCCCAGGTCGTCGAGGAGGTGGGCCAGGCGCTCGGCGGGGGCGGCCGGGTCGAGCGGGGCGTAGGTGCCGCCCGCCTTGAGCACGGCGAGGAGGCAGGTCATCAGGTCCGTGCCGCGTGCGACGCAGACCGCTACCGGTGCCTGGTCGGTCACGCCCAGGTCGATCAGGTGGTGGGCCAGCTTGTTGGCGCGTCGGTCGAGTTCCGCGAAGGTGAGCGCGTCGGAGCCGCTGACCACGGCGGTGGCGTCGGGCGTCAGGGCGGCCTGTTCGGCGAACAGTTCGTGCACTCCGCGCCCGGCGTCGTAGGCGATCTCGGGGCCCTGGTGGCCTTCGAGCACCTCGCGCCGGTGCTCGGGGCCGACCGCCATGAGCTGGGACAGGGTGCGCCCGGGGTCCTCCGCGATGTCCTCCAGCAGGGCCCGCAGGTCGCCCATGACGCGCGTGACGGTCTCCTCCTCGAACAGGTTCGGCTCGTAGGCGAGCCGGAAGGAGAGCGCGTCGCCCGCGTAGACGGCGAGCACCAGGGAGTAGTTGGTGGGCTCCAGGGAGCGTGCGTCACGGATGCGGACGCCCTGCTCGGCGCCCATCTCGCCGTCGAAGGGGTAGTTCTCGAAGACGACGTAGCTGTCGAACACGTTGGTGCCCGCCGGGATCTCGCTCCACTCGCGGATCTGGGCCAGCGAGATGAACTCGTACTGCCGTGACTCCACCTGGTCCCGCTGGATCGCGGACAGCCATCCGAGCAGGTCGCTCCGGGCGTCCACCTCGGTGCGCACCGGGAGGTTGTTGATGAAGATGCCCACGATCGATTCGGCCCCGGGCAGGTCGGCGGGCCTGCCGGAGACGGTCGATCCGAAGCAGACGTCGGTCCGGCCCGAGTACCGCGAGAGGAGCAGCGCCCAGGCGCCCTGGGCCAGGGTGTTGACCGTGAGGCGGTGCTTGCGGGTCAGTTCGTGCAGCCGGGCCGAGAGGTCGGCGGGCAGGCTGAAGGTGACGGCCGCCTCGGATCCTGCCCGCAGGACGTCCTTGCCGCCGTGGTCGACGGGCAGCGGCGTCGGCTCGGTGAATCCTTCGAGCGCCTCGCGCCAGTGCCGTTCGGCGGCCTCGACGTTCTGGTCGGCCAGCCAGGCCACGTAGTCGCGGAACGGCCGCCGGGTGGGGGCCGCTTCTGCGTCGAGGCCGCGCACCTGCAGGTAGTGGCCGAGCAGTTCGGAGATCAGCTCGGCGCTGCTCCAGCCGTCGAGCAGCAGGTGGTGGGTGGTCCACACCACGCGCACGCTCCGCGCGGACTCGACGACGAGGACGACCCGGGTGAGCGGCGCCTGCGACAGGTCGATCCCGTGCGTCCGGTCGTCCCGCAGGAGCTGTTCCAGCCGGGCCTCGCGCTCGGCGTCCGTGAGGTCCGTCCAGTCCAGGGTCTCCAGCGGGATGCGCACCGCCTGGTGGACCACCTGGAGCGGCACGGGCACGTCCTCCCAGAGGATGGACGTGCGCAGTACGGGCGTACGTCCGGCCAGCCGCTGCCACGCCTCGGCGAGGGCTTCGGGGTCGTCCACCCCGTCGAGGACGAACGAGAGCTGGCCCAGGTAGATGCCGTCCCCGGCCTCGGTGAGGCTGTGGAACAGCAGCCCGTTCTGCATGGGGGTGAGCGGGTAGAGGTCGTCGATCCGGCCGCTGCGCGCGGTCAGCAGGTCCAGGGTCTTCTGCTCGATCCGCGCCAGCGGGAAGTCCGACGGGGTGGCCCCGCCCGCGGGGTGCGCCCCGCAGTGCTCCACCAGGGCGCCCAGGCCCTGGACGAAGCGGTCCCCCACCTCTTGGACGGTCGTCTCCCGGTGGATGTCCGCCGAGTAGTAGAGGTCCGCCTCCAGCACCCCGTCCCTGACCTGGACCACGATGTCCAGGAGGTACTCCAGGAGGTCGTCGGGGGCCTGCTCGGTGCCGAACCCGAGCCGGGCGCCGCCGATCAGGGCGTTCTGCTCGGACTCGCCGTGCTGCCCGGACTGCTGACCGGACTGCTGACCGGCGCTCTGGCCCAGGTAGTTGAAGCCGACCTGGGCGCGGGGCGTCTCGGCCAGGATCTCGGCGGGCGCGCCGGCCGGGCTGAGGTGGCGCAGCGCCCCGTAACCGATGCCGCGTCGCGGGATCCCGCGCAGCTGCTCCTTGACCGACTTGAGCCGCTCGCCCCAGTCGCCGTCCCCTCCGCCGTCCCCTCCGCCGTCCCCGTTCCCTTCGCCGAGGTGCAGCGAGACCGGGAAGCTGCTGGTGAACCAGCCGACCGTGCGGCTGGTGTCGACGTCGTCGAAGAGGTCCTCGCGGCCGTGGCCCTCCAGGTCGAGCAGGACGTCCGGGGTCCGGGTCCAGTCGGCGAGCGCCTGACCGAGCGCGGTCAGCAGCACGTCGTTGACCTGGGTGCGGTACGCGGCGGGCACGTCGTGCAGCAGTGCCCGGGTCCGCTCGCGGTCCAGGGTGACCCGTACGCTGCGGGCCGAGCCCACGGTGGGGGTGCCGGAGGAGTCGACCGGCAGCGGGGTGCGGTCCCGGCGGCCCACGGTCACCCAGTGGTCAAGTTCGTCGTCGAAGCCGCCCGCGGTGGTGTGCTCGGACAGCCGCATCGACCAGTCGCGGAAGGATGTGGTCCGCGGGCCGAGGTCGACCGGCCGCCCGGCGGCGGCCTGCGCGTACGCCGTCTCCAGGTCGGTGAGGAGCACCTGCCACGACACCGCGTCCATGACGAGGTGGTGGGCGGCGAGGAAGAGCCGCGGGGTGCCGCCGGTGCTGCCTTCCGGGACCGGGGTGCCGCCGGCGCCGTCCGCCCCCGCGTCACCGTCCACGAGCAGGGCGCGCACCAGCGGCCCTTCGCCCAGGTCCAGCGATGCCTGGCAGCGGGTGGCCGCCTCGTGCAGGGCGAGGTCCGGGTCGGCGGCGCCGGAGAGGTCGGCGGTTTCGAGCGGCCACCCGGATGCGTCGGCCGGCGCGTTCTCCTGCTGCCAGCGCCCGTAGGACGAGGTGAACCGCATCCGCAGGGCGTCGTGGTGTTCCGTGAGGGCGTCCAGCGCGGCGGCGAGCGCCTGCCGGTCGGGGCGCTGTGCGAGGTCCAGCAGGACGGACATGTCGTAGTGGTGCGGCGCGGCCGTGTGGTGCCGGAAGAAGGACCGCTGGATCGGGGTCAGGGGCACCCTCCCCGCGACGGGCTGCGAGGCGGGCGCGGCCGGGGCCGCGGGGCCGTCGGCTCCGGTGGCGAAGGCCAGTTCGGCGATGGTCTGGTGGGCGAATATGTCCTTGGAAGACAACGTCAGACCCTTCTGCCGTGCACGGGTCACGACTTGGATGCTCAGGATGGAGTCGCCGCCGAGGTCGAAGAAGTTGTCCTCGACCCCCACGCGGTCGGTGCGCAGCACCTCGGCCCAGATCAGGGCCAGGGCCTCCTCGACGGGGTTGCGCGGGGCGACATGGGCGGTGCGGAGCGGTTCGGCGGGGCCGGGGGCGGGCAGGGCCCTGCGGTCGACCTTGCCGTTGGCGTTCAGCGGGAGCGCGGCCAGTTCCACGAAGGCGGCGGGGACCATGTAGCCGGGCAGGAGGGCCGTGAGGTGGGTGCGCAGCCCGCCGGGGTCGAAGGACTCGCCCGGCAGGACGGTGACGTAGCCGGCCAGCCGGGTGGCGCTGCCGTCCCGGTGGGCGGCGACCACGGTGTCCGCGACGGCGGGGTGGCTCCGCAACGCGGCCTCGACCTCGCCGAGTTCGATGCGGAAGCCCCGTACCTTGACCTGGTCGTCGCCGCGTCCGGCGAACTCGACGGTCCCGTCGGGCAGGTACCGGGCGCGGTCCCCGGTCCGGTAGAGACGTCCGTGCGGGTCCTGGCCGAACGGGTCGGGCACGAAGCGCTGTTCGGTCAGTTCGGGCCGGTTCAGGTAGCCGCGGGCCACTCCGGGGCCGCCGAGGTGGAGTTCCCCCGTCACCCCGGCCGGGACGGGCCGCATCGCCTCGTCGAGGATGTACGTGCGTACGCCCGGAATCGCCCGGCCGACGGGCACCCCTGCGGTCCTGGGCAGTGCGCCGCGGACGACGGTGTAGAGGCAGGACTCGACGGTGGCCTCGGTGACGCCGTAGCTGTTGACCACGGTGGTGGCCGGGTCCGCCTGCTCCAGGAGCCTGCGGCAGTCCTCGGTGCGCCAGTAGTCGGAGCCGACGGCCAGCACGCGCAGCGGGGGAAGTCCGCCGCCGCGCCGCGCCGCCTCCTCGACGAGCACGTTGGCCAGCGAGGGAACCGTCTCCAGGTGGGTCACCCGGGCGCTCGACATGAGGTCGAGCAGCCTGCCGGGATCGGTGGCGGCCTCCGCCGGTGCGATCACCAGAGTTCCGCCGTGGCACAGCGCGTGCACCAGGTCGGAGACGAACACGTCGAAGGACATGCTGGCCACGGAGAGCTGGCGGACGGCACCCTCGTCGAGCCGGTACGCCTGCTTCCAGGACTCGGAGCTGTGGCTGACGCTGCGGTGTTCGACCATCACCCCCTTGGGGCGTCCGGTGGAGCCCGAGGTGTAGATGACGTAGGCGAGATCGTGCGGGCCGACGGCGGTGTCCGGCGCGCTGTCCGGCAGGGCGTCGATCTCCCCCGCGCACGTGTCCAGGCACAGTACGGGCGCGGGCCCGGACGGCAGGGCGGCGGCCAGCGAGCTCTGGGTGAGCAGCAGGGCTGCGGCGCTGTCGGCGAGAACGAATTCGAGCCGGTCGGCGGGGTGCTTCGGATCGAGCGGTACGTAGGCTCCGCCGGCCTTGAGCACGCCCAGTACCGCGACGACCATGTCCAGGCCGCGTTCCAGGCAGATCGCGGTCACCGTGCCGGGTCCCGCGCCCGAGCCGACGAGGTGGCGGGCGAGCCGGTTGGCCCGCGTGTCGAGTTCGGCGTAGCTCAGTGCGTCCGCCCCGTACACCACGGCTTCGGCACGAGGGGTCGACTGCGCCTGTGCGGCGATGAGTTCGTGCAGGCAGCCGTCATCGGCGCCGGTGGCGGCGCCGGTTCCCCAGTCGTCGAGCAGCCGTTCGCGCTCCTGCTCGGAGAGCATGGGCAGGTCGGCCAGCAGCCGGTCGGGGTCGTCCGGCATCGCGCACAGCAGCGTGATGAGGTGCTCCGCCATCTGCTCGACGCGCAGCCGGTCGAAGAGCTCCCCGTCGAAGGCGAGCAGCAGCCCCAGCCGGTCCTCGTCGGTGTAGGCCGTCAGGTCCAGCGGGAAGGTGGTGGTGTCCCTGGCGACGACGTCGCTGACGCGCAGGCCGTGTGCGGCCGCCGCCTCGTCGTTGCCGGGATAGTTCTCGAACACGACGATGCTGTCGAAGAGGGCGGTGCCGCGCGGGACTTCGCCGAGCGCCTGCACCTCGCTCAGTGCGAGGTGCTCGAAGCGCCGTGCCTCGACCTGTTCCCGCTGGAGGGCGCCCAGCCAGTCGAGCAGCTTCTCGCCGCCGGTCACCTCGGTCCTGACCGGCAGGGTGTTGAGGAAGTTGCCCACCATGGACTCCACGCCCGGCAGTCCGGCCGGGCGGCCGGAGACGGTGGCGCCGAAGCACACGTCGCTCTCGCCTGAGTAGCGGGACAGCAGCAGCGCCCAGGCACCCTGGACGACGGTGCTGAGGGTCAGCCGGTGGCGCCTGGCCATGCCGGAGAGCTCCCGGGCCTGTGCCGCGGCCAGCTCGACCCGTACCAGCTCGGTGGCCCGGGACTGGCCGCCGGGCACGGGCAGCCGGTCGAAGGGCAGCGGGGTGGGCGTGCCGAATCCCGTCAGGGCGCGCCGCCAGTACTCCCGTGCCTCCTGCGTGTCCTGGCCGCCCAGCCAGGACACGTACTCCTTGAACGGCGGCCGGGCCGGGGGCTCCGCCTGGCCGGTGTCCGCGCCCCCGGTCGTTGCGTCCGCGCCCCCGCCCGGTGCGTCCGCGCCCCCGGTCAGCCTCCGGTACAGGGCGAAGACGTCGGCGAGGATCTGGGAGGTGCTCCAGCCGTCGAGGACGACGTGGTGGAACGTCCACACCACGCGGACCGCGTTCCCGGTGACGCGCACCAGGTTCAGCCGGGTGAGCGGGCCCGTCGCGAGGTCCAGACCGACCGCGCTCTCCTCGTCCATCAACTGCCGCAGCAGCTCGGCGTGTTCGGCGGCCGGCACCCCGGTCCAGTCCAGGTGGAGGATCTCGGGCGCGGTGCGGCGCCGGACGATCTGGACCGGCTCCGGCAGGTCCTCCCAGGCGAGGTGGGTGCGCAGCGCGGGCGTCGCGGCCACCACGCGGGCCCAGGCGTCGGCGAGTGCCTGCGGGTCGTCCACGCCGTCGAGCAGGAAGGACACGTGGTCGAGGTAGGCGCCGGGCTCGGCCAGGGAGTGGAAGAGCATGCCGCTCTGCATGGGGGTGAGCGGGTAGATGTCCTCCACCTCGGTGCCGGGGCCCGCCAGCCGGTCCACGGCCCGCTGGTCGAGCCGGGCGAGCGGGAAGTCCGACGGGGTGGCGCCTCCCGACTCCGGGTCCAGGCAGTGCCGGACGAGCTCGCCGAGCGCGGCGGTCAGGCCGTCGGCGAGCCGTCGCACCGTGGGCCCGTCGTGCAGTGCGGTGGAGTAGTGGAAGGTGAAGTCCAGCTTCCCGGCGCGCACTTCGCCGACGATGTCCAGTACGTGGGGTCGGTGCTCCAGCGGGCTGTGGTCGACCCCGAAGTCGAACTCCTGGGCCAGGTAGGGGCCTGTGCCGTCGGAGCTGTCGTGCCACTGCCCCAGGTAGTTGAAGCTGATCTCCGGCGTGCTGGCCGCGGGCAGGGTGCCGGGGGCTGCGAGGTGGCGCAGCGCCCCGTACCCGATGCCGCGCCGGGGCACGGCCCGCAGCGCTTCCTTGGTCCGCCGGATCAGGTCGCCCAGGGGCAGCCCGTACGGTGCTTCGAGCAGCGCGGGGAAGATCGAGGTGAACCATCCGACGGTACGGGTGAGGTCCACGCCGTCGAGGATCTCCTCGCGGCCGTGTCCTTCGAGGTCGACGACGGTGCGCTCGTCGCCGGTCCAGCGCGAGAGGGCGAGGGCGAGGGCCGCGAGGAGGATGTCGTTGACCTGGGTGCGGTAGGCCGCGGGCACCCGGGTCAGCAGGTCCTTGGTCTGCTCCTCGTCCAGTCCTGCCCGTATCTCCTCCACCGAGCCGACGGTGTTCTCGCCGTCGTGGTCCAGCGGAAGCGGGCGGCCGGTGCGCGCGGCGAGCTCCGACCAGTGGGCGGTCTCCTCCGCGAATCCGCCGCCGGTGGTGAAGTCGGCCAGCGCCCGCGCCCAGTCTCGGTAGGACGTGGACTTGGGCCCGAGGTCGATGTCCTCGCCGCGGGCCGCCTGGCGGTGGGCCCGGTCGAGGTCCTCCAGCAGGATGCGCCAGGAGACGCCGTCGACCACCAAGTGGTGGACGGTGAGCAGGAGTTGGGGCGGCAGTCCCGGGCCGTGGTCGAAGAGGACGAAGCGGGCCAGCGGTCCTTCGGCCGGGTCGAGCCCGGCCTGGGCCTCCTCCGCCAGGGCACGCAGGGCGTCCGCCCGTGCCCCGGGGGCGAGGGGGCCGAGGTCGTGGCGCTCCAGGCGGAGGGTGTCGTCCGTGGCGAGGTTGTACTGGCTCCGGCCCCGCGGTCCTACGGGAAAGCGCATCCGCAGGGCGTCGTGGTGGTCCGTCAGCGCCCGCAGCGCCCGCTCCAGCGCCTGCGCGTCGGCCGAGGGCTCCAGGGTGAGCAGGACCGACTGGTTGAAGTGGGCCGGCCGGCGGGTGTGGTGGGCGAAGAACCACTCCTGCACGGGGGTCGTCGGAGCGGCACCGCTGACGGGTCCCGTACTGGCCCGGGTCCCGGTGACGGGGACCGCCACCCGGGCCAGTTCGGCGATCGTCTGCCGGGAGAAGAGGTCCTTGGAGGTCAGCTCAAGTCCGGCCCTGCGGGCCTTGGCGACGACCTGGATGCTGAGGATGGAGTCGCCGCCGAGGTCGAAGAAGTTGTCCCGCGTGCCGACGCGGCCGACGCCGAGCACCTCGGACCAGACCTGGGCGAGCGTGCGCTCCGCCGGTGTGGCGGGCGCGGAGTCCTTGGCGAGCGGCCCGTCGCGCTCCGGCGGGGCCGGCAGGGCGCGCCGGTCGAGCTTGCCGTTGGGCGTCAGCGGGAACTCGGCGAGCACGACGAAGGCCGAGGGCACCATGTAGGCGGGCAGCCGGGCCGCGGCGAACTCCCGCAGCGGGTCCTCGCCCGGGTCGCCATCGGCGGTGTGCCGGACGTAGGCGACCAGCGCCTTGCGGTGCTCGGAGGCGTGCACCAGGACCGCGGCGGCGGCGACCTGCGGATGCTGTTCGAGCACGGCCTCGATCTCGGCGGGCTCGATCCGGTAGCCGCGCAGCTTGACCTGGTTGTCGACGCGCCCGAGGAACTCCAGGGTGCCGTCGGCCAGCCAGCGTACGAGGTCTCCGGTGCGGTAGAAGCGGGAGTCCGTGCCGGACAGGGGGTCGGGGACGAACCGTTCCGCGGTGAGCTCCGGAAGGTTGAGGTAGCCGCGGGCCACGCCGGGGCCGCCGACGTACAGCTCGCCGGGGACGCCCGTCGGGACGGGCCTGCGCCGTTCGTCCAGGACGTACACCGTGGTGTTCGAGATGGGTCGGCCGATGGGTATCGAGGCGGCCGCGTCGGCGGTGCGCACGTGGTGCGAGGTCGCGAAGGTGGTGGTCTCGGTGGGCCCGTATCCGTTGACGAGGCGCCCGGGGGGCGCGGCCGCCGCGAGCACCTGCGCCGCGCGGCGCGGGTTGACGGCGTCGCCGCCGAACAGCAGGGTGCGCAGGCCCCCGAAGGCGTTCGGGTCCGCCGCCGCGACCTGCTCGAACACGCCCGCCGTGAGCCACATCGTGGTGATGCCCCGGCGGGCGATCTCGGCGGTGAGCGCGCGGGCGTCCAGCAGGGTGTCCTTGTCCACCGGGGCGAGCCTGGCGCCGCAGGTGAGCGGCCCCCAGATCTCGAAGGTCGCGGCGTCGAAGGTGGCGTCGGCGGCCTGCGCCACGACGTCGTCGGGCCGCAGTTCCACGTAGTCGGCGCCGCACACGAGCCGCACGATCGAGCGGTGCTCCACCACCACCCCCTTGGGGGTGCCGGTCGATCCTGAGGTGTAGATGACGTACGCCGCGTCGTCGGCGGCCGTGCGGAGCGCGGGGGCGTCCCCCGGCCGGGCGGCGATCGCGTCCGCCTCCCGGTCCAGGCAGACCAGCCGCGCGGGTTCCGCGGGCAGCCGGTCCAGCAGTCCCGTGCTGGTCAGGCAGACGGGCGCGGCGGTGTCCGCCAGCATGTACCGCAGCCGCTCGGCGGGGTGGCCCGGGTCCAGCGGCACGTACGCGCACCCGGCCTTGAGCACCGCGAGCAGGGCCGTGAAGAACTCGGGACCGCGCGGGAGGCAGACCGCGACGCGCGACCCGGGGGCGGCCCCGCTGTCCAGCAGGTGGGCGGCGAGGCGGTTGGCCCCGGTGTCGAGTTCGCGGTAGGTGAGCCGGTCCGGTCCCCCGGTGTCGACCGCCACGGCGTCCGGGGTGCGGCTGGCCTGCTCGGCGACGAGGGCGTGCACCGTGCTGTCGGCCGGGTGGTCCACGAGGTGTTCGGCCCAGTCGCGGGTGAGCGTGCGCAGTTCGTCGTCGGGCAGCAGCGGCAGGTCGCCCACGGCGCGGGACGGGTCCTGCGCGATGCCCGCGAGCAGGACCTGGAGGTGGCCGACGAGCCGGGCCGCGGTCGGGGCGTCGAAGAGGTCGGTGTTGTACTCCACGGTGCCGGCCAGTTCGCCCGTGGCCGTCTCGGCGAACTCCAGGGTGAGGTCGAAGATCGAGGAGACGGACGGCGGGCGGAACTCCCGTACGTCGAGCCCCGGCAGGGCGAGCGTGCCGCCCGGCGTGTTCTGGAGCACCACCGCGGCCTGCACCAGGGGGGTGCGGCTGGGGTCGCGCTCGATGTGCAGCGCGTCGACCAGCCGGTCGAACGGGATGTCCTGGTGGGCCAGGGCGTCCCAGACGGTGTCGGCGACCTTGGCGAGGAAGTCGGTGAAGACGGCCTCGGGGTCCACGTCGGAGCGCAGGACCAGGGTGTTGACGAAGAATCCGACGAGGGGTTCCAGCTCGGCGCGGTCGCGGCCGGTCGTCACGGTGGCGAGGGCCACGTCCCGCTGTCTGCTGTAGCGCCCCAGCAGTACCTGGGACGCCGCGACCAGGGTCGAGAACAGGGTGCCGCCGTGGCGCTGTCCCAGCTCGCCGAGTCCGGCGGTCACCGCTGCGGGCACCCGGAATTCCTGGAGTGCTCCGACGGTGGTGCGCACGGCGGGGCGCGGCCGGTCGGTGGGCAGCTCCAGGGGCGGCACGTCGGCCAGTTCGCGCTTCCAGAAGTCCAGTTGGCCGGTGAGCGCGACGTCGTCGAGCTGCTCGCGCTGCCAGCGCGCGTAGTCCCGGTAGCGCACCGGGAGCGGTGCCAGCTGCGGCGGGCGTCCCGCGATCGCCGCGGCGTACAGCTCGCCGAGTTCACCGGCGACGATGCCCTTCGACCAGCCGTCCGCGGCGATGTGGTGCATGTTCAGCAGCAGTACGTGCTCGTGGTCGGCGAGCCGGACGAGCAGCGTGCGCAGCAGGGGCCCGTCGGCGAGGTCGAAGGGGCGCTCCAGCTCGGCGCGCACCAGTTCCCCGACGCGCGGTTCGCGCTCCGTTGCGGGCAGCTGCCGCAGGTCGACGCAGGTGGTGGCCGGCCCGTCCGCCCGGCCCACCACCTGGTGGGCCAGGCCGTCGACGGTGGCGAAGGTGGTGCGCAGGGGTTCGTGCCGGTCGACGAGGCCGTGCAGTGCCCGGTCGAGTGCGTCGGTGCGCAGCTCGCCGGTGAGCCGCAGGCCGAGGGTGGAGCCGTACTCCACCCCGTCCGGTTCGAGCTGGCTGAGGAACCAGAGCCGTTCCTGTCCGAAGGAGAGGGGCGGCCGGGGTTCGTCGGCGACGGGGATCGGCTCGGGTGCGCGGGAGGCGTCCCCCTGCCCTACCAGGCGTGCTTCGAGGAGGGCGTCGAGTGCCGCGTCCTCCGCTGCCGCGAGGGCGTCGGGTGCCGTGCCCTCCGCTGCCGCGAGGGCGTCCGGTGCCGTGCCCTCCGCTGCCGCGAGGACGTCCGGTGCCGTGCCCTCCGCTGCCGCGAGGACGTCCGGTGCCGTGCCCTCCGCTGCCGCGAAGGCGTCCGGTGCCATGTCCCCCGCTGCCGCGAAGGCGTCCGGTGCCATGTCCCCCGCTGCCGCGAGGACGTCCGATGCCGTGCCCTCCGCTGCCGCGAGGACGTCCGGTGCCATGTCCCCCGCTGCCGCGAGGACGTCCGGTGCCATGTCCCCCGCTGCCGCGAAGGCGTCCGGTGCCATGTCCTCCGGTGTCACGAGGGCGTCCGGTGCCGTGTTCTCCGGTGTCACGAGGGCGTCCTGTCCCTGGTTTCCGCTGTCGGTCGTGTCGCGCATGTCATTCCCCTCGTCCGCTGTCGCGGGTTGCGTGGTCCGCCTTCTCGCGGCGCAGTTCCGCGCGCGCTCCCGCCCGTACGGCCTCGGCGAGCGCGGCCACGGTGCGGGCGGTGAAGACCTCCCGGGCCGGGATCCCGACGCCGAAGAGCTCCTGGATCCGGGTGGTGATCTGCAAGGTCAGGATGGAGTTGGCGCCCTTGTCGGGCAGGTCGTCCTCGACGCCGATCCCCTCGACGCCGAGCAGCTGTTCCCAGGCCTGGGTCAGGGCCCGCTCGACGGCGTTGCGGGGGGCCAGGTAGGGCCGCTGCCGCTCGGCTCCCGGTGCGGGCAGCGGCAGGGCGTGGCGGTCCGTCTTGCCGTTGGGGAACCGGGGCAGGGCGGCGAGGACCACGAGGGCCGAGGGGATCATGTACTCGGGCAGGTGCCGGGCGAGTTCGGCCCGTACCGCATCGGTGTCGGGGGGCGGGACGCTCCCGGACTGGAGGAAGCCGATCAGCTCGGTGTCTCCCGAGGGCCGCCGCCTGGTCACGACGGCGGCGTCGGTCACCCCTTCCAGGCCCCGGAGCGCGTTCTCGACCTCGCCCAGTTCCAGCCGGTAGCCGCGGATCTTGACCTGGTCGTCCACCCGGCCGAGGAATTCCAGTTCGCCGTCGGGGAGCCATCTGACCAGGTCACCGGTGCGGTAGAGCCGTCCCTCACCGTCCGGGCCGAAGGGGTGTTCGCCGGAGGAGCAGTCGCCGAAGGGGTGGTCCAGGAAGCGCTCGGCCGTGAGGTCGGGGCGGTTGAGGTAGCCGCGGGCCAGGCCCGCGCCGCCGATGTAGAGCTCGCCCGGCACCCCCACGGGCACCGGGGCGCGGCGCTCGTCCAGCACGTAGACACGGGAGTTGGCGATGGGCGCGCCGATGGACGGCAGCCGTTCGTCCGAGGCGTCGCCGCGTTCCTGGAGCAGGCTCACCGTGGTGAGCACCGTGGCCTCCGTCGGCCCGTAGTGGTTCAGCAGCGTGAAGGGCGCGTCCGCGGGGAGCCTGCGCCGCACCACGTCGGCACCGGTGAGCATGTGCCGCAGCCGCCCCTTGCCGAGCGCGGGCTGGTCCAGGAGGGACTCCAGCCGGGGCGCGGGTACGACGGTCATGGTGATCTCGCAGTCCACCACCCACTGGGCGAACCGGCCCGGCTCGTCCAGGAGTTCGTCGGCGGCGAACCAGAGGCTCGCGCCCGCACCCAGGGTCCCCCACACCTCCACCACGGTGGGGTCGAAGCCGGGGGCGACGAGCTGCGAGACCCGGTCGTCGGGGGTGATCCGGTAACGCTCGCGGTACCAGTCGCACAGGTTCAGGACGCCGCGGTGTTCGACGAGTACGCCCTTGGCCTTCCCGGTCGAGCCCGAGGTGTAGATCACGTAGGCCAGGTCGTCGGGCGTGCCGCCGGACCCGGTACGGCCGGTCTCGGCGCCCTCTGTGTCCTCGGCATCCTCCGCGGCTTCGGCTGCGGCTGCGGCTTCGACGTCCTCGACGTACAGCACTTCCCTGTCGCCCACGACCTGACCGCCCGTCAGGCCGCGCTGGGTCAGGACGGCCTCGACCCCTGCGTCGTCGAGCATGTACGCGGCCCGACCCTCCGGCAGCGCGAGGTCCAGCGGGAGGTAGGCACAGCCCGCCTTGAGCACTGCCAGCTGGGCCACGACCAGCTCGATGTCCCGGGCGGTACGGACCGCGACGACGTCCCCCGGCCGGGCGCCCCGGTCGGCCAGCCGACGGGCCAGGAGGTCCGCCCTGGCGTCCAGCTCCCCGTACGTCAGCCGCCGTTCCCCGGAGACCAGCGCCAGGGCGTGCGGGTCGCGGCGGGCATGACCGGCGACCAGCCGGTGCACGCTGCCGTGCCGTGCGGGGTCCTCCGCGGTGGCCGTGTCGTTCCATTCGACCGTCACGCGCCTGTGCTCGGCGTCCGACATCATCGGCAGCCGGCCGATGCTCCTGCCGGGGTCGGCCGCGAGCGCGTCCACGAGGACCAGCAGGTGCTCGGCGAGCCGTGCGACGGTCTCCGGCAGGAAGAGGCCGGTGTTGTACTCGATCAGTCCGGTCAGGGCGCCGTCCCGTTCCTCGAACTCGAATCCGAGGTCGAACATCGCGGCGAGCCGGGGCAGCGGGACCTCCTCGGCGACGAGCCCTCCCGCCGAGGCGCCCTGCGGGCGCTTCAGGGTGATCGCGGCCTGGAAGAGCGGGGTGCGGCTGGGGTCGCGCTCCGGTTGCACGGCGTCGACCAGCCGGTCGAAGGGCAGGTTCTGGTGGGCGAACCCCTCCAGGACCGTCTGCCGCACCTCCGCGAGGAACTCGGCGACCGTCAGCTCGGGCCGCACGTCGCTCCGCAGGACCAGGGTGTTGACGAAGAACCCCAGCACGTTCTCCAGTTCGGCGTGCTCACGTCCCGACACGACGGTGCCGAGCGCCACGTCCTGCTGCCGGGCGTAGCGCGAGAGCAGCAGCTGTACGGAGGCCACCAGCGCGCCGAAGAGCGTGGTGGACTGCGCCCGGCACAGCGCCGTCAGCCGGTCGTGGAGCGCGTCCGGAACCCGGAAGGTGTGGGTCGCGCCCGCCGTGGTCCTGGTGGCCGGGCGGGGCCGGTCGGTGGGCAGGTCGAGCGGGGCGGTCCCGGCCAGCTTCCGGCGCCAGTAGGCCAGTTCCTCGTCCCTGTCCCCGTCCGGTGCGTCGAGCCGGGCGCGCTGCCACACCGCGTAGTCGGCGTACTGCAGCGGCAGCGGCGGGAGCTGCGCGGGGACACCGCTGTCGGCCTCCTCGTACAGGGCGCAGAACTCCCTGGCCAGGATGGTCTTGGACCAGCCGTCGGTGACGATGTGGTGCATGTCCAGGAGGAGTACGTGCTCCTCGTCGGCGACGCGCACCAGCAGGACCCGCAGCAGCGGCCCGGTGCCGAGGTCGAAGGGGACGGTGGCCTGTGCGCGCAGCAGCCGGTCGAGTTCCGCGGCGCGTTCGGCCGGTGCGAGGTGCGTCAGGTCGGCGCGGCGCAGCGGGACCGGCCGCGGCGGGTGCACGGTCTGTGTGCTCCCGTCCGCCCCCGACGTGAAGGTGGTGCGCAGGATCTCGTGCCGGGCCACCAGTGCCTGGATCGCGGTGTGCGCGGTGTCGGGGGCCAGCGGGCCGGTCAGCCGCAGGGCGGTGCCCGAGTTGTACTCGGTGCCGCCGGGCTCGAAGTCGTGCAGGAAGAGCAGGCGTTGCTGCCCCGACGACAGGGGAAGTTCCGTCTGCCGGTCCACCGGGACCAGGCCGGAGGCGAGCGCAGGGGCGTCGCCGAGCCGGGTCGCGAGCGCGGCGACGGTCGGCGCCTCGAAGAGGGCCAGGATCGTCACCTCGCAGCGGAGGACGGCCCGGATCCTGCCGATCAGCCGGCTCGCCAGCAGCGAGTGGCCGCCGAGGTCGAAAAAGCTGTCGTCGACGCCGAACCCGTCGGCGCCAAGCACCTCGGAGAACAGCTGGTGGAGCTGCTCCTCCCGGGCGGTGCGCGGCGCCCTGCGGCCGGCGGCGCCGTGCAGCAGGGGCTCGGGGAGTGCGGCGCGGTCGATCTTGCCGTTGGGGGTGAGGGGGAATCCGGCGAGCTCCATCACCGCTGCGGGGACCATGTAGTCGGGCAGCGCGGCGGCGGCGTGGGCGCGCAGCACCGCGCTGTCGGTGCGCACGCCCGCGGGGGGCACGACGTGGGCGACGAGGCGTGCGTCACCGGCCCCGTACTGCTTGACGCTCACCACGCACTCGGCGACGGAGGGGTGCCGTGCCAGGACGGTCTCGATCTCGCCCGGTTCGATGCGGAAGCCGCGCACCTTGACCTGGCTGTCCGCCCGGCCGAGGAACTCCAGGTTCCCGTCCGCTGCCCAGCGCACCACGTCGCCCGTGCGGTACATGCGGGCGCCCGGCCTGCCGTACGGGTCCGTGAGGAAGCGTTCCTCCGTCAGGTCCGGCCGCCCGAGGTAGCCCTGGGCCACCCCTTCGCCCGCGATGAACAGGTCGCCGGCCACTCCGGTGGGGACCGGCCGGAGGGCGGCGTCCAGGACGTAGACCCGGGTGTTGCCGATGGGCCTGCCGATCGGGGGTGCGCCCGCTCGGTCGTCGAGCCGGGCGGCGGTGGACCAGATGGTCGTCTCGGTGGGCCCGTAGAGGTTGGTGACCTCCGAGCCGAGTGCGCGCATGGTGTCGGCGAGGGAGCGCGGCAGCGCTTCCCCGCCGACCGCCATGCGCAGTCCGCGCAGCGCCTCGGGATGGTGGGCGCACAGTGCCTGCCACAGGCTGGGGGTCGCCTGCATCACAGTCGCCGACGCCTGGGTCAGAAGCCGGGCGAGTGCCTGTGGATCACGGACACTCGCCCTGTCGGCGAGGACAAGAGTGGCGCCGCTGATGAGCGGCAGGTAGATCTCCAGGGCCGCGATGTCGAAGGAGACGGTGGTGACCGCCACCCAGGTGTCGTCCGCGGAGAGCGGGAACAGGTCGGCCATCGCGGCCAGGAAGTTGGAGAGTGCGCGGCGGCCCACGACGACGCCCTTGGGCAGGCCGGTGGAGCCCGAGGTGTAGATGACGTAGGCGGCGTCCTGGTCGCCCGCGGCCGGATTCGGCACCGGGTTCGTGGCCGGGTTCGGCACCGGGTTCGTGGCGGGCAGTGCGTCCAGCCGCCGCTTCGTGTCCGGGTCGTCGAGCACCAGCAGTCCCCCCGTGGCGGCGGGGAGGCGGGGGACGGTCGAACCGTCGGCGACCACCACGGCAGGCGCGGTGTTCCGCAGCACGTACGCGATCCGGTCCTCGGGGTACTCCGGGTCGACGGGCAGATACGCGGCGCCCGTCCTGGCCACCGCCAGCAGGGTCGCCACCAGGTCCCGGGTGCGGGGCAGGGCGATCGCGACGAAGGTCCCGGGTCCTGCCCCGAGTTGCAGAAGGGCGTGGGCCAGCCGGTTGACGCGCGCGTCGAGCTGCGCGTACGAGATCTCCTCGCCCGCGTGCACCAGTGCCACGGCGTCGGGGTGGAGCCGCGCCCGCTCCTCGAAGAGGGCGGCGGGCCCGGCCGGCGGAACCGGCCGCACCGTCTCGTTCCACTGCTCCAGCAGCCGGTGGCGCTCCGCCGCGTCGAGCACCTCGAAGGTGTGCAGCGGGGCGTCCGGGGAGCCGACCGCCGCCGTCAGCAGGCGTACGAACGCCTCCGCCAGCCGCCGCACTCCGGGCTCGTCGAACAGCTCGACGGCGTAGCCGAGGGTCAGCTCGATACCGCGCGGCGCACCGTCGGCGTGCCGTTCCCTGAAGCGGAAGTGGAGGTCGAAGGGGAGGTGCGGGCGCGGCAGTTCCCAGACACGGGCCTCGACACGGGCCACTGGGCGGGACTCGACGCGGGCCTCGGGGCCGCCGAAGTCGAGGGGTGCGCGCACCCGGGACGTGACGTCCATGGCCACTTGGCACAGGGGGTGCCGGTTGAGGGAGCGCTCCGGCTGGAGCTCCTCGACGAGGCGGGCGAAGGGGAGGTCACCGTGGTCACGGGCCGTGGCGGCGAGGGCCGCGCAGTGGGCGGTCTGGTCCCGCAGGCTCCAGCTCTCGTCGGCGGCGGTCCGCAGCACCACGAGATTGGCCAACGGGCCGACCACCGGCGCGCGTTCGGGGGTCTCCCGGCCGGTCAGCCAGGTGCCGATCGGCAGGTCCCGGCCCGCGCCGAAGCGGGTGAGCGTCGCGGCGAGCGCGGCGTGCAGCACCGCGGCGGCGTCGGCGGCGCACTCGGCGGCGATGCGGGTCACCGCGCGGTGGAGTTCCTCGTCCAGCTCCAGCCCGAGTTCGGCGCCGCGGTACTCCGCCACGGCGGGCCTTACCCGCTCGGTGGGCAGGGAGAGCTGCTCGGGCATGCCGTGCAGGGCGGCGCGCCAGTGGTCGAGCTGCTCGGCGGCACGCGACGGCCGGTCCCCCTGCGGGGCGTCGAGGAACTCCCTCTTCTGCTGGGCGAGTTGGGCGTACTGGCGGGTGGTAGAGCAGGCCGGTGGCCGCCGGTTCCGCAGGCGCAGGGAGTACGCGTCGGCGAGGCTCTCGATCAGCAGGTCGAGCGAGGCCTCGTCCACCGCGATCCGGTGTGCCACCAGGACCAGTACGTGTTCGCCCGCCGCGAGGGCGAACAGCCGGGCGCGCAGCGGGTGTTGGCGGGTGAGGTCGAAGGGCAGCGCCGCCTCGTCGAGCAGGGTCCGCGCCAGCCGGGACGCCTCCAGCGGTTCCGCGGCCAGCCCGGCGAAGAGCTCCTGGGCGGGCCTTCTCTCGGGACGGCAGGCGCCCTCGTGCTCGGCGTACACGGTGCGCAGCACCTCGTGCCGACTGCTCACGTCGCCGAGCGCGTGGCGCAGCGCCGGGAGGTCGAGGGCCCCGGTCAACCGCAACGCGACGGACAGGCTGTGCTCCGCCCCCGAAGCGCGGAGCCGGTTCAGGAACCACAGCCGGCGCTGTTCGGGCGAGAGCGCTCGCTCGTGGGCGGTGCGCTGCACGGGAATGCGCGGAGGGAATTCCGTCACTTTCAAACTCCAACGAAGAGTGGACCGACACCGATTTCGCCCTGCTTGCGGCAGATCACGTGCGGGAGGGCAGACCAGCTGTGCGTGACAGATCAGCGGTGCGTAACAGATCAGCGGTGTGTGGCAGATCAGCTGTGCGTGGCAGCGGAATTCAATTCCCTGCGCAGCATGCGCCCGGAGAATTGCATGAGGTCGGTGGAACCGGTCGCCCGGTCCACCAGAAAGCGCCCCGTGAGGGGAAGGCCCGCGAGGTCCTGGCGGTGCGCCGAGAACTCGTCGTCCGCCGCGGCCTCAAGCCGGTAGCGGGCGCCGTCGTCGTCCTCCAGGAAGACCTCGCCGTCGCGGCCCGTACCGACGAGGTAGGTGGTGTCGCCGTTGGTCCAGGCCCCGGTGCGGCCCTGGAGGCCGCCGGTGCCCCGCGTCGCCCGCCGGGGCGGGGGCGCTCCCAGGTCCAGGCCATCGGCGCGCAGCAGTTCGGTGACCTCGTGCCATGCCGCCAGGCCTGCCGAGGAGTTGGTCAGCAGCGCGATCACCGTGCCGCCCTCGGGGTCGACGCGCAGGTTGCAGGTGGTCCCCGCGCCCGAGCCGTCCAGTCCGAACCAGGGCCGCTCCGGCGTTCCGTACCTGCCCCAGCCCAGCCCCCAGCCCGCGGCCAGCCCGAAGGGGGTGGCGCCGGGGGCCGCCGTACGCATCAGCGCGACGCTCTGCGCGTCGAGCAGTGCGTCGTGCAGGCCGTCCCGCCGGTCCAGGTGCAGCCGGGCGAAGAGCACCAGGTCCTCGACCGTGCCGGCCAGTGCGGCGGCCGGGGCCAGACCCGCGGGCAGCGCCGACTCCACCGGCAGCGGGCCGGTCCTGGTCGGGGCGTGCCCGCCGGTGATGCCGGGGCCCGGGACGAACGACGGCTCGATGCCCAGCGGGCGCAGCAGGAAGGAGGACACCGCGTCCGCCCAGTCCGTGCCGGTCACCTGCTCGATCAGCCGGCCGACGAGCACGAACCCCGCGTTGGAGTACGAGAAGGCGCTCCCCGGCTCGAAGAGGAGGGGCTGCGCGGCGGTGGCCGCCGCGTGCCGCCTGGTCGAGCGGCTGTCGCCCCGGTGGTCGCAGACCAGCCCGCCGGTGTGGCTCAGCAGGTGCCGCAGGGTCACGCGCGCACCGATGGCGTCCGGCGCGTCGGCGAACTCGGTGCCGTACTGCCCCAGGGGGGCGTCCAGTTCGAGATCGCCGTCGTCGACGAGCTGCATGGCGACCGTCGCGGTGAACAGCTTGGTGACCGACGCGAAGGGGAACCGCGGGAGAACCTCTCGGTCCCCCTTCCCGGTCCCCGTCCGCGCCGTTCCCGTCCGCGCCGTTCCCAGCCGCGCCGTTACCGACTCGCCGCTTTCGAGGAGCGCGAATTGCGCCTCGGGTATGTCATAGCTGTCGGTTATTCCATTGATTCGCTTGATCAGGGTTTCCGAATCCACAACGCCCCGCCCTGCGTGCCGAAATTCAAATTTCCTTCCGCTCGAATGAGGCTAGCATCGGGAATTCGGCGCGACAGGACCCTTAAGTCGCAGGCAAATAACGCTGGTTGACGCCGCGCGAGGGCTGCTCGCGGGGACTGCGCGTGGGGGCTGCGCGCGGCGTCCGGCGCGCCTACTCCCGCAGGCCGATGGCCAGCACGGGCGGTGTGCGCAGCGCCCACCGGGTGGGCAGCAGGACGGCCAGCGCGCCGATGGCCGTGGTCAGGGCGACGATCCCCAGGTAGAGCAGCGGGGGGATGTGGGGCACCGGCGAGCCGGTCAGCCCCAGACTCACGGTCACCAGGGGCAGCAGCGGCACCACGGTGCCCACCACCACGGCGATGATCACCACGATTCCCGCCTCCACCCGCATCATGCGCATCACCTGCTGCGCGGGTGCGCCCACCAGGCGGAGCAGGGCGAACTCCCGCACCCTGCCGAGGGTGGCCATCACCAGGGTGTTGGCCACCGCGATGGCGAGATAGCCGAAGATCAGCGCCAGCGGCAGGGCGCTGCTGAGCACGCTGGAGGTCGCCTGGCCCTCCTGGGCCGCCGACAGGCCCGCTTCGTCGAGCACCTCGGTGCCGGGGTACCGGCCGCCGAGGCCGCGCAGCGCCTCCTCCACCGCTCCCTTGTCCGCGCCGGGCGCGGCCTTGACGAACACCGAGTCGTTCAACCGGCGTGTGCTGTGCGCGAGTACGGTCTGCTGCGGCAGGGTGACGTCGCCGAAGCCGAGGCCCCGGTCGTACACCGCCACGACCACCGGCTTGTACTCGACGCCGTCGGGCAGGTGCAGCCGGGTCCGGTCGCCCACCCCCACACCGAGGGTGTTGGCGGCGCCGCCGCTCAGCGCCACCGTCCCGTCCTTGAGCCCGTCCACGCTGCCTTCGGTGACCTTCAGGTCCATCGTGGCGGCCAGGCCCCCGGGAGTCACGCCCTGCGCCTGGTACTTGAAGATCTCCGGCGAGTCCAGCAGCTTGCGCGAGGCGGAGAGTTCCACCCGGACGATCCCGGTCGCCGCGGCCACCCCCGGCAGCCGGGCCGCCTCTGCGGCCGCCGGCAGGGGCACGCCGCCGCCGGTCCCGGTGAGCGTGAAGTCGGCCACGATGCCCTGCTCGGCCTGGTCCTGGGCGGCCGCCGACGTCGTGGTCGGGATCACCAGCTGGACGAGCGCGAAACCGATCGCCAGGGTCAACGGGCCGATGCCCGCGGCCAGTCGGCGGGCGTGCGCACGGGTGTTGGCGACGGCCAGGAAGCCGTGCGGCCCGGTGCGCCTGCGGACCGGGCCCGCCAGCAGCCGGGTGGAGAGCGCGACCACGGGCGGGCCCAGGAGCAGGATCGCGACCACCATGACGAGGCCGCCGGAGCCCGCACCGGCCACCGCGAAGATGCTCCCGAAGAACAGCGGCAGCAGGGAGGCCGCGGCACCGAGGACGAAGAGCAGCACGCCGAACATCACCCGGCCCCGGCTCAGCCCCGGCTGCTCCACGGCGGCCTCCCCCATCGCCTCCACCGGGCGGATGGCGACCGCCTTGCGGGCCACGCCCAGCGCGGCGACCTCGGCGGCCAGCACGCAGACGGCCACCGCGACGACCATGGGCAGCACACCGTACGAGAACTCGAAGTCGTCCGGCAGGATCCCGATGGTGGTCAGGGCCACCCGCATGAGGCCGGCGACCAGCATTCCGGGCAGGCAGCCGAGCACCGCCGCCACCAGCGAGATCAGCAGCGCCTCGGCCGCCATCATCTTGTAGATCTGACGCGGCGTGGCCGCGACGGCACGCAGCAGCGCCAGTTCGCGCCGCCGCTGGTGCACGCCCAGCGCCAGCGTGCTCGCCACCACGATCATCGCGATGAGCACGACGACCGCCCCCAGTGAACCGGCCAGTTCCTGGAGGTCGCTGCGGGCGGTGGCCACGTCGGGGTTCTCCACCTGGCTGCGCTCCGGACCGGTGTGCGCGTGGAGGCCCTTGTCGGGCACCTCGTGCTCGATCCGTTCGGCCAGCTCCTCCGGGTCGGTTCCCGGCGCGGCGACCACGCCGACGGCGTTCACCTTCTCCGGGTCGCCGGACAGGGTCGCCGCCTGCGCCTCGGTGAAGAAGAGGGAGGCCGTACGCAGCGACCCGTCCCCGCTCTTCGGGGCCGCGACGCCCGTGACCTCGAACTCGGCGGCGGGCCCGGTGGCCGCCAGCTTCACCCGTCGGCCGGGCTCCACCCCGGCCCGTTCGGCGAGACCCGCGTCGATCACCACCTCGCCCGCCCGCTGGGGGGCGCGTCCCGCCGTCAGCGCGAAGGGGGCCAGCACGGCGCTGTCCCAGCCGTGCCCGACGGAGGGGCGGCCGTCCTCGCCCGCCACCAACTCGCCCGACTCACGCACGAGATGGGCGGGGAAGCTGACGTCGCCCACCGCCTTGGCCACGCCCGGCACCCGGCCGATCGCCGCGATCAGTTCACGGCTCACCGGGGCCGGTTCGGCCAGCGGCTTCTCCTTGGTCTTCTTGCCGTCGTGGACCTTGAAGGACTCCTCGCCGCTGACGATCACGGCGGCCGCCGCGTACCGCTGCGTGGGGGTGCCGGAGCCGATGCCGGACTGCAGGAGGATGCCGAAGGCCGTCACCAGGGCCGCCGCACCGAACAGCGCGACGAAGGCGCCCACGAGTCCGGACTTGCGCTCCCTGAGCGTCATGCGGACCAGTCGGAAGATCACCGCGTCACCACTCCCCGAGCCGCGTCATGCGTTCCGCGACCCGCTCGGGGGTCGGCGACTCCATCGTCTCGGCGAAGGAGCCGTCGGCGAGGAAGACCACCCGGTGCGCGAAGGACGCGGCGACGGGGTCGTGGGTGACCATCACGACCGTGTGCCCGGTGCTGTCCACGACGTGGCGCAGCAGCTGCAGCACCTGTCGTCCGGTGCGGGAGTCCAGGGCGCCGGTCGGTTCGTCGGCGAAGATCACTTCGGGGCGGGTGATCAGGGCCCGTGCGATGGCCACCCGCTGCTGCTGGCCGCCGGACAGCTGGGCCGGCCGGTGGCCCATGCGGTCGGCAAGGCCGACCTGGCGCACGACCTGCTCCAGCCAGCCGGGGTCGGGCGCTCCCCCGGCGAGCATCATGGGCAGGGTGATGTTCTCCGCGACCGTGAGCGAGGAGAGCAGGTTGTACGCCTGGAAGATGAAGCCCACGCGCTCCCGGCGCAGCATGGTCAGCTCCGCCTCGGTCAGCTCCGCCAGGTCCGTGCCGCCCAGGCGGACGGAGCCGGAGGTCGGCCGGTCGAGTCCTGCCGCGCAGTGCAGGAAGGTGCTCTTGCCCGCGCCCGAAGGTCCCATGACGGCGGTGAAGCTGCCCCGGGAGAAGTTGATCGTCAGGTCGCGCAGGGCGACGACCGCTCCCGGGCCCCGTCCGTAGCCCTTGCTCACTCCTTGCAGGCGTACCGCCCAGGGATCGGGGCCCGGCGCAGTGCCGCCGACGGCCGTGTCCAAAGTCCCGCTGCCGGGTGCCCGGCCGACGCTCTCACCGCGTGCCACCGCTGAATCTCCCTCTGCCGAAACGACCTCTTTGTCTTCCGTCTTCACGCTAGAGGCCCGGGGCGCGGCCCACCACGACGTGTACTGGTAGTCGAAAGGTGCAGCCAGCTGCCCCTTTTCGCGCCGTCGCGAAAGATCCCCGGGCAGTGCGGAAGCCGGGTGATAACGTCTCCAGGACGTGTGGAGGGGGAGCGGGCAAGCATGCGGGTGACTTCTCAGCGAACGGTTCCGCAGGGTCCCGTCCGGTCGATGACCTGGGACGCCTTCGTCTCCCGTTTCATCGCTTCGTTACCGTACGTACTGATCAACGGCGGTACCGCACTGCTCGCCCTGATCGGTCTCTACACCCTGGGCATCGCCTTCGCACTGATCCTGGTGGGCCCGGGTCTGCTCCTGTTACCCAGCCTGTTACGGCAGTTGCGCCGTGCGGCGGACCGCCACCGGGCCAGGGCAGCGGCCCTGCTGGACACCGAGATCCACTCGGACTACCGGCCCCTCAAGGGCGGCGTGCTGGTCCGGGCGCACACCCTGCTCACCGACCGTGCCACCTACGCCGACATCGCCTGGCTGCTGCTGCACTCCCTGTTCGGCCTCTTCAACTGCGCGCTGACGCTGGGGCTCACCGCGGGCGCGACGAGCTGGTTCACCACTCCGCTGTGGTGGCAACTCGTGCCGACCCCCGCCCAGTTCCTCCTCTGGGAGATCAGCACCTGGACCGCCTCGATGGGCGCCGTGATCGTCGGCCTCGCGTACGCCGCACTGGCCGGCCTCGTCGTTCCGCTGCTGGCCCGCGGGCATGCCCGGATGACGCGCTTCTTCCTGCAGCCGCGGCACCGGAAGGTGACCCTGGCCCGGCGGGTCGAGGTACTGACCGCCACCCGCGCCGAGGCCCTGGACGCCCATGCCGCGGAGCTGCGCCGGATCGAACGGGATCTGCACGACGGCGCCCAGGCAGGGCTGGTGAGCGTCTCGCTGCGGCTCGGACTGATCAAGCAGGCGCTCGTCCACGACCCGGCCCGCCTCCCCGAACTCATCGACCGCACCCACGAGTTGGCCGAGCAGTCGCTCACCCAGCTGCGGCAGGCGGTGCGTGCGATCTACCCGCCGATCCTGATGGACCACGGCCTGGCCGAAGCCGTCCGCTCGCTGGTCGCGGTCTGCCAGGTCCCCACCGAGCTCGACCTCGAAACGGACGGCAGCGGCAGACGCGCACCCGTCGCGGTCGAGTCCGCCGCGTACTTCGTGATCTCCGAGGCGCTGACCAACGTCGCCAAGCACAGCGGCGCCACCCACGCCCAGGTTCGCCTCTACACCACAGGAAGCAGGATCATCATCTCCGTACGTGACAACGGCAAGGGCGGCGTGTCGGAGGACTCCGGCAGTGGTCTGCAGGGGATCAGGCGTCGCGTCGCCGCGTTCGACGGCGCCACCGAGCTGTCCAGCCCGGTCAAGGGGCCGACCATCCTGCGAGTGGAGCTGCCGTGCGGATCGTGATCGCCGAGGACAACACCCTTCTGCGGGAGGGGCTTTCACTGCTGCTGACCAGTGCGGGGCACGAGATCTGCGCGATGGTCGAGGACGGCGAGACCCTGCTGCCCACGCTCCTCGAACACCGCCCCGACATCGCCGTCCTGGACGTCCGGCTGCCGCCGACCTTCCAGGACGAGGGGCTGCGGGCCGCCGTGGCCGCGCGCGCCGAGATCCCGAACCTGCCGGTGCTGGTGCTCTCCCAGTACGTCGAGCAGGCCTACGCCTCCAAGCTGCTCGCCCAAGGGGCCCTGGGCGTGGGCTACTTGCTCAAAGACCGCATCAGCAGGGTCGAGGAGTTCCTGCAGGCGCTGGAGCGGGTGGCCGGCGGCGGCGTCGCGATGGACCCCGAGGCCATCTCCCAGCTGATGGTGCGCCGCACCCACAACGACCCGCTCGCGGTGCTCAGTTCGCGGGAGCGCGAGGTGCTTTCCCTGATGGCGGAGGGACACGGCAACACCACCATCGGGAAGCTTCTGTTCATCGCCGAGACCTCGGTGAACAAGCACATCGGGAACATCTTCAACAAGCTGGGGCTGCCCACCACCGACGGCGGCCACCGCAGGGTGCGCGCCGTACTCACCTATCTGAACGCGGAGAACGGCTGAACGCGGAGAACGGCCGAGCGCGGGCAGCGGCCGGGCGCGGGCAGCGGCCGGGCGCGGGCAGCGGCCGGGCGCGGGCAGCGGCCGGGCGCGGGCAGCGGCCGGGCGCGGGCAGCGGCCGGGCGCGGGCAGC